>JACKLU010000001.1 GCA_024235735.1 Burkholderiales bacterium
CCAACTTCCTTCTGTAGGCGGTAGTGCAATGATTTCAGCATTTTTGAGTGCTGGAGCTTGGGTAATTATTTCTTGATTTAAAACAAGATGAGTAGTTAATGCAATTGATCGCTGAAAACTAATGAGTGCTTGGGCAACGTCATACATCTCGATCCGGCGATCATCAGCAAGCTTGCCAGAGAATGGATAGCGTGAACCCTACAATATCTTCTCCCATCATTGGTCTCCGCTTATAGTCACATAGATATGCCTAAGTAACATGTCCGACAAAAAAATCGCATAATCTGGCTGCATCGACTGCTGCACCCCTCAATCCCAACTCAACGCCCCTCCCGTCTGATACTCAATCACCCGCGTTTCAAAGAAGTTCTTCTCTTTCTTCAGGTCGATCATTTCCGACATCCACGGGAATGGGTTATTCGCATCCGGATAGAGCGGATCCAGTCCGATCTGCTGGCAGCGGCGGTTGGCGATGTAGCGCAGGTATTCCTTGAACATCGGCGCATTCAAGCCGAGTACGCCGCGCGGCATGGTGTCTTCCGCGTAGCGGTATTCCAGCGCCACGGCCTTGCGCATCAGACCGGCGATTTCTTCGCGGAATGCCTTGGTCCACAGGTGCGGATTTTCCATTTTGATCTGGTTGATGACATCGATGCCGAAATTGCAGTGCATCGACTCGTCGCGCAGGATATATTGATACTGTTCCGCCGCGCCGGTCATTTTGTTTTGCCGGCCCAGCGCCAGAATCTGGGCGAACCCGACGTAAAAGAACAGTCCTTCCATGATGCAGGCAAACACGATCAGGCTTTTGAGCAGTTGCTGATCGGTTTCCATGGTGCCGGTTTTGAAGCCGGGATCGGTCAGCGTATCGATGAACGGAATCAGGAATTCATCCTTGTCGCGGATGGACTCGATTTCATGATAGGCATTGAAAATTTCGCCTTCATTCAAGCCGAGCGATTCGACGATATACTGGTACGCATGCGTATGAATCGCTTCCTCAAACGCCTGGCGCAGCAAATATTGGCGGCATTCGGGGTTGGTGATATGGCGGTAGGTGCCCAGCACAATATTATTCGCCGCCAGTGAATCCGCGGTAACGAAGAAACCCAGATTCCGCTTGACGATGCGGCGTTCATCTTCGGTCAGACCGTTGGGATCTTTCCACAGCGCGATATCCCGGCTCATGTTGATTTCCTGCGGCATCCAGTGATTGGCGCAGGCGGCGAGGTATTTGTCCCAGGCCCATTTGTATTTGAAGGGCACCAGCTGATTCACATCCGCGCTGCAATTGATGATTTTCTTGTCTTCCACCGCAACGCGGCGGAGCGGACTGCCCGCCGCAGCCTGTTCGCCGGATTCTTCCGACGATTCCGTGGATTGATCTCCACTATTGCCGTGATACATGCCGGACAATCCGGCATGGCGGGGATCGCTGGTAAGCATCGGACTTGCGGGTTTTTTGGGCTGTCTGGGTTCGTCTTCAAATGTCAGCATGTTCAAGCTTCCTTATAGTATGTATGTCATTCATTGTGCTGTTGATCGGAGTCCGGCAGCGCTACTGGCAGGATTCGCAGCTTTCATCGTCAATGGCGCAGTATTTGATTTCTACTGTAGTGGTTTCCATACTGCTGACACCTTGAATGCCGCCATGCGCGGGGACAGCGTTCAGCGCGCCGGACTGCACGGTGGATTTTTCCGCCATGGTCGCACCCAGGGAGCGCAGATAATAGGTGGTTTTCAGGCCGCGCAGCCAGGCTAGTTTATACGTGTCATCGAGTTTCTTGCCGGAAGCGCCCGCCATATAGATATTGAGCGACTGCGACTGATCAATCCATTTCTGCCGACGCGCCGCTGCTTCGATCAACCAGCGCGGATCCATTTCAAAAGCCGTGGCGTAAAGCATGCGGATGTCTTCGGGAATGCGGTCGATTTTACTGACTGCGCCATCAAAGTATTTCAGATCGGCGATCATGACTTCATCCCACAAGTGGCGCGCTTTCAGATCACGCACCAGGAATTTGCTGGTGATGGTGAACTCGCCGGAGAGATTGGATTTGACATACAGATTCTGGTAGGTCGGTTCGATGCTCGCCGATACGCCGACGATATTGGAAATCGTGGCGGTTGGCGCAATCGCCAGGCAATTGGAATTGCGCATGCCATATTTTTTGATCTGTTTGCGCAACGCTTCCCAGTCCAGTGTGACAGCCATGTCGGCTTCGACATAGCCGCCGCGCTCTTCTTGTAGCAGCTGGAGTGATTCATGCGGGAGTATGCCGCGATCCCACAGGCTGCCTTTAAAGGTGCTGTAGCAGCCGCGTTCCTTGGCCAGTTCGCTGGAGGCCCAGTACGCTTCATAAGCGATTCGCTCCATTGAGCGGTCGGCAAATTCGACGGCTTCCGCTGAAGCATAAGGAATACCCAGATGATGCAGGCAATCCTGGAAACCCATGATGCCCAAACCTACCGGACGGTGGCGAAGATTGGCGTTTCTGGCCTTGGCCACTGCGTAGAAATTAATGTCCACAACATTGTCGAGCATGCGCATGGCCGTGCGTATGGTGCTTTTCAGTTTATCCGTGTCGAGTTCGCCATTGTTCAAATGCGCGAGCAGATTAATGGAGCCCAGGTTGCACACCGCGATTTCCTTTTCGCTGGTATTGAGCGTGATTTCCGTGCACAGATTCGAACTGTGTACCACGCCAACATGGTTTTGCGGCGAACGGATGTTGCATGGATCCTTGAAAGTAATCCAAGGGTGGCCGGTCTCGAACAGCATGCTCAGCATCTTGCGCCAAAGCTGCACGGCAGGAATTTTTTTATACAAGTCAAACTCACCGCGCTCGACTCCGGCTTCATAGGCCAGATAAGCCTGCTCGAACGCACGGCCGAATTTATCGTGCAGATCCGGAACATCCGCCGGGGAGAACAGGGTCCATTCGCTGTCTTCCATGACACGTTTCATGAACAGATCGGGAATCCATGTCGCGGTATTCATGTCATGCGTGCGGCGCCGGTCGTCGCCGGTATTTTTGCGCAATTCCAGAAATTCCTCGATATCGAGGTGCCAGCACTCCAGGTAGGCGCACACCGCGCCCTTGCGTTTGCCGCCCTGATTTACCGCGACAGCGGTGTCGGAAACGACTTTCAGAAAAGGCACGACGCCCTGTGATTTGCCGTTGGTGCCTTTGATGCGCGAACCCATGGCGCGCACGGCCGTCCAGTCATTGCCGAGACCGCCGGCGTATTTGGAGAGCAGCGCGTTTTCCTTGATGGCTTCATAAATACCGTCAAGATCATCGGATACGGTGGTCAGATAGCATGAAGACAGTTGCGAGCGACAGGTACCGGAATTAAACAGTGTCGGCGTGGAACTCATGAAATCAAAACGCGATAGCACATTGTAAAATTCGATGGCGCGTGATTCGCGATCGATTTCATTGAGCGCGAGTCCCATGGCAACACGCATGAAAAATGCCTGTGGCAACTCAATGCGCTTTTCCCTGATGTGCAGAAAATAGCGGTCATACAAGGTTTGCAGGCCGAGGTAATCAAATTGCAGGTCGCGGTCAGCCTGAAGCGCCTCGGCCAGTCTGGCCAGATCAAATTGCGCCAGCCGTTCATCGAGCAGACCGGCTTCAATACCTTTTTTGATAAAAGCCGGAAAATAACCGGCATAGTGCGTTTGCATTTCCTCCTGCAATACTTCCTCGCCCAGCACTTCGGCGCGGATGTTGTTCAGCAGCAGGCGTGCAGTGACATAACCGTACGCCGGTTCTTTTTCAATCAGCACGCGCGCCGACATAATGGCGGATTTCCGGACTTCTTCCAGCGTGACGCCGTCATACAGTTCGCGTAATGTCGCTTTCAGAATCGGCGCAGGATTGACGACATCGCCAAGACCGGCGCAGGAAGATTCGATCAGCGCGGTCAATCGCGGCAGGTCGAGTGGAATGCGGTTTCCCTTGTCGGTGACATAACAGATTTCTTCCTGCGATTTCGCAGGATTCAGTTCCTTCAGACGCGCACGTTCGCGCGCGCGCTCTTCACGATACAGCACATAGGCCCGCGCCACGTCGTGTTCGCCGGAGCGCATCAGCGCGAGTTCAACCTGGTCCTGAATATCTTCGATGTGAAATGTACCGCTGTCCGGCTTGCGGCGCAGAAGTGCATTGACGACATCCTGCGTCAGGCGGCTGACCAGTTCGCGCACACGCACCGATGCGGCGCCCTGGCCGCCATCGACAGCAATAAACGCCTTGGTCATGGCCACAGAAATTTTGATGGGTTCAAAGGCGACAACAGCGCCATTGCGGCGAATGATTTTGTATTGAGAAAATTGCTTGGTGTCGATATGGATATCCACAAAATCTTTAATCTCGAGGTTGCGGGATAGCGTAGGACTTGAGGATTCGGTAACTGGCTGCATTGATTTTGACTCCCTCTGATTCATTGGCATGAAATAAACCAACGTGATTCCAAAGCGTTAACCGGGTAATATCCAGTTGAATCTGAATAAACTGAACACACTGGCTGAATCTTTAAACCACTATATATTGTATTCGTGTGATGCTGATGCATAACCGGTAGTATATAGAATACGAATTCAGTTTGTAAACACAAATTGATTATTCTTTTTGGCGCGGCAGTAAATCAGTCTATTCTCGGGCAGTCTCCAGGGATAAATACGCAGATTTGTGTCGCGTAATTATGCGATTGCGCTTGCGCGTGTTGTTGTTTAATACATGCTGCATTTTTAATGCACCCGCTATGCTGTTCGGAGACCTTTGCACGGTTACTACGCGGCACGATAATTGCGTTAAAAATTTGCGAAAAATGCTCATTTACTCGGTGTAAACTCCGCTCTTTCGCAAATTTTTGCCTTATTCTCGCACCGCTCATGCACACCGTGCAAAGGTCTCGTCCGGACTGAAAGCTGTCTATTTTGTTATGGAGAAAATCAATGCACCCTGATCAATGGCATCTGCTGAAAACCAGACGCTTCCTGCCGCTCTTTCTGACCCAGTTTTTGGGAGCGTTCAATGACAATGTATTCAAGAATGCATTGATTATTCTGATTACCTATACTGTCATTGAGCAATCAGCGCTGAGTCCGCAGGTGATGATCACGGTCGCCGCAGGTATTTTTATCCTGCCTTTTTTTCTGTTCTCGGCAGTGGCGGGACAAATTGCGGACAAATACGACAAAGCCAGACTGATCCGTATCATCAAGGCGGCCGAGATCGTGCTTATGCTCGGCGCAGCCCTGGGATTTTTCTGGCAGCATACCGGACTACTGATGCTGATTCTGTTTCTGATGGGCACGCAGTCTGCTTTTTTCGGGCCGCTCAAGTATGGCATCCTGCCCGACCAACTGGAGGAAAATGAATTAATCGGCGGCAATGCGCTGATCGACAGCAGCACTTTTGTTGCCATTCTGCTGGGTACGATTTGCGGTGGCTTGCTGATCATGGCCGAGGGTGGTCCGCTGATTATTTCCGTCATCGTCATCGCGGTGGCTGCGCTGGGTCTGTTCGCCAGCTTTTCGATACCGCCAACACAGCCTGCGGATGCCAGTCTGAAAATCCACTATAACTTTCTGATCGAAACATATGCCATCCTCCGGCAGATACGCCAGCATCCGGTCATTTTCCGTTCCATTCTCGGCATTTCCTGGTTCTGGCTGTTTGGCGCCAGCTTTTTGTCTCAATTTCCGACATTCGCCAAAGAAGTCATCGGCGGGAATGAACAGGTCGTCACGCTTTTTCTGGCTACGTTTACGATCGGCATCGCGATCGGTGCGTTGTTGTGCAACCGCTTGCTTAAAGGCGAAATTGCCGCCACTTATGTGCCGCTGGCCATAATCGGCATGACGCTGTTTACCGTGGATATGTATCTGGCCAGCACGGGGCTTGCGCAGAATAACGCTGATGTGCTGATCGGTGCGGGTGTTTTTCTCGAATCGCTGGCGCATTGGCGTATTCTGATGGATCTGCTGGGTATTTCAATCTGCGGCGGCATCTACATCGTTCCGCTGTATGCGATTATCCAGGATCGCGCCGAAATGTCGCATATGTCCCGTACATTTGCCGCGAATAATATCCTGAATGCGTTGTTCATGGTGATTTCGGCGGCGGCAATCAGCATCATGCTGGCCTATGCATTTTCGGTTGTCGATGTGTTTCTGGCGATTGCCGTCATAAATGGCTTCATGGCGATTTACATCAGCAGTCTTTTACCGCAGGCATTGGTTAAATCCATCCTGCGCTGGATTTTTCAGGTGTGCTACCGGCTGGATGTCAAGGGTATCGAGCATTTTCAGAAACTCGATGACAAAACCATTATTGTCGCCAATCATTTGTCGTTTCTGGATGCGCTCCTGATCGGCGCGTATGTGCCGCAGCATGTCAGTTTTGCCATCAATACACATATTGCCCGGCGCTGGTGGCTGAGGCCTTTTTTGTTTCTGGCGGACACCATTGCGCTTGATCCTGCCAATCCGCTGTCGACGCGGCAATTGATCGACCGGGTGAGAAAAGGGCGCAGGATTGTCATTTTTCCCGAAGGACGGTTAACCGTTACCGGTTCACTGATGAAAATATACGAAGGGCCAGCGCTGATCGCCGATAAAGCAGCGGCGCAGGTGCTGCCGATTATTATTTCCGGCGCGCAATACACGCCTTTTTCCCGGTTACGGGGCAAAGTCCGGATTCGCTGGTTTCCCAAAATAACCATGACCGTCATGCCGCCGCTGAAGTTCGATCTGTCGCCGGGTATCCGTGGCAGAAAACGGCGTCAGGCTGCCGGGATCAAGCTCTATGACGTGATGTCCTATATGATGTTTCAAAGCAATCATCTGGAACAGACGCTGTTTCAATCATTACTGGATGCACGCTCAATTCACGGCGGCAGTCATATCATCGCCGAAGACGTGGAGCGGAAGCCGGTCAATTACCGGCAATTGATCATGCGCTGCTACATCCTTGGCGCGGTATTAAAAAAGCAAACGAAGCACAACGCGGCAGTCGGCGTGTTGCTGCCGAACATGGTCAGTACGCTGATCTGTTTTTTTGCATTGCAGGCTTACGGGCGAATACCCGCGATGCTGAATTATTCCAGCAGCGCAAAAAATCTGATTGCGGCCTGTACGGCTGCCGCGATTGAAATCGTTATCACTTCGAGACGGTTTATTCAGGCGGGCAAACTGACGCATCTGGTCGAGGCGCTGGAATCCCGGCAGGTCAGGATAATTTATCTGGAAGATCTGGCGCAGCGGATTTCCATTCCGGCCAAAATCAAAGGCGCGCTGGCCAGTCTGGCGCCGCAATGGTTTTATCGAATGATCAGCGCATCCGCCGATGCGCGTGCGGATGCCGATAGCACAGCGGTGATCCTGTTTACCTCCGGATCGGAAGATGTACCCAAAGGCGTTTTGCTGAGCCATAAAAATATCCAGGCCAATCGTTATCAGGTGTCGTCGCGTATTGATTTTGGTCCGACCGATATCGTTTTTAACGTACTGCCCGTGTTCCATTCCTTTGGTTTGACCGGCGGCACGCTGCTGCCTGTTCTGTCGGGCATCCGGACTTTTTTCTATCCGTCGCCCCTGCATTACCGGATTATCCCGGAGCTTGTTTATGATACCAACGCCACATTAATGTTCGGCACCGACACTTTTCTTGCCGGTTATGCACGCTTTGCGCATGCTTATGACTTTCAAAGCATACGTTACGTTTTTGCCGGTGCGGAGAAATTGAAAGATGAAACGCGCCAGCAATGGGCGGAACGATTCGGCGTGCGCATTTTTGAAGGCTACGGTTCGACAGAAACGTCGCCCATCCTCAGCCTGAATACACCGATGCATAACAAACCCGGTACGGTCGGCCGCCTGCTGCCGGGCATCGACCACCGTCTGGAAGCGGTTGCCGGCATACCCGATGGCGGCAAGCTGCTGGTTTCCGGTCCGAATGTCATGCAAGGCTATTATTTTGCAGATCGACCGGCCAAACTGCATCCGCCGGAAGGAGACTGGTATGACACCGGCGATATCGTTTCCATCGATGAAATGGGCTTCATCACCATTCAGGGCCGTGTAAAACGATTTGCCAAAATCGGCGGTGAAATGGTTTCACTGACGGCAGTGGAGAATTACATCAGCCAGCTCTGGCCGGAATACAGTCACGCCGTGACGCACTTGCCTGATCCCAAAAAAGGTGAACAGATCATTTTGGTGACAACACATCCGCACGCCCAGCGTGAAGCGCTGGTCAGTTATGCGAAACAGAACGGCATCAGTGAGTTGAGCATTCCCAGAACGCTGTTGCAGATCGACGAAATCCCGCTGCTGGGTACCGGGAAAGTCGATTACGTCACCTTGAAAACATGGGTTGAGTCGCGTCTGGAAGCGTGATCAGTCACGATGAGATCTTCTGGAAGATTGCCGGTCAGGATTAATCCCGTCAGGCAATCTTCCAACCGGATACCAACGCCGCACGAGTCGCACAAAACCAGCGTTATAAGCCGATATCAAAAGTTTCAATATCCGCTTTTAAGCGCTGCGCGAGTGCTTCGATCTGTGTTGCGGTATTTTCCCGGTCTTTTGCGATGGCGCTCCTGACCAGCATGGCCATCTTCTCAAAATCGGCAGCAGACAAACCTTGCAGTGCCTCGGAAGAGAGTTCCTGTTTGAATCGATTGATTACGTTATCTGCAATGTCATGTATAGCGTTATTCATTGGATTTACCTAAAAAGAAGTTGAATCGTAACCGAAGCAGGTCGTCAGATTTTCATTTTGCGCCTGACTGCCCAGTCAAAAAGGCGACCGCCTAAAAACCAGCGGCCGATCACCGCCGACTTTGAATCCGCGGGTAATGCATGGCGCGTGGGTGGGAAGGTCGATTTTGCCGCTTTCAGCACGGCGCGCGCAATGATTTCCGGGCCGGGTGCTATGGGTTCATCTTTCAGCAGCCGGGGCAGGGCATCGAGCAGTTTCCGGTAAACGGGGGGATGCTCCACCGTTTTAAGCAGTGCAAACTCTTTCTCGGCAAATTCGGTTTTGATTAAACCGGGCGCAATGACGATGACCTTGATGCCGAATTCCATGACTTCGCCGCGCAAGGTTTCCGACAGGGCTTCAACCGCGTGTTTCGATGCCGTGTACCAGCCAAATCCGGGGATGGAAATGCGCCCCAGAATAGAGGCGATGTTGATGATGCAGCCCGATCGCTGCGCGCGCATATGCGGCAGCACGGCCTGCATGAAACGCGCATAGCCGAAGACGTTGACTTCAAACTGTGTATGCGCGGCTTCCATGGATACGCTCTCGATCGCGCCGAGTTGCCCGTAGCCCGCATTATTGACCAGCAGATCAATCCGGCCTTGGGTTGTCATGACATGGTTGATCGCCGCTTCAATGGCCGGCGCATCGGTTACATCCAGACAAATCGGCTCGATGTTTTCCGAACGGATTTCTTCAAGTCGGTGCATGCGCCTGGCCATGGCGAAAACATAATAACCGTTCTCCGCCAGCAACTTTGCTGTTGCTCTGCCGATGCCGCTGGATGCGCCGGTGACCAGTGCGATAGGTTGTTTTATCAGACTGTCGGGGTTTGTTGACATATGAGTGAAATCGAATCAGTGCTTTTTATGCTTTTTATGAAGAAACACGCGATGAAATGGCACCCTTCTTCTTTATACACGAACTCGGCAAAATTTTCTGAATTAATTCGATTGCCGCGAAGAGGAATGACAGAAGCAAAGCGCTTCCTGGAGAGCACTTAAATAAAAGCGCCATCATAATCTTTGCCCTTTCGCCGCCTCTTGTTTAAGTCTCTGAAATTTTTAGCGATGCCCTGAATGTTAGTGGTAAAGCAGCCTTTTGCTCCAAATGAATACCAATAAAACTTGATTTTAATCAGATGGATTTTCTGTATTTTTGGGTACATTTCAATAAATTGGGAGCTTTGCTTGCTGTAGAGCCCTTATTTCATCTACGTGTTTATACGTATTTTTTTTGTTACAGAAGTAGTTACATTTCACTGTGATGCATGTAAAAAATGATTTTCTAATGAATAAACTCATGGCATCAGAAAAAAACCCAGGAATCAGGAGTTATCGATTTATTCATGCTTATGAGCATATTGTGGTGTTAAAAGAAACAATAAAATTTAGAGGAGAAAAATTATGCGACCAGGTAAAACGAATTTATCCGTTTTAATCGTCATCGCAACATTGGGTTATGCAGGTTTGTCGAGCGCTGCTCCGCAGTGGTGTATCGATCAAGGCGGGCCACCGTGTAAAGGCGGACCGGGTGGCGGTGAAGAAGAGGAAGCCGGAAATAACCTGTCTCTACCGGCAGTGTTAACGGAATCATCAACCTTTATTGATGCGTTCTGGACTCCACCGGCAGATCCCACGCTTGGCGTGCATTACTCGTATGGTTGCGACGTACTGCAATCACTGGGTCAGTTCAGTTATCCCAACACGTCTTGTGTCGATGATTTGGAAACACCATCTGTGTATTTGACGGCTGCGCAATGTACCGCACCGGGAGCGCCGTGCGAAGGTCAATCCGTGTCGCGTATATTCTGGCAAAAGGTAACCGCAAATAGCTGGTCAGCCGATGTAGATGGCATCAACGCGCCTGAGGAAGTTGCTTATATCGACTGGGGTGACGCGCTCGAAGCGGTATCCTGGAATGAGCGCTCTATCATTCGTGTGGAAACCCAGCCTTATAGCAGTCAAATCCCAGGCTTCGACCCAGCGGTGATGACCTGCGAACAGGCCGCAGTGGCAGCCGCATTGAATCCTGATTTGGTCTGCAAGGTGGGTTTCCAGATGTGGCATGTTTCCGGTCAGGGAACGACAGAGCAATGGGGCGTCCGGGCTGACGACTTGAATGTATCCTATAATTACGACTCACCGTTCCAGATTATTAACTCAAGTAACGCACGGCTCAATCTGACAAAAATGGAAGCCGGTGATGCAATATGTTCTGAGCCTGGCGGTAACCCCGGGGATTTACCACCTTCCCTGCCAGCCGACAGTTGGAATGGTTCCGAGTGGGAGGGTACCTGTACTTGGTATGATGCGCCGTATAGTATCGAACTCAGTGTCGCTGGCAAATATGTTTATGGCTTTAACTGGCGCATGAAAAACGTCGAACTGGATTCGATTTGTCCAGGCTGGGACAAAAAAGGATTCTGGCGGTTGACTTTCTATAGTCCGTCAATTTCAGCAGTCAATTTTGTCGATCCGAATGCGCCTAATGTTGCTCCACCAGCTTCTCCTGCCGAAGTGCGTGGATTACCGCGAACGGCCTATACAACTGGACTGGCGACGCCGACCGAGCCAGGCGAAGATGACAGGCTTTATGCGCCAGTCGTCGATGCAGCTAATAATCTGAGCTACATTGATATCTGTATTGCAGGCAAAGCGCAAGGCGGTGGCGGTGGTGGTTCCGGTGGAGGCGGCGCAGGTGGCGGCTCCGGTGGAGGACATGGCGCAGGAGGAAGCGGGTCAGGTGGTGGTGCCGCTAACAGCAATGCCAGTGCCGGTCTGGATGTTGCGCGCAGCAATAACGGCCGCCGTTAAACCTGACATCCCTCACGGCGGTATAACCAACGCAGCAAGCCAAGAAATAGATGCTTGTTTCAGCTTGCTGCATTCACAACGTATAAGCTGCCTTGCACTTCATACAAGGAATTTTGTCGATGAATAAATCACATATAGCCTCTGCATTACTATCTATCGGCTTGCTGACCAGCGCCGCCACGGCTGGGGACCGCCCAGCATCTCCCGGTCATTCAATATGGCAGACCGTCGCAAATAATGGCGATATGGTCCCGGAAGATGGTGCGGGAAGGCCGTTTAACAGTTACAACCCGCCTTCGGTTAGCCGTGAAGGTTTGGTCGTATTCCGTGGACGCAGCCGGGGGCCGGAACCGCCAGCCAGTGGCATATTTGCCCGCGACATGTCGCATAAGAACGGTGGCGATTTATACCGTATTGCTGTGCGCGGAATGACTGTTCCATCTCCTAACAACACCGGCGCAACGTTCAATGAATTTCCTTCTTTTGCACGTATAGCAGGCCGTAACCCGATCGTAGCGACACGCGGCAATTCGGAGCCGGTATGGCGCTATGAAACACCTGAAGGTGAATCGCGAATGGGAACATCGGGCGTTTTTGCCGCGCTGGATGGTTTGAATCTGGAAACAGCAATGACACAACTCGGCGTGATTCCAGGGTTCGAAGACTTTCAAGTGCCAGGCGTAGACATCCCAACGCGTTTTGATCAGTTTCCAGGCGCGCCTTCGCCGACTGATAAAGGCCTGGTGCTTACCAAAGGAAATTACACCGTTAATGAAGTGCGGCATACCGGCATTTTTTACCGGGATCTGCTGGATAGTGATGGGGCGGTTAAACTGATCGCAAATACTGCAACGCAAATCCCCAATGTGCCTGAAGATGTGACAGGCTTAACCTTTGGTTCAACAGCGCCTCCCAGCGCAGCGGATGATCAAGTCGTTTTTGTGGGTTACGATAACGAAGAAAATCCTGTCTATGGCGGCATCTATCTTGCCAGGATAAAGCCTCAACCCGCACTCAAAACACTGATCGGTCTTGGCGTACAGGTACCCGGTCTTGGCACACAGGTACCAGGTGTGAAGAATGCAACATTCACCCGATTTGGCGAGGCCCTGTCATTTGACGGACGCCATGTCGCATTCTGGGGCACATGGGGACATGAAACGCGCACGTTACGCCTGCATTGCCCCACTGAAGGCAATCGCGATCGCCGGATATTTTGCACCGATATAGACCCTGAGACCAACCGGGACACAGAAGAACGCTGGCAGGAAAAAGAAATTCCCATCCATCAAGGTTTTTTTGTACATGACATTAAAACTGGAAAAACAACATTGCTTGCCCTTACGGGTAACCAATACGATGATTTCCTGTACTGGAATTATTCAGGTCATCCACCCGGCGCAAATGAGGGTAATTCAGATGCGGAGGACTCAGAACCGCCGCGTTGGCGATCTGCTGCATTCATCGCATTAAGCAATCTTAATGGCGGTGCCCCCTTTGCTGCTGCATTCAAAGCACGAAGCGGCGATATTGATCCCGAAACCCGAGTTTATGAAGAATTTGTCGACGGCATTTATTTTCAGCGCACACCGGGAAAATTTCCCCAAATCACCCTGCTGGATACCACTATGCCGGGCACTCTATTGGATGCTCAAGCGCCAGCAGATACGATCATCAGTTCCCTGGGGCTCGAACGGGACGGTTTTCGTGGGAACTATCTGGCTATCACTGCAAGCATGCAAGGCGTTTCTGATGTTGAGGAAGAAAGTACATGGGCAGGCATCTACCTGGCCGACATACCTAAATCGATTGATAAATCAAAGTGAAGCAGCAAAAGGAGGTAAAAATGAAAAAAATTGCTTATACAGTTTTTGCGTTAACATGCCTGCTGACTCATTCGGCGATCGCCGCGGTAACGCCATGCGGTAATAATTGTCAGCTTAATTACACCACTGCGCAGGATGTTGCGGATGTGGTAAATGACTTCCTGGGGCATAATCAGAATCAGGCAACAGTGACCCGGGATGATGAGACAGGCGTGTTTACCGTAACCCTGCCCGATGGCGGCTTATTGAGCGTTGCCGCGCTCGGGTTAACAATCCGCAATCAGAACATGGTCCAGCAAAGACAAATGACACGCACCATGGATGGCGATTTGCATTTGCATACGCAATCAGGATTAAAGTTGCAGTTGAGAAATGCTTTTCATCACGAAGCGGAGGCCATCGGTGCGATGTTGCGCGCGCAATGGAGAAATATGGAATGGCTCAGGAATCGCTTCGAAATCGAATCACCGGCAGGCGAGCGCATGTGCCTGGAGCCGGCAATGCAGATCAGCGCGGGGCAGCCTGTTGATGAAACAACCATTTCGACCGATACCGATGGTCGACTGCTAATCAGATACCGGGACGGCATTCAACAGCATTTGCAGGCTTGTGCACATGACATGACACAACTGCGGGACCAGATCCGCAGCCAATTGCAGCAGCAATTGCAAATCAATAACGATGGCACGGTTTCAGTCGTGATTGATGGCTTGCAACACCGCTTCAGGCTTGAAGCCATGCTGCGCAACAACGGCATACTCGATCAACCGGGATTTTTCACCGAACAAAACCGTTTATATTTTCGTTACAGGGATGGATGGGAGCAGGAAATTGTCGCTATGCCGTGAATAGTTATGCAGTATCCGGGCTGTCATGACAAGACAAAAATGAGCAGAAGCAGCAAAATCGATAAAAGCAGCTTAACTGGTGTGTTCGGTTTTACTTGATCAGGTACTTGAATCAGGAATTCCAATAGGAGCTTTTGCAAAGGCCTTTCCGGATGCTTCAATTCAAGGTCACCGATAATGTCCGGCAATTCAGCAGCGGGGCGGCAAATTTGCTACACTGTTCCCAAAAATAACGCTTTTGGGAGCACGAATAATGCAAAGACAAGATACAAAAACAGCCATCCCCAAACAAAACAAATGGCCGAAGTGGATTACACTGGCGCTGATCATGACCATCACTATTTTCGCGGTGTCGCTGCTGCCCCGCGGTTTTTCCGGTGACACCTCGATTGTGGGCCAGGGAACGCCCGTGTTACTCCTGGTGCATGATGACAATATTCTGCAAAGCGGTGAAACGATGGCCGTCATGAACAAAATTAGAAATGAGTACGCCGGTCGTCTGGAATTCGTCGTTGCCGATATCAATACGCCGGATGGCCGAACATTTGTCCAGCGGCATGGCTTTATGCCCGCTGCGCTAGTGTTTTTTGCAGCGGACGGGCGGAATCTGCAAACGCTCTACTCGGCGCAAACGGTCGATTCAGTGAAGCAGGAACTGAATCGGCTGTTCCAGTATTAATTCGTAAAAAAGTATCTCTAAAAACAATCGCGTATCTCATGCCAGCACCGGTGCGTTTAACTTTACCATTCAATTGACCGACACCGCGGGAAATCAGCTCAGCATCGCCTCCGATGCGCTGAAAAAAATTGCGCCGCGGCTGATGATCAATTACATGAAACTGAAATCACTGAACAAAAACCTTGGTGACAGCTGGGAGCTTTCCCTCGAATCGTTTGAATACCCGCTGGCGGATTTCGAAGGGGAGACCGAACACTTCGGCCTGCTGCACGCCATTGCATTCAAATTCGATCAAGCGGATCACGGCGTGCTGATCATCGACGATCTGGGGTTTTCGTTGCATTGAAATTTGCGGGAGTAAACCAAAAACCAACCGACCCCGACTCTTGGTGTGTGGTAAATTCGCATCGTATTCATCGGATTTATTTGTGGATCTGACAAAGTTTGATAGGATGAAATCCAAGTCTGGGTATTATCAATAAATCTTACCACCTTAAAGGCGGTGGTTTTAACCTTACTTCGGACTAATAAATACAATTAAACATATCGTGCTGCTAAAATTTTATCAATAGTACTCCCAGCACTATCTTGAATTCTGATATTACTTAAAGTAACTGACATCCATTCCATTGCTCACAATGAAGTGAAAAGGGAAGCCATGAAAAAAATATTTCTGAAATTTTTGCCACTAGTATTTGCATTAACCAGTTGCAACCTTGACCCAAGCGACTCCGAAGAACTTAGAAAAATGAAATCAATGGTCAAAGAAATGCTAATTGACGGAGAATCAGCTCAATTCTCGGAATTGAGGTACTACAAGTCAACCAACTATGGTTGCGGTAAAGTAAACGCCAAAAATAAGTTTGGAGCATACGTTGGAGAGAAAAAATTTATAGTTTCGTTTGATCAACATCTGGCTGTAATAGATTCTGACAGAGAAATGCCGGAATCTCCATCAAAACCTTATATAGCTAGCGATGCCAGCAATAACAGCATACTGGCAACCATGAACTATGCGATAGAATCTGCCAAATGGGCGGAAGCAATTGAGAAGAAGAGTAACCTTCATGCGATTTTTGATGCAATCATCACCGAGAAGTGTACTGATACGCCATCTAAGCAAGGTATGGAACAGACAAATAAGGAAGAGCACCTTAAAAGTAAAGTTGAGTTTGTACCGTATGAAGAGCAAGACGGGTTTATTGCTTATTACAGCGATGAATATCCTTTTTATGCAGTCAATCTAGCCGAGGCGCTTAAACCCGACCTACTTAAAGTGTTACAACCTAAAAGCCCTATTGAAACATCTGTCGAGTTCGCGAATCGCAGCAATTATCGTGCGCTAAAATCTGAGACTGTTGATCTTAATAGAAAATACGGTTTTTCATTACTGAGTGGTTATTTATTCAACAAAACAGAAGGATTTCAAGTGGTATACGACGCAGATACAGAGACGGCAACCATTCAATCCCACCGTGAACTCTGTACAGACCCTGCAAGAGATCCCGGCAGAAATCCTGCAATTGCTGATAGTTTAAAAACAATCTTTGGTAGCGTTGATGAACCGATAGTTAAAGGCACTGAATATGGAATCACATGTAATATTAACAGCATTACCAGTATTACATTCTCCAGTAAACAAGTTGATTTTTTAAAATATCTTCAACATCAGAAAGGATTCGAGCACTACATGCAGCTAAAAGACTCATTTAAATTACCAAAGCAAAAACTACTCGAGTTATCTACAGGAAGTTATTCGAGTGATATTTTCTATATAGGCATAATGATCATGGGACATGTAGATGTGAATTTGTCTATTTCAAACTTCAAAGACAAAACAAAGAATTATTCTTCCAATAGAGCCCCCAGCATACCGTTCAAAGTAAGTCAAATAATTTACTATAATAATAAAAATGGTGAAATATTGGCTTCGCGGCAGATCAGATAAAATTTTGATATTGAGCACAGAAAGATATGTCAGCGATTAGATGTTTTAGTCCAGATAGATTAGTCCACTGATGCAGATCATCAATATCAATTGAGAATAAGCCTATGTATCCAGAATGGTTAAAGAATGATATTAATGAATTACTCAATAAAGTAGATCCATCAGTGCTGCATTCACAGAGTGCAGATGAATTATCCGTTACTTATTTACGATGTTGGGCTGTTATTGAGTTATTTACAAAAGTAGCCCATACCATGTTTGAGAAAAGAGAATACGCTGAAGAAATAAAAAATAGAATTTTAAAAATTAAAGATAGTTTAGAGAAATCACTTCTGGAATTTAATATGCGTGAAGCAGAACTCGAGAAAATCGTCTCATATTACCTAAATAAGGATGGAGTCTCTTCTGAAATCCCTAAAAAAGTTACATTGTGTGATCTTTCAACAAAGATATCTGACATCGATTGTCATAAGCAATTTTCATTAGATAAAGCAACATTATCAGCTAATAAGCGCCTTCCCTCAAAAAGCGATGCAACCACAATGGTGGAGAAGCTTCCCATAAAGTCAAGACAGTTTCTAGATCTACTTAAAGATGGAAAAACTCAAAGCAAGTATTACATCACTAGAAATCATATAGCGCATGAAGGAAAGTTAGATATAAAACCTGACACGTTGATAAAAGATCGAATAGTGCCCGTACTAAATGCAGCAATTGAGATTCGTGATGAACTAACCTAACCCGCGTAAGGCGGAAGCCAGAGGCGTTCCGCCAAGTGGAAGCATTCCACTCGAATGGCTTCACCGAACGAATGTGATGATTGTTTAGGACGATATGTCGGTTTTGGCTTGACGGATCGCCCGTTGGGCATCCGCCTTACGGAATCAATTGTGCCGGATGGAAAATTTCGGGATGAGATTGATGAGTGGTGGTTATGCCGGATTATCGCCGGTTTAGGATACCGGGCGGCACATACTTTTTCACTGTGAACCTGCTGGAAAGGAAGCAGGATTTATTGGTGCGGCATATCGGCGAATTGCGCGAAGCGGTGCGGGTTACCCGGCGGGAGCGGCCGTTTCATATCGATGCCTGGGTGGTGTTACCCGATCATATGCACGCGGTGTGGACATTGCCGCCGGGAGATGACGATTTTTCCAACCGCTGGAAGAGTATCAAGATCCGCTTTGTACAGCGATTGCCGCGCACCGAAAGACGCTCGAAAGTGCGGATCGCCAAAGGCGAGCGCGGTATTTGGCAGCGGCGATTCTGGGAACATGCGATTCGTAACGATACTGATTATGCCCGTCACGTGGATTATGTGCACTGGAATCCGATGAAGCATGGACTGGTGCAACGAATCGCGGATTGGCCTTACTCGAGCTTTCATCGCTACGTTCGTCTGGGTATTTTGCCGGATGACTGGTTAAGTGGAAACGATGCGGAACTTGAAGCAGGGGAATATAGGGCTGATCCGGCCGGTTAGCGAATACAATGCACCGCAACCGGTAAATTCAGCACGTAGCGCGTAGGCTGGGTTGGAGCGATAGCGGATACCCGGCAATTTTCCACAAATGCCGGCGTTAGCTGCTGGAAGTTGGCAATAGTGCAAGAGTGGTCATTAGTTAACGGATATGTTAACATTTGTACGTGAGAGAAATCCATTTTTATCGAATGGAGTCGGGTGCTTCCCCGGTTGAAGCGTTCCTTGATTCGTTGCAGAGTAAGCAGGCACAGAAAGTTGCCTGGGTGCTTCAACTCATTGAAGAACTCGATGTTGTTCCTGTTCAATACTTCAAGAAACTCGTGAACACCGATGAGTTGTGGGAGGTCAGGGTTCAGGTTGGAGGAAGCATATTCAGAATCCTCGGGTTTCTTGATGGTGACCACTTGATAATTCTAAATCACGCGTTTCAAAAGAAAACTCAGAAGACGCCAAAGAAAGAAATCAGGGTGGCCGAAATGCGAAAACGGGATTACTTCAAAAGGAGGCAGTCAAATGAGTGACCTTAAAAAGTATATTAGTAAACGAAAAGCGATGGATAGTGAATTTTCTGCAGATTTTGATGAAGGGTATCAGTCTTTCAAAATTGGCGTTCTTCTGAAGCAGGCTAGAGAGGCAGCTGGTTTAACTCAGGCGGAAATTGCGGAAAAACTTCACACCAAGAAATCGGCGATTTCCCGCATGGAAAATCATGCCGAAGATATTCGATTGTCAACTCTTGAAAAGTTTGCTGCCGTATTGGGGCGGAAACTTGAGATATCAATCCGATAATCCGCGTAAGGCGGAAGCCGGAGGCGTTCCGCCAAATGGAAGCACATGGGCTGGTGCAACGAATCGCGGATTGGCCTTACTCGAGCTTTCATCGCTACGTTCGCCTGGGTATTTTGCCGGATGATTGGTTAAGTGGAGACGATGCGGAAATTGAAGCAGGGGAATACAGGGCTGATCCGGCCAATTAGCGAATACAATGGCATCGCAACCGGCAAATTCCATACGAACAATAGGGGCGCGTCGTGCAACCATGCATAACGTAGAAACTAAAAATAAGCTGTTTATGCCGGGTGCTTTCCAACGGGTTGTTTTATCAGCGATTCAGCAGGAATACCTAATTCCTGATGCAATTTTCGGATCATTGGAAGTGTCAGGGTGCGTTTACGATTTAATACTTCATAAACGCGATTGCTTTTGCCGATCATCGGTTCCAGGTCTTTGATGGTTAAGCCTTTCTGTTCCATTTCAAACTTGATGGCTTCAACGGGGTCGGGCAGATCAAGCGGAAAATGCTTGTGCTCATAGGCTTCGATCAGCGTTACCAGAACATCCAGTTTTTCACCTTCCGGGGTATCGGGTTCGGCTGACATCAATGTTTCAACTGCTTTTAACGCAGCGCGATAGTCTGCATCGGTTTTGATGGGTTTGATTTCCATGATGAGTATTTGTATTAGATCGTTTGTGCGTCAATTTGATCATACTGGGCATGCGTACCGATAAAGCGGATATACACGACACCATAAGCGTAGTTGATCCATACGATAATCCGGTATTTATTGCCTGCAATATTAAAAACAACTCTGCCGTCTTTGAGAATGTTGGCATCTCTGAAATCTGCTTTAACTTCTGACGGTGACTTCCAGTTGGCCTGTAATACGTGCCTGTGCCACGCAAGCGTGGGTTGAATCGCGTCGGCGTAAGATGGATCATTTTCCCAGAATTCTTTCAGGGTCGACAACGCAATAACTCTCATTTGTGGAATAATAGTCCCATTATGGGACTTTGGCAACTGTTTTGATGAAGACATCCACTGTTCGGGGAACCCTGACCATCAACCAATCCGCTGGCTTTATTTGCCGGACGCAGACATCGGTATAAAGCTGTTGTATCCGCCGAAAACATATAGGATACTTGCTGGTTTGCGCCGCTGAATGCGGTGAGTCCGAGGGGCGGTTGTTTGCCCGGGTGAATAATTTGATTTTAATACAGGCATAGTCATGTTTATCAGCGTTTTAGATCTTTTTAAAATTGGTGTCGGTCCTTCCAGTTCGCATACGATGGGGCCGATGGTTGCCGCCAGGGATTTCCGCAGCCGCTGCGCGGCCTATATTGCGGCACACCAGGATAATCAGCCGTGTCATGTGCGCTGCACATTGAAGGGTTCGCTGGCGTTCACCGGGAAGGGACACGCGACTGACCGCGCGGTGATTCTGGGGTTGAATAACTTCACACCGCAGGAACTCGCCAAGGAAGATGTTAATCAGCTGATCGAGGTGCTGTCGCAACGCACGGCGATCACGTTTGACGACACGACTTCGATGCTGTTTTCTCCAACGGACGATGTCGTTTTCGATAAAGGCGAGCCGCTGCCCGAGCATCCGAACGGCATGATATTTCAACTGATGAATGCCGTGGGCAAGACGGTTCTGACCGAAACCTATTTTTCTATCGGCGGCGGTTTTATTACCACGCTGGCGGATATCAAGCAGGTGGTTGCGCCGATCAAGGTGGAGTCGGCGCAGTCCTGCGGTTATCCGTTTGAAAACGCGAACCAGATGATGCGCATGTCGGCGCAGAGTGGTCTGTCGATTGCCGCGATGAAACGCAGCAACGAACAGGAGCGCGTTAATTCGGCGCAACTGGACGCCGGACTGGACGCGATCTGGCATGCCATGCGCACTTGTATTCAGAAAGGACTGGCGGCGGAAGGCATTCTGCCGGGAGGACTTAAAGTAAAACGCCGCGCCAAAGCGCTTTATCACCAGTTGCAGGAAAACACCCAGAAGGCGTCGATGAACGACTGGTTATGCGCCTACGCGATGGCGGTCAACGAGGAAAACGCGGCCGGGCACATGGTGGTGACCGCGCCAACCAATGGCGCAGCCGGGGTGATTCCCGCCGTGATTTATTATGCCGTGCAGCATGAAGGCGCGACGCACGAGCAGGTGCGCGAGTTTCTGCTGGTGGCGGCGGCTATCGGCGGTTTAATCAAGCATAACAGCTCGATTTCCGGCGCTGAAGTCGGTTGCCAGGGTGAAGTTGGCTCGGCTTCCGCAATGGCGGCGGCGGGGCTGTGCGCGATCAAGGGCGGCACCACGGCGCAGATTGAAAATGCCGCCGAGATCGCGCTGGAGCATCATCTGGGCATGACCTGCGACCCCGTCGGCAGTCTGGTGCAGGTGCCGTGCATCGAACGCAACGGCTTCGGCGCGATCAAGGCGTATACCGCAGCTTCCCTGGCGATACGCGGCGACGGCCAGCATTTCATGTCGCTGGATAACTGCATCGCCGCGATGAAGCAGACCGGCCTGGAAATGTCGGTCAAATTCAAGGAAACTTCGCTGGGTGGTCTGGCTGTCAGTATTACCGAGTGCTGAGAACCAGTTCTGGATCTGATTGAAAGGCGCATTGCTGAGCGCAGCAATGCGCTTTATTTATGCAATTTGCTGACCATGCTGCGGATACCGCGGATGGCCAGGAAAACGCTGACGACGACAACGGGTATGGCAATGCCGGTCATCAGGTCGACGTTGATATCATGTCCCGTGGATTTCAGCGCTTTCAGGCCATAACCAATCAGGCCGACCAGGTAATAACTCAGCACGACCACCGACAGTCCTTCCACAGTTTCCTGCAGGCGGAGCTGCACATGAGCGCGCTGATCCATGGATTTGAGCAGATCGCGGATCTGCGCTTCCATGGAAATATCGACGCGTGTGCGAAGCAGTTCGGAGGCGCGCGCGACGTGCAGCGACAGGTTTTCCAGCTTGGAATACACCAGCTCGCAAGTGCCCATCGCCGATGACAAGCGCTGAAACATGAATTCTTCCAGCATTTGTAGACCTTCGATACGTTCTTCGCGCAGCTCGGTAATACGCAGTTTGACAATGTCGTAATAAGCTCGGGAAGCGTTATAGCGGTAACTTGTCAATGCAGAAAGACCCTCGATTTCAGCCGCCAGCAGCGTCAGTTCATCCAGTAACCGTTGCTCATCTTCAATGCTGGTGAGTTCCGTATTGCGGGAAATGATTTCCGCCAGGCGCTGGTCGGCGCGCGCGAGCTGCGGAATCATCTGGCGGGTCATCGGCAGCGGGAGCATGGCAAGCATGCGGTAGGTTTCGATTTCCAGCAGACGCTGCACCAGCCGGCCAATCTGCCGGCTGCGCAGATTTTCATCGTGAATCAGAATGCGGCCGAAGCCGTCCTCGTGAATCTGGTTGTCGCTCCACACCGTCGCGCTGCCGCCGGCGACCTTGGAACCAATGACCGTATTGGATGAAAATAATTGCGCCAGTTCGCTCAGGCTGCGCTTGGGGCGCATGCGGTCATCCAGCGCGACATGCGTGGCCACGAGAATTTCTCCTGGCAAACTGGCCAGCCATTTATGTGGTAGAAGTCTGATGGGCGGGTGTTCAAACGGTGTTTGAAACGGACCGGACAGGTACACTGCATAAGTCGAATACTCCGTGTGTCGCTCCCAGCGGAATAACAGATCACCCAGGGTGGCGCTGAATTCATTGTCACGATTTCTGGGCGGGAGGACATTATATTGATCGCATAATTCGCTGATCAATTGACGTTCCTGATCCACCCATTGCCGGTCGGACAGCAGGACGATGTGGGATATTTGTGCAGGGATAGACAGCAGTTCGTGCGCGACGGCATTGAGCTCGCAGTACAGTTCCTGTCGCTGCTGATATTGGGCAATGCCGAACAGTTTTGCATCTGCGCCGAAGGGTGTGTTGGGGGATGACTGCATACGAATCTCCGGTTTTTGAACAGGCGCTATTTTACTAAAAAAGCCAGATACTCCACAGGATAAAAAGAATGCCGATCGCCTTTGATAAAATATTCGGGTTTACCGGCAGAATTTTTTCCATGCAGACCAGCAGGGTGATCAGCGCCATGCCAATCAGACTCATCACGCCAACGGCGAACATGATGAGCATTTGCGCCCAGCAACAACCCAGGCAGTCGCCGCCGTGCTTCAAACCCATGCTGAAAGCGCCATAAACACCTTCGCGCCATTCGGTCAGCAGGAACCCCACGGGCGTCCGGCAGGCGCCCAGGAAACTGCTTTTCAGTGGCGTAAACTGATAGATACCGGCGAGCAGGAAAATGAATGCCGCCATCATCTGTTGCTCGACATCCATCATCGGCGATAAGAATTTCAGGCCGTGCAGTTGCCATTGCAGGACGGTCAATGCGATACTGAACGATAACCAGACGAGCAGATAAGCCAGGGCGAATATCAGCGTATAGGGATAGTGACGGTGGTAGCGCTGCGTGCAGATCCGGGCGTAAGCCAGAATCATCGGTATCGCGGAAGGCAGCATCATCGCCGCCATCATGACGGCCCACATGACGTAGACCAGCCAGAAATCCGGCCACTGCCATGCGCCGGCCTCGGCTGGCGGCATCCACATGTCAGCCATCGGCAGTGATGTCATTTGCCAGTGCTGGTAAAAAAGATACAGCCAGGAAACAGCGATTACGCTCAGCAGAATGAGCAGGGTGACGATCAGGTTTTTAGTCATGCGAATTGAAAATCCTGCCGGAAAAAATGGCGCAGTGCGGCAGGATTTACAGGAATTGGTTCCAGGTGTTGTGCTGTGGAAAAACTGTCAGGGCCGGTAAGTGAAATCTGAGTAATAACTGTTGCGATCGGAAAATTTCCATGTGTTGCCGAAATCGTTATAGTCATAATGCAGTGAGCGGGCAACGATGGCGGGGTGGCTGGTCACGACGCATAGCGGCGGATTGTCGATCGTTGCTTCGCCGCCTTTTATGCCCTGTATGCTTTCAACCGCCATGTCGGCGATGCCGGGTATCGTCAGTTCGCGCCGGTTGCCTTGCGAGCGGTATTCAATTCTGGTTTTTTTGATGCCCCAGACATCGGTGACGAAACTCATCAGCAGCGCAGGGTGCCCGCCCTGCTTGCCGCTGAAGATCTGCGTGATGGCGTCGAACTGCGCATCGCTGGCGCGCTCATCGACATACAATGCGGCCTGCCAGTTGCCTTCCTTCATATTTGCCGGCGCATAGCAGGCCAGCGCAACGTTGAGATCATCCAGCGCCGTACCGTTCAAATGCCCTTTGTCAATGTGCCAGGCCACCAGTAATTTGCAGTTTCCCTCTGACGGCGGTTGCAGCCAGACACACGGGCATGCGTTTTCGCAATTGCATGCTTCAAAATAACTGCCTTGCAGATTCCAGTCGGTTGTTGTGTTCATGATTTGTTCCATGTCCGTTTGTTGTGTATGTGTTTTTTAAAAAGATTCTTTGTACGGCCGCAGGTCAAGCTCATGCGTCCAGGCGCTGCGCGGCTGCTGATGAATGGCCCAGTAGGTCTGCGTGATGGCTTCAAGCTGGAGCAGGCCGTCGGTTCCCTTGGCCGCGATAAATTCGGGGAATTGACTGCGCGCGCGATCGCCATCGATAACGCCGTCAATAATCGTATGCACGACATGAATACCCTGCGGTGAAAATTCGCGCGCCAGGCCTTGCGCCAACGCGCGGAGCGCGGCTTTGGCAGCCGCAAACGCCGTAAAAGGCGGTTTTGCGCGGATCGAGCCGGTGGCTCCGGTAAAAAATAGCGTGCCTTCTCCCTGCGCCTGCATCAACGGCAGCAGTTGTTTGGAAAACAGAAACGCTCCCAGGCAATTCTGTTGCCACAATGTGGTGAATGTATTCAGGTCGGTCTCCAGAAAAGGCGCGGGGATATTGCTGTCGACATTATAAGCGCCGATCCGTACCGCGCCGCCATAGGATTTTACGGTTTCAAAGAGCCGGTTAACATCCGCTTCGCAGGTCATGTCGGCTGTTACGGGCGTGGCCGTGCCGCCGGTGTGGTCAATCACCTGCGCCAGGTGCTGCAACTTGTCCTGACTGCGTCCGACGATAAAAACATGCAACCCGTTCTCGGCAAACCGGCGCGCAAGTGCGGCGCCAAGCCCGCGCTCCGGACCAACGCCTGCAACGATAGCCGAATCGGGTATTCCTGCCGTTGATTGCGCCATGAATTATTGGTGGCCGAAAATCAATGAAAAATTATTGCTGGGCATGTCGATGATTTCCTTTAATTCCATGCCATGATCGTGCGCCGCTTTTTTCAGGTCTGCAATGTCTTTTAGCCCCCATTCCGACACGCCAATGGAACTCAATGTGTCATGGAATTCTTTATTCGAATCCGTAGAGAATTTTCCTTCATGTTGAAACGGGCCATAGATAAGCAAAAAACCGTCGTCTTTTAACAATTTCGATGCGCAGTTCATCATGCCGTCGGCGATCGAGATCGGGGCAACCTGGAAAATGTTGATACAGAAAATGGCTGCAAATGACTTCTGCGGACCTGGATTGAACCAGGTATTCGGGTCCGTCAAATCCAGATGCACCGGATCGGCGATATTGTTGTTGCCGTGTTCGCCGGCCAGTTTCTTGATGTTATCAAAAACTTCAATATCTCTGTCGGTGGGATGGAAATGCAGGTGCTCAAAGTGCGGCGCAAAAAAATTGATATGCATGCCGCTACCGCTCGCCATTTCAAGTACGCGTTCAGGGTCTTTGGGCAATTTATCCTTGAGTACGCCGAGAATGGGCTCGCGGTTGCGTCCGCCTGCCCAGGCAACATATTCACTCAACGGATGCGGATCTAGGGGAGGTGCTTCTGGATTCATACGATTTTCCTCAATAGGTTAGATTGAATGGATACGCATCATATTGCAAAATGCGATGCCACTTTTTTCCTTCGCAACGCGTTGGCTGACAGATAACGGAAAGCCGGATTCTAAAATGCGACAGGAACACAAGTCCATAGGATACCAGCATCGTGCTGGCAATCAAACCGAGGCAGCGAATGCGCGAGCAGCGTCTTAAGTGTGCAAAACATCGGCTAATGCGGTTTCCAACTCGGTGTATTTGAATTGGAAACCGGAGTCAAGTATGGCTTTCGGTATGACGCGTTGGCTGCCGGTCAGTAATTGCGCCATTTCGCCAAGCAAAAGATTGAGCGCCCAAGTGGGCATAGTGAGCAAGGCTTTTCTTTTCAGCAGTCTGGCAAGCGTCTCGGTGAAAGTGCTGTTGGTGACAGGATTCGGTGCGGTCAGGTTGAATACGCCCGCCAGTGTATTGTTTTCAAGCAATGTCTTGCAGATGGCGACATAATCATCCCTATGAATCCATGGCATCCATTGGTTACCGGAGCCCAGTTTGCAGCCCAGTCCAAGCTTGAACGGCTGTAGCATCGGTTGCAGGAAACCACCATTTTTGCCGAGCACCAGTCCGGTGCGCAGCAGGCAAACGCGAACGTTTTGAGTTTTTGCCATTTCAGCGGTTTTTTCCCAGGCCACGCATAGCTGATGACCAAAATCATCTTCCGTGGGCGCTGGCAGAGGTGCCGATTCGTCCAGGATTGTGTCGCCCCGGTCGCCATAAATCCCGATTGCCGAACCGCTGAGCAGGACCGAAGGCTTTGTTTTTGCACGTTCAATAAAGTCGACAATCGTTTGTGTTGTGTGGATACGGCTGTTCAGCAACACGGTTTTACGGGCATCGTTCCACCGGCTGCCAAAAATCGGCGCGCCGGCGAAATTGAATATCGCGTCAAAATGCGCCTGATCGGTCAAATCCGACATCGAACCAATCTGCTGTATTTTTTTACCGAAAACGGATTCGACTTTGTTCGGATATCGGCTGAGGATTGTAACGGAATGACCATCGGCCAGAAGTGCTGGACTTAACGATCGTCCAATAAAACCGGTACCTCCGGTGATTAATATTTTCATGATCAGCCCTCGTGTTTTGTTGTGGTGAGGATCGGCAAGGCAATGAATAGGCTTTGTTAATTAGGATTTTGCATGCCTGTCGAGTCGGTGCGCCATTATAGTAACATTTTCCGCATGATGGTTATGGTTTCGTCCGGATGATGCATTCCGGAAATTGATTTCATTCTGAATGGTGTTGAAACTATAAAAAAGGCGGGTAGCGGTCAGCCTCTGACCAAATGGTGCGATATTCCCGGTATGTATTGATTAATAGCGCATCATCACAATATGCACTCACCGGCAAAGCTTGACAAAAAACGCAGTATCTCTATAATTCCAGCCTTGCTACGGAAGCCGGGAACAATCTTTTGGGATAATCCAGGCAGCATTGACAATGTTTGTGGTCATGTAGCGAAATGCGGGAATAGCTCAGTGGTAGAGCACAACCTTGCCAAGGTTGGGGTCGCGAGTTCGAGCCTCGTTTCCCGCTCCATTCTTTCTAACGAAATACAGTTAGATATTCAGGATCGCTTTTCTTTGTTTGTGTAAGTTAACGAATTGAAATGGCGGGGTGGCAGAGTGGTTATGCAGCGGCCTGCAAAGCCGTCTACGCCGGTTCGATTCCGACCCCCGCCTCCAGGAAAATACGTTCGCTGACCTGTTTCGCCGCAGTAACTTCGCAGTGGTTTATATCTGAGCAGATTTCATAAAAATTTTTTTATAAAGATTTTTTCCTAATGAATGTCTGAATAAAATTCCTATCTGTATCCCTATCATGAAGCAGCGTTTTCTTTCAATCACGTCAATCGTTTTTTTTGTATGGATTTTTGTCGCCGCCGCATGGGCTGATTCAAAAATCATTCATGTCATTGATTTTACCGGACAGAAACAAGGTAGCGCCGTAGAATGGCTCAAAAAGCAGGGTTTTGAGTTGGAATTGGCTGCCCATGAACTCAATCCGAGATTCGAAAATGATGCACTGGTTATCAGCGCACACAAAGCAGAGGCGGGGTTGTTTGCATTTAAATTCGCGGAACAGGATTTTATTCATAACGTCAAGCGGATCGAGATTGTCTGGGGCGTTAATCAATATCCGGACGGCGCGGATTGGAGTAATGGCATTAACAGTGTGCCGATTGCGGTCATGTTTTCGTTCGGAACGGAGAAATTTTCGAGTGGCTTGCCGCTTGGCATAAAAGCGGCGCCTTATTTTTTGAGTCCGTTTATTGGATTGAAGGAAGAACAGGACAAGATGTATATCGGTAAATTGTGGCGCGAAAGTGGCCGCTATTTTTGTGTTGTGGCGGGTGATCAATCCGGTAAAACCATTACAACGGATTTTGAAGTGGATTTGCGTTTCAAAGAAGTATTCAAGCGCGATCAGACGCCGCCTGTAACCGGCTTTGCATTTCAAAAAAATACATCGAATACACGCGGCAATTCAGAAGCGTTCATCAAAAAAATTACTTTTCTAGCGAATTAACAGCCCGCTAAACCGGCAGGATTTACGGCAAATCCGCCACCGAATCAAACCATGCCTTGCCACTCAGCAAAGCGGGTATGGCGCAATCGGTATGACTGTTCAGAGACAGTGTTTGCAATAACACGTCCGCACCGGTCGCAATGAAGAAATCGTGCGCTATAGTGGCGTTGGCATAGGGTACGCGGTCGTCTCCGGCGCAGTGATATAGACGCATCGGTGAAACGGGCTTCCAGCGATAGACATCATTATTCTCCAGAGCGGCTTTGACCGGATGGAATACATTGCTTTCCAGCACGGCAAGGAAATCGGCCGTCAGCAGATCACGCGACAGAACCGGCAATGCGACATTAATCGTGTCGCTGTCGTGTTGACCATCGAATAATGCTAAAGCTTCGCCAGCCAATTCGGCATTCAGCAGGCTGGTGATGTCATCGCTAAAACCATAAATTGCATTGTAGGCAACCAGCAGGTAGGGAAAATAAAACGGTCTCGGCAGCGGGTCGCCGGATAGAAACTGTTGCAGCATTGTTCCGGATAGATCGTATGCGCCGCCCATTGGCGCGGATGCAGTGATGGTGAACTCATCGGCATGAAAAGTTTCGATCTCGCGCTGTGCCGCCATAGTAGCGAATCCGCCTTCGGAATAACCGGCCAGAAAGAGCTGGTGATTCAGCGGATAATGGTTTTCTGAAGCCAGAGACTGTGCCGCACGAATCAGATCAATCACCGACCAGGCCAGCGTTTTGGCATGCATAAAGGGATGCAGTCCACCGCTTGCGCCAAATCCGAGATAGTCCGGTACCAGTGTCAGATAACCGCTGCTGCCCATCAGAAACAACGCAATATCCGCGCCTGTTTCAGCCGGATTAACGCTGGGCGCATGGTCGCGGTGGATAACGGTGCCGTGCTGAAAACTCAGTAATGGGGCGCCGGTTTGAATTCCGACAGGCACGCCAACCACGCCAGATGCGGACGTGATGTTGCCGAAAGCGTCCAGAGTCTGATAGGTGATGGTGTAGACGGCGACATCGAATCGCATATTCACGCCAGCCAGAATCGCGAAAGGGTAATCGCCGCGGATTTGTCCCGCAGTCCGGGTTTCCTTGTGCATGACGGACAGAATTGTTCCACGGCCATCAGCCAAATGCGCCGGTTGCGCATCAGTGAGCTGAAAATACCCATTGCCGTCAGCATTCATCGTCGCACGATACAATCCACCCTGATAGCTCACCAGTGGCATATCGATAATGAGATCGTTGCTGGCGCTGGCTGGCATGTTCCGCTGATCAACGCTTTCCCGCCCGGTGGTCCTCAGTAGTTGAAATGCCTGCGTATTTCCGGCCTCTGTTTTCAGCACTGCGGCGTATGTCTGATTTTGATAGTTGATCCAGGGAATATGGAGTTCAAACGATTCCGTAAGCAGCGCAATAGACCATCCCGGTATGGGCATGCAGATCAGAAAAAGGAACAGGGTATTCGAAAAAAAAGTGTGCAGTTTTTTGATTAACATCTGAATTTCCGATTGAAGGATGATTGTTTAATTTATTGTCGCATAAATGATATACCGGTTCCGGTCAGGATTGGTTATCACGCCGTTCGCGTTGCGGAGTTTCATGTAGTTGCTTTTCCATGGCAGTCAGTATGCCGCGCAGGATATTGATCTCTTCCTTTTCGAGCCGGGCGCGTGAAAACAGCCGGCGTATGCGCTGCATCAGTTTTCCGGGTTGTTGCGGATCAAGAAATGCTGTTTTGATCATGACTGTTTCGAGGTGCTGATGAAACAGTTCAATTTCATCCAGCGTGGCGGGTAAATCCGATATTTTAACGGGTGGCATGGCGTCGGACAGAGCCATGCGCAATTCATAAGCCATGACCTGTACGGCGCTGGCCAGGTTCAGGGAAGGATAATCCGGGTTGGCTGGAATGGCTATCTGCAACTGGCATCTGCTGACTTCAGCCGAAGTCAGTCCTGCCGTTTCAGCGCCAAACACAAGCGCCACCGGATGTTGCCGGGCATGCTCTAGCAGTATCCCGGCGCCGCTTCGCGCGTCATGTAGATCGTGCGCCAATTTACGGGAGCGGGTTGTCAGCGCTGCGGCAAGCACCGTGCCATGTAATGCCTCATCCAGGCTACTGCAGATTCTGGCTTGGGCAAGCAGATCCCTGGCGCTGACGGCGCGTATGTGGGCATCTTTATCCGGAAAGGATTTTGGGTTGATCAGATATAACGCGGAAAGGCCCATTGTTTTCATTGCGCGTGCGGCCGCGCCGATATTGCCGGCGTGGCTGGTGTGACTGAGCACAATACGGATGTTGTTTAGTGGTGATGGCATCATTGAGCAGTGGATCAGAAGGCAGGAAACCGCAACAGCAGAATTCTACGCATAGGAAGGCAAAAATACCATGAGTGCTTATTCTGCTGAATAGTTCGCAAATGCGAAAATTTATGGAACGCAGGAATTGTATTTGAGTTGCTGCTACAAAAAATCAGCTTTTTTCATTATCTTTCCGGAAACTTATAAAGTAAATACTTATTTATATCTGCTAATCATTTGTAATTCAAAATTAAAGATGATATAAACCGAGTTATTGACAGGGATTAAAAAGCAAGTGTCTTTCACGCGAGACCCTGAGCGCTGATACCTCTGTTATACCTGTATAAATTTTGTACTGGGGTGGTTATTATGCTGAGGATAATTGCTGGCCTGTTATTATTGTGGACCCCATACTGTGGATTTTCTCACGCGCTAGATAACACGATTCAAAACGCGCCTGCGGATGTCAACAGCAATGCCGGCGACATTGGCGCGCACTCGGAAGCGGACGTCATCCACAGCAGCCTGAGCGTTGATGTGGTAACATTGCCGCAACAGACATTTGCACTGCTTTCAAGCGAAATTCCTCCAGCACATGCCGTGCGGCTTGCCTGGCAGCCGCAGCAGTCACTGGATGGTCTGCATCTGCCGACGCCGGTATTGGTGGTCAATGGTGCAAGAACCGGACCGGTGCTATGTCTGACTGCGGCAATCCATGGCGATGAATTAAACGGGATTGAAATCGTCCGTCGTATTATGCATGATCTCGACCCCGATCAGTTGTCCGGCACGGTTATCGGGGTGCCGATTGTCAATCTGCAGGGCTTTCACCGTACCTCGCGTTATTTGACCGATCGCCGTGATTTGAACCGCTATTTTCCGGGGAATCCCTACGGCAGTTCGGCGGCGCGCATCGCCCATTCTTTTTTTTATGAAGTCATCCGTCATTGCCATTTTCTCGTCGATCTGCATACTGGTTCCGCTTATCGAACCAATCTGCCGCAGATCAGGGGGAATCTAAATATTCCCGAGGTGGCGGCTTTTGCGCATTTATTTGGCATTCCCGTCATTCTGCACAGTGAGGGAACGGAGGGCATGCTGCGCCATGCGGCGGTTCACGCCGGCATTCCCGCTGTTACACTGGAAGCGGGAAAATCACAGACGCTCCAGGAATCCGCCATTCGTTATGGCGTCAGAAGTATCCGGACGATGTTGAATAAACTCGGTATGGTGGATGATGATAACGATCCAGTTTTGCTGGAATCCGTTTTTTACCAGTCGGCCTGGATCCGTGTGGATCATGGCGGTATTCTGTTCAGTCACGTTCAACTGGGTGAAAAAATAACCAAAAACAGCATTCTTGGCGTTGTGACCGATCCGATAACGAACATGCGCAGCGAGATTGTTTCGCCTTATGACGGGCAGGTTATTGGCATGGCTGTCGATCAGGTCGTCATGCCCGGTTTTGCAGGTTTTCATATCGGCGTCCAGCATGCTGAGGAACAACGCCCGGCTGTCCATGCCGTTTCCGCTCATAAACAGACTAATCCGATACAGATGCCGGCATCGGAGTAGCTGCGATTCTTCCCGGATGTATTTTAAGGGGGTTAGAACTTGTATCCGCGGTGGAGTGCGACGATTCCGGCGGTCAGATTAAAGTATTCAACCTGTTCAAATCCAACTTCCCGCATCATTTCCTTGAGTTCTTCCTGAGAAGGGTGCATGCGGATGGACTCCGCCAGATAACGGTAACTGTCCGCATCGTTGGCAAACATTTTGCCCATGAACGGTAAAATTTTAAAGGAATAGGCATCGTATGCAGGTCGCAATGGTTCCCAGACTTTGGAAAACTCCAGCACAATGACCGTGCCGCCCGGTTTGATCACGCGCAGCATTTCCTTAAGCGCGGCTGCTTTATGCGTCATGTTGCGCAGACCAAATGCGACGCTGACGCAATTGAAATAATTATCCGGAAAGGGCAGTTTTTCCGCATCGCACTGCGCGGCTGGCGTGGGTGTGCCTTCATCGATCAGCCGGTCGCGACCGATTGAGAGCATGGAATTGTTGATATCTGTCAACCATACTTCCCCGGTTTGGCCGACCTGTTTTAAAAAAAGCGCGCTCAGATCGCCTGTGCCGCCTGCGATGTCGAGGACTTTATCACCGGGTTTGACACCACTGACATCAATGGCAAAACGCTTCCATATCCGGTGCAAACCGGCGGACATCAAATCGTTCATCAGATTGTAGCGTTCGGCGACCGAATGAAAAACATCGGCAACCTTACCCGCTTTTTCTTCTTCGGCTACCGTTTTGAAACCGAAATGCGTGGTTTTGGTCATAGTTTCTTAAAGAATGTTAGAATTTCCGGTCATGGGTTTGACACATTGAAACCGGCGAGCTACAGTCAACAGCAAGTTTTATCGTTTTGACAGGTTTGTGTATTTGCCGGCAAACCGGAGTCTGATTCCCGGCTGGCATCGGCTTCCGCTAATCGTTGCAAATAGTTTTGCCACATTTTATCCTGATTGGTTCCATATTTGTAGAGCAAGTCCCACGAATAAATACCGGTGTTGTGCCCATCACTGAAATGCGGTTGTATTGCATAATGGCCTACCGGCTCGATTTTCAGTATATTGACCATTTTTTTTCCGGTTTGCAGAATTTCCTGCCCCATGCCATGACCGCTGACTTCCGCGGAAGGCGAGTAAACGCGCAGGAATTCGCAGGGAAAATGGAAGGTTTTTCCATCGGAGAACGTGATGTCGAGTACGCGGGATTGTTTGTGCAGCTTGATTTCTTTCGGAACAGGAGTGTTTTTAGTTAAACCGGTCATGAATTGAATGCAAATAATAACTATGTGAGTTGAAAAAATACTGCCAAGGATCAAGCGTAGTGCATCGCGGTGAAGTTTGCAAATTTACGCATGAAATGGCAATAACAACCGGAATGTGAAAGCTATGACGGCAAGAATCATCATCGTGGAAGACGAACCTGCTATTCAGCAAATGATTGCGCTCACTATTATACAGGCGGGTTATAAACCCGTGTATGCACGTGACGCCGAAGAAGCGATGATTCAGATCAATGAAGCACTGCCGGACCTGATTCTGCTTGACTGGATGCTGCCGAAAATGAGCGGTATTGAATTTGCGCGCATGTTGCGCAGGAATTCGCGCACACAGCGGATACCGATTATCATGTTGACTGCGCGCACGGATGAAAACGATAAAGTGAGCGGCCTTGAAATCGGTGCTGACGATTACGTGACGAAGCCTTTTTCGCCGCGTGAATTGATTGCGCGAATCAAAGCGGTGCTCCGCAGGCGTGCGCCGGAAGCATTGGATGAAACGGTGGCTGTTGACGGTCTTGTATTCGATCCTGTGAATCATCGCGTCACTGCGGGCGACAATGAAGTCACGCTCGGCCCGACAGAATACCGTCTGCTGCATTTTCTCATGACGCATGCCGACCGCGTTTATTCCCGCGCACAATTGCTTGACCGGGTGTGGGGCGATCACGTTTTCGTGGAAGAGAGAACAGTCGATGTGCATATCCGGCGTCTGCGCAAGGCACTGGAAGCAGTTGGTAAGGAAACGCTGATCCAGACCGTGCGCGGAGCCGGATATCGTTTCTCCGCGCATGCCGATTCAACATTGGATATGCTGTGAAAACAAGTGTTTTGGATTCAATCAGTTTTCAGGGCTATTCTGAAAAGATTTGGCGGTTAGTCCGGATTCTGCTGTCCGGATTTTTATAAGGTACTGCATGTGTCTGATATTTTTCGGCGTCTTGGATTAGTTTTAGCTGCCGCAATCGTTGCGTTACTGACCGGAATGATCAGTGGCGCGGTTTATGGCTGGTTCTTCTTGAGTGTTGTTCTGCTGATTCTGGTTATCCACCATACACGCCATTTGATTGCGCTGGAGGAATGGCTGCTGATTTCGGATCATACTTCGACGAGTATCCCGGCGGGCTCTGGCGCTTGGGATGCTGTCTTTGCCCATCTGGCGCGGTATGTCCGCTCGCAGAACAAGAGTCAGCAACTCATGGATCTTGAATTGAAGCAGCTGCAGAATGTAACGGCTGCGATGCCTGATGGCATGGTTATTCTGGATGAAACGGATCATATCCAATGGTGCGATCCGGTTGCGGAAAAACATCTGGGCATCAATCTTGAACTCGATCAAGGACAACAGATCACCAATATGGTGCGGCAACAGTCGTTCGTCGAGTATCTCGCAGCACGTAAATTCAACAAGCCATTGATGCTGAAACAAATGCGCCATCATCGTTTGACGCTTTTGATTCAGCTGGTGCCTTACGGCAAGAACCAGCGGCTGTTGATCAGCCGCGATGTGACCAGTTATGAACGCATTGAAACCATGCGCCGCGATTTTATCGCCAATATTTCACATGAATTACGCACGCCATTGACGGTCGTGAGCGGATATCTTGAAATGCTCGCTGCTGAAGACGGCATTGATTCGGAATTGCAGCGGCTTGCCCTGACGGCAATGCAGGAACAGACGGCGCGCATGCAATGCCTGGTTGAGGATCTGCTGACGCTGTCACGCCTGGAAAATGCGTTGAACAAGCTGCATGAAAGTACTGTGGATATGCCATCGCTGCTGCGGGAACTGTATCGTGAAGCTGAGTCACTGAGCGCCGGAAAGCACAAAATCCATTTAGATATAGCCAGCGAAAACCAGATCCTCGGTAGCCGGGAGGAATTGCGCAGCGCAATGGGAAACCTGATCGGCAATGCGGTTCGCTATACGCCTGAAGGCGGCGAAATTCATATCTGCTGGAAAGTCAGGCATGGCAAGGGCCTGTTTTATGTCCGTGATACCGGCGTTGGCATAGAACAGGCGCATATTCCGCGGCTCACCGAACGGTTTTATCGCGTGGATAACAGCCGTTCCAGAGATACCGGCGGCACCGGACTCGGGCTGGCGATTGTGAAACATGTGCTCAACCGCCATCAGGCGCGCCTGAAAATAACCAGCACGATAGGAAAAGGTAGCGAATTCTGCATTCAGTTCCCGGCAAAAAGATTGATTGCAGGCACTTTGCATGGATGAATCGGGTCTGCGATTTTAGTTTGTGCCAGCAGAGCAGGCAGCCGGTTTTTCAGGCAACAGCAATCACCGTATTGACACTTCTCAACCGGCTTCCAGTTGTTTTCCGGCAGTCATTTTTTTGGTGATCAATTCCAGAAGTGTGGGATACGGGACTGGACGGCTGAAGAAATAGCCTTGCTGATACCGGCACTGATGCTGCAACAGCATCTGGGATTGCTGCTCGGTTTCCACGCCTTCCGCGACAACGGTCAGCCCCAGGTTCGCACCCAGACCGATAATAGCCTGAACAATTTTCTGATCGTTCTGATTTTGATCCAGTGTGCGAATGAAGGATTTATCAATCTTCAGGATGTCGATTGGCAATTCACGCAGCAAAGTAAGCGATGAATAGCCGGTACCGAAATCATCCAGTGCAATCAGGATGCCAACGGCCTTGATTTGCGCCAGAATGTCACTGGCGCGCTCGGTATTGTTGACAAGCGCGCTTTCGGTAATTTCGAGCATCAACGCGGATGAAGGTAATCCGGTTTCCCGCAGTATTTTAAAAACCGTTTCCAGAAACTCCGGATTAGTGAGTTGCCGTGGGTTGACGTTGACGGATACTTTTACCGGATAGCCTGCCTGCAACAGTTGGTTGGTGAACAGGCAGGAAATCGACAGCACGCGCTCTCCAAGTTGTCCGATGAGCCCGATATTCTCCGCCAGCGGCACGAATTCACTCGGTGGCAAAAAACCGCGCTCAGGGTGCTGCCAGCGAACCAGTGCCTCGATATGCGTGATATTTTCCGATACCACATTGGTGATCGGCTGAAAAAAAACCTGCAATTCATTGCATTCGATCGCTGTGCGCAGATCTTTTTCCAATTCGAGTCGGTCCCGTGTCCAGATGACGGAAGACTGCGGTGAATACAAATCAAAACGATTGCCACCTTCGCGTTTTGCCTGGTACATCGCAGTGCCTGCTTTTTCCAGTACCAGGTCGCTGGAAAGGCCATCCTGCGGATAGAAACTGATGCCGATACTTGCCGAGAGAAAAATTCGCATGCCATCAATTTCAAAGTATTGCTCTATGACACGCAGTATTTTTTGTGCGATTTCAGCAACCGATTGGCTGCTGCTTAAATGGTCAAGAAGCATAATGAATTCATCTCCGCCCCAGCGCGCAATCATGCCTTGTTGTGCGACAATTCGGTTCAGGCGCCATGCAACGATGCGTAGCAGCTTGTCTCCAGCCTGATGGCCCATGGCGTCATTGATTTTTTTAAAATTATCCAATGTAACAAAAAATACGGTAATGGTTTTTTCCGTACCTTGAACCGATTTGATCAGTTGATCGAAACGGGATAATAATTTTGCGCGGTTCGGCAGTTTGGTCAGCGCATCATATTCTTCTTGAAAGGCGACACGCTGCGCCAGCTTGACGGTGTCGGTAATATCGGTCATTGATATGACCGATCCGATTAAAACATGCTTTTCATCGCGCAGCTGATTACGGGTGATGCGAACATTGCGGCGATCGTTGAATGCTGTCCTGATCTGACATTCCAGTGTTCCGGGGGCATCCAGACCGGGCTCCGGACTAACACAGGAAATCTGATCCGCCGGAGTGTAATCTGGTGCAGGTTCAATATTGACAATCTGGCGCAACAGCTTGCCGGTAACTTGATTGAGTTGTGTCCGCAGAATATTTTCACCTCCGCGGTTGATATAAATCACATGATCACTGGCATCAGTAATAATGACACCGTCGCCGATGGTTTCGAGCGCGGTGGTTGACTGTATCTTGTTGATTAAAAATGAACGGAGAAATTGATTGATACGATACCAGTTCCACAAGGGATAACTGGCGATAACGCCGAACAGAGCGGCTCCCGGGGGTACCCAGAGGCGTGTTAAATGCAGTGACAGATAAGCCAGAATAAGTGTGAACAGCAGCAATGCCAGCAGCAGCGGGATAGTGAAATTCTTTTTTAGAGCGCCGGTGACAATCAGAATCAGCATGATCCATGACAGCGTAATCAGGATTGTTACCGCAGTGGAAGCGGGGTGAATCATGCGGTTGTGCTGAATCATCGAATAAACGTTCGCATGCCACTCAACACCGGTCATCGGCTGTCTGTTTATCAATGATGCCGGTGTCGCGAAACGCGTTCCCATTCCGGTTGCGGTCATTCCGATGAGGATTGCCTTGCCGCTGAGGCCGGCCAGCACGTCATCATCAAATAGAACGCGGGCGTAACTGACTTGCGGAAAGCTTCCGGGTTTGCCGGTAAACGGGATGAGCACTTCATCGGCGCGCGTCCAGAATCTGCCTTGATGGGGCGGGACAGGTGTTTCCGCCTTGTGTTCCTGATCAGGGAAGTGGGCTTTAGCCGGAGATATTTTTTCCGCCGCCAGAAGCAGTCCCAGCGCGGGCCACACAGGCATGTTGATGCCCGCGTGCAGAAAAACGCGCCGTGCAACCGCATCGTTGTCGAGTTCGATGTCGGTGTGCGCCAGCGCGGCGTGACGACTGAACAGCGGGTGTGGCATGGCCAGCGTCAAAAAATCGGATTCGGCGGTTGGTGCTGGCGCAACCGGAAAAATGATACGGCCATGCGCGGCAATCGCTTCGGATAACAGTTGATCAGCGTGAGGATCACTGACTTGCAGCTCGGAAAACAACAGATCAAACGCTGTCGTTTGATTGCCAATAGCTGCCAGACGATTGATCAATTCGGCATGCACGCCTCTGGACCAGGGCCAGCCACCAAGTTCCCGGATGCTTGCATCGTCAATGGCGACAATGATGAGATCCGCTTCCTCCGCGGGTAATTGGAGCGTGTTCATGACATCATAAATGACAAAATCGATGCGCTCCATAATTTCCGTGTAGCTGATGATCGCAATAATTGCCAGCAGCGCCAGGATGCGTAACATGAAAGTATCGTATTGCCGTCGCAGATGTTTCAGATAAATCATATGAGAACAAGCAATGGCAGCAGCATCAGCATGAGTAACCAGTAAGGTATGTCGCGGGGAACCTCAATCACCTGCGCCGATCCCCAGGGTCCCTGGAATCCATCGGCCTCGATTGTTTTGGTGCGTAGGTAGTAGGTGCCACCGCCGGGCTTGGCAACAGTAACCCGTGCTGCTGTGGTGATTTCATCATGAAGAATTTGAGTGAAAGCCGCATCCTGCGCAAACTGAAAATGAAAATGCTGCCCCTCGGCGGGGGCGCGCCACGCGAAAATCAATTCGTCGTTATTGATTTCCGTGTCTTCCAGCAGCGGGCCGGGGTAGGGCACTCTGAAAGGCATGGTATCGCTGAAGGGTCCTGCGCCTTCATGAGCGGAAACTGAAAAAATCCGCCAGAAATAATGCCCTGGGGCCAGTGTATCAGGCAAGGTTATGCTGTTGCCTTTAACCTCGGGATTAAAATAAATCACGCTGGAAAAATCGGCTGCCTGACTGATCATGACGGCATAATGCGAAGCTTCCGATTGCAGCGCCCAGCTGAATTCCTGGTTTTCGGCGGCAGTCATTCCGTTGGGGAGCGGTGCAATGACAAAAGGCGGTTCCGGATGCGCATTGAGTCCAAAGGGGATGGCCGCGTCATAGCCTTCGATTCCGGAGCCGTCTATGCCGCGGATTCTGAGCCAGTAATGTCCATCGGGGATGCTGCCGTCGCGAAAAGGCAGCGCCGTGGTAACAAATTCCGACCAGAGGCTATTGAATTCGGAATCAATGGCGATTTGCGCGCGATACGCCTGTGCGCCTTCCAGTGGTGCTGGATGGATAACAAGAGGAAGGCTTTCATAATAACGACTGGTCCCAGTCAAATCCGGCGCCTGTAGCAACTTTACGGGCGACGCTGGCGATGCGCCGATTGATGTGACAGTGCCAAAGCCGCCTGTCAAGGTGATGTTTTCTGAAACCGCGTTGACTTCGACAACGCCTTTTAACACCTCGTTGACAGTGGCCGAATGTGAGTCAAGCGTACCGACACGAAAGTCGGTGCCTCTGACGGAACTTATGGCAGAAGGCGTCTGAATCCGGAAGCGAGTGCCTGTTGATTCCTCAGGCACTGAATTTTCCGTACGCCCTGCTTCCAGCCGAATCAGCGTGTCCACCAGGCCATAGTCGCCAAATATTTTTAGCGTGTCCAGCCGTACGCTACTGTTGCCCTGCACGCGCATACGGGATTGATCGGCAAATTCAACGGTAATAAAAGAATCGTTCGCGCATTGAATGCTGTCCCCAGCCGTGAGCAGCATGCCATTCGTTGCGGGCAGAACAGTCTGGTCAGGGTGTGTGATGCGGACACTGCCGTGCACGTTGATCACCCGGGCTTGAACATCTTTTGTTATCTTTGTCCAGGCGACAGGAATACGGAGCCGGGTTCCAGGTGGGATAACATAGGGGTTGTTGATTTGATTCAGCTGTTGCAGGCGTCTGACATAGTGAATGTCGGTGAGATGACGCTCGGTTATATTCCACAGGTTATCACCCGGTTTGACGGTATAAATCCATTCTTCAGCAGCCAGCGCGGAAAAAGCAAGACAAGTCAAAAAAAACGCCAACCAGACGCGCTGCAAACCTTTTGAAGTAATGCGCGGAAAGCAAGTTTGATTCATGGTTTAGTCTTCCTTAGCCGGGTTCAACGATTCGCTTTCGTTTATAAAAGCGCTCTAGTATGGATGATCCGAAGCATGCAATGCGATGTGGCGAACGGTACTAACCGGGTAATTCAACAACCTGTTAACTGGAAATATCGACTTCGGTGCCAACAGGCACTTTCTCGAAAAGCGTCAGTAAATCATGGTTGGCGACACGAATGCAACCAATGGAACCGGGTTTCCCCATTTCCACGCTGTCCGGTGTGCCATGAATATAGATATACCGCCGCATAGTGTCAACCGGGCCAAGCCGGTTGTAGCCGGGTTCGCACCCGGATAACCATAGAATGCGTGTCAGTATCCAGTCCCGTTTGGGAAACTGTCTACCCAGTTCTGGTGTATAGATTTCGCCGGTGGGACGGCGGCGGATAAAAACTGTATTAACAGGCTGTCCGGCGCCGATTTTTGCGCGAATGATGTGCCTGCCAAGCGGCGTACGGAAGCTGCCTTGTTGCTGGCCTGTGCCGTTTCTTGCCGAAGAAATCAGGCACTGTTTAAGTATTGCGCCGTCGTCGTCAATTAACGTAAGCCGTTGATCCGAAATGGTGATGTTTATTTTCATAATAAAGCACACCCATCGTTGAGTGAGTTGGGGATTCTGTTTATTTTCTGCCGTTTTCTCCGCTCGGCAAAAAAACGTTTGAGCTGCCAGCTGGCTTCTTCGGCAAGAACACCGTTGTGCACTTGCAAATGATGATTCAATTGCGTGTTACCAGGCAAATTGATGACGCTGCCACAAACCCCGGTTTTGGGATCGGGCGCGGCGTAAACCAGACGCTCTACGCGTGCATGAAACAATGCGCCGATGCACATAAGGCAAGGCTCCAGCGTGACATAAAGCGTGCAATTGAGCAGGCGGTAATTCCGCAGAAGCCGTCCTGCATCACGCAGCGCCATAACTTCGGCATGCGCGGTTGGATCCTGCGATGAAATAGGGCGGTTATAACCGCGACCGACAATCGTGTCATTGCGAACAATTACCGCACCCACCGGCACTTCGCCCAGTGTCTCGGCGATGGTGGCCTGTTCAAGCGCTGCGCGCATAAATTGTTTGTCTTTATCGCTGTTTGTCATTGATAAGATTGACTGCTTTCGGGTATGCTGATTTTACTTTTTATTGCATAGGCATTCCATCATAACGCATGTTTAATCAGGCAAAAAATCATTTACACACACTGCGCGATCTGCTGCGTTTCGCGGTCAGTCAGTTCAATCAGGCCGGGCTTGTTTTTGGACATGGATCGGATACCGCTTACGACGAAGCGGCGTATCTTATTCTGCATACGCTGCATTTGCCGCTCGATCATCTGGAGCCTTTCCTGGATGCCCGCCTGACCAGCACGGAAGTAAGTCAGGTGCTCGATATCCTGGAGCGCCGCGTTACCGAAAGGCTACCGGCGGCCTATTTGACGCATGAAGCCTGGCTTGGCAGTTATTCGTTTTATGTTGATCAGCGAGTGATCATCCCACGGTCATTTATTGCCGAACTGCTGCAAAACCGGCTGGAGCCATGGATTACAGACGCCGCGGAAATTCATGCCGTGCTGGATTTATGTACCGGCTCCGGGTGCCTTGCAATAGTATTGGCGCATGCATTCGAACAGGCTGAAATTGACGCCGTCGATATATCCACTGATGCACTGGCGGTTGCCAGCCGAAATATTGCGGATTATCAGTTACAGGAACGGGTGCGCCTGATGCAGTCGGATTTGTTTGCCGGACTGGCAGGCAGACGTTACGATCTGATTATCAGCAATCCGCCCTATGTCAACGCGGAGTCGATGGCGGAGTTGCCCGAAGAATATCGCCATGAACCGGTGAACGCGTTGGCCAGCGGCGCCGACGGACTGGAGGCAACACGGAAAATTCTGGCTGGCGCCGCCGCGCATTTGACTGATCAAGGTTTACTTGTCGTTGAAATCGGTCATAACCGCGATGCCGTGCTGCGTGAATATCCGCAAACGCCGTTTACCTGGCTGGAAACGAGCGCGGGCGATGAATTTGTGTTTCTATTGCGCCGTGATCAGCTTCCCGGCTGAGGGGCGTATGGCTGAAAAATCCGGCTGAAGATCCTGTTAACAGCCTGTCAATCCGTCTCGCCCTCGCTACGATCACTGTTTCCGGATTGCCTCCTGGCCAGCAAAGCGAGCATACGCCGGGTCTCTTTTTCATTCAGCTCCATCCATTGGCCGCGTTTGATGCGCGGCGGCAGATTGATCGGGCCAAAGCGTACACGCATCAGACGGCTGACTGTTACGCCAATAGCTTCAAACATGCGCCGGACTTCGCGATTCCTGCCTTCTCTCAGCACAACGCGATACCAGTGATTGATGCCTTCACCGCCTTCTTCGATGAGCAGATCGAATGACGCCATGCCATCGTTAAGCTGAATGCCGGTGGTTAACTGCGTGATTTGTTCCGCAGTGAGTTCGCCGATAATGCGCACCGCATATTCGCGTTCCATTTCGAAACGCGGGTGCATCAGACGGTTAGCCAGTGATCCGTCGGTGGTGAAAACCAGTAAGCCACTGGTATTGAAATCCAGTCGTCCAATGGCTATCCACTTGGAAGACTTTAAATGAGGCAGTTTGTCAAACACGGTTGGACGGCCTTCCGGATCGCTGCGGCTGACGATTTCACCTTCCGGTTTGTGGTATAGCAATACCTGCGGCAGGCGGTCGGCAAAGTCAAAGCGGATGACGCGTTTGCCGATCTGAACCCGGTCCTGTGCGCTGACGCGGGCGCCCAGAACGGCCGTTCTGCCGTTGATGCTGACACCGCCGGAAGCGATCAATGCTTCCATTTCGCGTCTGGAACCCAGTCCTTTTTGCGCCAGCAGTTTTTGCAGTTTGTACGTTACATCAGCCGGGGCGGCGTCCTGCTCGGCAGTAAGCGGTACGCGCAGCGGCATTTTTTTTCTGACCGGTTTGTAGGTTTTGTTTGCGGGCATATAAATAACAGGCAGTGTAGTTTTGCAGGCCGTTATTCAACGGCCTGTCAGCGTCAGAAGGGTAGTTTAATGCCTGGCGGCAATCCCAGTCCGCCGGTCAGTTCAGCCATTTTTTCCTGTGTGGTCGATTCGACACGGCGGACTGCGTCGTTAAATGCGGCTGCGATTAAATCTTCCAGCATTTCCTTGTCATCGCCGTCGCCAACCAGGCTGTCGTCGATTTTCACGCTTTTGACATCATGACGGCAGGTCATGATCACTTTAACCATGCCGGCGCCCGACTGGCCTTCCACTTCAATCGTGGCCAGTTTTTCCTGCATTAACCGCATATTCTCCTGTACCTGCTGCGCCTGTTTCATCATATTGGCAATATTGGCTTTCATGTTTTTTCTCCTTGAATGGGTATGGGTTTAATAGAAGATTCTATGATTTTTGCGTCAAAACTGTCTACCAGATCCTGCACGATCGGATCTTTTTCAATGGCTGCGATTGCATTGGCCTGCTTTTTTGCGTTCTCGAGCTGCTGTAGCGTAACCGGCGTCATGCCAGTAAGGCTGCCGATCGAGAAGCTGAGTTTAACCGGTTTGCCGAAATAAGTATCGACCGCAGTCTGAATCGCGTTTTGATATTTCTTGTCGAGCAGGTGTTTATGCGCTTCGGGTGTCAGCAGTTCAATCATACTGTCGGTCATGCATTTTGCTTCGCTGTGATGCGCAAGCATTTTGGCCATACCGATCAGTTTCAACTGCTTGACCAGTTCCGGCCAGCTGTGCGATGGCGGTGCGGCTGTTCCGGCGTTCCCCGTTTGATTTGCATCGGGTTTTTGTGGCGTTGTTTCCAGCTTGCGGGATACGTTCGCTCCGGCTGATAGCGTGCTGTTGCGCCGGATGGGTGAAGACACGCTTTGCTGTTGCATTGATGAATCCGCTAGCGGGAGTTCATCCGGCATAAAGGTCAGCATGCGGATGAGCGTCATGGTAAAGCCGGTGTATTCATCCGGCGCCAGATACAGATCGCCGCGGCCATGCAGGGCAATCTGATAAAACAATTGGGTGTCATCGGGTGAAAATGCCTCCGCCAGTGTACGAATGCTGAGATATTCGGGTGTGTCTTCCGTTACTGCATCCGGTATGGTCTGAGCCAGTGAGATGCGGTGGAAAATGGTGGCGAGATCCTGTAAGGCGGTATCAAACGAAAGACACTGTGCTTCCATGTCAGCGGCGATGGATAACAGTCGCTTGCCGTCTTGTGCAAGCAGTGCGTCAAGCAGTTCATAAAGATAACGGTGATCAATGACGCCCAGCATTTCGCGTACTGTCGCTTCGATGACGCGACCTTCGCCAAACGCGATCGCCTGATCCAGAATGCTCAACGCGTCACGCATGCTGCCCTGGGCTGCGCGGGCGATCAGTTCCAGTGCGGCTGTATCGGATGCGATGTTTTCCTGGATCAACAGGGTTTGCAGATATTCGGCGATCAGTGTTGCTGGGATCAATTTGAGATTGAACTGCAAGCAGCGGGAGAGTACGGTAACCGGGACTTTCAGCGGATCGGTGGTGGCCAGGATGAATTTGACATGTTCGGGGGGTTCTTCCAGCGTCTTCAGCATCGCATTGAATGCCGATTTGGACAGCATGTGCACTTCATCGATGATGTAAACTTTGAAACGTGCACTGGCAGGCGCGTAAAGCGCGCTTTCCAGTAAATCGCGCATATGATCGACTTGCGTGTTGGATGCCGCATCCAGTTCGATCAAATCGGCAAAATGACCGCGGTCAATTTCCGTGCACGCCGCACAGCTACCGCAAGGTGTCGCGGTAATGCCTTTTTCGCAATTCAATGCTTTGGCAAAAATGCGTGCAACGGTGGTTTTTCCTACACCGCGTGTGCCGGTGAAAAGATAGGCATGATGCAGGCGGTTTTGTTCCAGTGCATTGGTTAGGGCCTTGACGACATGCGTCTGTCCGGTCAATCCGGAAAATGTTCTGGGCCGCCACTTGCGTGCAAGAACTTGTGATGGGGACACGTTTCTAAAAAATGAGGCGCTGAAGAAGTATTGTCAGTTAATCAGTGAATCACGCGATACCGGAACTGGTGATGATTTTTTCAGTATCCGTCAGTAGTATTGGAGGTGGCGAGCCGAACCCCCGGCACTTGCAGAAAGTAGCTGTGGCTGCTTCCTTCCGGACCTGACCAGGTTCACTACCGTGCAATGCGGGGAGGCCCGCCATTAATTTTTCGATGCACACCTGCATCAAGACCGCCCATTATACCAGTACGCGAACGGTAATAAAAACTGAATTTAGACGCGTGATCGGTTTAACACCTCTGGCATGCCTTCTGCTCTGAACAGGTGGATGGCAGATGCGATTCCGGTAGCGCATTGTTTCTCGTTATATGCTGCTAAAATTGCAGTTTTTCCGGATCGCTGAAATGGTTCTGAATCATGATGATCATGATCGTTATTCTACAGTCTAACTATCTATTCATCCCGCACAGTTTCAATTCACAGTCAATATGATCTATGACACACAATGCGCATGGTGTTCGCCTGATCAAACCAAGTGACGCTGCATCCTGGGCATCCTGTCGCCGTCGCGCGTGGCTGGATATGCATCAGACCGCCGATTTTGAGGCGGATGCATTTGCCCGCCTGCTGTCTGACGCCGGACTGCGCCATGAACGCCGCATATTGAAGCAATTGCAGAACGAATATGACGTACATCATGCCGATTCGTTTGAGCACACAACGATACTCATGCAGCAGGGCGTACCGGTCATCTATCAGGCGCGTTTGATGAATCCGGATGTAGGGCTTGTCGGTTTTCCGGATTTTCTGATCCGCCATGAGAGCGGCCGGTATCAACCCGCGGATGCCAAGCTAACGCAAAGTGAAAATAAAAGAGGGTTGCAGATACAGCTGGGATTATATCGCCGGCTGCTGGCAACCGATTTGCCGGTGATTGTGTTTCTGGGCGACAATCGTACGGCCGTAATCGGCGATGAAATTGATGCGCAGGTCGATGCGTTTTTGACGGATATGCAACAACTGCGCCGACAGCCGGAGCAGCCGGAGGTGCGATATAGTCACAGCAAATGCCGTGTTTGTCCTTATTTTGCACACTGCCAGCCGCTTTTCGCCAGTCGGGAAGATATTTCGCTGTTGCACGGCGTGCATGGCCGTTCGGCGGAGCATCTCGCCATGTCAGGCATACGCACCATATCACAACTTGCCGCGTACGACCCCGGAGCGCTGCCGGATGTGCCGCATTTATCCGGCATCAAGCGGAAACAGCGCGCTGTGGCGCAGGCACAGGCGCATTTACAGAATCAGGTGATTCAGTTGAATGCCGTCGAATTACCGGCGGGTCACTGGATACACTTTGATATCGAGGATAATCCGCTCACTGGAACGCGTGAGCGGCATGTTTATCTCTGGGGCCTGCTTGCGCCGCCTTATACGCATGCTGACTTTGATTATGTCTGGACCGATCATGAGAACGAGGACTATGCTGGCTGGCTGGCGTTTCTGCAAAAGATTGAGCGTTATCGCAATGCCTTTTCACCGGTTATTCTGGCGCATTATTCCAATCATGAAAAAGCCGTGATAAAGCAGTATGCGCAGCGTTATAACATGACCGAACAGTCCACCGTGCAATGGCTGCTCGGCAAAACACATGGCGACAGCCATGGTCCGATGTTTGATCTGCAAAAAGTGGTGCAGGACAATCTTGTATTGCCGCTGCAGGGTTATGGTCTGAAAGATATTTGCAAGCATCCGCAATTGGTCAATTTCCAGTGGGAAGATGAAACTTCCGGCTCACAGTGGTCGATTGTGCAGTTTAATCGTTTTCTGGCCGAAACCGATCCGGCTGAGAGGCAACGGCTGAAATCCGCGCTGTTGCGCTATAACCGTGACGATGTCACCGCAACGCATCGGCTGGAGCAATGGCTGCGCAATCGGTTTGTGTCGTAATGCTGCACCATTACATTATGAAATATCCTGCATCAAGGGGTCGGCGATACCCAGCACATGAATGGCTACGAGCGTGATAACACCTGTAGCAACCAGGTAATACAGCGTCGGCAGAATCGTCATGCGAATGACTTTTCCTTCCTGTCCTGACAGCCCGACGGTGGCGGATGCGGCGACAATATTGTGTATAGCGATCATATTCCCCGCCGCTGCACCGGCGGCCTGTGCGGCAATCAGCCATGCGCCCGATACGCCGACCAGTTGCGCGGTGTCAAACTGGAATTGCGCCAGCATGAGATTGGAGACCGTGTTTGAACCGGCGATGAATGCCCCCAGCGCGCCAACCGCGGGAGCAAAAAAAGGATAAACCGTACCGAAAGTATCGGCAACCCATTGCGCCATGACTTGCGGCATGGCGGGGATATCCGCAGCATTGACGCCCGAATTGATCAGGATGCGCACCATGGGTATCGTGAAAATCAAGACAAAACCGGCGCTCAGCAAAGTATGCAGTGATTCCCGGGCGGCTGCGCGCAGCTCGCGGTATGCCATGCGATGTAGCAGAACCGTGACCAGCGCGGTCAGCACCATGATGCCGCCCGGCAGGTACAGAAACTGAATGCCGCCGGAAATGCCGTCCTCGCCCAGTATCGTATTCCAGTTGAATGCCAGATGTTGGCCCAGAAAATGTTTGATGTCGCTGTTGATCCGCGATATGACCAGCACCAGCGCCAGCAGGGCGTACGGCAGCCAGGCCAGTGCAATAGAAACCGCCGGTCTGGCCGCACATTTTTCCAGTTTGATCTCAATACTGCCCATCCATTCGGCAGGCCAGTTTTCAGGCGGTGAAAAATCCCAGCGCCGCCGGGGTATCAGAAAGCCAAAGCGCGCCGCCGGTACAACAATGGCGAGTCCGGTTAAAGCACCGATAATCGAGGGAAATTCCGGGCCCAGAAATATGCCTGCCAGTGCATAGGGCACCACAAACGCAGCTCCGGCAAAAAGCGCGAAAGGCAGAATCGCCAAACCTTCCGTCCATGATCTGTTTTTGCCGAAAAAGCGGGTCAGCATCATGCAGATCAGCAACGGCATAAAAATCCCGGCAAGCGCATGGATGATGGCGACTTCGCTGGTAATCAAGCGGTAAAACACATCCCAGCTGGCGCCTTCGGCAATGAGTTGTCCGGTGATGCCTTCGTAATCCAGTCCGCCGGTAACGCCCACAACGATGGGTGTGCCGACGGCGCCGAACGACACCGGCGTGGATTGCACCAGCATTCCGGCCATGACCGCCGCCATCGCCGGGAAGCCCAACGCGACCAACAGCGGGGCGACGATCGCCGCGGGCGTGCCGAAACCCGAAGCGCCTTCGATGAAACAACCGAATAACCATGCTACGATAATTACCTGCACGCGACGATCCGGACTGATTTCGGCGAAACTGCCGCGGATTACGCTGATCGCGCCGGAATGCTTGAGCGTATTGAGCAACAGGATTGCGCCAAAAATAATCCATAAAATGGCGCCGGTTAAAACCAAACCTTGCAGTATCGATGCGAGCACCCGGTTGAACGGCATTTGCCAGACATACAGCGCAATAACCGTTGTCATGGCAAATACCAACGGCATTGCGCGCCGCGCCGGCCAGTTGAAACCGGCCAGCAACAGCGCGGCGAGCAGCAGTGGCAGAAAAGCCAGAAATGGATAAAGAATCGGGTGCATGATTTCAAATCCCGGGAGAATACCTGAACGTGAATAACCGTGTTGTATCAGAAAAACCGCAGGCAGTGTATTTTTACGGCACTTGCCTGATTGATCTGTTTTATCCGCAGGCTGGAATCAGCGCGATCGAGTTGTTGCGGCGCGAGGGAGTGTCGGTTATTTATCCGCAAAGCCAGACCTGCTGCGGGCAACCGGCCTGGAACTCGGGCTATCGTGACGAAGCGCTTGCTGTGGCGCGGGCACAGCTTGCATTGTTTCCTCAGCCGATTCCGCTCGTCATTCCTTCGGCCTCCTGCGCCGGGATGATGAAAATGCATTATCCGGCATTGTTTCGCGATCAATCCGATGAAGCCACCGCGCTGAATGTGGCCGGGCGGGTTTATGAGTTGACGGCATTTCTGGTGGACGTGCTTGACATCCGCCTGATAGATCTGGGCGACCCGATCAGCGTGGTTGTGCACACCTCATGCTCGGCGCGTCGCGAATTGGGCGTGGGAGACAAACTGCATACTTTGTTGCGGCAATTGCATAACGTCGCGATACTGGAACCGGAAAACAGCGCAGAATGCTGCGGGTTTGGCGGCACATTCGCCGTCAAGCAGCCGGAAATTTCCGCCGCCATGGCGCTGGAAAAAGCCGCTGCCGTGCGCGCCACGGACGCGCAGCGGCTGGTCAGCCAAGACTGCGGTTGTCTGATGAATATTGGCGGCGTTATGGAGAAACAGGATCAGGTCATGCCAGGGCGGCATATTGCGGAATTGCTCTGGGAAAGAACAAAAAATTAGGAATGGGATAGCGATGAGCACGGAATTTCGCAGCAATGTTGCCCATGCACTGAAACGGGATGCGGTGCAGACGCATCTCAAAACGGTGGTCGACCGGCTCAGGGCGCACCGGCAAGGCGCACTGGGCAATGATGCCGCGTTTGAACGGTTACGCAATCGATGTGAAGCGATACGCGCCGATGCCATCCGCCGGTTACCGGATCTTCTGCAGCAATTCGAAAGCAAGGCGCAGCGCAACGGGATACAGGTGCATTGGGCCGAGACGACGCTACAGGCGAATCAGATCGTGCTCGACATCATGCAGCGGCATCGCGCGACGTTTCTGGTCAAAGGCAAGTCAATGGTTTCTGAAGAAATGGGCGTCAACACATTTCTGCAATCGCACGGCATCGGCTGTCTGGAAACTGACCTGGGTGAGTTTATTGTGCAATTGGCCGGTGAAAAGCCGGCGCATATCATCGTGCCGGCGATTCACAAAAACCGCAGGGAAGTCGCGCACCTGATACACAGGCATTTTCCCGGATTGCCCTATAGCGAGGATATCGAGACACTGGCGCAAAGCGTCAGGCATTTTATGCGCGACAAATTTCGTAGTGCGCCCGTTGGATTGACCGGCGTGAATTTCATGGTTGCGGAAACCGGCACCCTATGTCTGGTTGAAAACGAAGGCAACGGACGCATGTGTTCCACGCTGCCGCCAGTGCATATCGCGGTCACCGGTATCGAAAAAGTGATCGCGCGCCTCGAGGATTTGCCGCCGCTGCTCAATCTGCTGACCCGTTCCGCCACCGGTCAGCCGGTAACCGCTTACGTCAACATGATCAACAGTCCGCGCAGGCCGGGTGACAAGGACGGCCCGGATGAGGTGCACCTGATTCTGCTGGACAACGGCCGTTCGCGTATTGCCGGCGATCCTGAGCTGCTGGAAACGCTGCATTGCATCCGCTGCGGCGCATGCATCAATCATTGCCCCGTATACCGTCAGATCGGTGGACATGCCTATGGAACCGTGATTCCGGGCCCGATCGGTGCGATTCTCGAACCGCAAAAACAGGGACTCGATGCCGCCGCCGGTGAATTGCCCCAGGCATCGACACTCTGCGGCGCATGCGCTGAAGTTTGTCCGGTTCGTATCCCGATTCCCGCAATCATCAACCGGCTGCGCTGGGAGAGTGTGCGCAAAAACCGGCAGAGCCAGAACAGCAGACCGGTTGTTCCCGGTGCAGGTAGCGGACGCAAGTCACTGGAAGCGTTGATCTGGAAAATCTGGGCCTGGTGCTGCACGCATCCGCGCATGTACAACCGGATGACGAAGCTTGCCACCCGTCTGCGCAACCGGTTACCAGCCGACATGGGCGCCTGGACGGCGGTGCGCAAAGCGCCGAAACCGGCTCAATCGACTTTGCACGAGCGTCTTCGCAAGATGGATATCGATCATGAATGACGCCCGCAAATCCATTCTTGACCGATTGCGCTTAGCGCAATGTTCGGATTCCGCGTTTGTAAAGTGCGATGATCAAAACGACCCTGTCGATCCTGTGTTGGGGCCGGACGAAAGGATCGACAGTTTCATCGATCGCATGCGCGCCGTTCGCACCGAAGTGCATGACGCACCCCACGATTCGTGGCTGGATATTCTGCATGGTGTTTGTCAGGCCAGATCATTGAGCAATCTGCTGGTATCCCCGCATACCCGTCGAGGCGCGATGATTTATGCGGCAGCCCGCCGGTTTCCAGCGCTTAAGGACTATTCTCAGACTATCGAAGACTGGAAACCCGAACTGTTTGCCGCAGTCGATGCCGCCGTGACCAGCGCTTACGGCGGCATTGCGGAAACCGGCACCGTGATCCTGTGGCCTGATGCGCACGAACCCCGTGCCATGTCGCTGGTGCCACCCATACATATCGTGCTGCTGGAAAAAAGCCGGATTTATAACAGCCTGACAGAGGCGATGCAGATACAAAACTGGACGCTGACCGGCATGCCGTCCAATGTCATACTGGTATCCGGCCCATCCAAATCGGCGGATATCGAACAAACAATGACCTACGGCGTGCATGGGCCGAAGGAATTGATCGTGATACTGGTGTGAATGCTGCTTACCGTTTCCTGAGAAAAAAAACGAATTCCTGATCGGTTTCCGACATCGACAGCAAGGCATTGCCGGTTTGTTCGGCAAAAACCTGAAAATCAATTACGGCGCCCGGGTCGGTGGCGACAATTTTCAATATCTGACCCTGCGTCATGTTGGCCAGTGATTGTTTGGTGCGCAGTATGGGGAGCGGGCAGACCAGTCCGCGCGCGTCGAGCTCTAGATCAAATTGCTGCATTATTGTGTGTCTGTGGTTGGAAGCGATGAAGAAAAATTTTCAACTGCGATTTTAATCGCATTTCAAATCCGCGTGTGTGACTGCGTTCTGATAATTACCGCGTGCGAAGAGTGTTCAGGCTAACAGGCTGTTAAAACCTGCTGCCGGTCTGTCGTTATAGGTAACGTTTTTTCTTGACGACCGGGTCAATGAAACATTTTATGTTTGACCCTCTTTCGACACATGCTGTAAAACACTGCAAATGAGGTTAACATGGAACAAACGATGGTTATGACAAAACAGTCTTCACTGTTGAAATCGAAATTCAAAGCGGCCGGAATTCATCTGGGCATCAGCAGTATTATTTTCCTGGTTCTGGCGTACTTTATAATTTTTCGCTGGTATCCCTGGCCTTATTTTACCGCGGATGGCGGATGGCAGGGGATACGGATCATCGCACTGATTGATCTTGTTCTGGGGCCATTTCTGACCTTAATCATTTTTAATCCCGCAAAATCCCTGCGCGAGATTCGCTTTGACCTGGGTGCAATCGGCCTGTTGCAGGTCAGCGCGTTGATCTGGGGGATTTATACCGTGCACAACGAAAGAACCGCGGCGATTGTGCACTGGGATGGTGAATTTTATGCCGTTTCAGCCAAAGTCTATAAAGAGCAGGGCACGCCGCTCGACAGTCTGGCGCAATTCAGTGACACGCATCCGCCGCTGATTTATGCGCACCGCTCGACGGATGTCGCGACCTTAACCGAAGTATTGCGGCTGATAACCGAAGAAAAACAGGCGCCTTTTGAGCAGTTGCATATTTACCGGCCATTCAAGACATCCAGGGACGCTATATTTGCGCATGCATTGGACATTGACGCCATTGTATCGGTCAACGAAGACATGCGGAACGAATTGCACCGCTTTTTGGCCAGCTCGGGCGGTGAGCAGGACGATTATTTCTATATGCCGTTGAACGCGCGCTATCATAATGTGATCCTGATTTTTTCCGCAAGCGGCGATGTGCTGGGCAGCCTGAACGCGCCGTACAAAAAATGACATAACCGGATGTGAGCGGATTATTGCTGTCCTGTTCGGCTGTCAGAACCGGTTTGAGCGGGCAGCATCCCTTTGACCCGATGAAAAAGCATGGATTTGTCTTTCAGGTCTATGCCATAATTTTCTTGATGCTAATCATTCAAAGTTTTAAAGTAACTATTCAGCCTTATTTGATAAGGCGTTTGATTATTCTGTCATTTCGAGCGGCAGCGAGAAATCTTGAGCGTTTATTACTGCGCCCAAAACCCAAGACTCCTCGCGTTGCTCGGAATGACAAAGTGCGCTGAATAGTTACCAAAGTTTTAAACAAACTTTTATCATGCTGAAACATCTGCCGAATTGCCTGACCATTTCCCGGTTGATTCTGGCGTTTATTTTCCCGTTTGCGCCTGAGCAGTATCGTCTGGTTATTGTGCTTGTTGCGCTGGCAACCGAGTATCTGGACGGCGCGCTGAGCCGCTGGTTTAACTGGGGCAGCCCGCTGGGCGCGTTGCTGGATCCGGTCGCGGATAAGTGCTTTGTATTGGCTGTTGCGCTTGTGATGTTCGTGGAAACCGAGATTGCGTGGTGGCAGTTCCTGCTGTTCGGTGCGCGCGAAATTGCCGTGTTCTGCGGTGCCTCGTTTATCGCCTGGGAAAAAAACTGGCGCGCTTTTTTTAACGTGGTTCCCAGAATTCCAGGCAAAGTCGCCACGGTTTTTCAGTTTCTGGTGTTTTTGTGTTTTGTCGGGCTGGAAGCCATTCCGCAGTGGCTGCTGATTCTTGCCATAGTGTCCAGCGTGCTGTCAGCAATTGACTATACTTACCTGTTTTTCAAAAACAACTTTTACCGTGCGATGAAAAACCAGGCTTAACGCGCATTGTTCTGCACGAAATCATGAATAAAGCCGTTATCTGGGTTTGGCAAATGCCAGCAAGTCCGTAATCAGCTGATGGAATTCCTGCTTTAATGCATCATCATTGCGCGCGGCCGGTGTCGCTGCGGATGAATCGGTTGAGGACTGCGCATCGGTTGCGTGTCTTTCACTGCCCATACTTCGGCAGAAGTCACAATATTTATTCCACGCCATGTTATAGTCCCGCAATTGTTTTTGTGGAATAAAAACCCGCAAGACTTCGAAATGATGCTGCATTTCCGGCAAGCGGGAGCATAAGTAACCGCTGATATTTTCCGGCCAGCGCGTAACCGTGGGATACAGGCCTGGCAAATCTTCCTCGAACATGGCGCGGAAATTTTCCACTGCGGCTTCGCGCCGCTTGCGATTAACCATCTCGATGACCAACGAGACAAGGCCCACGAATCCCAGCAGAAAAAAGGGCCACAACGGAACATTAATGAAATACTTGGAAATTTGATCGATATAGTCTTCCAAAATAACCTCTATGGTTTAAAGATTGAATAAAGCAGACGCAGCGATATGCGTGCTGTTCAAGGCGTTACTTCTCAAAAATTGTTTTACAGTCAGAAGCATACAGCCATCCGGTTTGTTGCATCAAGCCATAAAGACATGGCTTTCGCGAATGTTTGCAAGGTATGAATGAGGAATCTTGCCATAGTCATAGTCATGGATCAATAGAATCCGGACTGAATAGCTGTTCAAATTAATGGCGCACTAAATTACAATGATTTTATTCATTAAAAAATCTTCCAGCCATTGTGAACAACCTATTCTTTGATCCAGTCATTTCGTTGCGCGTTCGTTGTGTTGTCATCTGTTTTGCAGCGTTGTGCTGGTTCTCGGGACACAGCGCTGCGCGCGCTGAAAGCGCCGTGGTTTCGGCGCATCCGCTCGCAACAGCCGCAGGAGAGCGCATGCTGGAAAAAGGCGGCAATGCGTTTGATGCGGCCATTGCCGTCAGCGCGGCGCTGGCGGTGGTGGAGCCCTATGCTTCGGGTCTGGGGGGCGGCGGTTTCTGGCTGCTGCATCATGCCAAGACAGGCCGCGGCGTGATGATCGACAGCCGTGAAACAGCACCATCCGAAGCGTCAAGTGACATGTTTCTGGACGAGAAGGGACAGCCAGTGCCGGATAAGTCGCTGGACGGGCCGATGGCTGCGGGCATACCCGGCACACCGGCTGCGTTAGTGCATTTGTCACGCTACGGCCGTCTGACGCTGGCGGACACGCTGACGCCCGCGATTCAACTGGCGCGGGAAGGTTTTCGGGTGGACCGGCGCTTTGTTCAGACACTGCGCAATCATGAAAATAAACTGTCACGCTATCCGGATACGGCGGCTGTTTTTCTGCCCGGCGGTAAGTTGCTGACGGAAGCGGAATTGTTTCGCCAGCCTCAACTTGCCGCGACATTAACGGCGATCGCCCAGTCCGGTAAAAGCGGTTTCTATCAGGGTGCGATAGCGCGGGAACTGGTGCGCTCTGTGCGTGCGGCAGGCGGTCTGTGGCGCGAACGGGATCTGGAAAACTACCGCATCGTTGAAAGAAAACCGGTGCAGTTCAGCTATCGTAACACGCAGATTACTTCGGCGTCGCTGCCTTCAGCCGGTGGCCTGACTTTGGCGCAGGCGCTGAATATCCTTGAAACCGTGTTAAACGGGAAGCAGGATGAAATAGAGAAAACCCACCTGATCGTGGAAGCGTTGCGTCTGGCCTACAAGGATCGCGCGGAACTGCTGGGCGACAGTGATTTTGTCGCGGTTCCGACAGACCGTCTGATGAGCAGGGCGTACGCACGCCAGCAGGCAGCCACCATCAATCCGGATAAAGCGAGCGTCAGCCAGGCCGCACCGCCGTCGCCGCCAACGCAACAGTTGCCGACGGAAGGTACTCAAACCACGCACTTCGCGGTACTGGACAAGGCCGGGAACCGCGTTGCGGCGACACTGACGATCAACACTTTTTTCGGCTCAGGATTCGTCGCAGGCAGCACCGGCGTATTGCTCAATAATGAAATGGATGACTTTGCCATCGGCGAACACATTCCCAATGTCTTCGGCCTGTATGGCTCGCGCGCGAACGCCATCGCCCCCGGCAAGCGGCCGTTGTCGAGCATGTCGCCGACTTTCGTGGAAACTGAACGCGGGATTTTGATCGCCGGCACGCCCGGCGGCTCGCGCATCATCAGCATGCTTCTGCTCGTCATCCTCGATTACATCGATAACGCTGAAACCGATCCGCGGACACTGGCGGCCAAACCACGCTTTCATCACCAGTACCTGCCGGATGTATTGCAAATCGAACCCGATGTCTTCAGCGCGGAATGGATCAGCGCATTGCGGTCGATGGGGCATGAGGTGCAGGCCATGCCGCGTCCGTGGGGCAACATGCAGTTGATTCATTTTGACCGGCAATCGCAGACAGCCACGACTGCGAATGATCCAAGAGGCTTGTCCGATACGCGGTATTAACAGCTTGTTAGAGTAAAAAGTATAATCAACCCGTGATTGTTAGTGGTGTTGCTATTTATGCGAACTAAATTATTCACCCGGCATCATCGCGCCATAAATCTTTCATGATAAAATGCCACGAATTGTCTGTTTCCGTTTATTTGTAGGTTTTTCCGGAAATTCTGTAATTTCTATTATTTTTATAACTATTTCAGGATTATTGTAGTCATTTTCATGGCGAAATCGTCAAAAAATTCTGCAACGCCCCCATCTGATCTGCCGGAAAGTTTTGAGGCGGCAACAGCCGAGCTGGAGACTATTGTTGCCGCGATGGAGGCTGGGCAGATGTCGCTCGAGGCTTCGCTGACGGCCTATAAGCGCGGCGCTGAATTGTTGCAGTATTGCCAGGGGCAATTGCAGGATGCGCAACAGCAGGTGCGTATACTTGAGGACGATATGCTGAAAAAATTCACTCTGTCCGATAATTCATGACCACTGATTTTCAAAACTGGGCCAGTCAGCGTCAGGCGGCTATCGAGCAATTTCTGGAGGCGCGTTTACCGGGCGCGGACTGTGTGCCTGTTCGTTTGCATCAGGCCATGCGCTATTCGGTTCTGGGTGGCGGCAAACGTGTTCGACCGCTCCTTGCCTATGCTGCCGGTGAACTCAGTCGAGCGGATGACGAGCGCGTTACCATTGTCGCTGCGGCGGTTGAATTGATCCACGCCTATTCGCTGGTGCATGATGACATGCCCTGTATGGATGACGATATTTTGCGGCGCGGAAAACCGACATGTCACGTCGAATTTGATGAAGCCACCGCGTTGTTGACCGGAGACAGTTTGCAGACACTGGCTTTTGAGCTGCTTGCCGAACGGCGGTTATCCGATGACGCTGAAACGCAGCTGGCGATGATCAAACGGCTTGCCGTCGCTTCGGGTTCTCGCGGCATGGCTGGCGGACAGGCGTTTGATCTGGATAATGTCGGTAAAACGCTATCATTGCCCGAACTCGAATTTATGCATATTCATAAAACCGGCGCCTTGATCAGGGCCGCCGTGATGCTTGGCGCACACTGTAGCAACGTTCTCGACACTGTGCAGCTGGAAAAGCTGGATCATTTTGCTAAATGTGTCGGGCTGGCGTTTCAAGTGGTTGACGATGTGCTGGATACGGAAGCTTCGACAGCGACGCTAGGCAAAACAGCCGGCAAGGACGCCGAGAATAACAAGCCCACCTATGTCAGTATTCTGGGTATTCGCGAGGCGCGCGCACTGGCTGAAAAGCTGCAACAGGATGCCGATCTGGCTTTGCGCGAATTTGGCGAAGCGGCAAACCGGCTTCGTCAGGTCACTGATTTTATCATCACACGTAAATTTTAAATTTCTTATCGATAATCCAATTTCAGGCTCTGAATGTATTCACTGTTAGATAGCATCAATTTTCCCGATCAGCTTCGCAAACTGGATGTCAAGGATTTACCCGAGCTTGCCAGGGAATTGCGCGGTTTTCTTATCGAGTCCGTGGCAAAAACCGGCGGTCATTTATCTTCCAATCTGGGTACGGTTGAGCTGACCGTTGCGTTGCATTATGTTTTCAACACGCCGCATGATCAATTGATCTGGGACGTCGGTCATCAAACTTACGCGCATAAAATTCTGACCGGCCGCCGCGAGTCGATGAGCAAGCTGCGTATGAAGGGAGGGATATCCGGATTTCCCAAACGGGATGAAAGTGAATACGATGCGTTCGGCACCGCGCATTCAAGCACGTCGATCAGCGCAGCGTTGGGCATGGCGGTTGCCGCGCAGCTGGAAAAATCAGATCGCAGGGCGATTGCCATTATCGGTGACGGTGCGATGAGCGCCGGCATGGCTTTTGAGGCATTGAACAATGCCGGCGTGATGGACGCGAATTTGCTGGTGGTACTGAACGACAATGACATGTCCATATCCCGACCGGTCGGTGCGTTGAATAATTATTTCGCCAAGTTGATGTCGGGCCAGTTCTATGCTACTGCGCGGCGCGCCGGTGAGAAAGTGCTTGGTGTCGTGCCTTCGATGCTTGAGCTGGCGAAGCGGGCGGAAGAACATGTCAAAGGGATGGTGACACCTGAAGGTACGCTGTTCGAAGAATTCGGTTTCAACTATATTGGCCCGATTGACGGTCACGATATCAGAGTACTGGTTGCTACCTTAAAAAATATCAAGCATCTCGATGGCCCGCAGTTTTTGCATGTTGTGACCCGGAAAGGCGCTGGTTATGAGGTTGCCGAAGAAGATCCGATTCTCTACCATGGTGTCAGTACATTTAATCCGGCGCAGGGCATCGTCCCCAAAAAGAAAGGCGGAAAGCCAGCCTATACCCAAATATTTGGCGACTGGCTGTGCGATATGGCAGCAAAAGACGAGCGTCTGATCGGCATTACCCCGGCAATGCGGGAAGGCTCCGGTTTGGTCAAGTTTTCACAGAGTTATCCTGACCGCTATTTTGATGTTGGCATTGCTGAACAGCATGCAGTTACTTTTGCAGCGGGTGCGGCATGCGGGGGGTTGAAGCCGGTTGTGGCGATTTATTCGACCTTTTTGCAGCGTGCTTATGATCAACTTATTCACGATGTCGCCCTGCAAAATCTTCCGGTGGTGTTCGCGATTGATCGCGCCGGTCTGGTGGGTGCGGACGGGCCGACGCATGCCGGCAGTTTTGATTTGTCTTATCTTCGCTGCATTCCCAATATGATTGTGATGGCGCCCTCCGACGAGAACGAATGCCGGCAAATGCTTTATACCGCTTTCAAGCTGGATGCGCCGACAGCAGTCAGGTATCCCCGCGGTACGGGACCCGGCGCAGAGATACAGCAGGACATGACTGAACTGCCGATAGGTCAGGGCGTTATACGGCGGCAAGGCAAGAAAATTGCTTTTCTGGCGTTTGGCAGCATGGTGACGCCGACTTTGGCTGCGGCAGAAGAACTGGATGCCACGGTTGCCGATATGCGCTTTATCAAACCGCTTGATGACAGGCTTGTCGCAGATCTGGCGGCCACGCACGACGTATTGGTGACGGTTGAGGAAAATACGATTATGGGTGGCGCCGGAAGTGCTGTCATGGAATCGCTGTGCCGGCAAAAGATTACTGTCGGATTATTGATGCTGGGATTGCCCGATACTTATATCGACCAGGGCGATCATGCTGAATTGCTGGCTGATTGCGGTCTGGATAAAGCCGGTATCGTGCAGTCGGTGCGGAATTATCTCGCATGACAAGGATTCTGTGCTTTATTGATAACTCTTGAACTAAATGCGGGCTTGGCGGAACTAAATTGTTTGTTCACTCGATGCCTTGTCAGGTAATATTAAAACAGGCGGGTTGAAAAAATTACCTGCGTTGCGCTTTGCTTGCGTCGCCTGTTTTTGCCTTGCATCGTCTGTCTTGATTACATTTTTCGACACCCTGTTAAACCAGGAATCTTATCAATGAGATAAAAAGCTATGAATAAAGAAATCGATTTGCCTATCGCCGATGTACAAAGCTCACCCGATACACGACGTATTGCGATTGACAGAGTAGGAATAAAAGGTATCCGCCATCCGGTAGTGGTTGCTGACAAGGATGATGGCGTACAACATACTGTCGCCATGTTTAATATGTATGTCAATCTGCCGCACAGATTCAAAGGCACGCATATGTCCCGTTTTGTCGAAATTTTGAATAGCCATGAACGTGAAATTTCCGTGGAATCGTTTAAGACCATTCTTCAGGAAATGGTGGAAAAACTGGAAAGTGATTCCGGCCATATCGAAATGACTTTTCCGTATTTTGTCAATAAAGCGGCACCCGTTTCCGGCGTAAGAAGTCTCTTGGATTATGAAGTGACATTCATCGGCGAGATTAAAAAGGGCGCATATTTTTTTACGCTTAAAGTGGTGATTCCGGTAACCAGCTTATGTCCGTGCTCTAAGAAAATATCCGACTATGGCGCGCATAATCAGCGTTCGCATGTCACGATTGCGGCGCGCACCAACAGTTTTGTCTGGATTGAGGATATTATCAAGATCGCCGAAGAGAATGCTTCCTGTGAGCTTTACGGTTTGTTGAAAAGACCTGATGAAAAATACGTCACCGAAAAAGCCTATGACAATCCCAAATTCGTGGAGGATATCGTCAGGGATGTTGCCGATACCTTGAATCGTGACCACCGTATTGACGCGTATGTTGTCGAGTCAGAAAACTTTGAATCGATACACAATCACTCGGCCTATGCGCTGATAGAGCATGAAAAAGCCACCGCATGAGCCATTGTCTGTTTATGATGCAGCACTCTGTTATTCGTAATGCTGTCTGGAAAAATCTTTCAACCGGAAGCCTAATAGCCAGAGCATCACAAAATAACTGCCAGCGCCAAGAATAACTATCCCAACAAGCCGGTAAGCGCGGTCAAAGGCTGATCCGCCCAGCCAATAGGTGTCCGCGCCGGCAGCAAGCCATACAACGCCGCCCATCACCAATAAGGCGATAGAAATCTTAATAATAAATAGACCCCATCCAGGCTGGGGCTGATAGATGTTTTCGCTGCGCAGCTTATAGTACAGCAGGCCCGCATTCAGGCATGCGCCCAGCCCGATCGCCAACGCCAGACCGGCATGTTTCAGCGGTATGATAAACGCAAGATTCATCAGCTGTGTTGCAATTAAGGTTATAACCGCAATTTTTACCGGCGTTTTGATATTTTGTCTGGCATAGAACCCCGGCGCGAGCACTTTAACCAGAATCAGACCGACCAACCCGATACTGTAGGCCACCAGCGCATCGCGTGTCATAAAAACATCGTGATCGGTAAATGCGCCATAATGAAAAAGCGTGGTTATCAGCGGTATTGATAATAAAGCCAGCGCCAGTGCGGCGGGCAGTGTTAGCAACATGGTCAAGCGCAATCCCCAGTCGAGCAGACGCGAGTAGTCATTGCTGCTGTTACAGTTATAGTACTTCGCCAATGAGGGCAACAATACCGTGCCCAGTGCAACACCTAATAGTCCGGCCGGAAATTCCATGAGCCGGTCGGCATAATACAGCCAGGATACGCTTCCGGTGATTAGCAGCGAAGCAAAAATCGTATTGATCAACAGGCTGATTTGTCCGACCGATACGCCGAATACCGCGGGTCCCATCAGCCGGATGATTCGCCACGCACCTTGATCTGCGGATTTAAGTCGAATGCGAGGAAGCAGCTTTAAACGCAGCAAATATGGTACTTGAAAAGCCAGTTGCAGCACGCCGCCAATAAATACCGCCCAGGCAAGTGCGAGCACAGGCGGGTCCATATAAGGCGTAAGCCATAATGCGCAGGCAATGAATGAGACATTGAGCAATGCCGGCGTTAATGCCGGAACATAAAATTTCCCGTAGGTATTCAAAATGCCGCCGGCAAATGAAACCAGGGAAATAAAAAAGATATAGGGGAAAGTGATGCGCAGTAATTCAACCGTTAGTTCAAATTTTTCCGGGTTACTTGAAAATCCGGGCGCACTTGCATAAATAATCCAGGGTGCGGAAACCACGCCGATTAGTGTCACCGCGCACAGCGCAAAGGCCAGTAGCGTAGCAACATGGCTGATCAATTGTTGTGTTTCGCCAAACGTACGGTTGTTTTTATACTCAGCCAGAATAGGTACGAAGGCTTGTGAAAAAGCACCTTCAGCGAATAAACGGCGCAACAGGTTAGGGATTTTGAAAGCAACAAAAAAAGCATCGGTTGCCATGCCCGCTCCAAAAGCGCGTGCAATAATGACATCACGTAGAAAGCCGAGAATGCGTGAAATAAATGTCATGCTGCTGATCGCAGCCAGCGCCTTTAGAAGATTCAAGATCGCAATGCTTTAAAAGAGGAGTGGAGATTAGTCTTCAGTTTTGGGTGTGTACGGGCGAATGCAGGTCGGCATGCGGCTTAGTTTCAGGGATGTCGATAAGGTATTCGGCATCAAGGAAAGCTATTCTAAGAAAACATGTCCTGAGGGAAAAGCACATCTGCGCTGTTCGCTCAGGAGCATTTCGTTCATTAATTCGACGAATTATTTAATCAAACAGCCGATTTTCTGAAGAAGACCGGGTTCAGGCCAGTTCCATTGCAGACAATATTCGGCGCCGAGTTTCGGATTGATAACTTCTGTTTCGAGTCGTGTTTCGCCCGTAACTACTGGTGGCAGCAATGCTTCTTCTTTACCCTTTTCAATACAATAAGCGCGTGCTGTTGAAACGGGGCGACCTTTTGGAAGATCAACCACGAGACGAAGCCGGTCTGTCTGATCGTCAACCGTATGCGACAGGATGCCTTCAGTCCGCCCAAAAGCGTTTTTATAATGATATTTTAGTGTTGTTTCAATACCATGGGTGGCATTTGAATTTGCCGGCAACGTCATGCGCACCTGATATTTATTATTGTTGTCTTTTTTTTGCTCAGCGGGGGATTGTCCATTAATGCTGAAATTGGTGATGGCGCCGATCGGAGTAATGCTTTTAAACCAGTAAACAGTGTTGGCGGTATGACAGGCTGTGGTATTTTGTTTTTGTACCAGCGTTGCTTGCGTGCCGCAGGTATCGTCTATGGTCAGGATTTTTTCCAGACCTGTGATGCTGAAAGCGCCTTTGTTCTGCTTGATTTGTTCAAAAATCAGAATGGCGCCGATTGCTGTCAGCAGGATACCCATCAAAACAAAATCACTGAACAGGATAACGATCAGACCAAATACAATAATCACTATATTGGCATAAAAGACTAGCTGGTTGCGTTTATCAAACATTCATTGCTCCTCAATATCTGGCTTTAATAAAAAAATGGAAATCTATCGGAATTTATTGCTTTAATCTTAATGGATTATATTTAGTGTTATCGTTTTAAAGTTGAACGGTTTTCTTACATTTTTATAATAAGCACGCTCAATTTTTTATTGCACAAAACAGAATATAAATGATAATAGTAGTGTTTTTTTGAAGGGCTGAGTTTAACAGAGAGCAGCTTGCAAAAAAAGCAAGATCATGTATTGTTGTAAATGGATACAAAAACCCGAAGACAATCTGGTTGTTTCTTTTGAGAAAAAATTTATTAAATTTCATTGTATTAAAATATTTCGATATTTGATCGGGTTGGTGCCAAAAAGCTTCCGCCAGCAATGGCATAGTCAATACCAATCTGGTCTCGGACAGTTTCTTGGTTGTCGCTTTGCGCAGTAATCTTGAGTGTTCCTTAAATTCTATGGAGAAAACGATGTCAAAAAAACTGATTAAACCTGTTTCAATTGCTGTTGGTACCGCGTTCGTCGCAACTGTTGCAGCCGGTAATGTTTCTGCGGAGAATGATGCAAATCCATTTGCTATCAATGAATTATCCGGTGGATACATGCAACTGGCTTATGGTGGAGGGGAAAGTAAAGATAAAGAAGGCGCAGGCAAATCCGGTGCGGAGGGCAAGTGCGGCGGAGAAAAAGCCGAGAAGGAGGGCAAATGCGGCGAAGGTAAATGCGGAAGCGACATGAAAAAAAATATGGAAGGTAAGTGCGGCGGCGAGAAAGCCGAGAAAGAAGGCAAATGCGGCGAAGGCAAGTGCGGGAGTAGTAAATAACGTAGAGCTTGTATTTTTGTTGTCTGTATGAGCACAGCCATTAACTATCCTGTTCATGGCGCAGGGCTGGGGCTGCGACGCGCACTAATGCGCGAAGTGGCTGAACAGCCCGATAATGCTGTCGATTTCTGGGAAATTGCGCCGGAAAACTGGATTGGCGTTGGCGGTTCATATGGCAAGAAGTTGCGCGCCTTGACAGAGCGGCATCCATTTATCTGTCATGGTTTGTCGCTATCCATCGGTGCGCCATCACCACTGGATGAGGCTTTTCTGCATCGCCTCAAACGATTCCTGAACACACACCAAATACGCTGCTATAGCGAGCATTTGAGTTATTGCAGCGACGACGGCCACCTGTATGATTTGTTGCCCATTCCATTTACCGAAGAAGCCGTGCATTATGTGGCCAGCCGCATCAAATGTGTGCAGGATTTTCTTGAACAGCGTATTGCAATGGAAAATGTTTCCTACTATGCCGCGCCAGGCAAGGAAATGGAGGAAATTGATTTTCTGAATGCTGTTCTTGAGCAGGCCGATTGCGATTTGCTGCTTGATGTGAACAATATTTATGTGAATAGCATCAATCATGGTTACGATGCAGAAACATTTCTGCGGCAAATTCCCGGCGAGCGTATTCGCTATATCCACATCGCAGGGCATTACAATGAAGCGGAAGATCTGATTGTCGACACACATGGCGCTGATGTTATTGATCCGGTCTGGTCATTGCTTGAAAAAGCGTATCAGCAATTCGGCGTCATTCCTACGTTGTTGGAGCGTGATTTTAATATTCCGGCTTTCAGTGATCTTGAGCAGGAAATTAAACGAATTCAACATATTCAATCCAACTGGCGGCAGCCGCTGTTGCTGGTCGATGAACACAACTTACAACACGCCTGAACGTCCGGGTTTCGTGCGTCTGCAATATGCGTTTGCCGCGCATATTCGGGATCCTGAACATAATCCGCCCCCCGAGAATATCGATGCGCGTCGCATGAGAATTTATCGTGAATTGTTCTACAACAATGTTGAAGGTTTCATGGCCAGCACCTATCCGGTTTTACGCAGTATCATCCCTGATCGGCGCTGGCATGCCATGATTCGTGATTATTATGCGAAACATCAGTCGCACACGCCGCTGTTTCCGGAAATGCCGCGCGAGTTTCTGAAATATCTCGAGTATGAACGTGAAACTGAGCCGGATGATCCGCCTTTCATGCTGGAATTGGCGCATTACGAATGGGTCGAGCTGGCGTTGTCGATACTGGATGAAAAAACAGATGACAAAATATTTGTCATTCCGGAGAATGGAGAGGAGTTGCTCGCAGGCGTTCCAGTCGCATCCCCCTTGGTTTGGGTGCTTGGCTATCATTTCCCGGTGCATAAAATCAGTGCGGATTATCAGCCAAAAACACCTGATGATCAAATGACTTATCTGATTGTGTATCGCGACAACAGGGATGAAATCCACTTTATGGAAGTCAATCCGGTGACTGCGCGATTGCTTCAGCGGATCATCCATAATCATACAAATACGGATTGTAAAAATGGCAGGGAATTTTTGGAGCAGATCGCGTCAGAACTCAATCACCCCCGTTCAGATACTGTGATCAGTGCCGGCCGTGCAATTTTGGCCGGTTTTATGGAAAGCGGTATTTTGCTGGGTGTGCGTCCCTGATTTGTTCCTGTTTTTGAAACAAGTGAGCTTGGAGGAACACGGGTATTATTGGGTGCGATAAATGTATCAGGAAAGGAGAAGAATGTTTGTATCAAAGAAAGATTTCACGGCGGGTCTGATATTCTGGTGCGTAATGTCTGTTCCAGTCTCGGTATTGGCGGAACAGATGGAATACAACGCCGACCGTGGCCAACTGCTGTATTCTCTTCATTGCGCTTCGTGTCATGATACCGAAGTGCACTGGCGAGAGAAAAAGCTTGCAACGAATTGGCTCGCCTTGCTCGAGCAGGTGGGGCGATGGCAAAAAAATTTATCGCTGGAATGGAACAGTAGCGATATTGATGACGTAGCCGGTTATCTGAATGCGACATATTATCATTTCCCGATTTATACAGGAAAAGCGCTCAGCGAAAACGATACCGCATTACCCGGCGGCGCGAGAAACTGAATTGAATCTTGTCGTTATCCATGTTTATGAATCATCGGGTTGATGTCAGTTGATTTTTTAAACATCATAGTGATGAACTGTCTCTGTGTTTAAACAGACAACAAGCTATATTCAAGCCCGGATTGCAACAAACCGGTGAAATTTATATTTTCTAGGTTAATTGCTGTTTCTGCTGCAAATATGCTGATAGACGTGACAGAATGTGCACCGTTGTCCAGCAGATCAACAAAATAAGCCTTATCAGCGGTGGAAGGCGGAAAACCGACAACGTTTTTATACAGCAAACCAATCACAGCGGCATGGTTTGCGATATCATCGCCCAGCGCGGCATGAATGGCCAATTGCATTAGCGCTTCATAATCCGTGCCGCTATCAAGCAGGTTTAGTCCGATGCCCGCCAATCGAGTGTCTGCAACAGAATCTGCACCGAACACCGCGCCAATGATTTTTGCTGTAATCCCCGCATTTCCATCAAGGTCCAGTGCGAGCAAAGTATCGGAAAATCGGATGCGTTCGATATCAATGAGTGTATCCGCGCCATCGGGTAAACCACTGCGTGCGCGTACTGTCCACAGGTTATCGGATTGTCGTTGAATAATGTAATTGATCGAAGAGCCGGCATAGATCACCGTGTCGATCGCTTCATTGCCAATCAAGGTGTCGTTGCCGCCAAAGCCTTGCAAGATATCTCTTCCTGCGCCGCCAATGACGATTTCATCAATACTGTGATCAGCACTGAAAGGTGTCTGGAAGTCTTCGAACAGCTTCATGTAGTCATTTGCCGAGGTGCCGTTTCCATCACCAGGACTGAAAGTTGCGCCGGACAGCAGGTAGCCTTTTAATCCGGCAGTATCCGAAGACCGACTGCCTGCGCCGATCAGATGCGCGGTGGCCAGCATGCCGGAAAGCGTTATGGGCTGACCGTTAAGAACTTGGCCTTCGTATTTATCCAGTTCAAGAAACCGGATTCTGTTCCACAAGACGGCTTGCCAATCCCGAATAATGATTTCCTGAACTAAACCATTGCCGAGATAATCCTGTTTGCTGTGGATGTCATTTTTGCCCGACCAGTTGCCGATCCAGTCATTTTTAAACAGATTATTGTCGCTGTTATCGGCAGCATAATAGCCGAGATCAAAAAGCGCCGCTTCTCCGAACTGGTATTTGCCGATGAAGCCAAAACGATTCTCTGCGTCATAATTTTGAACGCCATCCGGAATGCTGGATGACTCTCTGAAACCAAGCGCATTTAAAAAATCTTGATAAGTCTGCATCATTATGATGGTCTGAATATACTAACAAAACGAATTTGACTCATTTTACTATTCTGGGAGTCTGCCGGACATAAGACTAATCTACTGCGCCAATGGGATAGCGGTTGATATTTCCTTAATTTTTTTGCTATGCGCCTCAAAATTGAGAAAATCTGCACGCGTTCTCCCACTTGGCTTGCTACGATTGCTTAAGTCCGACAGATTTCTGGGTTTTCTGATTGACCCGAACAAAATCCCGCGTGCCAGACTTTGGTTGCGGCGGTAATTGAAGCAGGTGATTTGTCTGTACCGGTATGTCAATGTTACCATGCAAGTGCTTGATTATTTGAATGAGCAAGCTTGGCAATTTTTTTACTTTCTTGCAGGAGATGTCCTATGAACAAATTAGTATTATCTTTATCCTTGGTCTTTCTATCGTTTATTTTTACAGGCTGCTCAAAACAGGAAGGGCCTGCGGAACAACTCGGTAAAAAAGTAGACGAGTCTATCGAAAGCAGCAAAAAAGTTATTGACGAAACGATTGAAAAAGCTGCGCAGAAAATCGAAGAAATCACAGGTGCTTCGGATGGAGTCGCAGAAGAGGCGGGCGAGAAAATAGATGAAACGGTTGAAGATTTGAAGACTTCCGTCAGCGATGCCTATAAAGAAGCGGCAGAGGAAGTGGATGAAGCCAGCGAAGCATTAGAGAAAAAAACCGAAACTACCGGTGGTGGTTATTGATAGACCGTATTTGAGTAATCCATCAAGAGGCGAATATGAGCAGTAGTTCATGGCGCTTAACGGCATGTTAATGCGATGACTACTGCATCTAAATCGTCTCCTCTGTCTCTCTAATTCCTGTTCAAGGCGTGCGCGAATGACCCGGTCGGATTTTTTTCGGCGGCGCAGCAGAAAATTCACAACACATAAATACCAGAAATATAAGGTGAATAAGCAGTTGTCTTTGCTTTGAATATTGAATGCTATCGTATCTAATAGACGTTTCATTTTTCGAAGCTTGCGGAGGTGTGCTGCGATGGGTGTGAAAAATTCTTCAGATGGATTTAAAGAAGCAGATGATGTGGCAGATGGCATGATTCCCGACAGTCAGATTGTAAACATGATTAATCAGATAGCTTCTGCCAGGGATGTCCAGGTGCAGCAGGATGATCTGACAGTGCGGCAATCCTCACCTGAAACGGCCAGACATCGCGAGACGGATCGCAATACGGAAAAGGTCAATATCGATGAAGCGCCTGACAAACGGTGAATAACTTCCGATAGCCTTGAATGATTGCTCCCACGGTTATTTTATTATCTCGTCTGATCGGTATACTTGATGCGTTAAGCAACCAGTACTCAGGTAAACTGTCGGCCTAGTTTTTTTGCGCTTTTGTTTTTGTACATCAGCGCATCGGCCTGTTCGAGCAGATCGTCAAGTGATTGATAGTCTTTCGCCCGCCCTGTAATCTTGCCGTGGCTGTAGCTGATGGTATAGGGCTTGCCTTTTTTGTTTACGGCTTCGGTGGCGTCGGCCAGCCGTTTGAGTGCGACTTCAATTCCGTTTCGCTGGCTCAATACGACAAATTCATCACCGCCGATGCGTGCGATGGTTTCGTTGCGCCGAAAATTGGCTTTCAACAGGTTGGCGAATTCGATAATCATTTCGGAGCCCGCCTGATGACCCAGTGTGTCGTTAATGGTTTTCAATCCATCGAGGTCAAAATAAAGCAGAGCGATTAAAGAATCATTCCGCAAACTGTCCAGAAAGGCATGCTTGCCAAGAATACAAAAGGCGCGATTGTTATATAGACCTGTCATTTCATCCGTCAGCACCAGTTTGCGCAGGTCATCTTCCAGGTGGCTGATTTTGTTGGATACACCGACGATGATGAAGAAAAGCATCAGTGACAACAAGGTCGCTGAAAGCGCAATCCGGTTTTCCAGCGAGATGCCCAGAACAGTTGACAGGTAGTTTATGGCGCTGATTATTGCAAAAGGGCCCAGTAATGCCCAGGGTAAAGTCATTCGGGCGGTATAGCTGCTGATTCCAAATCCCATGAACGATGAAAAAATGCCGCCATGGATGCCACGGACAAAATTCCCGTATGTCAGCAGGCACATGGCAATAAAAGTGTATGAGTCGACAAGAATTTCTGTAGAGTGTCCATACAAGCTGGTTGCTGAAAAAAAATAGCCCGAAAAAAACACCATAACCAAACTGATCAGCAATAGTGTCAAAAAATCACGAATGTTGTTGCGATGATCTTCTATTTTCTCGGCAACGATAAACGAAAGACCCAATAAGCAAAAAAAAGCCGCTGAGTGCACCGGCATTCTGCCCGGAAATTCGGTATATATATCCGTTGCCAGGAGTGCTTCCACCGGCAGAGATTGTCCGGTGGCATAACCGTATAGTGAAAGTGCGGCCAAAAAGATAATCATCATACCGCACAGGCGCACGGCAAGCACGCTGATGCTTTTCTGAATCAATAGAATGGATATGGCGCCGAGAAGAATACAAAGCGCTGTGTCCGGTTTCATAAGCCACCACTCTTTTGGCAGAATCTGGTCAAACGACGGGACGAGCCAGCCAAAAAGTGCAAGCAGTGCTATCATTCCAGCCGCACTCATACCGATCGTCTGAGTGTATAACAGCCGCGAATACGCTGTATTCGATGAAGAAAACTGCTGCTCAACAAAGTTATCCATATCGGATTGTGATTATCAGGTCAGGCTGAATAAAGAGCAGACGTGGCCACTGGCGCGTCATGCTCGGGTTGTTTACATTTTTTCGTAAAGAAAATAGTGATGCTGATTTCCAGAATATTAAAGTATATGCATTGTATGCTTTTCTTATAAAAGTCCAGAGTCAATTTATTTGTATGCCACTGCTGTTTCAATCAACATCATTCCGGGCCGTTATGTCAGGTCAGACAGAATTCAGGTACATGACACCGAACGAATGAGCGGTGTTTATGCCTTAGGCAAGGATTGAATGGCGCAATCAAGGCGAATTTAACTCGAGTCTCAGGTGACAGTGGTTGGAATTCACAGTCTACACGGAGTTCAACGTCTGAGAAAAAATCAGTTAGAATACCGCTTTTAACTGAATTTTTCGGGAGTTTCTGGATGTCAATGGCTGATCGTGAGGGCGTTATCTGGTATGACGGTGAAATGGTTCCCTGGCGGGAGGCCACTACGCACGTGCTGACGCATACGCTTCACTACGGAATGGGAGTTTTTGAGGGGGTGCGCGCATACGAAACCGAACAAGGAGCCGCTATTTTTCGATTACAGGAACATACAGACCGGCTGTTTAACTCGGCGCATATTTTTATGATGAAAATGCCTTATGACAAGGCAACGATCATGCAGGCGCAGTGTGAAGTCGTCAAGCAGAATCATCTGGCTTCAGGTTACATCCGCCCGATTGTATTCTATGGCCCCGAGGCGATGGGATTGTCCGCAACTACATTATCTGTACATATCGCTATAGCCGCATGGTCATGGGGTACATATCTCGGTGCCGACAGCCTCGAGATGGGTATTCGGGTAAAAACTTCAACCTTCACCCGCCATCATGTCAACATCAATATGTGCCGGGCTAAATCAGTGACGACGTATGCCAATTCCATTCTCGCACATCAGGAAGTGGCGCAGAATGGCTACAATGAGGCTTTATTGCTGGATGTTGACGGTTATGTTGCGGAAGGATCCGGAGAAAATATTTTCATCGTCAAAAAAGGCAAGATTTATACGCCTGATCTGACTTCCTGTCTAGAAGGCATTACTCGCGCATCCGTCATGGAGCTGGCGAATGAGCTAGGGATTCCTGTTATTGAGAAACGGATTACGCGTGACGAGATTTATTGCGCGGATGAAGCGTTTTTTACGGGCACCGCGGCGGAAGTCACACCGATCCGGGAACTGGATAACCGATTGATAGGCAGCGGAAAACGCGGACCAATCACGGCGCAGTTGCAGTCCTTGTTCTTCGACTGCGTCAAGGGTAAAAATGACAAACATAAAAACTGGCTTACTTTTGTAAAATAACTTTAACCGGAGCAAGCGCATATATGAATCAGCAACAAACGGATAACCAAGCGAGAGAAATCGAAATTACTGTTGATGACCTGCCGCTGCATTGTCCAACACCGGCAATGAAACTTTGGAATACGCATCCGCGAGTTTATTTGCCGATCGAAAAAACGGGCGAAGCGCTTTGCCCGTATTGCGGAACGCGCTATACCCTCAAAGGTGGCGCACTCGCCGGACATCACTAAAGCGCAATTTATGACGCGTCAATAACCGTAACTATCTAAATTTTATTGTGAATGAATGATTCGGAAAACAAAATTCCAGGTGGAATTTTCAAGGCCTATGATATCCGCGGCATTGTCGACAAGACGATAACACCGGACACTGTTGAAAAGATCGGGCACGCCATTGGATCGGAAGCGCGCGCGCGCCAGTTGAAATCCATTGCGGTGGGACGGGACGGGCGGTTATCCGGATTGTCACTTTCCGGCGCGCTGGCGAAGGGTATTATGAAAAGCGGTGTCAATGTCCTGGATGTCGGAATGGTGGCTACGCCCATGCTATATTATGCCGCTTATGAGCGATGTGATTACTCCGGCGTGATGGTGACCGGCAGCCATAATCCGCCCGAATATAACGGTTTTAAAATTGTACTTGGCGGCGAGACGCTGGCGGCGGAATCAATACAGGCGCTACGTCAGCGCATTGAAAACGATGATTTGATTACCGACGCTGCAGGGCAGCGCACTGAACTGGATTTTTCCAACAACTATCTCGAACGTATCGTTAGCGATGTCAGGCTTGGTCGTCCGATGAAAATCGTGGTGGATTGCGGCAATGGTGTTGCTGGCGCCTTCGCGCCGGCGCTTTATCGAAAACTGGGCTGTGAGGTTATCGAGTTGTTTAGCACGGTGGATGGAACATTTCCGAATCATCATCCCGATCCCTCTGTTCCGGAAAATTTGCGTGACGTCATTCAGACATTGGCCGCAACGGATGCGGAAATCGGACTGGCCTTCGATGGTGACGGCGATAGACTGGGCATCGTCACGAAGAATGGTGTCATTGTTTACCCTGACCGGCTTTTGATGCTGTTTGCCGCCGATGTGTTGTCACGTAATCCGGGCGGCAAGATAATATTTGATGTGAAATGCACACGCAACCTGGCGCCCTGGATCAAGCAGCATAATGGCGTACCGGTAATGTGGAAAACCGGCCATTCCCTGATCAAAGCCAAGCTAAAGGAAACGCAGGCGTTGCTCGCGGGGGAAATGAGCGGTCACTTTTTTATCAAGGAGCGCTGGTATGGCTTTGATGACGCGCTCTATGCAGGTGCGCGGCTTCTGGAGTTGCTTAGTCACGCCGATGACATCAATATATTACTGGGCAGTCTGCCGGATTCGATCAATACGCCCGAGTTGCAAATCAAAGTTGCGGAAGGCGAGAACCATGCGCTAGTTGCCGCTTTGCAGAAGAATGCGGATTTCAGCCGTGCACAGCAAATCATTATGATTGACGGACTGCGCGTTGAATATGCCGATGGATTCGGTCTTGCGCGCGCATCCAATACCACGCCGGTGGTGGTGTTGCGTTTTGAAGCGGATAATGCTGCAGCGCTTGCGCGCATTCAGCAGGATTTCCGCGACAATATACAACGGGTAAAACCGGATGCTGTGCTGCCTTTTTAATTCTTATCCCTATTTCAGTAGTCATGAAAATCGCCATTGCGCAAATCAATTTCACGGTTGGCGATATCGCCGGTAATGCGGCAAAAATCATCGAAGCGACGGAACAGGCGAAACAAGCCGGCGCAGACCTGATTGTTACGCCTGAACTGGCGCTATCTGGCTATCCGCCAGTTGATCTGCTGCTGCGCGAAACATTTCATCTGGCTTGTGCGCAGGCATTGGAGCAACTGGTGCAGAAAATATCCGGGATCACCTTGATTGCCGGGCATCCGCACTTTCAGGACGGCAGGCTCTATAATTCGGCTTCTGTTATTCAGGATGGTGCGATTATCGCAACGTATCACAAGCATATTCTCAACCGCGCACCGTTTTTTAACGAATATTATTATTTTGACAAAGGCGAAGCATTCTGTCGCTTTGAACTGGCCGGTGAACGGTTTGGCGTCATGATCTGCGCCGATTTCTGGCAGGCAAACAGTGCGGTGGACAATACACTGGCAGTTGAAGTTGATCATCTGCTCGTACTAAGCGCCTCCGCTTATCACATCGACAAACAGGTTTCGCGTTATCAACTGACGCAACAATTTATCAGGAATACCAGTGTTAACGTCATTCACGCCAATCTGGTCGGCGGCCAGGATGAACTGGTTTTCGATGGCGCGTCCTTTGTCATGAACAGGCAAGGTGTGCTGACGCATCAGTTCCCCGAGTTCAGGGAAACGCTCGGCTGGATCGAAATTGAACGTAATGAACCGTTAAGCGGACATATCGAGCCGCATTTGTCGACGGTTGCGAGTATTTATCAGGCGCTTTGCACGGGAGTGCGGGATTATATCGAGAAGAATCATTTTCCAGGTGTGATCATCGGTCTGTCTGGCGGTATCGATTCGGCGTTGACGCTGGCGATCGCAGTTGATGCGCTGGGGGCGGAACGGGTACGTGCGGTGATGATGCCGACGCAATACACATCCAGCATTAGTCTCGAGGATGCCGCAACAATGGCCCGGACACTCGGTGTCCAGTATAGTCAGAGTTTGATCAAGCCGCTGCTGGATCATTTTTTGTTGACACTGGAAAATGATTTCCACATCTCACCCGATAGCGCCTACACCAGTACGGTGCCGGAAAATCTCCAGGCTCGTATCCGCGGGACGCTGTTGATGGCGCTATCCAATCATACTGGCGCCATCGTTCTAACTACTGGCAATAAATCAGAAGTGGCTGTCGGCTATTGCACGTTGTACGGCGATATGGCCGGTGGTTTCGCAGTGCTCAAGGACATCAGCAAGACGATGGTGTATCAGCTGTGTAAATACCGCAACCAGATAACTGAAGTTATCCCGCAGCGCATCATTGAGCGCGCGCCGTCAGCCGAACTGCGCTATAACCAGACTGATCAGGATAGCCTGCCGCCATATGAGGTGCTTGATGCAGTCATGGAAGCCTACGTCGAGCACAATTTGTCGGCAGCGGAAATCATTGATAAAGGTTTCAGCGAGGCAGACGTCCAGCGCGTCATTCACCTGATCAAGGCCAACGAATACAAGCGCCGCCAGTCACCGCCCGGTATCCGCGTTACGCAGTGCGACTTTGGTACTACCTGGCGTCAGCCGCTTACCAATATGTTTGAGGGGTAATGTGCTTTTTTGCTTCATTCCGCGAATCCGTCGATGACGTCTGAGTGGGCAAAGACAATAATTTTTATCACAAAAAACGAGGTCGATAAGCCATGAAAATTGCCATCATCGGCACAGGTCATGTCGGTTCTGCATTGGCCTATGGTATTGTGCTTAAAGGATTATGCAATCATCTGGTTCTGGCTGGCCGTACCTTGGCGCGGACGCAAGGGGATGCACTGGATTTGCAGCATACACTGTCATTTTGCGAACGGCCTATGACAATCGAGAGCAGCGTGATTGAGGATGTCAGGCATAGCGATATTCTGGTGATTACCGTTTCGGCCAGAAGAAAGGAGAAAATGACCAGCCGGATGCAATTGGGGGAGGATAATGTCAAAATATTCAGGCAAATGATACCCATATTGGTGCACAATAATCCTGACGCCTTGCTGGTTATCATTTCCAATCCGGTTGATGTATTGACCTATCTGACCACTCAATTGGCCGGACTGCCGTCTTCCAGAATCATGGGGATAGGGACACTGGTGGATTCTGCCCGTTTCCGCGTGCTGCTCTCGGTAGAAGAAAAAATACATCCGGATGATTTGCGTACCTATATACTTGGCGAGCACGGGCCAAATCAGTTTCCGGTATTCAGCAATGCGTTCGCCGGCAGCGAGCGCATCGCCGATAATCCTGAACATCGGAGGATTTTTCAGGAAGTATCTCAGGCAGGTTTTGATGTTTACAATTTAAAAGGCTACACCAATTTTGCAATTGCTACGGCGGCATGTGAAGTTTTGAAAACAATCGTATACGATGACCATCGAACCATGCCGATCAGTACCTATTTCAGAGAGTGGCAAGGCATTGAGGATAACTGCTTCAGTATACCGGTGGTGGTCGGGCGCAATGGTGTCATTCGGCATTTGCAACCCAGACTGAACCAGATTGAACGTGATGCACTGGAAAAAACTGCGAAACGTGTCAAATCCAATATCAATGAATTGCTTTTCGAAAATAAAACCAGCCTGCGTAAACGGAAGTGAAGCTGTGTATGCGCCGTGCAGAGCGGCGCTATTAAATGTCGTGATGTTTGCTTTGTATTCTGCATTGAACTTCCTATTGCGGTTTGCCGCACTTAACCGGGTTGCTTTACTTTTCTCAAATAGGGTTTGACTGTAACCCAGCCTTCCGGATAAATTTTTTCGGCTTCTTCATTACTGACACTTGGCACGATGATGACATCTTCGCCTTGCTGCCAATTGACTGGCGTTGCTACTTTATGTTTTGTAGTCAATTGCATGGAATCGATGACGCGCAATATTTCATTGAAATTTCGTCCGGTTGTCATGGGATAGGTCAGCATGAGTTTTATGTTTTTGTCAGGGCCAATGACAAATACCGAACGTACGGTTGCATTTGTCATTGCTGTGCGGTTTTCAGCCGAACCGTTTTCGTCAGCAGGAAACATATTGTACAACTTTGCCACACTGAGATCGGTGTCGGCAATGACGGGGTACTTGACCTTTGCGCGGCTAACCTCTTCAACATCTTTCAGCCATTTTTCATGATCGTTGATTGGATCAATACTCAAGCCGATGATTTTGGTGTTGCGTTTGTCAAATTCTGATTGAATGCTGGCCATGTAACCCAGCTCGGTAGTACAAACCGGCGTGAAATCCTTGGGGTGGGAGAATAATACCGCCCAGCTGTTCCCGATCCACTCATGAAAATCGATTCTGCCATGTGTGGTGTTGGCCTGGAAATTGGGTGCTTGATCGTTAATACGTAAAGCCATGATTGTCTCCTCGAGTATATAAAGTTGAAATAATAACCGCGGCTCAAATTGGGCAGCGTCGACAGTCTAACCCGATATTGCAAGCAGAACAAACCATGGATAGGGATTCTGACTAAGAACTGAATGAGACCTTGCACGGCTACTGCGCGGCACGATAATCGCGTTAAAAATTTGCGAAAAATGCTCATTTACCCCGTGTAAACTCCGCTTTTTCGCAAATTTTTGCCTTATTCTCGCACCGCTCATAACACCGTGCAAAGGTCTCTGAAATGTGTAGAAACAAAAACAGCGCATCGAGAAGCGCTGTTTTTGTCGGAAAAAAATAATAAATTTATGCTTTTGTATTGATGTGTTGGCCTAAATGCGATGGCAAGTTTTGCGCAGCCGTATTGTCCGGGATTGCATGAATCAGCGCCATTGCGTTCTCGGCGCCGATATCCAATGCTTTTTTCAATACGGCCGTACCAACTGCCTGCTGTAGGCTGGCTTCGCTCATCGCTGTCGCCGCACTGGCTATACTGGAAACTTCCATAAGACACTCCTTGAGAAAAAATAGTAATGCCATTGTATTAGCGGCACGATACGATCATTTTTTTAATACTCGATTTTGAAATTGATCAAATAAATTTTCTGAAAAAAGGCGGCAGAAAATTTCTAAGCTCATCTTTCCATTCGGTACCTACTTTGATGGGAATTTTTACCTGATAGCGAAGATCGTTTTTGTCTCTGCCATCAAGATACAAACGGTATTGACCGGCTTCCTCGAGACGCAATGCCTGAGTAATTACGCCGGATTGATAAACTTGTTCAGGTATAAGCAGAATATCCTGTTCTTCATGAATACCGACAGCGTCAGCATTTTCTTCTGTTATTCCGGTTCCGGTCGATTTGACGAGACGCAGCGCTAAAAGGAAGTCACGCGCCGATTCCGGATGAAGCAAGTCGATTGTTATATTCAGCATGCCCGGTTCAGGAATACGATCACATTGCACCGGTATATAAGGCGTTCTTGGCTCGTCATCAGAAATGGTGTATTCATCCGGCAGGTAATAACTCGAATAACCGACTGTCATGGTTTCAGCTTCTATGGTGCATGTACTGCCGCGATAACCCTTAGGATAAGTATCTGAGAAATCACCTTGTGAGCTTGTTCCTAAAAATATACCGATAGCAATAAAAATAACGATAATACAGGCGCCTATAAAATACTGACGTTTCGCTGGTGTGACTAAACCGGGATCTAAAGAGCTGGGCATGATGTAATCCTTGGATTCTTATGAGTTATAAGGCTGAGAAGCGTGCAAGCAAAGAATTGAAAAGTGTTCGATCAAGCGCTATGCGCCGTGATTTGTCATCGTAAGCCGATAACATAGCTGATAGCGGCAGGATAGACAAGTAAACTGTAAGAGAAAAAATCAACTGCTCCGTTCATTTTCGATTCAGGTTGAATTATATAAACTGCCTGCATCAAAACAATTGATTCACTTTATGCATGGAGAGCACTGATGAAAAAGAAAAATTTATTACTAAGCGCTGCCGGGGCAATTACCATAAGTCTGTTGTTGGGGATGGCTTCAGCGGCGGAAGCAGGCAGGGGGCATCACCGTCATCACGATCATCACGGGCACCATCACCATCATCATGACGGTTATGCCTATATTTATAACCAGCCACAACCTTACTATCGTCCGCCAGCCTATGGTTATAACTATTATGCGCCCGTACCTGCGCCGGTTATGGTGCCAGCGCCTGCGCCCGTATATGGCTACCCGCCTAATATGATGCTCGATATACATACCAATTTTGGTCATTTCATGTTCAGCCACTGAGTGCAATGGTATTAAGTACGCACGATGATTGGGTTGGTGAATTCGCTCTGAAGTATTACCTATTGTTCGAAAAACGTTTTTTGTTATTGTTTTTGTCATTTATATAAATTTCTTCTCTCCTCTGATTGAAAAGCCGTCCTGGTGGCGGCTTTTTTTTTCAGATTCAAGACAGCTCTATCCATACCGGCTGATGATCGGAAGCTGTTGTTGCGACATCGACACGATGTGTTTTCAGATGATCGATCAAATGACGGGTAATAAAAATATGATCGAAGCATTCGGGTTTGTCGACAAAATCGACAGGATGAATGCCAACCGTAGGCGCATGCGGCTCATTGGGAAATAGTGTGGTTCTTGCATCGTGGAAATCAGGTGTGCCGGAATCAAACGGCATGAGTATTTGTAAACGCTCCCTGGCCGTGGCGGGAAAATTCATGTCGCCGCATAGGATAGCATTCACAGGGCGGACATGTACTTCGAAAGGCCCACCTTGTTCTTCGTCAAGCCGTTCACGATGCGTCATCGCACAAGCCTCAGCATGCAGGTGGCGTATATGTGCAATTTGTTGTTCTCTTTGTTGCTGCGAGTAGTACTCAAGATGTGTCGTCATCACACGCATAGAGCCGATTTCAGATTGAATAACAGCTTCAATCAAAATGCGTTGCATGCTGGGGGTGTTTTGTTCAGCCGCCCATGGCAATAAATGGCGCCAGACCTGGCCCACAGGCAGACGGGAGAAAATGGCGTTGCCAAAATAACTGCGCCCGCCTTTTGCATTAGGCAGATCAGTGGCAATCCCGTAAATACCGGTATATTCCGGCAACCCCTGTGATAGCAGAGCAAATTGATTTTCGCCCTGACTGCCCGGTAATCCTGGAAAGTTGACGGCAACTTCCTGAAGGCAGATGACATCAAACATATCCAGCGTTCGTATTGTATTGAGAATACGGTTGAAATCGACAATGCCGTCCATCCCCCGGCCCCATTGAATGTTCCAGCTTAGCAGTTTCATGATTTGTGCGCTGATGTGCGTGATATGAATACCCGGATAGTCTATCGTTATCCCGCGTTCCTGGCTATTGCATGCGTGAATGTGTGATTTGACGTGCGGCTGAGATAGCGTGACCCGATTCTGTTGTCAGTCAGAACGTGGAAATAGCTATAATTCAGTGCGCATTGAAAACGGAAAACAAGAAAATGTTATGAATAACCAGGCATTGAAGCTTCGTCGCGTAGCGATCGACACCTACCACGAAAATGTCGCGTACCTTCATCGCGAGTGCGCGGTTTATCGTGCGGAAGGCTTTCAAGCGCTGTCAAAAATCCGTGTCAGCGCCAGTGGAAACAGAATACTTGCCGTGTTGAATGTGGTTGACGACGAAGCAATTGTTACACCATTCGAACTGGGTTTGTCCGAACAGGCATTTCAACAGTTGAATGCTTGCGTAGACTGCGCAGTCAGCGTCGATCATGCGGAGTATGCCGCTTCGATGGACGCAGTGCGGCGCAAGATCAACGGAGAACGGCTGTCATTGGCTGATTTTGAGTCAATTACCCAGGATATCGCCGCAAGCCGTTACTCCAAAATGGAAATGGCGGCGTTTCTGGTGGCGACCGGGCAGAACAGTCTTGACCGTGACGAAGTATACTACTTGACACGTGCCATGCTGGAGACGGGGCAGCGGCTGAATTGGGGCGAATTACAGGTGGTTGACAAACATTGCATCGGCGGTATTCCCGGTAACCGTACGTCCATGCTGGTGGTGCCTATTGTGGCGGCGCATGGCATGCTGATTCCGAAAACATCCAGCCGCGCCATCACATCACCTGCCGGAACAGCGGATACCATGGAGATTCTTGCGGAAGTGAACTTGTCGCCCGAAAAATTGCATGACATCGTACGCAGGCACCGGGGTTGCCTTGCATGGGGGGGCACCGCACGGCTTGCGCCGGTCGATGACATGCTGATTTCGGTTGAGCGTCCTCTTGGCATTGATTCGCAAGGGCAAATGGTGGCATCGATTCTTTCAAAAAAACTGGCGGCCGGTTCAACGCACTTGCTGATCGATATTCCGGTCGGGCCGACCGCCAAGGTTCGTCATATGCGTGCAGCACTCGCGCTCAGAAAGCTGTTTGAATATGTTGGCGATCAACTCGGCATTCATCTGGAAGTAATTATTACCGATGGACGCCAACCCGTAGGGCGTGGCATCGGTCCAACGCTGGAAGCGCGCGACGTTATGCAGGTGCTGGAAAACGATCCCGTCGCACCGGCGGATCTGCGGCAGAAATCGCTTGCACTGGCAGGGCGCATTATCGAATTTGATCCCGATGTGCGCGGCGGACACGGTTTTGCGATTGCGCGGGATATTCTGGACTCCGGCCGTGCACTTGCCAAAATGAATGCCATTATTCAAGGGCAGGGCGCGCATGAGGTTGATTTTACGCCGGGGCGCTATTGTCATGAAGTGAAAGCAGATAAAGCAGGCGTGGTTTCCGCTATTGATAATTTGCAGATGGCCAAAATCGCGCGCATTGCCGGCGCGCCGATGGATAAGCGCGCCGGTGTCGATCTGGTTCGCAAAACCGGTGATGCCGTATCGGCAGGCGATGTGCTGTATTATATTTACGCTGAGTTCATGTCCGATTTTGAATTTGCGAAAAGATTGGTCGAACAGAATAATGGATATACCATTGGCGAAAAAACGGATGTCAATAAATTTGATGCCTTTATGTGAAGCGAAAAATTGCCATGCTGATTGTTGGCTATGAGGATTACCGTACGCAGGCGCAGAATCTGGCGAATGCATTGCAGGTGGCTTATCGGGAAATCAAACAGCATACTTTTCCGGATGGCGAAAGTCTGATACAGGCACCGGTGGAATTGCCGGAACATGTCGTATTAACCAGAAGCCTGAATCAGCCCAATGACAAGCTGATTGAACTGTTGTTCAGCGTCTCCGCGCTGCGTCAGCATGGTGCAAAGCGGGTTACGCTTGTCGCACCCTATTTATGCTATATGCGGCAGGATACTGAAAATCAGCCCGGGGAAGCGGTCAGTCAACGCGTGATCGGGCAGCTGCTGGCCGATCATTTCGACGATGTCATTACCGTCGATCCGCATCTGCATCGCGTTCAGCGTTTGGATCAGGCGATACCGATCCGCAATGCGCAAGCGGTTTCGGCAAGTGCAATTATCGGGCGGTTTATCGCCAGCCGGTACACGAGCGGAATATTGCTAGGGCCTGACAGCGAGTCGGAACAGTGGGTGCGTGAAATTGCCACGAGAATCGGCTTTTCGTATGCGGTGGCGACAAAAATCAGAAGCGGCGATCAACTGGTGGAAGTCTCGATTCCACAGCGGGATTATGCCGGTCAACCGGTCATACTGATTGACGACATGATCAGCACCGGCCGTACGCTCGCACAAGCTTCCGGCAAACTGTTGCAGGCTGGCGCCGGACAAGTTGACGCTATCATTACACATCCGCTGTTTTGCAGTGATGCGGAGCAATGCATGCGGCAATCCGGCATTACGCATATCTGGAGCACTGACAGCATTACGCATCCGACCAATGCTATCGCGCTGGCCGATTTGCTGGCCGATGCGATTAAGCAGATTGCCTGAGCCGCGTGTATCATCTGCGGCGCGGGCATTGCTGGATTGTTTGTCCTTGGTTGTTTATCCATACCCAATCGGTTTTTAGGCCATGAAATTTTCGGGCGAAATCACCCATTTATCGCAAAAAGGCTATGGCGTTGTTAAAAACGCATGCAATGGCGTTTCATACTTTGTATATGGAACCTGGCCTGGCGATATCGGTGAGTTTGAGGTCATTGATAAACCGGCGCACAACAAAAAATTTGCCTATGCCCGTTTACTCCGCTTGATCACGCCTTCACCCGACAGACAGCATCCCGCCTGTGCCTACATGCATCTGAAAGATAATCCGTGCACCGGTTGTCCCTGGATGATCGCGGATTACGCCAGCCAGCTGGAGCAGAAAAGAAAACGCTTTCTTTACGCCATGAAGCGGGTGGGTTTCGATGCGGCTGATTTTGATTCAGTGCCGATACAGCCCGCGCCGCAGCTCTTCGGTTACCGTAACCGCTGTCAGGTGAAAACAGACGGTGAAAAACTCGGTTTCATCAATGAGGAATCCGGCCAGATGGTTGCAGTCAGTGATTGCATCGTATTGAATGAACCCTGCAGAGCATTATTGAAAGCCGCTACCCAGCGCCTGCTAGATGAGTCATGGTGCTTTCCGGTTGGTGGCGGCATGCACTTCATCGATTTGGATGACGCCATGCAGCATGGTGATATTAAAGTCGACAGCAAGCGCCCGTTCAGACAAGGAAATACGCAACAGAACATATGGATGCGCGCGTGGTTGAAGGAAAAGCTTGCGCAGATCTCCAATCTGAACAAGGTGGTCGAATTGTTTTGCGGCTCCGGGAATTTTACGCAGATCATTGCCGGATCGACGTGTCAAACAATTCTCGCTTATGAAGTCGATCAATCGGCTATTAATCAGTTGCGATCGGAACAATTACCCAAAGTGAACGCGCGCGTGGCCGATTTGTTTGCACCGTTTATCTGGCGATCGCTGAAAAAGCATGTCAGCGATGCGGATACACTCGTCCTCGATCCGCCACGCGCCGGTTTGAAACGGCAGGATGGTTTTTTTGAAAGCTTCCGCGCTTTAAAAACAATAATTTATGTTTCCTGTAATCCAGAAACCTTTGCGCGCGATGCCTGGTTTTTCAAACGGCAGGGTTGGTTTGTGGATGAGATGCAACTGATTGATCAATTTCCGCATACACCACATGTCGAAGTCCTTGCGATGTTTAGAAACAACGGATAATCGACTCGATAGTCGTGCAGCAAGTGATTTTTCAGGGCGCTTAATTAATTGTGCGGCGATATGCGCTATACTGAAGCGCAACTCGACATAATCAGGGTGATTTTATGAAGATTCATGAGTATCAGGCGAAGGAAATTCTCCGGCAGTATGGTGTTGTAACAGCACGAGGAATAGCCTGTTTCAGTGTGGACGAAGCTGTCAGCGCGGCGCAAAGTCTCGGCGGCGAGGTCTGGGTAGTCAAGGCGCAGATTTATGCCGGTGGTCGCGGTAAAGGCGGCGGCGTCAAGGTGGCCCGGTCGCTTGAAGAAGTGCGTCAATTGGCGAGTAATATGTTGGGTATGCGTCTGGTAACGCATCAGACCGGACCTGACGGACAAACCGTGCACCGGTTGTTTATTGAAGAAGGTGTTAATATCGCCAGGGAATATTATGTTGGCATGGTGGTTGATCGCGGCAGTCAGCGCGTGTGCCTGATGGCCAGCGCCGAAGGCGGTATGGATATCGAACAGGTTGCTGCGCAGACGCCGGAAAAAATACACAAGGTTTACATCGACCCGATTGCCGGCTTGACCGATTCGGAAGCACTCGTCATCGCCGAAAAAATCGGTATACCTGATGTCAGCCGGAACGAAGCTGTCGCATTGTTGAAAAATCTGTATCAAGCGTTTGATGATGAAGATGCGTCACTGGTGGAAATCAATCCCCTGGCGCTGACAACCGATCACCACGTGCTCGCGCTGGATGCAAAAATGAATTTCGATGACAATGCACTGTTTCGTCATTCCGAAATTGTCGCCTTACGTGATCTGGATGAAGAAGATCCAGCGGAAATCGAAGCTTCCCGGCATGACCTGTCGTATATCCCGCTCGATGGTAATATCGGTTGTCTGGTTAATGGTGCGGGATTGGCCATGGCTACCATGGATATAATCAAGCTGTATGGCGGTAATCCGGCCAATTTTCTGGATGTCGGCGGTGGCGCAACGGCTGAAAAAGTTACCGCGGCATTCAAATTGATGTTGAAAAATCCGAAGCTGACAGCGATTCTGGTGAATATTTTCGGCGGCATTATGAAGTGTGATGTGATCGCTGAAGGCTTGGTGCAGGCTGCGCGTGAAGTGCAACTCACCGTTCCGCTGGTGGTGCGGCTTGAAGGCACCAATGTGCAGATCGGTAAGCGCATTCTTGCTGATTCCGGGTTAGCCGTCATTTCTGCTGACAACATGGCTGATGCCGCACAGAAAGCGGTTAATGCCGCAGCAGCGCACGGACAGGTTGCCTCCTGATGTAGCAATGCGAATACTGTTTTACTTACTCAAAGAGACAACTGACGAGATAACTGACAATGTCCATTCTGATCAATCAAAATAGCCGTGTGATGACACAGGGAATTACCGGCAAGACCGGCCAGTTTCATACCCGCATGTGCCGGGAATACGCCAATGGCAATCATTGTTTTGTGGCGGGCGTGAATCCGCGCAAACCGGGTGAGGATTTTGAAGGTATTCCGGTTTTTGCGACGGTGAAGGAAGCCAAAGAAGCAACCAGCGCAAATGTCTCAGTCATTTATGTGCCTCCGCCGCATGCGGCTGCGGCGATTGATGAGGCTGTCGATGCGGAACTTGACCTGGTCATCTGCATTACCGAGGGAATTCCGGTACGCGATATGATTCGCACACGCTATAAAATGCTGGGCAAAAAAACCCGCCTGATCGGCCCGAACTGCCCTGGCATTATTACACCCGACGAAATCAAGATCGGCATCATGCCAGGTTATATTCACAAGAAAGGGCGTATCGGTGTCGTATCGCGCTCAGGTACGTTGACTTATGAGGCCGTTGCACAGTTAATGGAACAGGGTTTGGGGCAATCGACATGTGTCGGGATTGGTGGCGATCCTGTCAATGGCCTGAAACATATCGATGTCATGCAATTATTCAATGAAGACGATGAAACCGACGCGGTGCTGATGGTGGGCGAAATTGGCGGCAGCGATGAAGAAGATTGTGCGCGTTGGATAAAAGCGCATATGCGCAAGCCGGTTGTCGGCTTTATCGCCGGTGTGACGGCGCCGCCCGGCAAACGCATGGGACATGCCGGTGCGATTATCTCAGGCGGCAAAGGTACGGCACAGGAAAAGCTGGCCGTGATGGAAGAATGCGGTATTAAAGTGACGCGTAACCCCGCCGAGATGGGCAAGCTATTGAAATCAACTCTGGGTTAAGAATTTTTGTCCGGACATCAAATGCAAACTAAAAACTGGTTTTTCACAAGCTGTCTTATAGTGATATTAGCCGGATGCGCCGGAATCGCACCGGTGCAGACGCCGCCGGAAAAACCGGTTATCAAGCCGCCCAAGCTTCCGCCAGGTAAATTGCAACGGCCAGCCGGACCACTGCCGCCCAGTACGCGACCCACATACAACTTGATGGGTTATCCGCCCGCCGTTCAAGAAGGTTATATTGATGGCTGCGAAACCGCGAAAAAATCGCAATGGGGCGTTAAGGATATGAAACGCTACCAGTCCGATGCGCAATATCGTATGGGATGGGATGATGGTTTTTTCATCTGCGGCAGCAAACGTTAAATCCATTGCGCATGCGATGCACATGAAAAAACTGAAGTATGGCTGCATGCTGCTCGTTGTTGCCGTTGCGCAATGGCTGATACTCGGTAGTGCGCTCGCACAAGAATTGCCCGAGGCCCTGAAACGGAAGTTTGAGCAAGCGGGGATTCCTGAGACTGCACTGGGAATCTATATTCACCCAATCGGCGTTGAACAGCCAATCGTGGCAGTGAATGCGAATGTGGCGATGAATCCGGCGTCCGTGATGAAGCTGGTGACGACTTATGCCGGCCTTGAAATTCTCGGCCCCGCCTATTCATGGCAAACTGTCTTGTACGCGCATGGCAAAATCACCGATGGTGTTTTGCATGGCGATCTGGTGATCAAAGGGTATGGCGATCCCAAGCTTGATCTGGAAAATTTCTGGTTGCTGATCCACCGGTTGCGGCATACCGGGCTTCACGAGATTACCGGTAATCTGATACTGGATCATACTTATTATGATATTCCGCAAGGCGATCCAGGCGCGTTCGACGGCCAGCCGCATAGAACTTATAACATCCTGCCCGAAGCATTGCTGATTAATTACCGCGCAACCGAATTACATTTTATACCGGATGCAGCAACACAATCGGTCAGAATTGCTGCCGAGCCCATCCCAGATTCGGTGATGCTGGTGAATAATGTCAAAATGACCGACAGCGCCTGCGGCGGTGACTGGCGCAATGGTGTCGCTGTTGATATTCAGCCCGGCCAGGATGCCCGCGGCGCCGTTCTGATCGCCGTCAATGGGGCATATTCAGCGCGATGCGGACGGCAATCTATGCTACTCGGCCTGCATGACAGCGCAACATACACGCGCGAACTGTTCAAACGCTTATGGCAGCAGCAAGGTGGCGTATTCGAGGGCGATGTCATTCTGCGCGCTGCGCCGGGCGGATTAACACCGGTCAAGATTTATCATTCGCCACCTTTGGCCGACATTATCCGGGGCATCAATAAATTCAGCAATAATATCGCCGCACGGCAGTTATATTTGACGCTGGGCACAGCCGGATCAACACAAAAGAATCAATCTCCCGCGACACTTGATAGATCGGCGGAAGCGCTTAAACGCTGGCTGGCTTCAAAACAGTTGTTTTTCCCCGAACTCGTTATCGAAAATGGTTCCGGATTATCACGAATTGAGCGTATCAGTACCCGACATATGGGACAGCTGTTGCTCGCCGCGTTTAAAAGTCCGGTGATGCCCGAATTCATTGCGTCGATGCCGATTGCCGCTGTTGACGGCACCATGAGAAACCGGTTGCAAGGCACGGCAATCAGAGGGCTTGCGCATATCAAAACAGGATCTCTTAATCATGTCAGAACCCTCGCGGGTTATATGCTGGATAAATCCGGACAGCGCGTTGTCGTCGTCATTTTTATCAATCATGCGCTTGCCGCGCAATCGCGTGCAGCAATGGACGCGGTATTGCAGTGGATTTATGAACAATGATTTTAAAAAAGTGTTCATTGTTTAACAGTTTAACTTTATGTGATAATAAGCGGTTCTATTAATGAATACGACTATCGTTCAATCAGACTGATGCAAAAAACGTTATACGACAAGCTTTGGGATCAGCATGTTGTGCATGCCGAATCGGATGAAGCCAATGGCATGGTGCTGCTTTATATCGACCGCCATCTTGTGCACGAAGTGACCAGTCCACAAGCATTTGAGAGTCTTAAAATGGCAGGTCGCAAGCCTTGGCGCATCGATTCGATTCTTGCCGTGGCGGATCACAATGTGCCGACAACGGATCGTGCGCATGGCATCAGCGACCCAATTTCGCGTTTGCAGGTCGACACCCTGGATCAAAATTGCGCTGCACTGGGCATTACCGAATTCAAGATGAGTGATCAGCGTCAGGGTATCGTTCATGTTATCGGCCCCGAGCAGGGCGCGACCTTACCCGGTATGACGGTGGTTTGCGGTGATTCACATACCAGCACGCATGGCGCATTCGGGTGTCTGGCCTTTGGCATCGGCACATCAGAAGTCGAGCATGTACTGGCTACGCAGTGTCTGGTCACTCAAAAATCAAAATCGATGCGCATCGCTGTTGAAGGTGAGCTGGGCCTGGGCGTAACGGCCAAAGACATCGCGTTGGCGATTATCGGCGAAATCGGTACGGCGGGTGGTACAGGCTATGCGATTGAGTTTGCCGGCAGCGCGATTGAAGCGTTGAGCATGGAAGGTCGCATGACGTTGTGCAACATGGCCATTGAAGCTGGTGCGCGTGCGGGAATGGTAGCTGTTGATGAAACCACGATCAGTTATATCAAAGGCCGGCCTTTTGCACCGCAAGGTGAATTGTGGAGCCAGGCCGTCAAGTATTGGAGAACATTGCATAGCGATCCCGGCGCTGCATTCGATAGAACACTCGTGATCAATGCCGCCGACATCAAGCCACAAGTCACCTGGGGCACTTCTCCGGAAATGGTCACTACGATCGACGGATTTGTTCCCAACCCCGCCGAAGTGAGTGATGCTGTCAAGCGTCAGGATATGGAGAAAGCATTGCAGTATATGGGGCTAGAGCCTGGAGTGCCAATTCAATCTATATCCATTGACAAAGTGTTCATCGGCTCATGTACCAATTCGCGCATTGAGGATTTGCGTGCAGCTGCGCAAGTAGTCGACGGCAAACATGTGGCGTCTTCTGTTAAACTGGCGTTGGTTGTGCCCGGCTCAGGTCTGGTAAAACATCAGGCAGAACGGGAAGGATTGGATAAAATCTTTTTGGCGGCAGGTTTTGAATGGCGGGAACCAGGGTGTTCGATGTGTCTGGCGATGAACGATGACCGTTTGAATAGAGGCGAACGCTGCGCGTCGACATCCAATCGTAATTTTGAAGGCAGACAAGGGCCGGGTGGACGGACACATCTGGTTAGTCCCGCGATGGCCGCTGCCGCGGCAATTGCAGGACGATTTGTTGATGTCAGAACGATGAATTAGGGGTTTTATTATTTATAATTATTTTTCGAGGCAAAAATTATGAAACCAATAACCGTTATACTTTCGCTATTCATAATTGTCACGCTATCAGCCTGCAATACCATGGCGGGTCTCGGCAAGGATATTCAGCAAGGCGGCGAAGCTCTGGAGCGTACTGCGCAATAAATCACTTATCGATGGAAAAATTTCAAACCTTTACTGGCATTGTTGCGCCGCTCGATCGTGCGAACGTGGATACAGATGCCATTATTCCGAAGCAATTTCTTAAATCGATCAAACGCTCCGGTTTTGGCGTTAATCTGTTTGATGAATGGCGCTATCTGGATCATGGTGAGCCAGATATGGATGTGTCGAAGCGACAGATTAATCCGGATTTTGTCTTAAACCAGAAACGTTATCAGGGCACACAGATATTACTCGCACGCGACAATTTCGGCTGCGGTTCCAGCCGTGAGCATGCGCCTTGGGCGTTGCAGGATTATGGCTTCAAGGTCATTATTGCACCGTCTTTTGCGGATATCTTTTTTAATAATTGCTTTAAAATTGGCCTATTGCCGATAACGCTGGACCATTCGCTCATGGATCGGCTATTCAATGCGGTTAACGAAGTCGAAGGTTACGTTTTAACAGTCGATTTACAGACACAGACGCTGACAACTCCAGCTGGCGAGCGATTTACATTTGTAGTGGATACCTTTCGCAAGCATTGCCTGATCAATGGTCTGGATGAAATCGGTCTAACCCTGCAGCACGCCGGGAAGATAAAACAATTCGAGCAAAAGCGCCGCGCGGAACAACCCTGGTTATTTTCATAACTGACAGATAAATCATGACCATGAACATTGCTATTTTGGCAGGCGACGGCATCGGTCCGGAAATTGTTGCACAGGCCGTGCGCGTGCTTGACGCATTGAAATCCGATGGACTGGATATAACACTCGAACACGGACTGATTGGCGGTTGCGCAGTTGATGCCACGGGAGAACCGTATCCCGAAGCGACGCACCAACTGGCTTTACAAGCTGATGCTATTCTGCTTGGCGCGGTTGGTGGACCTAAATATGACGCATTGCCTCGCGCGCAACGTCCCGAAAAAGGACTGCTCGCCATTCGTAAAGCATTAAATTTGTTTGCCAATTTGCGTCCGGCTATTCTGTATCCCGAGCTTGCAGCAGCTTCCAGCTTGAAAGCGGAAATTGTTTCCAATCTGGATATCCTGATTGTGCGGGAATTAACCGGTGATATCTACTTTGGCGAACCACGCGGAATCGAAATACGCGATGGGCTGCGTGTTGGCTATAACACCATGATTTACAGTGAAGCGGAAATTCAACGAATTGCTCATGTGGCTTTTCAGGCAGCACAAAAACGAAAACGGTCGCTGTGCTCTGTGGACAAAATGAATGTTCTGGAATGCACTCAATTATGGCGGGATGTGGTTGAAGAAGTCAGTAAAGATTATCCCGATGTCATATTGTCACATATGTTGGTAGATAATGCGGCGATGCAGCTGGTGCGCAATCCAAAGCAGTTTGACGTGATTGTCACCGGAAACATGTTTGGTGATATTTTGTCTGATGAGGCGTCCATGCTGACAGGATCAATCGGTATGCTGCCTTCAGCTTCGCTTGACAGTAATAACAAGGGCTTGTATGAGCCTATTCATGGGTCGGCACCGGATATTGCCGGACGGGATATCGCCAATCCACTTGCAACAATTCTTTCGGTAGCCATGATGCTGCGTTATACGTTTAATCAGGAAGATGCAGCGCAACGTATTGAGAATGCTGTCAAGAAAGTTCTGGCCCAGGGATTGCGCACGCGCGACATTGCCGGTGAAGGCTTTCAAATGATTGGAACCCGGACAATGGGTGATGCAGTATTGTCTCACTTGTAACAATAAGGATTGTGTGACAGCGGCAGTTTTCGTTTACATGCAGTTTTTTTATTTTTGATTCTTTGGAAAACAGATAACATAATGAAACAGGTTGGTTTTGTCGGCTGGCGTGGTATGGTAGGTTCTGTGCTGATGCAGCGCATGCGCGAAGAAGATGATTTTTCCCTGATTGATCCCGTATTTTTTTCAACATCCCAACAGGGCGAAAGCGGGCCGGATATTGGCAAAGCAACGCCTCCGCTTAAGGATGCTTATGACTTGTCCGCGCTAGCTGAGATGGACATGATTATTACCTGTCAAGGCGGTGATTACACAAACAAAGTAGTCAAGGAATTGCGTAAATCCGGATGGCAGGGGTATTGGATTGATGCTGCATCAGCTCTGCGAATGGATGATGATGCAGTCATTATCCTCGACCCGGTCAACAAACCGGTAATCGAGCAGGCACTCCATAATGGCATAAAAAATTATATTGGTGGTAATTGCACCGTCAGTCTGATGTTGATGGCGGTAGGCGGTCTGATAGAAAAAGGTCTGGTGGAATGGGTAAATGTGATGACCTATCAAGCAGCATCAGGCGCGGGTGCGCGTAATATGCGCGAGCTACTGCAACAGATGGGTGAGGCGCACCGTGTTGCCAAGGATTTGCTTGACAATCCGGCATCAAGCATACTCGATATCGACCGGGAAGTTGCCGGTACCTTACGCGACAAGAATTTTCCGGTTGAGAATTTTGGCGTGCCATTGGCTGGAAGTCTTATTCCCTGGATCGATAAAGCAGTGGCAAATGGTCAAAGCCGTGAAGAATGGAAAGGACTGGCGGAAACCAATAAGATTATGGGCAAAAAAGATCATCCGATTCCTGTCGATGGAACCTGCGTCAGGATCGGCGCCATGCGCTGTCATAGTCAAGCACTGACCATGAAGTTAAAAAAGAATATTCCGCTGGATGAAATTGAAAACATTATTGCAAGCGCCAATGACTGGGTGCAGGTCATTCCGAATGAACGAGAAGCGACTACGACAAAGTTGACGCCAGCAGCAGTTACCGGATCGTTAACGATACCGGTCGGGCGTATCCGTAAATTAGCGATGGGCGATGAATATTTAACTGCATTTACAGTTGGCGACCAATTGCTCTGGGGTGCAGCGGAACCCCTTCGCCGAATGCTCAGAATTCTTGTACAGCATTAAATTTAAACAGTTATTGACTGATTAATAAGACGAATGTTATTGTCTTATCACAAAACCCGGCTTAGTTTCCTTTGAATTAACCGGTAATTCAAAGGGTATTTAACTCATGCGCTGTACAAGCGCATGATAGGCTTTCAGCTATTTTCTATTGTGAACTAGAGAGAGGTCTTTTGTGTACACTTCTTTTATTAGAGCGTGTTTTATACTATTCGTCTTGATTCTGTCTGTTTCAACACATGCTGCTGGACTAGGCAAGATGACAGTCAATTCTGCTTTAGGACAGCCTTTCAATGCAGAGATTGATCTGGTTACTGTTAATGCAGAAGACCTTTCTTCTCTCACCGCAAGCATTGCTTCTTTGGAAGCTTATGCACAGGCAAACATACAATACGAGGCTTATTTTTCCTCTCTGAAGCTTTCGATAGAATCTCGCGCGAATGGCAGGCCCTACATCAAACTTTCTTCGCCCCAGGCAATTAATGAACCTTTCCTTAATCTGCTGGTGGAATTAAACTGGTCTTCCGGACGATTGCTGCGTGAATATATTGTTCTGCTGGACCCTGTTGATACGAAAAGATCAGAGCCGGTAGCGCCTATTGTTCGCGCGGCACCTGAAGAATCGGTGAATTCCATCAGCACAGCTGATAACGTCAGGGCGGAAACCGCGTCAGCCAGCGCGCAACCTGCTACCGAAACTTCCTTAGAGCAATCACAGAAGCCAATTCCGGCGCCAGAATCCCGATTAAGTAGGAGAAATTCAACCGATACAACATATGGTCCGGTTCTTCAGGGCGATACATTGTCGTCAATAGCAAGACAGGTTAAACCTGACGGTGTCAACGTCAATCAAATGCTTGTGGCCTTATTCAGGGCTAATCGCGATGCTTTCATCGCGAACAATATGAATTTGCTCAGAACTGGCGCTGTGCTGAAAATACCCGGTATAGAAGAATCAACTGCCATCACCAGACAGCAGGCTGACGCTGAAGTCAAGCTACAGGTCAGTAACTGGCAAAAATACCGTGAGAATCTTGCGCAAACTGTTCAGCAATCGGATGGGCAGGCGGCAATAAAACAGACTGATTCTGGGCAAATAACAACAACGCTGAATGATAGCGCCATAGCCTCACGTGAAACGCCTCAAGAAGTCTTGCGGCTATCCAGTGGAGAACACATTTCGGATGCAGCAAGTGCTCAATCCGGAGAAAATGCGTTACAACGCTTGCGCATGATGGAAGAGGATGCCATTGCAAGAAGCATGGCTTTAAAGGAAGCAAATGAACGTATTGCACTGCTGGAAAACAACATTGATAATCTTCAAAAGCTGTTGTCACTGCAGAACACTGAATTGGCCAAGGCCCAAGCGAATGCGCAAACTCAATTACAATCTTCACCAACTGGAGCAATAACGCAACAGGAATCCGATGCGCATGCGGAAATAGAATCTATTGAGGTGCTGACGCCTGAATCAGATAAAGCATACTATTCCGAGTACGATCTGCTTTCAGAATTGGCGGATGAAGGTCTCGATCTGGAAAAGTCATCATCTCCCCGGTCACCTGAATCTACCGCATCAAATACAGCCTCAGTCGAGCATGCACTGCCAGCTGCCGCAAGTGCATTACTACCATCGGAATCATCGACTGAGAAGTCTTCTTTTATTGATGGCCTTGCAAGTCTGAGTGCAAACAATATAGTTTATCTTGGCGCAGCGCTGATTATTTTGCCGCTGGTTTGGCTCATGTTCAGAATGCGCACCAGAAGCAAGGAAAATGAAATACTGGTTGATGAAATCAAACCTGAAGAAAATGCTGCGAATCTCCGCAATAAAGCTGCTGCTGCCGTTGCGGCAGCGCATGTCGGCAGTAGTGCGATGGCGGATAATACCCGGGAAGATTTAGACGCTTTTGATCAGGATTCAGATTTATTACAAGACAAGCGCGTAAATAATGAACCGGAAGCAGTCGAAGACACACCGTCTGCCGAATCGTCGATAGCATTAGACTTTTCCAGGGAAATCGATCGCTATAGCGCAGAATCTTTATCCCAGGCATCCAATGATGCATCTGACTTCGATTTATCGGAGTCAATCAAACAGGAGTCAACCAGTAGTCAATCATTCGATGAAATTATCGGAATTGATGCTGATGACGATAAGTCCTCGGAAGTTCAACAGGTTGAACAAGACAGGGGTGAAGACGAACACCTGCTTGATTTCTCAGAGCAAGAGCCACATCAGTCGATTGAAGAATCCTCAATTGCCTTGGATTTTGATTACGAAGCATCTACCGAAGCCTCTGATGAGATCAAGTCAACTGAAATTGAAGCACTGGAAATTGATCTGACCCATGACAATATGGAACCCGGATCTACAGCAGAAATACCTGCTGAAACACCACATAACACCAGTATGGAAAATTCCCTCGAATTTTCCATCGATTCTTCCGCCGTGGACCTTTCTGACGAAAATGCATTACATGAGCAATCGTCTGAAATTGTATCGGGTGATGATTTAAACATGCTGGATTTACTCGATTCGGATGCGCTTGAATTAGAGACAGAGAAACCCAAAACAGAAGATAGTTCCGTAAAAAACAGTGCTGAAATAGATTTTTCAGGCATTGATCTTGATCTTGAAAATACTGCTGACGTTCAATCAACAGATATCGAGGAAGAGACTCTTTCAACAAATGCTGACACTAAGAATGAGCAGTGGCATGAGGTGGAAACAAAAATTGATCTGGCAAAGGCTTATCTGGATATGGAAGATAAAGAGGGTGCCAGAGAAATGCTGGAAGAAGCTATTCTGGAAGGTGATTCCAAGCAACAGGAAGTTGCCAAAGCATTGTTGAAAGATCTATAGGGATTGATGCACTGCTATCAATTTTAACCACATGTTTTCGCTGACTATGGCATTACTCATGTCAAATCATAATGAATTGTGAGAATCGTACTGATATTGGAATACGATGGGAGCAATTATTGTGGATGGCAGCGTCAGCCAACGGGGTGTTCGATACAGGACCAGCTCGAGACAGCACTATCCAGGATAGCGCAAGACGATATTCGTGTGATTACTGCGGGTCGAACTGATACTGGAGTTCACGCGCTCTATCAGGTTATTCATTTTGATACTTCAGTCAGACGCCCTTTAAGTGCATGGGTACGCGGTGTTAACACATTTCTTCCCAAAGATATTACCGTTTTATGGGCCGGTGAAATTTCAGAAAATTTTCATGCACGTTATAGTGCCTTTGAACGTCGCTATCAATATCTGCTGTTGAATCGCCCAGCGCGCCCAGGCTGCCACGATCGGAAGGTTGGCTGGTTCCATGAACCACTGGATTTACACCGAATGAGAACCGGAGCAAGTAAATTAATCGGTGAGCATGACTTTTCCGCTTTCCGTGCGGCTGAGTGTCAAGCTAAATCGGCCATACGAAAACTCACCCGATTGGACATATCGCAGCATGGTAATATGTTCGTCTTTGATCTGGTGGCTAATGGTTTTTTGCATCACATGGTGCGAAATATTCTAGGTTGCCTGATTTATGTCGGTAAAGGCAAATATCCTCCAAATTGGATTCAGGCCCTACTGGAAAGTCGCGACCGGTCTATAGCCGCGCCGACTTTCTCGCCTGCTGGTTTATATTTGTCAGGCATCAGTTACGATCGAAAATGGAATTTGCCGCATCCCGATCAGAATTTCGGTATTGCCAGTTGTTTACAGATAACATGATTTTTATAATTTCATTCATTGATAGTTAATTTTTCTGGCGATTATGTCTGTTCGAGTTAAGATATGCGGAATTACGCGAATTGAAGATGCGGTGTCCGCAGTGGAATCCGGTGTTGACGCCATTGGTTTTGTATTCTGGCCGCAAAGTTCGCGTTATATAACACCTGAACAGGCAAGTGAAATAACCAAAAAAATACCTGCCTTTATACATACTGTGGGCGTATATGTTGATCCAACACCAGACTGGGTGGAGGAAACCGCAGCCGCTGCAAAATTGAGCCTATTGCAGTTTCATGGCGATGAAACTCCAGAATTCTGCGCGCAATTTAGCCTGCCCTACATCAAAGCTATACGCGTCAGAGATGGCGCGGATTTGATACAATACGCGCAACGATACCCGTTGGCCAAGGGCTTGTTATTGGATACTTATGCAGCGGATATGCCGGGAGGAACCGGTCATGTGTTTGATTGGGACCTGATTCCTCGTGATCTGCCGCTGCCGATTATTCTATCTGGCGGTCTGACAGCTGAAAATGTTGCATCGGCAATAAAACACGTCAATCCGTGGGCCGTCGACGTATCAAGCGGTGTTGAAGCTTCAAAAGGTATAAAAGATAAATACAAAATATCAGCTTTCATGCAAGGAGTGCGAAAATCGTGAATGTTTATGATTTGCCGGATAAGCGCGGTCATTTCGGTCCCTATGGTGGCGTGTTTGTAGCGGAAACACTGATTTCAGCGCTTGATGTGCTCCGTGAACAGTATGAGTACTATCGGAATGATGCTGCATTCCAGGAAGAATTCGCTTATGAATTAAAACATTATGTCGGACGTCCGAGCCCGATTTATCATGCGAAACGATGGTCTGAGCAGCTGGGTGGCGCACAGATTCTTTTAAAACGTGAAGATTTGAATCATACGGGCGCGCACAAAATCAATAATACGATTGGCCAGGCGCTGCTGGCGAGACGCATGGGGAAAACGCGCGTCATTGCCGAAACTGGTGCTGGGCAACATGGTGTTGCGTCAGCAACAGTTGCGGCAAGATATGGCATGCAATGCGTTGTTTATATGGGTGCGGAAGATGTCCGTCGTCAGGCAACCAATGTTTATCGCATGAAGTTACTCGGCGCGGAAGTGATTCCGGTTGAATCCGGTTCACGCACATTGAAAGACGCGCTGAATGAAGCCATGCGTGACTGGGTGACGCATGTTGAAGATACGTTTTATATTATCGGCACAGTTGCCGGACCACATCCTTATCCCATGATGGTACGGGATTTTCAGACAGTGATCGGCAAAGAAGCCAAAATACAAATGCTGGAAGAATACGGCAGACAGCCGGATGCGCTTATCGCCTGTGTAGGTGGCGGTTCCAATGCGATAGGTCTGTTTTATCCGTATATCGATGATGATGCGGTAAAAATGATCGGTGTGGAAGCTGCCGGAAGAGGGCTGGAAACGGGTCAGCATGCCGCTACTTTGACGAAAGGCAGGCCTGGAGTATTGCATGGCAACCGGACTTATCTCATTCAGGATGACAGCGGCCAGATCATTGAAACACATTCCATTTCAGCCGGGCTGGATTATCCGGGCGTTGGCCCCGAGCATGCATGGCTTAAGGATATTCACCGCGCTGAATATGTCGGCATTACGGATGATGAAGCGCTGGGGGCATTTCATGCTTTATGCCGCTACGAAGGTATTATGCCTGCACTCGAATCCAGTCATGCGCTGGCTTATGCCGCCAAATACGCACCGACACTTGCCAAGGATAAACTGCTGCTGGTTAATCTGTCCGGCAGGGGCGATAAGGATATGGCAACCGTAGCACAACTGTCGGGAATCACTTTTTAGCATCATTACGTCATGATCATGCCGACCAATCATTGAATCGGATCAATTCCTTTTTGTGTATTTGCCGGATTCCTCTTACAACACTGATATGAATCGTATTAAGCAAACCTTTACTGCACTGCAAGCAAATCATAAAAAAGCGCTCATTCCATTTATAACTGCCGGCGATCCTGATCCGGAACTGACTGTTGAACTGATGCACTGCTTAGTGGACGCAGGTTCCGACATCATTGAGCTCGGGGTTCCATTTTCAGATCCCATGGCCGATGGTCCGACAATTCAACGTTCATCTGAACGCGCATTGAAGCATCATGTTACATTGAATAATGTACTCGACATGGTAACTCAATTCAGACGCAAGAACGAGCACACGCCTGTAGTATTGATGGGCTACGCCAATCCGGTTGAAGCAATGGGGCATGCGGTTTTTGCAGAAAAAGCACGGAAAGCCGGCGTTGATGGTGTTTTGACGGTTGATTATCCACCTGAAGAGTGCGAACAGTGGGTTGATTGTCTGGAACAACAGGGCATGGATGCAATCTTTCTGTTGTCGCCAACGACAAAACCGGAAAGGATCAAACAAGTTGCAGAACTGGCAAAGGGCTATATTTATTACGTCTCGCTCAAAGGCGTAACCGGTGCGTCACATCTTGATTTGCACGACGTAAAGTCAATGCTGGAAAAATTGCGTCAATCGATATTCATTCCCATCGGCGTCGGTTTTGGCATTCGCGACGAAGCAACGGCCCGTGCTGTAGCCGAGCTCGCGGATGCTGTGGTGATTGGCAGTCGAATTATTGAAGAGATCGAGAATTCATCACGCGATGAAGTATTGAATAGAGTAAAAATGCTTGTTCGATCCATGCGTCAAGCAATCGACGAAAAACTTATTACAACCTAATCTTCAGCAGGGTAGCGCATTCATGAGCTGGTTTCAGAATATCATACCGCCAAAAATCAAACGTAAGGAAAATGGCGAAAAGAAAATCGTGCCGGAAGGACTGTGGAGTAAATGCAGTTCCTGTGAGGCGGTACTTTATTACACCGATCTGGTAAAAAACCTGAATGTTTGCCCAAGGTGTGATTTCCACAATCGTATATCCGCCCGAACGCGCATTGAATATTTTCTGGATCCGGAAAATCAACGGGAAATCGGCATTGAGGTTTTGCCCACAGATCCACTTAAATTTAAAGACAGCAAGCGTTATGCTGACCGTCTGGTGCAGGCGAAAAATAGTGTTGATGAAGACGATTCTCTGGTTGTTGTACACGGTGCCGTTTTATCCATTCCAGTTGTTGTGGCGGTATTTGAATTTGGTTTCATGGGCGGATCGATGGGCTCGGTTGTCGGAGAGCGGTTTGTTCGGGGCGTCAATGCCAGTATAAAACATCAAACGCCTTTTATCTGCTTTACAGCAAGCGGCGGAGCCCGTATGCAGGAAGGTCTGTTTTCTCTGATGCAGATGGCCAAAACCTCTGCAGCGCTCACCCGATTAAGCCGTGAGAAATTACCCTTTATTTCTGTACTAACAGATCCGACCATGGGTGGGGTATCGGCAAGTTTTGCCTTTATTGGCGATGTCGTTGTCGCTGAGCCAGACGCATTGATCGGTTTTGCCGGTCCCCGCGTCATCGAACAGACCGTGCGTCAAAAACTCCCGGATGGTTTCCAGCGCGCAGAATTTCTGCTGGATCATGGCGCCATTGATATGATTATCGATCGGCGACAAATGCGTGAAAAAATTGCCAATTTGATCACTTTGCTAATGCGTATTCCCGCTCCGGTAATAGTTGCTACGAAATAATTTTGCTTTGACGATTATTCTCATTTTTCAATAAATAGCAATTTGAATAATCCATTGAATTCGCTTTCGGATTGGCTGGCTTATCTCGAGCATCTGCATCCTAAAGCCATAGAAATGGGGCTTGAGCGGATTGATTGCGTACGTGCCGACTTGCAGCTGTCCCCGGATTTCCCGGTAATAACCGTAGGTGGAACAAACGGTAAAGGTTCTGTTTGCGCCATATTGGAGTCTATATTGAACGCGGCTGGCTACCGTGTGGGTTGTTATACCTCCCCGCACCTTTTGCGTTATAACGAACGTATCCGGATAAACAGAAAAGCGGTTGACGATCGGTGGATTACCGAAGCTTTCGAACAGATCGAGCAGAGTCGAAACAAATGTGATATTTCGTTGACTTATTTCGAATTCGGTACGTTGGTTGCAATGTGCTTGTTTGAATCGCAAAAAATCGATGTGGCGATTCTCGAGGTTGGGCTTGGCGGACGTCTGGATGCGGTTAATATTTTTGATCCTGCCTGCGCCGTGTTGACCAATGTTGCGCTTGATCATATGGACTATCTCGGTGACACGCGTGAGGCAATCGGCTTTGAAAAAGCCGGAATATTCAGATCCGGAAAACCGGCGGTCTGCGCGGATACAAATGTTCCTATAACTGTACAGCACCATGCGCAAACAATCGATGCGCAGTTGATTCAATTGGGCCAGGATTTTGGTTTCACCGCTGGCATGGATCATTGGGATTTCTGGAGCAAAAAAAGAAAACGCAGTGCTTTGCCGCTACCGGCGCTGCGAGGCGTCTGTCAATTAATCAATGCGAGTACCTGTCTGGCCGCGCTCGATGCGCTCAACGATCGTCTGCCGGTTAGTATGCAAGCTATACGTCAAGGCCTGCTCAATGTCGATTTGCCAGGACGCTTCCAAGTTCTGGCCACACGGCCTGTAACGATTCTTGACGTGGCACATAATCCGGCGGCAGCGGAAGTGTTTGCGGCAAATTTGCGCTGGGTAAAGCAGGGAAATACGGATGGAAGAACCTTCGCGGTTATAGCCATGTTGCAGGATAAAGACATTTCCGGCGTTATAAGCGCGCTAAAGGATGACATCGATATCTGGCTGCTCGCACCGATTAAATTACTCAGAGGCGCGGACACGCGAAGTTTATTGCAGAATCTTTACAAGTCGGGAATATCACGGGAAAATCACGCGATTTATGAATTTGAAAATACTGAGTCGGCTTACGTATATGCCTGTAAGCAGGCAAGCAATAATGATAGAATTTGCGTTGTGGGGTCTTTTCATACTGTCGGTGCCGTTTTGCAGTATTTGGAAAGAAAGAACTGTCAGTGATGCATGGATATTTATCAATGAATAAAAATATCACCGAAGAAGAGTTATTGCTTAGGAAACGGGCCAGAAGACGTTTAGTCGGAGCAGTGGTGCTGGTATTGGCTGCGGTTATTATTTTACCGATGATCTTCGATGAACCCAAGCCTGATACTGAAACGCATGAAATCGATATTCATCTTTTTTCTAAAGATGCGATTACCGATAATTCACCCTTGATCGCTCCATCGGGTAATGTTCTAAAAGATACTGCATCTGAGTATATCGATCAAACGGAGTTTTCAACCGATTCACCCACTGCTTATTCTGATTTGCCACAACCTTTTGAAGAAGAAGTGCAATCTGCTCAGAAACTGGATGCCGTCCATAAACGGCATATTCCCATACCCGGCATTAAACCGCGGTTTGATAGAGCGCAAGTCACATCCGCACAGACCCCTTTGATTACGCAACAGCCCGCGAGTGAAATTGCACCGCCGCCTGCTACTGTCTCAGTTGAGAGACAAACTCCGACTCAACCGGCAGGCGCATTTGTGGTGCAGCTTGGCGCTTTTTCAGATCAGGGAAAAGCACAGCAGCAGCAAAACATACTAACATCAAAAGGTTTTAACGCATTTACTGAAACACTTGAAATTAATGGCAAGGTGATGACACGCGTTCGTATTGGACCGTTTGCCAACCGTTCATCAGCGCAGGCCGAGCTGGACAAACTTCGTCGGATTGGCCAGGATGGTGTCATCACATCCCAATAAATAGAATAGATGCTGTAACTCTATCGCTGCTTTATCAATGACTCTTTTTGACTATGTTGTACTGATTATTTTTGTCATATCGGTTATTTTAAGTATCATGCGCGGTATTATCCGTGAAGTGCTGTCGATTGCCGGATGGATCATGGCATTTATAGCAGCGAGCACCTACGCAGCCGATTTCGAACCGTTTGTGCCGACTGAAATTGGCGGATCCCTGCGCATCGTGGCTGCTTTTATTATGATCTTTGTTGGTACGATGCTGATTGCGGTTCTTGTCACCATGCTGCTTAATTTGTTGATTAAGAATGTAGGCCTGGGGTTTGTCGACCGCTTGTTTGGCGCCGTTTTTGGATTCGCGCGTGCACTGATTATCGTGCTGGCACTGGTTTTAATTGCGGGATTTACGGCGTTGCCACAACAACCGTTCTGGCAGCAGGCGATGTTCAGCGAACCATTAGTGCTGATGGCCAGACAGGTAAAGTTGTGGTTGCCGGATGAATTGTCAAAATATATCAGCTATGACAAAACAAATAAGTCTGTTCAGTTTTTGCAGTAGTAAAAGCAGACAATGATGAATTTTATTTTTTACCAGCCCGTTTAAGTCTACGGAGTATCGAAATGTGCGGAATACTCGGCATCGTCGCTAAATCGCCAGCAAATCAACTGCTTTACGATGGTTTGCTCATGCTGCAACATCGCGGACAGGATGCCGCCGGTATCGTTACAGCACAAGGGAATACCTTTCACATGCACAAAGGACTGGGCATGGTGCGCGATGTTTTTCGTACACGAAACATGCGCGCGCTGCTGGGTAATATGGGAATAGGACATGCACGATACCCGACAGCCGGGTCATCCCGCTCGCCTGCTGAAGCACAGCCGTTTTACGTTAATTCCCCCTTTGGCATTGTGCTTGGACACAACGGTAATCTTACCAATGCAGAGCAACTGAATCAGGAGCTATTTCGCACCGATTTGCGGCATGTCAACACGCATTCTGATTCCGAAGTGTTGCTGAATGTTTTGGCGCATGAGTTGCAGGAAAGTACACGCAATTGCCACCTTGATCCGGACATTATATTTCGGGCAGTAGCGGGGGTTCATAAACGGTGTCAGGGCGCCTATGCGGTAGTTGCCATGATTGCAGGGTATGGATTACTGGCATTTCGTGATCCTTTTGGCATTAGACCATTGGTGTTCGGTTCAATTGAAACCGAACAAGGAACGGAATACATGGTCGCTTCCGAAAGCGTTGCCCTGGATACACTGGGATTTCAGCTCATTCGCGACATTGCGCCGGGTGAAGCCATTTTTATTGACGAAAACGGTTGTTTTTATAACAAGCACTGTGCAGAGCACACAACTTTGAATCCCTGTATTTTCGAATATGTTTATCTGGCACGCCCGGATTCAATGATAGACGGTGTTTCAGTTTATGAAACGCGATTAAATATGGGTGAATCACTAGCTGAAAAGATCAAGAATAATATGCAGCATCTGGATATTGATGTGGTCATTCCAATTCCCGAATCCAGCCGGCCAAGCGCGCTGCAACTGGCAAATCACCTGGGCATCAAGTTTCGCGAGGGCTTCGTCAAGAATCGTTACGTTGGAAGGACATTCATCATGCCCGGCCAGCAGCAGCGCAGAAAATCCGTTCGCCAGAAACTCAATGCCATGAGTATCGAATTCAAAGGGAAAAATGTCTTGCTGGTCGATGATTCCATTGTGCGCGGTACAACCAGCCGTGAAATTGTACAGATGGCACGCGAGGCGGGCGCTAATAAGATTTACTTTGCATCGGCTTCTCCTCCCGTTCGTTATCCGAATGTTTATGGCATTGATATGCCAACACGGCAGGAATTGATTGCAACCGAGCGTGATCCGGATGAAATCTGCCATGAAATCAGTGCGGACCATCTGATTTTTCAGGATCTCGACGCCTTGACGCAGGCCGTATCGAAAGCCAATCCGGCGTTAACCCGTTTTGAAACATCCTGCTTCAACGGCAATTATATTACTGGTACAGTGACACCTGAATACTTAAGCACATTAGAGGCGCGACGGCACACAGAACACGCGGACAATCCATTGGGTTCCCGAACCCGGCTGGATTTAAGCCTCGCTGTAGCCGAATGATGCGGAGATTCGCTAAATCGGCCTTATCGATAGAAAAAATTATTGAAGGAAATCACTCCAAATGTCAGATCAGCTCAAGCCAGAAACACTGGCGTTGCGTACGGGCATTCATCGCAGTCAATTCAACGAACATTCCGAAGCCATTTATTTAACGTCAAGTTTCGTTTTTGATAGCGCGGCCCAAGCGGCGGCCCGTTTTTCCGGAGAGGAAAGTGGCAACATCTATTCGCGTTTTACTAATCCGACGGTTACCGCGATGGAAGAGCGTCTGGCCGCAATGGAAGGCGCCGAAATCTGTGTGGCGACGGCTTCGGGTATGTCCGCAATTCTGGCCTGCACCATGGGATTATTGTCAGCTGGTGATCACATTGTCGCTTCACAAAGCCTTTTCGGCGCTACAGTAAATCTGTTTAACACCATACTTAAGAAATTCAACGTTGAAACGACATTTGTGTCAGCGACCGATACACGCAGCTGGGAGAACGCCGTTAAACCGAATACCCGCATGTTTTTTCTGGAAACACCTTCCAATCCATTAACTGAAATTTCAGATATTGCGGAGCTTGCCCGCATAGCCAGAAAAAAGGGCGTCTATTTGGTTGTCGACAATTGTTTCTGTACACCGATTTTACAAAAACCGTTGGATCTCGATGCGGATATCGTCATTCACTCAGCAACCAAATATCTGGATGGCCAGGGCAGGGTATTAGGCGGCGCCGTTCTGGGAAATCGTGATTTAATGATGGAAGGCGGTGTCTATGGTTTTTTACGCACGGCGGGGCCCACGCTCAGCGCGTTTAATGCCTGGGTTATTCTGAAAGGCCTGGAAACACTCAAAGTACGCGTGGAAGCGCATTCCAGAAATGCGTTACATATCGCGCAATGGCTGGAGTCACATCCCAGCGTCAATCGTGTTTTCTATCCCGGTTTACCATCGCATCCCCAATTCGAACTGGCCGGGCGGCAGCAGAATTCAGGCGGCGGTATCGTGACCTTTGAAGTCAAAGGCGGCAAGAATGCAGCCTGGCGTGTCATTGATGAATCGCGGTTGATTTCAATTACGGCTAATCTCGGTGACGCGAAAACCACCTTGACACATCCGGCAACAACCACGCATGCGAGAATCAGTCAGGAAGCGCGTGATGCGGCGGGAATAAGCGACGGCCTGTTGCGCATCGCAGTCGGACTGGAAGCCGTCGAGGATATTCAATACGATCTGGCGAGAGGTCTTGGATAAATCGCATTGAAGGTATGTCAATTGACTTTGTTACATGCATACCTAGAATCCCGGGAACTAGGGTCAATGATTAGTTGTTCAATCGTCAACCGGCATTCATCAGTATGCCGATATGCTGCGCGACGCAGCGGCCTAATGCCTTGAGCGAATAACCACCTTCGAGTACGGAAACAATGCGTCCCTGCGCGTGCTGCGCTGCCCAAAGCCGTATCTGCTGCGTGATCCAGACGTAGTCCGCATCGTCAAACCGCAAATTGGCCATGTCATCTTCTTGGTGCGCATCAAAACCGGCGGAGATAAAAATGATTTCCGGTTTAAAGGCATTTACAGCAGGAAGCCAGTAATCCGTAACCATCTTCCGGAAAATTGCCCCATCGGAACCGGCGGGTAGTGGAACGTTGATGCAATTGCCATGATGGTTATCAACACCGCAATGCGGATAAAACGGATGCTGAAACGTAGAGCACAGCAACACTGCCGGATTGCCGCTAAAAATTTCCTCGGTGCCATTGCCATGGTGCACATCAAAATCCAGTATGGCGGCTCGCTTTAATTCATACACGCTCAGTGCATGGGCAACGCCGACAGCGACATTATTAAAAATGCAGAATCCCATTGCGCGGGCCGATTCTGCGTGATGACCTGGTGGGCGTACCGCGCAGAAAGCATTGCTTGCCTGTTGTGTCATCAGTAGATCGACCGCCTTAACAACAGCGCCTGCGGCACGCAGCGCCGCATTCAGAGTGTGTGGATTCATCGCGGTATCCGGATCAAGAAACCGCAAACCCGAGTCCGGGGATGATTCACGGACGGATACAATATATTCCGCTGCATGAGCACGGCGTAATTGCATATCGCTGGCCAGAGGTGCGTTGTGGCATTGCAGCTTTGTGTAAAGACCAGTTGCTTCCAGTTCTTTCTGGATTGCAATTAATCGCTGGGGGCATTCAGGGTGGTACGATCCCATGTCATGCAAAAGGCATTCGGAGTGAGTGATATACGCTGTAGCTGTCGATTTTGCAGTCATGATCTAATTTCCAGTTGCATCGCGAGACATCTTTTCAGGTCAATCTTGCGGCTTATTTTTCATCGATTACCGAGCATCTTGTCGATAATCCGCAAATTAATTTGTGCCTTGATCGTGTTTCAGATAAAATCTGCGCTCTGCATGTCCATTAACAAATAGATATCGCATAGGCGCGTAGCTCAGTTGGTTAGAGCACCACCTTGACATGGTGGGGGTCGTTGGTTCGAATCCAGTCGCGCCTACCATATTTTCGTGACAATACCGCGTTTCTTGCAAAAAATGTCACGCTACATATCAATTCATGTTGCGTCAGCATTTTTTCACCACGTCTTGCGCGTCCGTTGTTTAAGGCTTCGAATTTATAGAGACTTCCTTTACCGGGCTGTTGAAAAATTCAGCCGCGATAGCCGATTGCTTGTTATTGAAACACCTGCCAGAGCAGCATGATCATTAGCAGAAGTATGATCATTATCAATAGCCGGTTTTGTCGTTTTTCTTCCTTGATCAGGGACTGCATTTTTTCTTCCAATCCGAGATTACGGTTTTCCGCCATCATGTGATGGAGCAATCGAGGAAACTGAGGAAAAATAATTGCCCAGCTGGGTGCTTCTTTTTGCATGCGACTGACCAGTCCGCGCCAGCCGATCTGCTCGGACATCCAGTTTTCAAGAAAAGGTTTGGCGGTTTTCCATAAATCAAGATCGGGATCCAGATCGCGACCGAGTCCTTCGATATTGAGTAATGTTTTTTGCAATAAAACCAGCTGTGGCTGTATTTCCACATTAAACTGGCGTGATGTCTGAAACAGTTGAAACAAGACGCGCCCAAACGATATTTCTCTCAGCGGCTTATCGAATATGGGCTCGCAAACTGCGCGTATTGCTGTTTCAAATTCGTCGACACGCGTTTCTTTTGGCGCCCAGCCGGCTTCGACATGCGCTTGTGCAACGCGAGCGTAGTCGCGTCTGAAAAATGCCAGAAAATTCTGTGCGAGATAATTCTTGTCTTCATCGCTGAGTGTACCCATGATGCCAAAATCCACCGCGATATAACGACCGTCCTGACCAACAAAAATATTGCCTGGATGCATATCGGCATGAAAATAGCCGTCACGAAAAACCTGGGTGAAGAAAATTTCGACACCCACGCGCGCCAGCTGTGGAATATCAATGCCTTGTGCGATGAGATCGTCAACATGACTGATGGGTATGCCTGCAACCCGTTCCATCACCATGACATTGGTATGGCAATAATCCCAGTAAACTTCGGGAACCAGCAGCAGGGGTGAGTTCAAGAAATTGCGCCGCAGCTGACTGCAGTTAGCGGCTTCACGCATTAAATCGAGTTCATCATCCAGGTGCCGGGCAAATTCTGAGACCACTTGTCTGAGCTTCAGGCGTTTGCCATCCGGCCATAGGGATTCGGCGAGCCATGCGCCGGTATCCATTAATGCCACATCATGCGTAATAATCGGTGCAATGCCTGGTCGCAGAACCTTGACGGCAACTTCGGTGCCGTCGTGCAAAACGGCAAAATGTACCTGAGCAACAGAAGCACTGGCTATCGGGGTTCTGTCAAATTTGAGAAAAACCTGATCGATTTTTTCTCCATAAGATTTCTCCAGAATTGAAAGCACCGTCTCTGAAGGAAAAGGAGGAACTTGATCCTGAAGTTTTGCCAGTTCGTCAGCAATATCCTGAGGCAAGAGATCGCGTCGGGTTGAGAGCATTTGCCCGAATTTAACGAAAATCGGACCAAGCGCCTCCAGCGCGAGGCGAAGACGTTCAGCGCGTGGTCTATCAAGCTTGCGCCAGAAGGTCAGCCACTTGATCGGTTTTTCGAGAAAACGTAATGGGCCATGGTTAATAACAAATTCATCCAGACCAAAACGGAATGCAACGGATTGTATTTTAATAAGGCGAAATAGACGCATTAAAACCTGGAATTATAATTATGGGAGAAATATTTATCAGATCAGCGTGAATGCTGCATACCCTGTCTTAATAAACAAAATTGAAAAGGGGTAATAAACACAATCAGTCATAAATTGCATTTTTGAATTAAACGATTGATTCTTATCTCGAGTGTTTCAAGCGCATCATTCACTTCTTCAGTCCGCCGGGTAAAATCTTTAAGATCATTGGGTTTGACAACCATCGGCTGCTCTTCAGACCAGTATTCGCCGAGCGTGTCCGATAGGTTTCTGATCAGACTGATATGCCACTGAAACAGGCTTTCACCAGCTTCTGCAATTCGGTGCGCGGGAATATCGCCGGTAAATTTTCCCAGCTCCTGTTCAATATTGGGTTTGAGGTTTTTGCTTATGGTAATCAAGTCTTCGGCAAACAGGGCATCTCCGGCAATATGAATAGCATCATAAGCGGATTCATCATGCGCGATAAGTCCGGGTAGCGTACCCGGTAAAAAAGACAGAGTAGCATCTGCCTCCTGATCGTCATTACTGTGACCAAACTCACCATTGGCCAGCACAACCATTTTCAGATCAACCAGCGGCGGTATGCAAATACGCACGGACTTTCCTTCATAAGATTGCAACCATTTACTCGCCCAGCTTTCATGGCGCAAGGCATAATTGATCGGCAGTATGGCGTATGCAGAGAACATGTTGAATTCTGAAAATAATTTGTATCAGGTAACACCAGTCGAATGACCGGATTTTACTTGTGCTTTAATGCGTGAAACACTATAACTTATTAAATTCGTCATTGCCGATCATGGCGCGCTGTTAAATTTTCCAAAGCCTTTTAGGAATGCTATTGTAGCCTTATTTTGATGAATGAGCTGTTGAAATTAGCCAAAGTGAAGAAAGGATTGTCCGCCGAGGAGGCTGTCCGAGACTAGCGATCGTAGCGAGGGCGAGTCTGGGTGAGGGGGATTTTTCGATCATTTGAGGTGAATAGTCGTTCTATTCAACGAAAAGGATCGGAAGATCCAGCCAGCCAGAATCGTCCGCAGTAGATCAGTCTATTTTCGGACAGTCTCCTAGATCATCAGAGAATTGACGTTTCCGGCATTATGGCTTAATTTCTGAATGAGGATTCATATCGCAATGATTTTGGATGCCCTGCGGCTTTCGATCTGAAACCGCGACTAAATAATGTTACCGGGAGACGACAAATGCTGGGAATGTTCGATATTATTATTGCAATGATTTTTATATATGCATTTTTCGCCAGCTTGGTAAGTGGGGTGAATGAACTGATTGTTCAAGTACTGGCTATGCGTGGACGTGTGCTATTCGAAGGTATTGCCATGATGCTTGGCGAGTTTCCCAGGGATACCGGTTCATGGATCGTTCGCGAATTCAAAACAACCAAGCGCAGACTGGGTTTTGCTGACACACACCTTGCGCAGAGAACCAACGCGCTTTTTGCACATCCTTTGATTGACACATTATCCCCTCCGGGCAGTTCGCGGCCGTCTTATATTTCTCCAAAAACATTTTCAACAGCACTGATTTATGTGTTGTCGATGGATGGTTCCGTGGAAAACCTGAGAAAATCGCTGGAAGATCGTTCGAAGCCGCTGAACAAATTACTTGGCCCTATGCTTGACGAAGCGAAAGACAATCTTGATGCATTCAAACTGAAGGTTGAGGAGCACTACAATGCCGTTATGGATAGAGCCAGTGGCTGGTACAAGCGCCGCACCCAGTTCATGATGTTTTTTGTGGGGTTGATACTGGCTGGGTGCCTTAATGTCGATTCGATCTATATTGTTCAACAGTTGCAAAAAAATCCGGAACAGGTGCAGAAATTGGTCGCAGAGGCAGCGGAATATTCGCCGGTATCAGCGCAGGCAGAATCCACACCCGCTGATCAGGAAAAATTAATCCTGACGATACGAGACTTAAAGAATAAATTCGATGAAATCAATACGATGGGATTACCCATAGGCTGGAGTATCACCAGAGAAACTCCATCGATACAACCTGAAGTTGAGTCTATTTCAGGTGCATCGGCGCGTGATGAATCCAATATCACATTTTCCTTTTTGCCGGGTCAGCATATAGGGGTAGTCTTCATCGGCTGGCTGGCTACCGCGCTGGCTGGCGCACTGGGCGCGCCATTCTGGTTTGACGCTATTTCGAAAGCATTTGCCGTGCGCGGCAGCGGGAGAAAACCGGGTGAGTCGAATTAAAATGGAAAGGGAAGCTTTGTTGGCTGCAAATAGAATGGCATGATTGACTGGATTAACTGTAATCCAGAATCACGCGTTTGAGGATATTCAGTTTGCCATGAAAAAAATGCTCGGCGCCCGGGATGATGACAACCGGAAGGGATTGCGGCGCGGCCCAGTCAAGAATGGTATTAAGCGGTACAATATCGTCTTTGTCGCCTTGAATGATCAGCGTATTTTTCACATTCGCGGGTATGTTGAGCGCGCCAACATGCTTCAGCGATGGGGAAACGAGTATAAGCGACTCGGGATTCAAGCGTTCAGCAGCCTGTATCTGCACGCCGCCGCCAAACGAGAATCCTGCCAGCAAGAGCGGTAGGTCGCCAGCATGATCGATGAACTGATTTTTTATCGATTGCACAACAGCGACGGCATCCTCGACTTCACCGATACCGTGATCAAAAGCACCCTCGCTGTTCCCGGTACCGCGAAAGTTGAACTTGACCGCGATATAACCGAGCTCGATCATGCTTTTGAATACTGTATGCACCACTTTATTGTCCATGGTGCCGCCATGCAGCGGGTGAGGGTGGGCAACAACGGCGATTCCACTGGGGATGGTTGCAGGTTCGGCAAGAACGGTTTCAATTTTTCCAGCCGGGCCTTCTATAAAAAATTTCCGCACCATAAATCCGCCGGAATTCAGTCTAAATCCTCAAGCGTTCAACAATACGGCCATTGACAAGATGCTCGTCAATGATTTCATCGATATCATCCTGATCAACATAGGTGTACCAGACTTCTTCGGGATAAATGACAATTACCGGGCCTTCGTCACAGCGGTCCAGACACCCGGCATTGTTAATGCGAATCTTGCTTTTGCCACTCAGTTTAAGATCTTTGATGCGTTTTTTGGCATAATCGCGCATTTCCTGCGCACCCACATTATTACAGCAGACCGCATTGCCTTCGCGCTGATTAATACAGAAAAACACATGATATTGATAATAACCCATAGCGCTCTGCAGCAATAAGAATAAAAAAGCTATTATATGTTGCCGGACAGCATCTTGCCAAAAGTTCTGGGAAAACTTTTTGAGCCGGCTTCAATCATAAGACGCATTAAAAAAGAGGTTTATTAGCGATGCACGAAGAAACACAGATGCACGGTTTGAAATCCAAAGGGTTGCGCAAAGGTTCTGTTTCCCGGTGGGCTGCGGTGACTATCGGTCTGGCTGCGACTGCGCCAGCCTATTCTCTGGCGGGTGCGTTGGGCTATGGCGCCGCTGGCATCGGCTATCAGCTGCCTATTGTATTTATCCTGTCGGTCATTCCGATGTTCTTTGTTGCAATGTCGTATAAACACTTGACAACCGCTGCACCCGATGCAGGAACTGTTTTCACCTGGGGCACCAAGGCGATCGGTCCGCGTGTTGGCTGGTTTGGCGGCTGGGCGTTATTGCTTGGCAGTATACTGGCGGGCGTGACGGCAACCCAGATTACGGTCATTTCAGCAGCAGTTGTTTTTGGTATGAATGATACGCCAGCATGGTTCCATATCACCGTTTCCGTAATTTTCATCCTAAGCACGACTTACCTGACTGCGCTGGGTGCAAAGGAATCATCGCGCACAACCATGATTCTGACGATCGCGCAATACAGCATTCTCATTTTGCTGGCCGTAGTGCTTTACATGCGCGTTTTTCAAGGTGAAGCTGTCAGCACAGCGGAATCATTCTCCTGGGAATGGCTCAATCCATTCGCAATCCCTTCATTTGACGTATTTCTGAAGGGTTTCATGATTGCATTGTTTATTTTTTGGGGGTTCGATGCCTCGCTGGCTATGTCGGAAGAAACAGACGGTAACTCGGAGCAGGCCGGCCGCAGCGGCGTTATCGCCATGAGTATCACCGTATTTACTTATGTATTGTTTTCCATTGCGGCACTGGCGTACGCCGGTGTGGATGCCAGCAATGAATCCAGCCTGACACATCCGAAAAACATCGATTCGAGCATTACAACACTGGCAATCGAGATTCTCGGCCCGCAAGGCGCGGTAGTGGCGGCTGTAGTCATCTGTGTCTCGGCGTTCTCGGCAACCATGTCAACAATCATGCCATCAGCCCGTATGGCATTGGCAATGGCAACCTATCGCGCGATTCCGAGTCGTTTCGCGAAGGTCAATGCAACCTCGAAAACGCCCAAATTCACCACCTGGACAATCGGCATGATGACGCTTTTTATCTATACCACATTGAGCCTGATGAGCGAATCCATCGTGGAAGACACCATACTCAGCGTCAGCATCGCAGTGTGCACGTTTTACATCGTCGCGGCTGCGTCCTGCGCACTTTATTTTCATCGCACGGCATTTAATCACTGGCGAACCGCGATATCCCAGGTTATCCTGCCGGCAACAGCCGCGATTGTATTAACGACTGTCGCGTTGCTTCAGGCCTGGAACATGCTGGATCCGAATTACGGTTCCAGCGGATCAATCGCCGGCGTCGGTATGGTATTTATAATCGGCGTGATGACATTGCTTTGCGGCGTCATTTTAATGACCCTGTGGAATATCCGCGAACCGACATTCTTCAGAGGCGAAACACTGCCACTCGAACGCGCGCATATGGTTCCGGATACACTCCCAGAAATCAGGGCTTTTAAAGAAACTGAAGAAACGTAGGCGCATTCAAAATGAGATTTGATCTTGTGAAATATAAATAAGACTACGATTAATCCACCTCATTTTATCTAAAAGTCGTTAATTCTGACTTACACAACTTTGACGGTGCACCGGAAGGAATAAACTCAGAACAGAGTGCAGGCTCCAGGCTCTGATCTGCACCTCTGCCAAGCAGCGAGCGGAGAATTAGAATGAAATATTTCTGAAGTTTCCTTGAACAGGTGAATTTAAAGAAAAAGCTGGTTGAAATGCTGTAAACGATGTGGCTTTTATATCTATATTATCGAAAATAAAATCGACAGTAGCGGGTACTCCCTGAATCAAAGTAAATACCAATGCATAAGTACTTGATTGATCGAAAGCGGTAACTTTTGAGCTATACTCTCGGCCAAAATTATCAAATGCGGCAGTGTGCATATTGCTGTTCCAATGTGCTGCAGGTATAGTGATTTGATCATCGCTGTTGATGCTCATTACTTTTGTCCGACAAGTAACCTGATTGTGACCTGTGCGTGCGCAACCATAGAAATCTACTTTCAGGCCATTTGATGATAATGTTTCAATCGGTGTCTCAGAAAAAGAAGTATCTTTCAGTGTTGCATCAAGTACTGAGAATGTTCCGTTACTAAGATCTAGTTGTAATGTGACACTTTCATAATTTGTAATTCCATTAACTGAAACATTGGGAACTAAAAAAACTCCGGTGGCGCTGGTGAAATTTGCTGTGGCATAACTTGTAGTGTTTATCAACAGCAAGCAAAGAAATAATAAGATGTTTTTCATTTTTATTAGAGTCCATTAAAGTTAAAGGAAATCGAATTTTAGCAAAGAGAGTTCTAATCCAACTGTTTTCTTACGCAAGTGGTCGACCCGGAAGAGCTTCGTTTGATGTGCCCGAAAGTTCAACAGGCGTTTTGACTGACACGCGGGAAACCGTTTAACCATTAACAGAAAGAATCAGACTCTCTTTTGATTTTTTTTCGTAACTTAATTGCCGATAATTTATATTATGTCCAATTGTAGGCGTGAAGACCGTAGAAAACAAGACCGTAGACTCTGTGAAAGCATTTCATAGCTTTACAGGTAAAAAATGCGACAGAACAATAAGAGTTACGTTAGAAGATCTTCAAAATATTCTTTCAATAGTGACGCTGCTGCAGGCCTCCATGCCAATCAGGCAGGGTTCAAGCTTGCCGAAATAACCCAGCATCTGTGACCGACGCAATTGTTTGCGTTGTTGTACCTTCTCCACTCTGTTTACGCCATGAACCTGAAACACCAGCTTTGCCAAATCAACTCCCACACGTGCTATAGTCATACTCTCCTCCCGCTATTTGATTACTAAAATCTTTAGTCTGGCACATTACGATGCCGCTGAGTGGGAGGAGTCCATTCCATTGACTTACGCAACTTTGACGGCGCACCGGAAGGAATAAGTTCGGAACAGAGTGCAGGCTCTGATTTGCACCCCCGCCAAGCAGCGAGCGGAGAATCAGAATAAAATATTTCTGAAGTTTCCTTGAACAGGTGAATTTAAAGAAAAAGCTGGCTGAAATGCTGTAAACGATGTGGCTTTTATATCTATATTATCGAAAATAAAATCGACAGTAGCGGGTACTCCCTGGATCAAAGTAAATACCAATGCATAAGTACTTGATTGATCGAAAGCGGTAACTTTTGAGCTATACTCGCGGCCAAAATTATCAAATGCGGCAGTGTGCATATTGCTGTTCCAATGTGCTGCAGGTATAGTGATTTGGTCATCGCTGTTGATGCTCATTACTTTTGTCCGACAAGTAATCTGATTGTGGCCTGTGCTTGCGCAACCATAGAAATCCACTTTCAGGCCATTTGATGATAATGTTTCAATCGGTGTCTCAGAAAAAGAAGTATCTTTCAGTGTTGCATCAAGTACTGAGAATGTTCCGTTACTAAGATCCAGTTGTAATGTGACACTTTCATAATTTGTAATTCCATTAACTGAAACATTGGGAACTAAAAAAACTCCGGTGGCGCTGGTGAAATTTGCTGTGGCATAACTTGTAGTGTTTATCAACAGCAAGCAAAGAAATAATAAGATGTTTTTCATTTTTATTAGATTCCATTAAAGTTAAAGGAAATCGAATTTTAGCAAAGAGAGTTCTAATCCACCTGGTTTCTTAAGCAGGTGGTCGACCCGGAAGAGCTTCGTTTGATGTGCCCGAAAGTTCAGCAGGCGTTTTGACTGACACGCGGGAAACCGTTTAACCATTAACAGAAAGAATCAGACTCTCTTTTGATTTTTTTTCGTAACTTAATTGCCGATAATTTATATTATGTCCAATTGTAGGCGTGAAGACCGTAGAAAACAAGACCGTAGACTCTGTGAAAGCATTTCATAGCTTTACAGGTAAAAAATGCGACAGAACAATAGTCTAATAGACCCGGACACTCCAGTTAAGAGAAAATAGACTTAATTGGAGGAAGAGATGTTGAAGAGAAAACAATACACAAAAGAATTCAAACTGGATGCGATTAGTCTGGTTATGGATCAGGGGTTGACGATCGCAGAAGCGGCCAGGAGCCTTGAAATTAATGCCAATATGCTCAATCGGTGGATTAAGGAAAGCCAGGCAGATAACAATGGTCAGGCATTTCGCGGCAATGGAAAGTTGACGCCGGAACAGGAAGAAATTAGGAATCTTAAATTACAAATCAAACAACTCAAGCTGGAGAAACAGATATTAAAGGAGGCGGCGGTCTTCTTCGCGAGAGAAACGAAGTGAAATATTCGTTCATCACCCAAAAGAAGAAGACCTGTCCGGTCGGCACAATGTGTCGGCTATTGGGTGTCAGCCGCAGTGCTTATTATGGCCATGAGCAATGCCGTAGAAATCGCCCCGATGATTTGTATCACAGGCAACTGCTTGATGCAGTGCTGGATATTGCGAGATCGTGCGATTACACCTATGGCACTCGCAGGATGAAACGGGCGCTGAATGCGTCAGGTTATCCGGTTAGTCGCTGGAAGGCGAGAAAACTCATGCGTGAAGCTGTAGTGGCTGTACGGCATCGGAAGAAATACAAGGTAACGACGGACAGCAATCACCCGTTACCGGTGTTTGAGAACCAATTGAATCGGCAATTTACTGTGACCGGGCCGGATCAGGCTTATGTTTGCGATATCACGTACATTTGGACCCAGGAAGGTTGGTTGTATCTGGCGGTAGTCATTGATTTGTTTTCCAGAAAAGTGGTCGGTTGGAGTATGAGTTCGCGGATGAAAGCAAGCCTGGTGTGCGATGCATTGCGAATGGCTATCTGGCTGCGCCGACCCAGGCCAGGATTGATAGTACATTCAGATCGCGGATCGCAGTATGCCAGCAAAGCTTACCGCAATCTACTGAAAGCACACGGTTTTATTGGCAGTATGAGCCGTTTGGGAAATTGCTGGGATAATGCGGTTGCTGAGAGCTTTTTTGGTAGCCTCAAACGGGAACGTTGCCAGTGGCGACACTACCAGACCCGGTATGAAGCACAGCAGGATATATTGCAGTATATCGCCGTGTTTTATAACAGCCAGAGACTGCATTCATACCTGGATTACAAAAGCCCCAATCAATATGAAGCAGAAGCAGTAAAAGGATGAATGTTGCTTAACTGATGTGTCCGATTTTACTTGACCAGGTCAACTGGATCCACTTCTTACTGCGCAACTCAAAATAAGCCGGTTGTAATCTTCATTGATGAACTTGACAGGTGTAAGCCAACATTTGCAATCAAATTAATAGAAAGAATCAAGCATTTCTTTGATGTTCCAGGGCTCGTATTCGTCCTACTAATGAACAGAAAACAATTAGAAAGCGCACTAGAAAAATATTATGGAACTAGCACTTTAGATTCGAAAGAATATTTAGGTAAATTCATAAACTTATATTTAACGCTACCAAAATACAAACTAAATATAGAAGATATAGAAAACATTTCAGATATTTCAAAGTTTATAAAATCGTCACTTGAAAAATTCAATCTGAGTGAAATAGATGAAGGTAAATTAAAAGATTTTAATGAACACCTCGCAATTTGGGTATTTATTAAGAGCTTATCGTTAAGAGAAATTGAGCGAGCTTGTACGCTTTTTGCGATAACTGGAGCAAAAGGAAATATCGCTTTCATGGCTTTTCTGATCATGATAAAACAAACCAATCCAGAAGCATTCAGAGGAATAACGCAGGGATTAAAAGAAAATTCAATATATGGCGAAACTGAAAAATATATAGCGAAGATAACAAAAGATGTGGAAAACAGTCTAGATTTATTTAGAGACGTCAAATTCGATCAAATTGAAGTAAATCGCACTAAGGAATACATAGCACAATATTTGTATGTTCTAAGGGATTTATTATTCCTATTGAATAACTCAGGATACGAGTGCCAGTATCTAAAAAAATATCAAAATAGCGTATTAGGAACAAATCTAACCAAGCATGCTAATCATGGTCAGATCAGAAGTTTTTTTATCAGAAACCTTGACTTAATTGACTTATCAGTTGATTTTAACGGTTAAAAATGTATTCGCAATTTAATAGTATTTAATCTAATAGCTGCGTTTTGTAAAGGTATAGAACGGTGGAAGTTAACGGTTTTAACTTCCATCAGCGGGAATACCCGTAACGCCGACCTACCGCCCCCCTAGCACCTTCCCGCGCAATTGCGCGGGAGGTATATCCGCTAGGGAGCCCTGTAATATTGGCTACTGGTCAGAACAAAAAGCATTGCTGAATGTTACAGTGTAACTAGAAAGATGATGCACGCTCGATGAATTCCAACGATGTTGAGAGATACGGCGGCGGTAATTCGGTTTGATTTTGGTCGGCAATTTTTTTCAAGGTTTGTATTGCGTCAATGATCAGGTTACGAGCCGTTTCAAAGTCTTCTTCATATACGCTTATGTTGGGAAATTCAGCTACCCTACCAACGTATAAGATTTCATCGTCAATTTCTTCTTTCCGGATCGTGATGGTATAAGCTTCAGGATCAAATTTCATTTTAGGTGCTCCTTGATTGCTTTTTCATGCTGCTTTACAAATTTGTATAGCTTTTTATGATGTATTGTCGCTGGTGGTTAGCACTTCAAGTTTTTTGAGCAGTTTTTGAAATTCAGGCATTTTATATCGTTACATTGACGAGTATAGAGCCATGTTCGATGTTGGTCAGATCTATATTTTCTGAAGTATTCGCTGAAAATCTTATTTCATGAAGATTTTTGCTTTTTTTATTTTCATTTCTATGTTTTAAAACATAGAATTCCATAGTATGTTCTGATTTTCCATCATCGATCAGCAGTCAATCGCATCAATGCTTCCCGGTATTTTTCCATTGTCTGGCGGATGACGTTTTCAGGCAACGCGGGCGCGGGTGGTTTTTTGTTCCAGTTCTGTGTTTCCAGCCAATCGCGAACAAACTGTTTGTCGTAGCTTGGTGGGCTTACGCCGGTGCGGTATTGGTCGACCGGCCAGAAACGCGACGAATCGGGCGTCAACACTTCGTCGATCAGATACAGCGCTCCGGCGGCATCGAGTCCGAATTCGAACTTGGTATCGGCGATGATGATACCGCGCCGCGCGGCATAGTCGGCTGCTTCGGTATAGAGCCGCACCGCTTTTTCGCTGACTTTCTCCGTAAGTTCTCTGCCGATCTGTTGCTCGACTTCCGCCAGCGCTATATTTTCGTCGTGTGAGCCGGCCTGCGCTTTGGTTGACGGGGTAAAAATTGCGCCACCGGGTATTTTTTCCGCCTGCTGCAACCCCGCCGGCAATCGAATTCCGCAGATTGTGCCGGTTGCCTGATAGTCTTTCCACCCGGAACCGGCGATATAGCCGCGCACAATCGCTTCAATGGGCAGCGGTTTGAGTCTGCGAATGACAAAGGCGCGATCCGCGACCTGGTCACGCTCATGCGCCGCGACGACGGATTCGGGCGCGATGCCGGTCAAATGATTGGGAATGATATGCGCCAGTTTCGCAAACCAGAACGCCGACAGCGCGGTCAGCAGCTTACCTTTTCCCGGAATCGGGTCCGGCAGTATCACGTCGAATGCGGACAACCGGTCGGTCTGAACAATCAACAATTTGTCATCATCCACGGCGTAAATGTCGCGCACCTTGCCGCGATGCACGAAAGGCAGACTTTGTATATGCGTTTCGAATATAGCCGCTTCCAAATGGAAATCCTTTTTTATCAAGTTGTTAATGATTCACGGATGCGCAATGCGCTCGCCAGCGCTTTTTCGGCGGTTTCACCCATTACCGTGAAATGGCCCATTTTGCGCCCGGCCCGCGCTTCCTTTTTACCGTACAAATGCAGTTTGGCCGAGGGCTGATCGAGTATCCGTGTCCAATCCGGTGCTTTTTCTTGCCAGATATCGCCGAGCAGATTGACCATGACACAGGGCTGATGCAAAGCAACATTTCCCAATGGCAGGTTGCACAATGTGCGCACCTGCTGTTCAAACTGGGAGGTTACGCAGGCATCAATCGAAAAGTGCCCACTGTTATGCGGGCGTGGCGCAATTTCATTGATCAGCAATTGATCGTTGTTCTGCACAACAAAAAACTCGACACAGAGAACGCCCTGATAATTCAGCGCATCAGCCAGCCTTCGCGCCATCGCATCGGCACGCTGGGCAAGCGCTGCGTCGATGCGTGCCGGAACTATGCTGATATCGAGGATGCCGTTGACATGCTGATTTTCGATCGCCGGAAAACTTTCCATGCTGCCATTCGCAGACCGCGCCAGTACGATTGACAGTTCGCAGCTCAACGGCAGTTTTTTTTCCAGCACGCAAGGCACTGCCCCCAGTTCCTGAAATGCCGCGACCAGTCCGGAGTGGTCGCCGATCTGCCGCTGACCTTTGCCATCGTAACCGAACTGACTGACTTTCAGAATGCCAGGAAACAGATCCTGCACGTGATGTGTTTTTTCAATGTCATCAATTACTGCAAATGGGGCGACAGAAAAACCATTGCTCTGCAGGTATTGCTTTTCAGCGACTCTGTTTTGTGCGATCGCGACGCTCTGCGCATCCGGACTGACCGGACAGGTTTTCGCGAGCAGTGCCAGTGTTTCAGCCGGTATGTTTTCAAACTCGGTGGTGATCGCTGCGCATTGTTCACGCATTTGCCTTAACGCCGCTGTATCGGTGTAGTCTGCATGGATGAACTGATCCGCTATCCGACCTGCGGGACTATCCAGGTCAGGATCAAGCACGGTAACCTGATAACCCATCTGATGCGCGGCAATCGTGAACATGCGGCCCAGTTGTCCACCGCCCAGAACGCCAAGCATCGCGCTGGGTTGAATGACTGTTGGTTTATCTGTGCGCACTGGAAAGCGTAATTTGATGAATAGATTTATTGACCGGGCAACTGCATCGCGGCGACATTATCGGCTTGTTGTGCACGGAAAGCTTCGAGCTGTTGTCTGAGTTGATTATCTTCGTTACCCAGCATGGCGATGGCGAAAAGCGCGGCATTGGCCGCCCCTGCTTCGCCGATCGCGAAAGTGGCTACTGGTACGCCTTTGGGCATTTGCACAATCGACAACAGGGAATCCAGTCCTTTCAAATACCGCGAGTTAACCGGCACACCCAGCACCGGCACGGTTGTTTTCGCCGCGATCATGCCGGGCAAATGCGCTGCACCGCCCGCGCCGGCAATAATGCACTTTATGCCGCGCGCCGCGGCGGTTTCCGCGAATTCAAACATAGTATCGGGTGTACGGTGCGCCGAAATGACCTGTGCTTCGCAGGGAATAGCGAAATCTTTCAGCACAGAAACCGCATGCTGCATAACGTCCCAGTCACTGTTGCTGCCCATGACGACGCTCACCTGTGGATTTTTCATGAAATGGCGGTACAGAAAATTTTTAAAATATCAATCATTAAAACAATTGTTGAAAACCGGACAGTCCATATATAAGTTGCATGAACAGAATGCCCGGAACAGTTAAAATAGCTTTTAGCAGGGAATGAGACTGCATTCCTGCAACTTGCTTGTTTATAATATCCGGCTCAAGGGATATAATTTTAAACCATAACCGTAAACAAAAGCGCATGCACGATGAATTTTCAACGCGGCAGACCTAAAGAAGAACCTGAAATCAATCTGGTGCCAATGATTGATGTTCTGCTGGTCATCCTGATTTTTCTGGTAGTATCGACAACTTATTCGAAATTTGCCGAACTGGAGATTACGCTACCTGAGGCCACGGCGCAGGAAACTGACAAATCGGTGGAAAAACCACCGACGATTGATATTGCTGTCACTGCAATGGGTGAATACACGATCAATCAGGTACCGGTTAAATCAGCCAGTATCGAGTATTTGCGCGACGCATTGCGTTCTGCAGCTCAGGATCAGCGCGATCCACTGGTTATCATTAATGCCGACGCTAAAGCCACGCATCAATCCGTTATCACGGTAATGGAAGCCGCACGTCTTGCGGGATACAATAAAATAACATTCACCACGGAAATCAAACCTGGAAATTAGAATTTGTTCGGGGAATTAGAATTCCGGCACAAACAGGGACTAAGGTCCTTGACAAAAAAATGAGAAACTTCGTCACGCATCTATTCAACTTTTTCAAAAAGGAGACTCGCATGTCACTTAATCTTGATAATTTTTCCAGTACCGCTCTGTCAGGTTCGCAGTTTATTCTGGCGCCTCTCCCCTATGCTGACAATGCGCTGGAACCGGTAATCTCTGCAAATACGCTGAGCTTTCATTACGGCAAGCATCACAAGACTTATGTCGACAATCTTAACAATCTTGTCGCCGGCACCGATCTGGCAGGACAGTCACTCGAGCAGATCATCCGCGCGGTCGCAGGAAAAGCCGATAAAGCCGGTATTTTCAACAATGCCGCACAGGTCTGGAATCACATGTTTTACTGGCACAGTCTCAGCCCGAATGGCGGTGGAGAACCTCCAGCGGATTTAAAACAGAAAATCGAACAGTCCTTCGGCAGTCTCGATGCCTGTAAAAAGGAGTTTGCCAATGCCGCGATGACGCAATTCGGCAGCGGCTGGGCGTGGCTGGTGCAGGACGGCGACAAGATCGCCATCGCTAAGACGGGCAACGCCGAATCGCCCATCACACAGAATGTGCGTCCATTGCTGACAATTGATGTCTGGGAGCATGCCTACTATCTGGATTATCAGAATCGCCGGGCGGATTATGTGAACACCATTCTCGACAAGCTGATCAACTGGGAATTTGCACAGGCAAATCTTCGATAAACCATTAAACAGGTCTTTATGGCTGAAATAACCATCGCCCTGTCCAAAGGGCGAATATTCGATGATACCGCACCATTACTCGAAGCCGCCGGTATTGTCGCCAAAGACAATCCGGAATCATCACGCAAACTGATTCTCGACACGAATCGCGCCAGTGTGCGGCTGGTGATAGTTCGTGCATCCGATGTTCCCACCTATGTGCAATATGGTGCGGCTGACCTGGGTATCGCGGGCAAGGACGTTTTGCTGGAACACGGCGGCAATGGCCTGTATCAGCCATTGGATCTGAACATCGCGCGCTGCCGCATGATGGTTGCTGTTCCTGAAGGATTTGATTACGATTCTGCAGTACGTCAGGGCGCGCGATTACGGGTTGCGACAAAATACCTGCAAACCACGCGTGAACACTTCGCGGACAAAGGCGTGCATGTTGACCTGATCAAACTGTATGGTTCCATGGAACTTGCGCCGCTGGTCGGGCTTGCCGATGCCATTGTCGATCTGGTATCAACCGGCAGCACGCTGAAAGCCAATCATCTGCGCGCGGTAGAGGAAATCATGCCGATTTCCTCCCGACTGATTGTCAATCAGGCTGCCTTGAAACTGAAACGTAACGCCATTCAGCCCATTCTGAATGCATTTGCACAGGCGGTCAAAAATTAATTATTGTTTTTTCTACCTATTTCTTTTCGGATTTTATGCATATGGTTCGCATTAAAAGACTCGACAGCCGTGATCAAAATTTTGATCAATCCCTGCAACAGCTGCTGGCATTTGAGAATGCCATGGATGAGTCGGTTGACGCCACGGTAGCGCAGATTCTCACTGAAATCAAAACCCGCGGCGACACAGCACTGGTTGAATACACCAACCGTTTTGATCATATGTATGCACGTTCCGTGAAGGAACTGGAATTAACCCAGGCGGATCTGCAACGCTCGTTGAGCGTCTTGCCGGTTGAGCAACGCCAGGCGCTTGAACAGGCGGCTGCGCGGATAAGAAGTTATCATGAAAAACAAGTCAGCGCATCGTGGCAATACCGGGAATCCGATGACACCCTGCTCGGTCAGAAGATCACGCCGCTTGATCGTGTCGGGCTTTATGTGCCAGGTGGCAAGGCATCCTATCCGTCATCGGTGCTGATGAACGCTGTTCCGGCTAAAGTCGCCGGTGTCGAAGAACTCATCATGGTTGTTCCGACGCCGCACGGTGAGAAAAATGATCTGGTACTGGCTGCGGCTGCAATCAGTCAGGTCGACCGCGTGTTTACCATCGGCGGCGCACAAGCTGTCGGCGCCCTGGCCTATGGCACCGAATCCATTCCGCAGATCGATAAAATCGTCGGCCCGGGCAATGCCTACGTTGCCGCAGCCAAACGGCGCGTTTTTGGTCTTGTTGGCATCGATATGGTCGCCGGCCCTTCCGAAATACTGGTCATCTGCGACGGGAAAACCAATCCTGATTGGATTGCAATGGACTTATTTTCACAAGCCGAACATGACGAACTGGCGCAATCTATTTTGTTGTCACCCGATGCCGGTTTCCTGGATGCTGTGGCGCAAAGTATTGATAAACTGATTGCAGGCATGCCGCGCAAAGATGTCATTCGCGTCTCATTGGAAAATCGCGGCGCGTTGATTCAGGTGCGCGACCTGGATGAAGCCTGCGCGATTGCGAACAGCATTTGTCCAGAGCATCTCGAGCTCTCTGTTGATGATCCCGAGCGCTGGGTGGATAAAATCAGACACGCTGGCGCCATCTTCATGGGCAGGCATACTTGCGAAGCACTGGGCGATTATTGCGCAGGCCCCAATCATGTGCTGCCGACATCACGAACCGCGCGCTTTTCTTCACCGCTGGGTGTTTATGATTTTCAGAAGCGCAGCAGCTTGATACAGGTTTCCGAACAAGGCGCCGCCAGACTGGGGTCGATCGCTGCCATTCTGGCGCATGGAGAGGGATTGTCCGCGCATGCAAAGTCGGCGGAATATCGTTTCAAAGCATAGTCCGCCATTTTCAGCAGTCTAGCCTGTAGCCCGGATGCACTATGCTGCATATCACTTCCCGCGAACACCCAATGGTCAAGCAGCTGGCCAGGCTGCAAAAATCCGCCCGTTTCCGGAAACAGTCAAGGCTCGCCGTTCTTGACGGCATTCATTTGATCCAGTCCTGTCTTTCTGCTGGTAATTTTCCACAAATTCTGGCCGTCAGTGAAACCGGCCAACACCATGCCGAAATTGCCGGTCTATTGGAAAATTGCAGCGCGCAGGATACAACACAGATCATTTGGATGACTGATCGCGTGTTTCAGAAAATTTCGCCCGTGCAGTCCCCCATCGGCATACTTGCGTGTATTGCCATACCGGACACTGCATGTCCGGATGCGCCTTTTTATCACAATTGTTGTGTGTTACTTGAATCCATTCAGGATCCCGGTAATCTCGGTGCCATTCTGCGCTCTGCTGCCAGTGCGGGTGTGGATCATGTTTATTTATCCACGGATTGTGCCGATGCCTGGTCACCCAAAACACTGCGCGCCGCGATGGGAGCGCATTTTATTCTGAAAATTTACACGGATTGCAATCTTGCCGAAATTGCAGCCCTATTCCAGGGTCAAGTGATAGGCACATCACCCGCGGCTGCAAAGCATCTTTACCAATTTGATTTCACGAAGCCGACCGCATTTGTTTTTGGTAATGAAGGCGCCGGATTGTCAGATGCAATGCGGCAGTCTGTTACGGACATGGCTTCAATACCCATGCCTGGCAGAATTGAATCTCTGAATGCTGCTATCGCCGCTTCGATCTGTCTGTATGAAAAAGTTCGCCAGGATTATGTAAGAGCGGTTGAGAAAAATTCCGGAAACCCGATTGGAACTAAAAAACAGAGCAGTGTATGATTAGCAGTTTTGATCAAATCATTTTTGGAGGAAGAATGCGGTTTTCGACTTTATCCGTGATGCTATTGACAGTTTGCCTGTTTGTTTATCCACTCCATGCTTCAGCACAGCAGGATAAGCCATTCTACATTGCTGCAAATGACACATTACCTAATGATGAAGGGATTGTCATGGAAGTTCTGGATACCACTGGCTATACCTATATGGAACTGCAAAACGGCGACAGACGCTTCTGGATCGCAGCGCCAACAACGCAGGTGAAACCGGGCGATCACGTTCGATTCATACAAAGCATGTCGATGGAAAACTTCACCAGCAAAACCTTAAACCGGACATTCCGGCGGGTTATTTTTGTGTCGTCCACCATGATAAAAAAATAGCTTTAGAGACACCCTTTATTCAATCTCTTCCGCGCCAATAAACAATTTGTTTTTCAATCGCTTGATATCATCCCGATACTGCGCGGCCTGCTCGAACTCCAGATTTTTGGCTGCATTCAGCATTTGTTTTTCAAGGCGCTGAATTTCCTTGCTGATCTGGCGTTCACTCAAGGTGTCGTAATTCATCTGTGATTCACTGACCTTAAGTTTTCTTTGTGCGGAATCCAGGCTGTACACACCGTCAATCAGGTCCTTGATCCGTTTATGCACGCCCCGTGGCGTGATTTGATGCTGCTGATTAAAAGCCAGCTGCTTTTCACGGCGGCGATTGGTTTCATCAATGGCGGCGCGCATTGAACGGGTCATCCGGTCGGCATATAAAATAGCCTTTCCATTGATATGCCGGGCTGCTCTGCCGATGGTCTGGATTAAGGAACGCTCGGAGCGCAAAAACCCTTCCTTGTCTGCATCCAGTATGGCCACCAGGGAAACTTCCGGAATATCGAGTCCCTCACGCAATAAGTTGATCCCAACCAGAACGTCAAATTGCCCAAGTCGCAAATCACGAATGATTTCAACGCGCTCAACCGTATCGATATCTGAATGCAGATAGCGCACCCGTATCTGATGATCGGCGAAATAATCCGTCAAATCCTCCGCCATGCGTTTGGTTAACGTGGTTACCAGCACACGTTCATTGCATGCGGCGCGCAGATTGACTTCTGACATTAGATCATCCACCTGTGTCGTAACCGGTCGTACCTCGATGGCCGGATCGACAAGCCCGGTTGGCCGCACTACCTGTTCAACGGTTTTTCCGCTATGTTGCCGTTCGTAGTCGGCGGGTGTGGCTGAAATAAAAATGGTCTGCGGCATCATTCGCTCAAATTCCTCGAATTTCAAAGGACGGTTGTCCAGTGCTGAAGGCAGACGGAAACCATACTGCACCAGATTTTCCTTACGCGAACGATCACCACGAAACATGCCGCCGATCTGCGGCACGGTAACATGGCTTTCGTCGATAAGCATTAACGCATTTTTGGGCAGATAATCAATCAAGGTAGGCGGTGGCTCACCCGGATTTTTGCCAGAAAGATGGCGGGAATAATTTTCAATGCCTTTGCAGAAACCAAGCTCGTTCAGCATTTCCAGATCAAATCGGGTCCGCTGTTCAAGACGCTGCGCTTCCACCAGATGGTGATTGCTGTAAAAATATTCCAGCCGGTCGCGCAATTCGGCTTTTATCGAATCGATTGCACGCAGTGTTGTGCTTCTGGGTGTCACATAATGACTGGAGGGATACACGGTATAACGCGACAGTTTCTGCAATACGCGGCCGGTCAGAGGATCGAAGAGTGATAGATCATCCACTTCATCGTCGAACAATGATATGCGGATCGCAGCTTCTGAACTTTCTGCCGGAAAAACATCAACCACATCGCCCCTGACACGAAACATCCCGCGTGTGAATTCAATTTCATTGCGTTCGTACTGCATTTCAGTCAATCGTCTGATGATATCGCGCTGAGTATATTTTTCATTCATCCGCAAATGAAGAATCATGCCATGATAGTCGACCGGATCACCGATACCGTAAATGCAGGAGACGGTTGCCACGATAATGGTATCTTCCCGTTCAAGCAGTGACTTAGTGGCCGATAGGCGCATTTGTTCAATGTGCGCATTAATACTGGAATCTTTCTCGATGAAGAGATCACGTGAAGGCACATAGGCCTCGGGCTGATAATAATCATAATACGATACGAAATATTCAATCGCGTTTTCCGGAAAGAACTCGCGCATTTCAGCATACAGTTGCGCGGCGAGCGTCTTGTTTGGCGCAATCAGAATGGCGGGTCGGCCCAGACGGGCAATGACATTCGCAACGGTAAAGGTTTTTCCTGATCCCGTGACACCCAGCAGGGTTTGATAAGCCAACCCATCGCCAATGCCTTCAATCAGTTGTTGGATGGCGGCGGGTTGGTCCCCTGCGGGTTTAAATGCCTGATGAAGTTTATACAAACTATTGGGGAAGGTTTCAATCACAGGTATAATCGCGGCTTTGTAAGTATCAGTTATATTTTTTTATTGCGCTTCAAAATTCATCATCAGCCTATGTCGATGAAAAAATGGATAAAATCAGAATCTTGAAGTGCGTTATACAAAGCAATATTCTAACATGCTGCTATATCTAATTTCAGAATGAGGATGCTGTGAATTTATCTACTCGCGTACAAGCCATCAAACCCTCACCGACTCTTGCCGTGACAGCACGCGCAGCCCGATTGAAGGCTGAAGGAAAAGACATCATCGGTCTAGGCGCTGGAGAGCCTGATTTCGATACGCCTCAGCATATCAAAAACGCAGCAATTGACGCAATCAATAAAGGCTTCACCAAATATACCGCGGTCGGCGGTACGCCCGGCCTGAAGAAAGCCATAGTCGATAAATTCAAACGTGAAAATAATTTTGAATACAATCCCGGGCAAATACTGGTCTCCTGTGGCGGCAAACAGAGTTTTTTTAATCTCGCACTTGCCGCTTTGAATCCTGGCGATGAAGTAATCATCCCCGCACCCTATTGGGTTTCTTATCCCGATATTGTCATGATTGCCGAAGGAAGACCGGTGTTTATTGATACAGGAATTGAACAGGGTTTCAAAATTGATGCGCAACAGCTTGAAGAAGCGATTACCGCAAAAACCAGAATGTTTGTCATTAACAGCCCCAGCAATCCTTCTGGGGCGGTTTATACATTGGATGAACTGAAAGCGCTGGGTGATGTGTTGAAAAAATATCCCCAGATTCTTATCGCAACAGACGATATGTATGAACACATTCTGTTGTCCGGTAAGCCGTTCATCAATATCCTCAACGCCTGTCCTGAACTGTATCCACGCACCGTTGTATTGAACGGCGTATCAAAGGCCTATTCCATGACTGGTTGGCGCATTGGCTATTGCGGCGGCCCGGCTGAACTGATTACTGCAATGGAAAATATTCAATCTCAGAGCACGTCAAATCCGAGCTCCATTTCTCAGGTTGCCGCGGAAGCCGCTCTAAATGGTGACCAATCCTGTATTGAACCGATGGTTGCCGCATTTATTGAGCGCAATCGATTTATCACTGATGCACTGAATCGCTGCAACGGTGTTCGCTGTCTGCAGTCCGATGGCGCGTTCTATGCATTTGCCGACGCGCGTGAAGCCATCAACAATCTGCATGGGCGGGGCATCATTTCTCACCCAAATGATTTGGCATTCAGTGAATATCTGCTGGAAAAAGCCGGCGTCGCCATCGTGCCAGGCTCGGCCTTTGGCAGTGAAGGCTATATGCGTTTATCCTTTGCCACCGCATTGACGAATTTAGAAAAAGCCATGGATCGCATTCACCGAGCTTTGAATCCATAAACTACTGTAATTGTTGTTTTATATGGCCAATGCCTGGTCGACGATGCTGTTATTTTCAGCCGCCTTTTTGGTTTTACCTGCTCTGGATGGAATATTGCATAGCCCGCAAATATGATTTGAATGAATATCAAGCGAGTGCACCAGAAACTTTCCATTGCATTTTCTACATGGTGCTATGCACAACACTTCGCTATCCACGAAACGAACCAGTGTCCATGCGCGTGTGAGACTGAGCACCTGCTCAAGACCGTTCGCATAAATATGTTCTAAATATAATTTATAGCTTTTGATTAGCGCATCCACGCCTCGGGTGTCCGAGTAGGTGATAATGAAATTGTAAATATTGATAAATAATGAAGAATGAACATTGGGTTGCCAGCTCATAAACCAGTCTTCGGAATAAGGCAGCATTCCTTTTGGCGGGGATACGCCCCTGATTTCTTTATACAGCTTGACAAGCCTTTCGCGACTTAAATTTGAATTTACCTCCAGTACTTGCAGGCGGGCGCCAAGACGGATCAATTCAGATGCCAGTTGAATCTGCTTTGCTTCTGTCAGAATGCTTTTATTCCGCATATATTCTATCCTTAAAGTATCCTGACTTTCGTAGCAGTAAAAAGGCAAGACACGCTTCGAGCTGTTGAAAAATTATCTGTGGTGCCACTACGGCGTAAAAAAACAGGCTCAAAATGCGCATTTATCACATATAAATTCCACTAGTTACTCGGCGCAAGCGCCTCACTTTTCGGATCAGCCTCACAGTTGTTCGCTGTGTCCTGCTTGCGTCGCTTTTTTTTTGCCTTGAATCGGCGGTCTCGATTACATTTTTCAACAACCTGTTACGACGCTATTTGATTCTTTTCGTTTTTTTCAAATGTGCTTCTATCGCTTTTCAGGTAATCACTTCTGCCGGTTGACCCGCTAACAATATCGCGGCATGTGATTGAGAAACGGCATTGCTGTCGCCGCGGTTTTCGTTCGAAAGCAATTCGGCTATCAGAGCGTCATTGAATCGGAAACGACATAGCAGACTATTTGAAGAAGCCATTTTAAGCAGCTGGCTGACGGTTAATTTTTCTATAATGTCAGACACGTCCTGATTGATGCCCAAGCGATACATCGCCGATACTTTGTCATCGCGTATCATCTGCTGTGCCAGCAAAAGATACGCCAAATTAATTTCCCTGATTTCATCCAGCAGCTGCTTTGTTTCCATCTTCTGATCTCCTTTAACACCCTATCGCCACATTTGGCGAAATTCAACAAACTTTCATTGAATTATCCACCTTTTAACCTGCATTAATACGATATAACTGAAAGCCAATTAGTACAACCAAAGAAAATATTTTCTGCTGACTAAGTAGGATTATGCCTACATTTTTATCTCGATTTCACATTTTTAGCTATTATAGAACTAAATTGCGACTAATTATAGGTGAAAACGAGCAGTTCCCCCCCTCATTCAACACTTTTCTGGTACTTGAAGTCAAGGTAACAGCCTAATGCAGGAAAATCACCGGAATATCGGCTTGCGCGATTAAAGCCTGCTTTTGTTCATCAGTTAAAAAAGCTGAACTGCTTTCCAGCAGCAGAATGCGCCCATGAAACTGTTGAATGACGCGTAATATCTGATCGGCTGAATTGTCGGATAGTCTCACCAGACTGATCCGAAGCTGCTGTATATTGAAATTCTCTTCAATTGTCCTGTTCAATTGCGCATACTTCAGATCGTCCGTGGCTGGCAGGATAATGATGAGCTGGTCGTGATCTTCATGCGCGAGATCAATTGCCAGCGACACCGCGCGCAGACTGGCAGTGCTGCCGGTAAAGCCGGTTACAACCGGACGGTCGATGCTGCCGCCATAATGCAATACAACCAGATCACACTGTACTGCTGACATGACAGATCGAGTAATGCTGCCAACTTTCCGGCTTTTTCCTTGTAATAATGAATTTTTTCCAATGACCAATAGATCAGTCTGACTGGAAGCCTCACACAGGATGTGGGCAACATTACCGCGCAATACTTTAAATGCGATATCAATTTGGTTTTGTTGCGCGACTGACGCCACCAGTTTGCGTAACCGTGTTGTCTGTAGCTGAATCGACCTTTCCATTCTGGCTGCATTGATTGCGCGTCCGGATGGCGAACCCAGAACAATCTCGCGTACAAATGGTAGTTCGGCTGCACTGATCAAATCAGCGTCTTCAATAAATAAGGCATTAAGCTGCGAATGAAAATACGAGGCCAGCGTAATGCCGGCTCGCAATATATTTTGATTGGCTGCACTGGAATCGAGGGCAACCAGAATACGATCAATCCGTGTTTTTTTCATTGCCGTTTGCCGGTTCCTTAAGATTCTTCGCCAGATTCCGGCGGATTTCTTCCAGATCCCGAAGGCGCGCTTCGACGCGTGCATTAATCAAATCGGGTGATTCACCGGTAAGTACTGTCATGGCTTCATCATAGTTGTTATAGGCATAAACTGCGAACTGTCCATTGGTACAGGCCTCGATCACATCGGCGCGAAGCATCAAATGCCCGATATTAGTGGCAGGTATCAGAACCCCCTGTTTCCCGGATAGCCCGCGAAACTTGCAGATATCGAAGAAACCTTCGATTTTTTCGTTAACGCCGCCGATAGCTTGCGCCTCACCGCGCTGATTAACAGAACCCGTCATCGCCATGCCTTGCCGGATTGGCAATCCGGACAAAGCGGAAAGCAGACTGCAAAGCTCGGCCATTGATGCGCTATCGCCCTCGATAAGGCCGTAGGACTGTTCAAAAACCAGACTGGCTGAAAGCGACAGAGGATAATCCTTCGCATACCGTTCCGCCAGAAAGGAAGAAAGAATAAAAACACCTTTTGAATGAATGGCGCCACCCAGTTTTGTCTCACGTTCGATGTCGATTACCTTTCCGCTTCCGAGTCGCGCAGTTGCAGTGATGCGTGAAGGCACGGCGAAACTGGCATCACCAAGCTGCATAACCGCAAGTCCGTTGATCTGGCCGATTTTTGCACCGTCGGTATCGATCATCAATATACCGCGGTTTATCGCTTCCTGAAGCAATTCGCGCAGTCGGTCACCGCGATATATCTGCGCGTCGATGGCGCGCTGCACATTATCCCTATTAACAGCAGCCTGTTGTTTAATGCTGGCGTAATAATCGGCCTCGCGTAACAGATCGGCAATATCCATGACGCTGATTGAAAGCTTTTCCGCATCTCCAGCAAGTCTTGCGCCGTGTTCAATAATCCGTGCAACAGCAGAACGGTCAAAAGGGCGTAATTTATCGCGACGCAGCAAGCCCGCGATCATGCGGGCATACATCTGCTGATTTTCAGCCGTGCGATGCAATCGATCATCAAAATCAGCGGCAATCTTGAACAGTTGTCTGAATTCAGAATCGTAGCCATGCAGCAAGTAATACAGCATACGCTCACCAATCAAGACTACCTTGATATTCAACGGAATGGGTTCGGGCTCGAGAGAAACCGTACTGACCAGGCTGTAGATCTGACCCAGCGACTGAATCTTGATTTGCCGTGAAAGCAGTGCACGTTTCAGTCCTTCCCAGGCATACGGCTGCATCAGTAACTTCATTGCGTCGATAATCAGATATCCACCATTGGCTTGATGCATGGCGCCCGGTTTGATCAGCGTAAAATCTGTCTGCAGTGCGCCCATGTGCACAGTATACTCAACAGCGCCAATCAGATTCGCATAATTGGGCAAATCGAGAAAAACCACGGGTACACCGCCGTCATGCTGGGTGTGATCAACGAGAATATTGACGTCATAGCGGCGGAATGCCGGCATTTTCATCAGCGGCACATGCATATGATCCGCCGTGTCTTCCTCGAGACGGAAATTCTGCAGATTGTTGATAACATCCTGCTGTACCGCTTCCAGATAAGTCAGAATGACTTCATGACAGTGATATTTTGTTTTCAATTCAGCAATCAGATGTCCCGAAGCAAACATGACGATCTGGCGATTCAACTCCTTGATCTTATTGCGTGCCTCCCGCTGCCACTGCGGCTGCATGCGCAGAATGGCTGTCAGCTTTTCTTCGAGCACATTAATGGTATCCTCGATCTGCTGCTGTTCTTCTTTGGGCAGCGCATCAAACTCCTTCGGTTTGATCACTTCGTTGTTTTTTACCGGTGCAAACGCAAATCCATGCGGCGTGCGCAGCAATCGCATGTTGCTTGCATTCGCTTCATCGTTGAGCGTGCTGAAAGCGGATTCTATTGTTTTTTTGAGATCATCATCAATTTCCTGCAAGCGCAAATGATATTCATCCGTTTCAAACGCGCTGGGTATGGCGCTGCACAGATCTTCCACCAGTTGATGCATGTCATTACGAAAAATCGTGGCATGCTCGTGTGTCAAACTGATCGCGATCGGTTCGGAGGGTTTATCAAAATTATTGACATAGACCCAATCCGGTGGCATTTCGCGCATGCGTGACTGTTTTTCCAAATACTCCCGCACTACGGTATGTTTGCCCACTCCGGGCGGTCCGAGCACGAACAGATTGTAACCGTCATGCTGAATGTTCATCCCCAGGTGCAGCGCCTGTATCGCACGGTCCTGACCAATCACTACAGTGAGATCATCGAGTGTTTCTGTCGTGTCAAAATCGAATTGTTTCAGACTACAGGCAGTATAAAGCTGGTGTGGCGCTAATGGCTTGATCATTTGTAATTTCCAGAATCACGCATAAACAGGAAAAACGCTCGATTGCGGTAACTGATCAATCTTCCGCTTGAATAGCGTGTTTATTCGCAATAATAAGCTTCCCCGGAAAAAATAATCTGCCTGTTGACACCCGGCACTTCAATGCGGGTAGTATTGCTGCGCAGGACATGAATCGTATTCGCCCCCATGCTGGCGGCTTCATTCTGCAGATTCGTTCTGGCAATAATCAGACGTTGCGGATAAGGCTTGTCATTATCGCTTTCCTGCGAGGCGCCCGTTACGCTGCCAAGCTTTGTACATCCGGTAAAATCCTGTTCTTCGCCGATTAACAGCAGAATGGGTTTGGCAGGCCGGGAATCAGTCGCTTCAGCCAGCACCGGACCGCTGGTCATCATTACAGTCAATACGATGATATTAAATAATCGATTTGCAGATGCTGCGAACATGGAGTTCTCCTTTGTGCCGTTATGTTTAAGTTTGCCTCAACTTCAGAGGACAATCGAATGAATATTGCGATTTTAGCACCGGATCAGTTTAATTATCCTGAAATGCGCAAGCGTGCTTGATGTGCATCAGCGATGCGCCGATCGAATTGGCCGCTATTTTTATCAGCAATACTTCAAAATCCATGATGTTATGACAGGGTATATATCATATTGCGGATTTCATCTACTTTGCATCCGAGATCTTATTGTGCGATAAGCAATCAACGAAAAAAATTCAGTATTAATAAAATAGTGGCAAAAAAGATCGTATAAAGCGAAAACTTTCTGGCATCCTTCGCATGATCCGCCTTGGATGGAAATTCCATCTGCTTATCGTCATCGCCATATTTTTTTCTGATATACGCATACACTTGATCATGGTATGCATGCATGTAGCGGTGGTAAACCATGTATAAAAAAGAAATTACCAAACCGGTCCATCCGAAAAGCTCAATCATTACCTGCTCCTTACCGAAACGAAAATACCCTTCACGGTGAAATATCAGTGTCTGCATACCACAATAGAACTGCCGGGCATCTCTAAAATTTCGGATTTTGTCACAACACTTTGTTGTTCACAAAAAATGTATCCTGAACTATTCCATGCGCGGCGAGCCGCGATGCGACAAATTGCCGCATTCTCAAACTTTAGGCTCATTGCGATAATACCGGCCGATCAATAATCTAATGAACACCTCGAATCTTAATGAACGTATGGAATAACAAGACGCATGACACGCAGGATTTAACCAGTGAGCAAAATCATTCTGTCAATCTCATCGCGCTTTATGAACAGTATCGTTCAAGCCTGACTAATCCACCCGCTTGATCGGTTGCCGGGAAACGGCCTCCGAGCTGACACAGGAAGGGTATGTGCGGCTGATGGTCCGTCATGATCTGCCGGATATTCTGAGTTTGTCGGCTTATTTGTTCCGTATTGACCACAATCTGGCGATGGATTATCAACGTGCTCCAGCGCACCGGATCGAAAATCTCCTGCTGGATGAAACACTGCCCTGTCCGTTGCTGCAACCGCATGAAATAGCCAGTTTAAGGCAGCAATGCCGGATTCTGCTGGATACGATTGCCGCCATGCCACAGGGCTGCCGGGATGTGTTTCTACTGCGCAAGATTGATGAACTCAGTTACAGTGAAATTTCCATTCATTTGAATATTTCCGAGAAAACCGTGCAGCGGCGTTTGGTGCGGGCCATGCTGTTTTGCCATCGCCGCATGCACGACTGATTTGTTTAAACCCGTCTTATGCCCCCTTCCCCGCCATTTAATGACCGGCAACTCACACAGGTGCTGACATGGGTTTTTCGGTTGCAATCCGAAAACTGCACGGATGAAGACAGACAGAAATTCAATCGCTGGCTTGGGCAAAGCGCAGCACATCAGGCGGCTTATGCGCATGCCGAGCGTCTATGGACTGAAACCGGTCAGCTCAAAACGGCATTCGACATCCCCGGCCTTCCCACAACAGCCAGACAGCGCCGCCCGAAACGTCTGACACCCCATCTTTCCGGCTGAATCGCGGGTTTTCTGCTCGGATGCGCCATGACGGGAATCGGCTGGCTGGAATACAGCGTTGAAACGGTGACATACGTCACCCGATTAAGCGAGAAACGTGACATCGTACTCGCGGATGGCAGTGTTGTCGCCATGAATACAGCCACACGCATGTGACCTGTTGTTGCGGATCTCGTTAGAAGTGTGAGACTTGAGTCAAATAGAAAACGGCCCCTGAAAACTGACAGGAGCCGTCCGAAAATCAATCAGCTTATTCTTTACCAGCAGGGGCGCCCAGTCTTTCGCCTGATTCAGGATCCTCATATAAGCTTGGTGGTCTATTATAAGGCTTAGGTTCGCCGCATCCAGCTAACAGGGCTGTACCCGTTAAAACTACCAAGATCGCAGCTAAAAGCGTGTATTTCATGAGAATCTCCTTTGCAATTAAAATGATATGTTGATCAATAGATTTAATGTCACGTTGGAACTTCATCAGCCACAAGTCACACTGTAAAATCTTAGTCCTTAATGCATGATTTGGTCAAGTACGGCGTTGAGGTGAAGCAACATACTCCGGTTATAAGGCAAGTCTTTTATAAGGTAAGCCTTTAGAGACGTCCTTGAATACCGGCATTTATGACTGCGGCAATTTGCCGCATTCCCATCTTACACCGAACAAGTTCTATCGGATATATCGCAGGCAGACACAGAAGTTGTAACCGCTTGGCATAAAAACAGACTGATTTTCCGGAATACGCTGCTTAATGAAGTTCTTCACCAAATCAACCGCTACCACGCTCGTCCTGTCAGACTGGGTGAGCCGCAGCTCAACAACTTGAAAGTCAGCGGAGAATTCAATGCGGAAGACCGCGAGGGCCTGATCCATGCCTTGAAAACCCTGTTTCCGCTGCGCAGCAGCGAGCTTGACGACATGACGGTGCTTTACGCTGCTGAGAAATAACGGACACTTCAAAAAAACCTGCTCTGCGATTATCGGCTGGTCAAGGGCGCCGTGTATTCAGGGAAAGCCTGTAACAGCTTCTTATCCATGATTAGCAGGACGGTGCTGAGCTGCTTTGCCAGTACGACAAATTCACAATCATACGCCGAACAATCGCTGTCGTTCACAAGTCCCAGCACGCTCGCCGAATCGACTTCAAACTCAAGTCCGGTCATCAGGCTTTCGGCCTCCTGCTGAATAGCTCTGGCTTGATTAAACGTCTAACATGACCGATGCAAATAACCGGTCAGCACATTACGGAATTCACTGCGCCATAAGATGGGTGCCGCCCATTCCGGTTCTTGCCGCAGCAGTTTTTCCGCGTTGGCTGTCAAGTTATTGGGCAGGTAGAGATTCGCAATGACCTGGTCAAGTAAAACCGGACACACCAGTTAAGCTGCTTTTATCGATTTTGCTGCTTCTGCTTCATATTGGTTTGGACTTTTGTAATCCAGGTATGAATGCAGTCTTTGGCTGTTATAAAATACAGCGATATACTGCAAAATATCCTGCTGTGCTTCATGGCGGGTTTGTAATGCCGCCATTGGCAGCGTTCCTGCTTGAGGCTGCCAAAGAAGCTTTCCGCAACTGCATTATCCCAACAATTTCCCAGACGACTCATGCTGCCAATAAAACCGTATACTTTCAGTAGATTACGGTATGCTTTGCTGGCATACTGCGACCCGCGATCAGAATGCACGATCAGGCCAGGCGGTGGCCGGCGTAACCAGATTGCCATTCGCAATGCATCACAAACCAGTGCTGCTTTCATCCGTGAGCTCATACTCCAGCCCACCACCTTTCTGGAGAACAAATCGATGACAACCGCCAGGTACAGCCAGCCTTCCTGAGTCCAAATATATGTAATGTCGCAAACATAGACTTGATCTGGTCTGGCAACCGTAAATTGCCGATTCAATTGGTTCTCAAACACCGGCAACAGGTGATTGCTGTCCGTCGTCACCTTGTATTTCTTCCGGTGTCTCACTTGTATCCCGACTTCCTGCATCAATCTTCTCGCCTTCCAACGACTAGCCCGATAACCCAAGGCATTTAGCGCTCGTTTCATCCTGCGACTGCCATAGGTGTAATCGCATGATTTTGCAATATTCTTCACAGTGTCAAGCAACTCTCGATGATACAAGTCATCAGGCTGATTTCTACGGCACTGCTCATATTCATAGTAGACACTACGGCTCACACCCAATAGTCGGCACATTAGACCGACCGGGCAGGTCTTTTTCTTTTGGGTGATGAACGAATACTTCACTTCGTTTCTTTCGCGAAAAAGACCGCCGCCTCCTTTAATATTTGCCGCTCCAGCTTGAGTTGCTTGTTTTCTATCCTGAGTCGCCGGATTTCTTCTTGCTCCGGCGTCAGTTTCCCATTACCACGGAATGCCTGACCATTAGTATCCGCACGGTTCTCCCTGATCCATCGCCCAAACATGTTAGTCCTGATTCCCAGACTTCTGCCCGCTTCTGCTATCGTTAATCCCTGATCCAGCACCAGACTAATCGCACCCAGTTTGAATTCCTTTGTATAGCGTTTCCTCGGTTCCATTTCTTCCTCCAATTAAGTCTATTTTCTCTTAACTGGAGTGTCCGGGTCTATTGGACCATGTCATTATGCAACCGGTTGCAACCGTCATGACACTCACGCTGGCTTTTTCATTACTGGAATCCCTGTTGATTCTGCCTGCCCATTTGACGGCGCATCATCCGCCTCCAGCCAGTAACCTGCTGACCCGGACACGAAATGCAGTCCAAGACGCGCTGGACAGCTTTATCACCCGGATTTACCAGCCGGCTGCTACAGTGCCTGATTGGCTGGCGCTACGCAACGCTGGCCGGTTCTACCGCCGCGCTGCGCATCGGCTATGCCATCGTCAAGGGTGGCCATATCAGCGTTAACCTGCAGGAAGATGTGAGCTATTCCGAATTTCATGTCCACCTTAATCCGCCGTTGGACACACCCTACAACATCATCCAGCAACGGGTTGCACAATTTCTGGATGCGCTGGATAAGGTCGAGACGGAATTGAATCCTGAACCGACGTCACATATGCCCAGGTTGATCGAAGGCATCGAAGTAATCCTGGACGAAATGGATCCGATGATCTACGTCGAATTTACCAGCGAAGCCCGTAAACGCTTTCATGTGCGCGAAATTGTCACCAGCTGGTACCGGCACATCGGTGATTTTAAACCGGATTTTCATACACCGACCGAAAAAGAACTGATTGACTTGGAAATTGAACTCCTGGCGCAGGATCCGGAAATACTCGACGCTGCGGCTGATGCGCTAAAAACGCACATCATGCGCTACCCCGGCATTGTTGACTTATCCGATTCGCGCAAACCGGGCAAATCGGAAATCCGCTTCCGGCTGAAACCGGAAGGCGAACGGCTAGGTTTGCGTCTCAAGGATCTGGCTGAACAGATACGGCACGCCTATCACGGTGAAGAAGCACAGCGCTTCATGCGCGGCCGTTTTGAAGTCAAAATTCAGGTGCGCCATCCACGCAAAGAACGCGAAACCATTGAAAATCTGCTGGCCATGCCTATCCGGCTGCCGAATGGCGGCCAGGCGCAGCTCGGCATACTGGCCGACATCGACTTTGCTCCCGGTTTTGGCGCACTGATGCGCGCTGATCGCATGGGTGTGGTGAAGCTGCATGTACAATTGGTGGATTCCCCGCCAGTCAGCGACAGTGTTATTGATCAGGAACTGGCAGCGCAATTCTTCCCGGCGCTTGAACAACAATACCGCGGCATCAAAATCTCGCGCGGTGAAGCCGCCGAGGAAGCCGATGAAATCATGGCGGACTTGAAGCGCAATACGCTGATCGCACTGGCGATGATCTATGGCCTGCTTGCAGTGACATTCAAATCCTATATTCAACCGCTGCTGTTTTTGCTGACCGTTCCAGTCGCCTGGCTGGGCGCCGTGCTGATTCACTGGCTGATGGGATTGAATTTCTCTTTTCAGTCCCTCGTTGGTATGGTGGCGGCTAGCGGTGTTGTCGTCAACGACAGTGTTGTTCTGCTGCATTTCATCCGCAAAAGACGCGCGGAATTTACCCATCTCGCTGATCTCATCATCAACATCTGCATCTCCCGTTTCCGCCCTATATTGCAGGATTTGCACCCATGCTTTTCGAAACCAGCGAACAAGCCAAATTCCTCGTGCCGGTTACCCTCTCTCTGGCAGCCGGACTGAGCTTCGGCATGATTGCAACGCTGGTGCTGGTGCCTGTCTGCTATGCGGTACTCTCCGATGCGCGGCAATGGCTGGTTCGATTCAGAAAAACTGAATCATGAATGCGCCGGAAAGGCGATTTCAGTACCGGTGTTTAATCCTGGATTTTTCATTGGGGAAGAATTTCCAGTGAAATCTGAGTTGATTACAGGATATCGCCAGAAATTCGGAATTTAAAACAAAACGCGGCGTGAACAAAAAATGCTGACGCAAAAAATATCCTTACGTCTTTGTGTTTCTTCTATCAATATCTAATGGTTTCCTTTAGCGCAAAATAATAGTTTCCCCAATGTGCTGATTAATCGGAATTTATTAGTATGATGGCGTGCTAATTTATTTGAAGTTATTGTCGCCACGAAAGCAGGAAAGTCGCTGGTCGTTTTTTTGCTGTTGGCTTTTTTGAAATACTGTTTTACAGGTCAACGCTCCCGTACGAACAATACACCATTTGACCATACATCACCATTCCTTATACAGAATAAATAGCACAGGTTTATTTTCCAGTTTCTGCTATTGCTGACAGCTACGGTCTTACCAGGCCACCGACAGAAGTTTCTGTTAAGCACTCAATTAAAACTTTACGAGGGAAAATATGAAGTCAATACTATCAACGAAACGCATTGAGATCGTCATCGACGCCGAGAAGCTTGATGAACTTATCGATCTGTTAATTGAAGCCGGCGCTAAAGGTTACACGGTTATCAGAAAAGTGGGCGGACTAGGCTCATACGGCACGCGCAATCCGGACGATGCGATATGGGATGAAGAAAATGCCCTTGTCACCTTAGCCTGTAAAGAAGATCAGGCAGTCAGGATTGTGCAAGGATTACGCCCCAGGCTAAAAAAATTTGGCGGAATTTGCCTGATTTCAGATTGCGAACGGCTGGAAGACGCTGTTGCTGCATAGTGATCATCAAAACTACCGGACAGCGCTCCGGTGGTTTATCCCGACAGGAATGCCGGATACCGCTATTCCTGCACAAACCCCGCATACACTGCTGACGAACTGAATTCCCGCTGCAGACTCTGGTGCCAAAGCATACAAAAAATTGACTTCTTCGGTTTAGCAGACGTCACACAAACGGTTTAACGGAAATCGTGGATTTTCGGGTTCCGCAAAACCACAAAGTAGATAAATGAACTTTATCAGCGGTTTTTTCTATGCTGATCTGGTTCCATCTGTATGGAAATTGCCAATCAACAACCAAGGCATCCGGTTGTCAGTAAAACTACGTAACAAACCTGTAATAATCCATCGATATAATTTAACGTGAAAATTCCAGTGCATGCTTCAACTGGGAAAATTAACTCAAATTTTCAAAGCAGCATGTAATCATAATTCCTTCAAAAGCGTTAATCCATTATCACTTGCTCCATAGTGCCCCAAACCAATTTGCAGTCTGCTCAATGAATTTTGAAAACCCAATCAGTACCCGTCAGGCCTTTCGCCATCTGCATGCTGAAATCAAGCAGCTTGTTCATCACATACAGGCGCGGGGAGCAATGCGGTTCAAACCGCCAGCCTTAGCGGGTAAAACACCGGCATCCAGTAAAAGTATCGCTAACCTGGCGCATTATCTGGCGCTGCGCGAGCTTGATTTGCGGCCGTTACAGGAACAATTGTCCGAAGCCGGATTGTCTTCGTTGAGCAGTATTGAACCGCACGTTTTTGCAAGCCTGAAAAGTGTTCTGCACATGCTCAGCCGGGCGCTGGGCATCGCGACGGATATCAACAGCGATTGCCTTTTCCCGGATTTCCGGGAGAGCATTGAGACGCTCGAAAAGAATACCACTACGGTACTGGGCCAATCACATCATCAAAGAAGCACCCGTATCATGGTTACAATGCCTGTCGAAGCCGCCGACGATTATGCATTCGTTCACAATCTGATCCAGGAAGGCATGGATATTGCCCGGATTAACTGTGCGCATGATGATACAGCCACCTGGCGACGGATGATCGACAATATTCGCCGGGCAGCCGCCGAGAATCAAGTGGCATGCCGTATTATGATGGATCTTGCCGGGCATAAAATTCGCACCGGCCCGGTCACAGACGACGCACAGGCGCTCAATATTAAAATTAAAAAGCATGCACGTGGAAAAGCTTCCAGCACCATTGCATTCAAAATTATTTCCGACGAAAAGCGTGACGCTGTAATAGCCGCCGGTAAACCGGGCAAAACATTTCTTTTTCCGGCGCCCAATGCGGTTTACACCAATCTCGCCGCCGGTGACCGGTTCAGCATCATCGACACGCGCGGCAAACAACGGTACATCACTATTGCTGCGCAAGCGGATAATCAACCGGTCACCGGTTATTGCGACAAAACGATACATCTCGTAACAGGCCTGCAAGTTATCTGGCAACGGCGCGACAAGGCCGGTTATAGCGATCAGCATGCATTCAAATTTGTCAATCTGAATCCGGTTATGCGCAAAATCCGCTTGTTTGCAGGCGACAACCTGTCTTTGCATAAGCAGCAAATCCCGGGTTATGTTGAGCAATCAGTTTCAGATAGCGGATCAAACACGCATGCGCATATCAGTTGCTCCTCCGCCAGTATGATTGATCTGCTAGATTTGGGCGCGCGCGTCTGGATCGATGACGGGAAAATCAGTGCTTATGTCAGCGAGAAAGCTGCGGATCATGTTGTTCTGCGCATTTCCAGAACCACGCCCAAAGGGTCTAAACTGAAGTCCGGCATGGGACTCAATTTTCCGGAAACAACGTTGAATCTGCCGGCTTTAACCGAAAAGGATCAATCCGATCTCGATTTTATCTGCGAAAACGCCGACATGGTCGGATTTTCCTTCGTCGAAACAGCCGATGGCCTGCATGCGCTAGCGAATGAACTGCTGAAACGGAATGCCTCCACCCTACCCATCATCGCAAAAATTGAAACCGCGCGCGCCGTAAAGAATCTGCCGGATATTCTTTCCGCCGGATTGTCCAGAAACCCCGTCGGCATTATGATTGCACGCGGCGATCTGGCCGTCGAGCTGGGCAACGTGCGCATGGCGGAAATTCAGGAAGAAATACTCTGGCTCTGCGAAGCCGCGCATGTGCCGGTGATCTGGGCTACGCAGGTACTGGAATCGATTGCCAAATATGGCGTGCGTTCCCGGCCTGAATTCACCGATGCCGCAATGAGCGCACGTGCGGAGTGCGTCATGCTGAACAAGGGGCCGTATATTGTCGATGCTGTGCGTTCCCTGAATGCCGTGCTCAAATGCATGCAACAGCACCAGCACAAAAAGCACGCGCTACTGCGGGCAATGCATTGGCAGGCGGGAAGCACTTAAAAAAGATTCAGCTCAGTCTTGTTGGAAAAACAAAAACCCTCGTTCCATTGACCGAGGGGTTTGTTTTTTGGGGAAACGCTACAACGAATTTTTAATTGTTATCTCTGCCGTGATGATCGAAGCGGTGTCCTCGCCCCGAATCGGGTCTGAAAACACCTTTGATGCGTATCAGCTGAGTCTCGCCGTTGGAATCAGTCACACCGTCATTGTCATTGGCAAACAACAGATCGCCAGATCGGGTAACCGCCAGACTTTCAATTTTTTCCAGCACCATGCCACCGGTTGCCTGAAGATCCGGCAGTAAATCACGCACCAGTGTTTTACTGAGTGTATCGAAGGATTCACCCTCGGGACGAAACACCACGTCGGAAACTGAAAACGCATAAACGCGTTTGATGCGCGCATCGGTATTACCTTGATTATCGCGTTCAATAACGGCAAAACGTCCCTGCCCCAGCGCTGTTATTTCCGACAAGCCCACCCAGCCGCCATTCGGAGACTCACGCACATCCAGTGGATAGTAAGCAAACGTCCATTCCCCGTGCGCACGATCATAACGGCCGATTCTCACTTTGCCGCCGTCATCGCTGTTATTCGGCGCAGGATCGTTTATCCAGGGACGCTGGAATGCCACATAAAGTACTTCACTGCCGCCCTCCATCATCGAGGCAACACCTTCGAATCCAAACCGGCGCTGTTTTGCGTTGACAGCATCCGGCAGGGTAATTGCTTCGATAATCGATCCATCGGATGCTACATGAACCAGCATATTGAGGCTGGTAACCGGCCTGCTGGGTTCATCGACAGATCCCGCGCCTTCGGAAGCAATCCAGAAACTGCCATCGCCGATTGCGCTGACGGCAATGCCTTCGGCGTCCAGATTGACGGTCTGTCCGCTGTCTTTCAGCACGATTTCATCCACGATGACAGCGGGTTTTTTGCGGATATCCATGACGTAAATCCGGCTTTGCTGATAAAAACTGTCATGGATGCTGTAAAGTTTTTTGTCATCTTTGGGATGCAGTGCGAATCCCGACAAAGCGCCCCATGGAATGGGCGTACCATCCGCACGATAGTCAGCGATCACTGTCGGGTAGGCAGGCCGGCCTTTTTCCAGTCTGTAGAGGGTGATGACACTGCGATACAGATCATCACGGGAATCGTTCTCACTGGCTGAAACCAGCAGATTCCGCTTTGGGATCGCCTTGACGCCTTCCGGTCCGATGCCTGCCGGCAGCGTTTGCAGCAATTTAGGCGTGTTATTTCTTCCCTTCAACTGATACACAAAAATAACGCTCGACCGCTCAGACGCCACGAACAAAAAACGCGCGTCGTCAAATTCCGCAAATGCGATACTCTCGGGTTCGTTGCCTTTGTTTTTTGAACGGTCATCCGGATAATGCCCCAGGCGCACAGCTTCATGTTCCAACGTATTGCCGGAAGAAAAAACAACGTTGCCCTGCGTATCAAATATGGTAAAACCGCGGCTGCCGCCAAACAGATCGCCTTCATCCGCTGTAGCAAATAGTTCGCTGGAAATCCAGGTCACGCCGTCCGGTTCACGCGGAATGCTGGATAAACTACCGCTCAAGTCGATCAACGCGGGGGTTTCTTCTTTTATGTCGACCTGATGCAGGTCAACCGCGCCAGCGGTAAAGTGATTGACAATACCGCCTGTCGCCAGATCGATCAGGACGATATGATTATTTTCCTGCAACGTCACCACAGCGATATTGTGTTCATTGATCGCCACAAATTCCGGTTCGGCATCGTCCGGAAATACGCCGGCAATGCCATCCAGGCTAACGTTGCGGATTGACCAGTCCTCCGGCTTGCCTTTGAGGTCGATAATCTGCAATAAACCGGACGGCGGCTGCGGCGGTTCGCCGTTACCCAGATCTTCATTACGCTCATTTTCAATGACCACGGCGGCATACCGTTCATCCGGGCTGATCGCCACGGAATCGGGTTGTCCGGCCAGTGCATGCGTTGCAACAATGGCCTGCGACTGGATATCGACGACATGCAGGTGCCCGCTAGGTGCGACAAAATCGGGTGCCGTATTCACGGCAACCAGCGCAAAACGGCCGGCGACAGCTACCGATGTCGGCTCGCCGCCGACATCAATAGCGCCGAGTGCTTTTGGCTGATCAGGTTTTTTGATATCGACGAATCCGAGTTTTTTTGTCTGGCTATCCGTATAAACCAGTGTTTTGCCGTCTTTACTGGCGTCAATGATTTCCGCGACAGTCTCCAGATTGATATCGGTATTGAGATAAACGGGGAATGTCGCAATACGGTTAAAGACACGGTTATCGGCGTTAGCCGTAACAGGTAGCAGGCCGTAGACCGCCACTGCGATCGCTACACCGAACCCATGAAACAGAGTTAATGATAAATCCTTCTTTTTTTTCATTTGAGCCTCCCTGGCTTTGAATTGAACGTGCAGCCGCATGGTACCGATGGTTTGTGTCAGCTTAATGAACGTTCGATGAAACCATTCGATTGATACGCTGGCAGATAATGTTGACTGGCCTAACCGTCTGGTAACCATTCAGCGCGCTTTGTCATTCCGAGCAACGCGAGGAATCTTGGATTTTGGGCGCATTAATAAACGCATAAGGAGGCCTGATTCAACTGAATTAACGCAGTATGTTGGTGAATAGCGGTCGTTCAGTTGAATCAGGCATGGCAATGAATAAATGCAGCTGTCTGGGAGGAAACCTGCTTGCATTTATCCAAAGAAATGATGAATCCCAATTCAGGCGGAATTCAGATTCAAATCCGGCATGGCGTGGCTTTCAATATAACGCTGATATTTCTTTTCCTTGATTGCGCCGATATTCACTAAAATCAACGCATCCACGCAGTTCGAGAATTTCGGGTCAATATTGAATCCCAAAAACCGGCAGCCGCCAGGCTGGCACAATTCCACATACTGCTTATACAGCACGGGCACCTTCACGCCATAGTGTTCCAGGTTTTCTTTCAATAACGCATAAGCCTGCTTATATTCAGTTTCGCTTGACGTATTGCCATAGGATGAAAACGCATTAAGTTTGTCGAAATGAAACGGCGTCTTGGGTTCACAAAGCTTTTGGTCCATGCTGAACAGTGCGGTATAAAATTGCGCGATCAGTTTCTGCGCGGGGTCAGGCCAGGCGTTACTCATCGATACGGGGCCAAACAGATATTTCACTTCCGGATGCTGATGCAGATAAGCACCAATGCCATACCACAGGTAATCCAGGCTGCGCTTTCCCTGATACCGGGGTTGAATGAAACTGCGCCCCAACTCGATGGCATGTTCAAGATAAGGCATGAGCGCCGGCTCGAATCGAAACAGGCTGTTGGTATACAGGCCTATTTCACCGTATTCACGCAGAATCTCACTAGCTTCGCCAATACGGTACGAACCGATGATTTCCAGTTCGTCCTCATCCCACAAAATCAGATGCCGGTAATAGCGATCGTAACTGTCGACATCCAACGCATTACCGGTGCCTTCCTGCACTTGCCGGAAAGACAGCTCGCGCAGTCGGCCGATCTCGCGCATCACGCTGGAGTTGGGCGTATAGTCGAACAGATAAATATGTTTGCCATCCTGTGTTTTGCCGATCAGCTGCGAATCCTTGAGTTCCTTGCGGATTAATTTGGTTTTGGCCGGATGAACGATATTTTCCACCGGCTTGAACAATTCCTTATGCTTCTTTTTTCCCAACAGATAAACCTGCTTGCGCATCAGTCTGGCGATGGCTTTTTTCGGCATGTCCATAGCCGCTATGGAGGCCCAGGGGACCGGGTTGCCGATTCTGAAAACGATTTCATGGTCTTTGTGATTGAACATCTCATTCACCAGCATCATCGTGCCGAGCGGCTTGTAAATACTCGATAAACCGTAGAAAAGCGGCGAATTCTTACCGCCGATATACACCGGAAGAACAGGCGATTTTGTTTTTTTCGCCAATGCGAGAAATCCTGGTTTCCATTTACCGTCACGGATTCCGGTCGGACGGATGCGGGATACCTCGCCGGTTGGAAACATAATCACTGCATGCTCCGCTTCCAGCGCCGCGATGATCTGGGTGATCTGGTCATAGGCGGTGGCCGCCGCTGTAGAGAAATTATCCACTGACAGAAACAGGCTTTTTAATGGATCAATGCAATTCAATACCGTCGTCGCGACAATTCTGACGTCGGTTCTGATTTCCGAAACCAGCTTCAGCAGCGCCAGTCCATCCAGCGATCCCAGCGGATGATTGGCGACAATCAATACGCGGCCTTGATCGGGTATGCGCGATCTATCCTTGCTGGAAACTTGAAAGGTGAAATTAAAATGTTCCAGAACGGCATCGTTAAATTCCAGACCTTCCAGATGCCGGTGCTGTTCCATAAACCGGTTGATTTCGTCCTGATGCACCAGCTTTTTCAGAAAAGTGGAAGCCGTTTTCAACAGCGGTTTATCGCGTTGATCCTCCCCGGTCTGAAAATAATGATTCAATAATGCATCGACATCGATCATGGCGCTGTTCTCCGGCAAAGCGATTAATGGGCATCTCTAATGAGCGACACGATAAAGCAGTTATGTGACAGGAGAATGACAGCTATACTGACATCTTCAGCAGACTGTTGACGCTTGAAAACGGTGCCTGATTCGGTTAAGGTCTGTATTGTCTGGCGTGAATAGGCCGCAAAGCCTAACGAGTAAGGTTAGATTGTGATCGCGAAGCGAGCCACAATCTGAATCGTTTGTTGGACAAGCCCGGTGGGGCTGCCATGATCCTGCTTGTTATGGAAATATCTCTCTGACCGGTGCGGCGCCATCGGGTTCTGTTCCGCGTCATACCCAAAATTTCACCGCTAAAAGTTGCCATTGCAGCAACCTGTTCCGCTCAACCTGCCATTCTTGATGCGTTTTCACCTGATTTCACCCTTTCGCAGGGCGAGTGCACCCCAGCCTGCCAAGTCCGGCAGGTTTGCGGTGTGTGTTGCGTTACGTGGCCATCTTCCTGTTTGACGCAAGAATCCGTAATCGGTGAGTGAATGTTTTGATGCGGGTACGGACAATCTTCATCACCCCGCCACAACATTTGCAGCGTATCACCGGGCGTGGTTGCGGTGGGGGGAGCACGACACGTTTGATCAGTTGCACCAGTGGGATCAGTTTGCTGTTGGAATGCAGAAAGCCGAAGTTGCGGGCGCGGCGGTAACCTTTGGGCAGAATGTGTTGCAGGATCAGGCGCAGGAATGCCACGCCGCTGAGCGTGCGGGTTTCCATCTTGCGGGTTTCGCTGTTCTGGTAGCAGAACGTGACGTTGCCATCGCGGTTCGCAACGATATTCTTCTCGGGCAATACCCCGCGATACAAATACCGTCCCAGATATACCAATGCCTTCTGCCCCGAACCCGCCGCTTTGCAATCCACCACCCATTTTTCTGGATATTGCCTGGGCAGTTTTAATCCCGCCTGTTTGATGCCCGCCAGCATCTTGGCGCGGAATACTCTCGCCAGCGCCTTGTGGTTGAACAGGTAACCGCCTTTTTTGTTGCGCCACAGACGCCGTTTGTTGTCGAACGCGGCGGATGGCATCACCAGGTGCACATGCGGGTGATAATCCAGTCGACGGTTGTGGGTGTGCAGCACCGTTACAGCACCCGTGGTGCCGCGCAGTTTTCTGTCATTCTGACTGAAGGTGTTGACGGTCTCCCACGCGCTGCGGGTGATCAGGTCATACATCACGCGCTGATGCTGCCAGGCAAGCATACGGAATTGGGCGGGCAAGGTGAACGTTACCATGAAGTAATTGCCGGGAACCAGCTTTTGCGACTGCTGGTCTATCCAGCGTTGCGATTCATACGCCTGACAATGCGGGCAGTGGCGATGCCCACAGGAGTGCGGCAAATAGCTTTGTTCCGAGCAGTCATCACAGGCAAGTTCCATCCTGGGGCTCATGCTGCTGCGGCAAATTCGAAAGGCGTTCAATGCCGCCAATTGGCTGGGTAACAGGCGATGGCCATGTTGCGCGATAAGCTCGGCTGCATAGGTGTCAACAATGTGTGCCAGCCGGATCATTTTACATTGCCCCAGCCAATGGATATCTGGCCTACCAGCGCATTGATGCGGTCTGCGGCGTTATCTTTGGTATGGTCGGTGAGATGGGTGTAACGGATGGTGGTGAGGATGGATTGATGCCCGAGGATTTTTTGCACTTCCAGCAGATCGACGCCTGCTTCAATCAGGTGGGTGGCATAGGAATGGCGCAAACTGTGTGGCGTAATTCTTTTTTTAAACCGCAATCGCGGGCGACCTGGCGCAAGGTGGTCTGGATGCCACCACGATCCAGCGGGGTGGTGGCCAGGTGGGCTTTTTTGAGTCCGCACTTACGGTTAGGGAAGAGCAATGCGGGGTTGCGGTGGGTCTGCCAGAAACGGCGCAATATTTGCAAGGTGTTCTCCGGCAACGGGACAAAGCGGTCTCGATTGCCTTTGGCGTTTCGTACTTGCACCCGCATCCGGTCCGCATCAATATCCCCGATTTGCAAACGCAAGCCTTCACCCAGCCGTAACCCCAGGCTGTACAGGGTGAAGAAAAACACGCGATAACTGAGCGCCCGCGTGGTCATGAATATCTGTTGGGCCTGTGGCACGGTAATAATATCCGGCAGTGTGTGTGACTTGGGCGGTTTGACCAGATCCGCACCTGGCCAGGGTTTATTCAATACTTGGGCGTAATAAAACTTCAGCCCGTACAGGTCATGTTTGAGCGAACTCCAGGAGAGCGAATCGACGATATGGACGAAATAATCGGTTAACTGAAGCCGGGTCAAATCATCAATCCGATAATCAAAATATTCCCCGGCTCGACGTACGCCGTGTGAATACAGTGCGATGGTTTTAGGTTGCATCCCGTGCAACTTCAAACGATTGAGCAGACATTGATAATTGCTCGCAAAATGCGCTGGAAATTCTGATGTCATTACGATTCATCCTCATGGTAAAGTACAAAAAAATCCCTTTCGGGGTGAGAATGAATTATGTTATTAAAACTGGTTGCTGAGGGGTGTTTCTCCGCGATAGCGGCTTCGTTCAACAGATTGTTAAATAGACTATGGTGAGTGACCGAGCCGGGATACGGATTGGAATCAGGATGACAACGCAAACGGCAACGACAGATCAATTTCACGGACTGAAAAGTATGCAGCGGATTTCTCACGAATGCCAGGCCCGGCGCCGCCCGGCTGGAAAGGACAAAATGACATGTTCAATTTAGGTTCCATGCTCAATTTGGGCTCTACCGATCCTGTCGTAGGCAGGGCGTCTACTGTAGTGCGCTGCTCAACCGGAGAACTCTTCCAGTTTCTGGGTGAAAATTTGTTCCAGAATTACCCGAAATGGTCGCCGGAAGTCAAAGAACTCGAACAGATTACGCCCGGCGCGGTGCAATTGGGCACAATAGGCCGTCAAGTACGTATTGATCACGGACGCCGCACCGAGTCCCGGTTCAAAATATCAGCGTATGATCCAGGTCAGCGGCTGACGCTGCTTGGCGTGCCTGATCCTTTCCGTTGTACCTATGAATTTCAGCGCATTGATTCGGATGAAGCCACGCGACTGACGTTTACCTTTGAGCTGCTCGAATTGCTGATGGTCATGCGGCCCATGGAAGGATTGGTACGCGCTGCAATTAAGGATGGCGCCGAACGAACGGTACAGAATATCAAACGTCTGATCGAAACCGGAAAACCTGCGGGCGCGCCGCCGGTTCAGGAAATGCCGTAAGCGCGCCGCACCGCTGCTGCGGCCAATGGCCAGTCGCACTAACCAGGAAAAAAATAAACGCAATAAGGAGGCGTGATGACGCAAAATACTGATTCCAATGTTCGGATACCACAAGTGGATGACCGTCCGTTATGGGATGTCGTCTTTGCGGTTTATGGCTATCCGGCATTACTCCTGGCTCACCGGTTAAGAGTTTTTCCTTTGCTGGCCGAACGTCCGCGCACCCTGCCGGAAATTTGCACCGCGCTAAACTTGCATGAGCGCCCCGCAGAAGCGATCCTGACAACAGCCACTGCACTCGACTTCCTTTCCCTGCAAGCCGGACAGTATGCCCTGACGCCGGTTACGCAGGAATATCTGCTTGAAGACAGTCCCAATTACTTCGGATTTTTCTGGGATCTGATGATCGACAACTATCAGGTCTGTTCCTTCAAAGGGCTCGAGAAAGCAGTCCGAACCGATGCACCGCAGGCCTATGGCGGCGGCGATATATTCAAATCACATGAAGAGCAGATCGAACTGCTCCACCGTTTTACCTGCGGCATGCACAGCATCAGCATTACGCCCGCGCTCGTCTGGCCGGGCGTCATGGATTTTTCAAAGCATCGTGTGATGCTCGACATCGGCGGCGGTTCCGGTGCGCACTCGATCGGCGCGGCGTTGCGGCTGCCGGATCTGCAGAAAGCGCTGATCCTGGATTTTCCGCAGGTTTGCGAAGTGGCTGAAGGTTATATTGCGCAATATAATTTGCAGGATCGCGTCAAAGCGCACCCGGGCAATATCTGGCAGGATCACTGGCCGCAGGCGGATTTGCATCTTTTCTCCAATCTGTATCATGACTGGCTGCCGGAAAAATGCCATTTCCTGACGGCCAAAAGCTTCAACAGCCTGGAATCCGGCGGGCGGATAGTCATCCATGAAATGCTTTACAATGACGAGAAAAACGGCCCTTTCGCCTCCGCGGCGTTTAGCATGATGATGCTGGGCTGGACGGAAGGCAAACAGTATTCCGGCGCGGAATTGTCCGCCATGCTGCAGGAAATCGGCTTTCAGGATATCCGGATTTACAAGGCATTCGGCTATTACAGCATAGTGACCGGCGTGAAACCCTGACACTTAAGCCTAAAAACCTCGGTTGATCGTTATTCCCGGAAAGCTTCCTGACCGCGCCCTGCTACCTGCGTGATGGACTTGAAAATACGCTCGACTGTTTCCCGTTCCATATCGCGGGTGATGAAGACGATTTTCGAGCGCCGGTCATTGTCCGGCCAGGCGGGTAATGATGTCAGCGGATGGAGGATGTGCTGCACGCCATGCATGGCCATGGGCTGGTCGTTGCCTTCGATATTCAGAATGCCCTTGATGCGCAGCATCTTCCCGCCCATGTAAAACAGCTGCTCCAGCAGAATTGCGTAAATCTGCCGGGAAACCGGCTGGTCTGTGATAAAACAGTATGCCCGCACATGATCGTCATGCCGATTGACGTCATGGGTATGGTCGTGTGCATGACTGTGATCGTGGTCGTCAGCGCCGGCGTGATGCTGGTGCGCGATGTGGTCAGGCGTCTGCCCTGCGTCTGCCGCATAGGCTTCCTCGCGCAACCAGCGCGCCACATCGGGTGTTTTCTCCCCGGTCGAGAATATTCCCAGATTCAGCAGTTTTTCCGCCTCAATCCGGCCATGCTCCACCTGCCAGCGTGTCGCGGCGGGGTTGATGGCATCCAGCCGCTGCAGCAAAGCGTCCTTGTCCTGCGGTTTCGCCAGATCGGCTTTGGTCAGCAGCAGGCAATCGGCAATCGCAGCCTGCTTGACCGCTTCATCGTGCGCGCTCAGCGTCGGGTTTCCCGTCGCCAGGTCAATGGTCGCCACAATACCGTCCAGCCGGTAGCGGCTGGTTATCTGCGGGTCGGCCATCAGCGTATGGATAATCGGCGCAGGATCGGCCAGGCCGGTGGTTTCAATCAGCACGCGGTGAAACTGCCGCTTGCCGTTGCGCGAAAAACGCCAGGTAATGTCCTGCAGCGTCTTCACCAGATCGCTGCGGATCGTGCAGCACAGGCAGCCGCTGCCCATCTCCATCACCACGTTCTCGGTGCTGTGCGCGACCAGCAAATGATCCAGCGCGATTTCACCGAACTCATTGATGATCACCAGCGTATCCGCCATCGCCGGCTGCTGCATGATGTGATTAAGCAACGTGGTCTTGCCGCTGCCCAGGTAGCCCGTCAGCAGGGTCACCGGAATCAGCGTATTGTCAGGAGAAGTCGAAATCATGAGTGTTTTTTACATTGACTGAGAAAATTAACGTGCACATAGCAATCGTACAGTGTAACTTTTATTGAGAACCACAAACTTACTCCAATATCCCAATCCGTTCGCGCACCGTTCCGCGTTCGCCCAGGCGGATGATTTTAAGCACCGCCGAAAGCGTGAAACCGGGATGCAGGATGACATCGGAAAACCGCGCGAACATGGCATCTTTTTCGGCAATCGCTTCGCCGCGCGATGGCCCGGAAAGCGGCGACAGTTCTTCGGCGAATGACCACGCGGCGTCGCGCGCTTTTTCCATGCTGAAATTGATGATGGATTTCTGTACGCTGCCGAGGTAGCGGTTCAGAATGCCGAGCACCGGCCAGATTTCGGCGAGTTCGTCCTGCACACCGCCGACCAGACTGGCGAGGACGCCGTTGATTTTATTGAAGTCACCTTTGAGATTTTTCAACTGATCAGGCGGCACCGTTTCCGCTGCGGCGATGCCGAGATCGAGGTTGATATGCGCGTTCATGCCCATCAGCAGATGTTGCAGCACGATCGGCCACCAGCGTTCAGTGGCGTCAAACGCACGCACCCAGGACTGCGTCGGCGTCTGACCTGTCTGGTATTGATAACAGGCGTGAATATAGCGATTGGCGAAAATCACATCGAGGCGTTCCATGCGCGGACCGTCGTCAAAATGCCCTTCCGTTATGCCTTTTTTGACCTGTATCGTGACTTTGCGGTACAGCGCGGCGAAGTAGCCGATGCGCGAATCATTTTCTTTAGACCATTCGACGATGGCGGTCAACTGATGGATCACCTCGTCTATGGTCGTGGCGGGTGTAGCGATTGAAGCAGGAAAATCCGGATCAGACATCTTTACGCTCCTTTCTCAAAGAAATTGATACTGAAAAATATTACCGGCTGGCAACCTTGCTGACAACATAGCGGAATTTACCTGACTTTTCGGCGGGGATCGCTGCAACCTGATCGATGACGATATTCACCGCGCTGCCGAGTCGCGTCTTGAATGCCTGCTCGATTTGCGTCAGCAGCGATGCATCCAGGCGTGTTTTGCTGACCAGCAGGATATGCGTTTCATGTAAACTTTCCTGAACGATCTTGAATGCGTCGATTTCCGGCAGATCGCGCAGAATGTAAATCAGCGCGAGGCCGTGCATGACGGTGCCGTCCTGCGCGACGATGAAATCGGTGCTGCGGCCCTGGATTTCACGGATCAGCGGCAGCCCGCGTCCGCAACTGCACGGTTCGTCGTGCAGAATGGCCATGTCGCCGGTCTGATAGCGGATGAACGGAAAGTCGTGCGTTGCCAGATGGGTGACGGTGATTTCTCCGGATTCTCCGGGCGGTAATGGATTGCCCTGCGCATCGATGATTTCGACGATAATGTCTTCGGCGGTGATATGCATGCCGCCATGCGGGCATTCATGCGCGATGAAACCGGCGTCGCGCCCGCCGTAACCATTGGCGACCGGGCAGTTAAACACAGTGCTGATCTGCTGGCGCTGATCGTCGTACAGGCGTTCGGACGTTACAAATGCCACCTTTATACCCAGATCATCCATACGCACGCCCTGCGCCTGGGCATGACGCGCGATATGCGACAATGCGGAAGGATAGCCGAACAGCATTTTTGGACGCATCGCGCGAATTTCAGCCAGAAATCCGTCGAGTTTCTCAGCGGACATTTCAAATGCCGGCAGCAGCTTCGTGCGCAGCATCCTGTCGCGCAGACTGCGCAGGCGATCCTGCGCGCCGAGCTCGATCGGCGAGCCCCAGATGACGATCTCCGGATCGCCGATATCCACGCCCCACCATCGCGTCGCGCGCCATTTGGCGGCAATGTCGTGGCTTTTCCGTCGCTTGCCGATAAAAAACACCAGCGGCTCGCCGCTGGAGCCACCGGTGTTGTAACGCGCAAGATGCTGCGCCTGGTCGGATTTCAACGCCTCGGTATGCGCCCTGATCAGCGGTTTGGTCAACAACGGTATTCGCGTGAGATCGGATAATGAACGCACTGCGGTAGCATCCAGCCCGGCATCCGCAAATAGCCGCCGGTAATAAGGCACATGCGCCTGCGCATGCAACAGCAGATCGCGCAGTTTTTCCAGTTGAAAGTCGTGCAGTCTTCCGGGATCCCACCATTGCGACGCCTCCATCTGCTTGCGCAGCGCCACGCTGGTATGTTTTTTCAAGGCCTCATGAAGCGGAAAGAAAAAACCGGATACCCATGCGGTATACAGGCTTGCTGATAGTGTCGACGGCTGTGGCGATTTTTCCATTCTATCCCTATTTTATCTTTGTGAATGCTGTTGATCTTCCAGTGTCTGTTGATAGACGGCGAACAGTTGCTGTTTCACCGACTCCCAGGTATAGCGCTCAAGCGAAACCAGTCCATTGGCTCGCAGCTTAGCGTATAAATCGGAGTTGTGCAGAATGCGTAGCATGGCGTCGGCCATCGCGACGGGATCTTTTTGGGGCACCAGCAACGCAGTCTTGCCGTCTTCCACCAGATAGGGAATGCCGCCAGCATCGGTGCTCACCACAGGCACGCCGCTGGCCAGCGCTTCGAGTATCGAAATCGGCATATTGTCCACCAGACTGGCGTTGATCATCATATCCGCACGCTGATATAACCCAGCTATCGCATCATTATCAATACGCCCGGCAAATTGAACGCAATCCCGCACGCCCAGTTCAGTGACAAGATTTTCCAGCATCGGTTTTTCAGGCCCGGCGCCGGCAACGGTCAGCCGGGCATTGGGGCAGTTTTTTTTCACAAGAGCAAAAGCGCGTATCGCAGTGGCATTGTCGTAAATGGCTTCCAGATTACGGGTAACCACGATATGCGGAAAATCGTCACTGCCCTGCCCTTGCTCGACTGAGCGCGCCGAGAACCGGCTCAGGTCAATGATATTAGGCACGATTCGCGCCGTGTAACCGCGCTGCGCAAATATCGCTTCAAGAAAACCGGACGGGACGATAATCGCATCGGTGATATCGAGGCTTGGTTTCACCCAGGAAAAAGATTTCTGGAAAAAAATCTCCGCCTCGCCACCGCGATAATTCACTATCACGGGTATTTTCCTGATCCGCGCAATCCGGATGGCGGGTGCGGCGAATAAATGCCATGACCAGCCGGAATTCGCCATGATGTGAAACAACTGCACTTGCCCGGCACTGCGCCAGAGCCGGTAGAGATAAGGCAGCAGCCTGGCGGCGGCGCGCAGGCCTTTTATTTTTCCAGCCCAGGCAGGCCGATACGCGGCGTTTGTCTGTACCAGATCGACATGCACACCCTCTTGCGCCAGAAGATTGGCCAGCTGCCGAGTCTGGTTGGCCATGCCGCCGTAGGGTGGCGGCAATGGGCCGACAAGGCCTATGCGCGTTACCGGCATTTTTCTCCCGAGACACCGTGATCAATAAAATAACTCTGCATAAAACGCTAATATTGGGTTATTGGAACAGCGCGCGGCCGTTTTTCGTGTTTGATTATACACATCGCTTGGCAAAATTCATTTTTTACGCGCCAGTGGTCTGAAATAGCGCTGATTGTCGTAATAACCGCTGTCGGCATTCGCATTTGTCCACCCCGGGTACCCTAGAACAGGAATGGGCGATAAATCGGCGGTAGATGACAGTGTGCGCAGCAGAAAATCAGCCAGCCAGTGGTCGATCATTCGCAATTGATCTGTCAGTGGTTGTTGCAGAAATGCTTCTTCCACTTGAAAAAAGACGCCTTTTCCAGTCAAGCCGACATAAGGATCGCGCATTTTCTCGTACAGCGCATGCCCGAACAGGATGAAATGCATGGAAGCCGGAATCGATGCTCTGTGCTGCCAGAACACTGTTTTCCACGCATGCTGTTGTAACAGCGTTATCCATTCAGAACGGCTGCTCAGTACAATCACGCCGGATTCGTCAAAAAGTGTCGCCGCATCCCTGCGCGGACCGCGTTTTTCGGTTTGATTCCCCGCGCTATCGTGTAGTGACTGAAAATGAATTTGATTCAACGCCGCTTTGGCTTTGGGAAATGTCAACCATACCAGCGCGTTAAAAAAATCATGCCAATTTGCCGGGCGCGTCGGTACTTCTCCGGTCAAATAGATTCTGCTTTCATATTGCCGGACGGTCGCATTACCGGAATATTCGGAATTTTTTTCTTCGCTGCTCTGAGATACAAATTGCACCGGCATCCCAGAACAGGTTGCAATGTTTGCGTGCATCATCGCTTTAAGATGATTCAGTTGTTGAAATGTTGGCCAGTTTTTAAAAGCCGGCATGAATCCGGACAACGGCAGGAAGGATTCAAACGCGGGCGATCGATCAAAAAAATGTGCATCCCATTCCGTCATTTTAACTGCGCATCAAGCTCTTCTACCGTTTTCAGACATATGGCGAGAAAAATTCCTACAAAAGTGATTACTGCGGCAATCATGCCAACCGTATCGAAATTGACGATTTTACCTTGCACGCTCATTGTCATCAGATAGCCCGCCATGAGCGATCCCAGACCTGCCGAGAATTGTTGTATCGACATATGAAACGTCAGGAAACTGCCGCGCAGATGCGGTCTCACACTGGCCGTAATCAACGCCATCAAGGGAATAACCCGTCCGGTAACCAGCACCATGAAAAGCGTTGTCGCCGTTAGCGCCAGGTAAAGTGATGCTTCAGAAATATGCGTGACCCATAACACAGGCACGATTGACAAGATCGCCAGTATGCAGAACATCAGTCTTTGACCATAATTGTCGGTAAACCGACCGATCATGTTCGCGGTAAAGAAGCTGAACAATCCGCCAAAAAAATAAAGGTAAGGCAATTCGGTTTCCTGCATGCCGACATTGGCCACCATGTAGACGCTGATGAAAGGAATCACCAGATAACCTGAAAACATCAGCATCGCGATCAGCAGAAAAGCAAATATATGATTGCGGTTCAGAAAAATACTATTGAAGTGAAACTGTAAGCGGCGTATGCCCTGATGATGCGTGCCGGAACCATGCGGTTTAATTTTCGGCAATATCCGGCCAGCACGCAGCGCAATCAGAAAACCGAGAACAGTCAGCATGATAAACGGCGCGCGCCAGCTGAAGGTATTCACCAGCAGCAATCCGATCGGCATACCGGCAACCGCCGCGAATGGAAACGCCGACATCACCGTGCCCATCGCTTTGCCGCGCCGGACTTGCGGAATAAGATCGGCGATGATGGAAAAAACCGTCGCGCTTAACAATCCACCAAACATACCTGCAACCGCCCGGCTGCACAACAGCGTCAGGTAATCGACAGACAGCGCGCATAGCAGCGTCGCAATCGAAAAACCTGTGCAAAAAGCGACGAGCGCATGCTTGCGGTCGAAGCGGTCGATGACAAACGCCACCAGAAAACTGCATAGAGCAGCGCTGAAGGTGTATGCCGTGACCAGAAAACCGAATTGCTGGGGCGTAATGTCAAAACGCCTGAAAAATTCGGGCCCCAGCGGCATGATCAGCATGAAATCGACAATATGCAGAAACTGGACGGCAGCCAGAATCAGCAACACCGGCAATTCGTGAATAGTCTGCGTATCGGGTAAAACACCACAGTCGACAATCTCCGAGCCAATACCGGGCTCGAGTTCATGGCTGGCATCGGCGGGTGGCGATTTACCGGATTGATGCATGGATGGCAATCCTGATGCGCGTTAAGGCGGCACCTACAGACGAGACAGGACATGAAAACCGCAGACAATAAACTGGATTGCTGCGCATCTGATTGTAAGCGATGTTCTGCAGAAACTACCTCAGAATGACCAGGACAACCTGTATCAGAAGAAACACTATCCCGAATGTCAACCAGGTTTTTCCGATTTTACGCGCCTCCGGATCGGTTTTTCTGAGATAGGTGAATCCCATGATGACACCAACGATCGGGAAAATCATAGATCCTGTAATAACAGCCATATATAACGCAGCAGAAACAACCGGCTTTGAGTCCACTGATGCGCCGGATTGCATGCCGATACTGGTAAGACGCGGATAGACCGATGCGTTTTCCTGATCGCTCTGTTGTTCAGCCGCCACTTCCTCCTTCAGTGTCGCACCGCAGCTTATGCAGTTTTCCACCTGTTCCGTATTTTCCGTTCCGCATTTAGGGCATAGCATATTTGAATCCTCAAAAGTAATTGTTTAAATGATATTCAGGATATAAACCAGCATACCGTTATCGTCGGATGGTTAATTCCGCTTGAAGCCGTCCGCGCTAAAGCCGTGAAAATAACCGCGATAATGACTGCAATCAAGGTAGAACCGTAAACGCTACCGAGCTGTAATAAGTTTTATCATAGCGCTGATCCTGATTGCCATCAACGGCGAAGGTGACGATATAATCACCGGCGGGAAGATTGGATGCCGGACTGTCAAAAATAACCAGGAACGGCAAATCGATCAACGGGCCGCTATACGCGAGTACCGGCGCATCCGAGCGCACAAACTGCAATTGCGCATCAAGCCAGAAATCGCCAAACGGCGTTACCGCTTTGATCCAGTAATCCGCCGGACTGCCGATATGTTGCTCCGGCGCTAAAGCTACCGCCAATGACAGTTTGTCTTCGGGCCGCAATTCAACCGCACTACCCGATTGATTATTCACCCAAATTGAAACAACTGGCTGACCGGCAGTAATTGGCGATAATTCCGGATTAAAGAACCAGTCAAATCCGGGATTGAACGATATGCGCCCCTCCCGGATGACAATATGGTCATCGCGGGGCGTGAGAAAAGCCCCGGTAATACGACACGCCGAAAAAGCAACTGCATCATCAAAGCCGATCACAATATCAGCGCGTTCTGTAAATCCGGCATATTGCAGCACGAGCGTATAGTCATCCGCTGTACCCTGCCGCCCATCAAGACCACTCATGGCAATGCGCAGCGTGGCGATATCGTCCGCAACCAGCGTGCGCCGCGACTCACCGGGAAAAATGCCCTGCTGCATCACCGCTTCGCTTTCCGGCAGTCCGAGCAGAAGTGATAGGTCACGATCAGCATTCGCGGCAAAAAAATGTCCCGCTGGCAAATCGGACAGACTCCGGCTATACGTCGTTCTGTCAATAATCTCCGGCAATATGAAAGGATTGTTGTTTTCTTTATTGAACCAGTGCAGATTAACGTCATCGCCGCGCCGGTCATCGCCGGAACCGATCACACCATCGGCGCCGCTGTTCAAATCAAATCGGTTATTGATGCCGCGCGTGGTGCTGGTAAAATCTTTTTCCACGCCATTCAATCCCGATTCACTCGCCAGGTTTGGGTGGCCAAGCCCTATGCAATGTCCCAGCTCGTGCAATACAACCGACTCAAAATCAAAACTTTGGCGTGGCACAAGCGCCCCATCAAAGCGGATATTACCAATTGTCGGCGCAAGCTGGTTCCATGTGTTTATTGCGTTCTGAACGGGTATTTCCATGTCCACGGCATTGGATGACAAAGGCGAAATACCGACAGTTACAATCAGTTCCTCGCTTTTCCCGTTATAACCGGGCGGATGCGTGATGACACCGATATTGAATTCATCGGTAAATTCAAAAACACCGGCTTCTGCCGCCAAAACCCAAAACGCCAGGCCGAGTATAAATCCGGGGTAACTATTTTTCATTGTAATGCATGCGCTTCAGGTCGAGGTCGAGGTCGAAGGATAGCGGGGTTAAATTACCTGGCAGAACCAAGGATTTGCCTATCATTAATTAAATTCCTGCCACATCGGGCTTGTGAATATGCCGAATATGCCCAATTGCGTCAACTATAACATGCGCCTGCCGGATGCCGCGCGTAAAATACCTGGGCAAACATGCTATTATAATTTCGTTTGATATTTCTTGAGGAGGCGTCACCATGCATAAACTACAACGCAAACTCCAGACAGATCATCTTCATCTGTTGCGTCTGCTCAAATGTCTGAGTCATGAAATTGACTGCTACGACTTTGACAGCCAACGCAGCGCCGATCTCGCCGTCATCCTGAGTGCGCTGGATTACATGACTGTTTATTCCGACAAATGGCATCATCCAGCGGAAGACATTATTTTCGACAGGTTGCTTGAAAAATCCGTTGAACAAAGCGATTTAATCCAGGCGCTCAAGAACGAACATCAGACCATTACACAGGAAACCCATAAAATTCACGAACTGTTCAAGAATGTCTCAGAGGACTGCGTGGTATCGGCAAATGAATTGCTGACCTCGGCGCGTCATTTCATCATGCTGCAAAAACAGCATATTGAAAAAGAAAGTGAGTATGTCTATCCGTTGATGGATGCAGCGTTTTCCGATGAAGACTGGAATGCGATTGAAAAGGAAATTATCTTGCAGAATGATCCACTTTTCGACGAGTCATCGAAAAAAGAATACGATCACTTGTACCGGTTTATAGTCGACCTGGAAAAAAGCAAGCAGGAATAAGGCCTTCCGTCTTTTTTCCATTCATTACATTTTGCAAGCAACACTTCGCAGGAAGGGAAGGAAAGTCAGCCAGCTTAAGATGACTGACTTTACCTTGCGTGTTTGTCCTGCCGTTAACCAAACAGTGCGTACAACTTGCCAAAAAGCGCATCGATAACAGGCTGAAACGGCCCAAGAAAATTCTCCAGCTGCATCATGCCGACGAGCAGGATGAGCAATCCTCCGGCCACAAGACCATAGCGGATACCTGTCGTAAAATTAGCCGATGCCGGTGCGCGGGTGTAAGTATCGTTGGAAAAAGACAAAAATATCCTGAGAATGCCCAGCACTATGCCGACGCCAAGACTGCCCAAAAACAAGTGCAGCGAACACAGCAGACGCTCGCCCAGCGTTTCGTCCGCAAGCGCAATACTGGAAAAGCGCAGACAAATGATAATGACCAGCAAAATGATCAGAGAATTCCAGAACCCGCCAAACTTCGCTTTAAATTCACTTTCCATATTCATAAAAAATCACCTCCCTTAATCAAATGTTGTTAAAAAATAAGCATCACGAATTTAAAATTAAATTCAAATGGTAACATGTTACGCTATTTACGTATGTGAATTAAAATTAACAAAAAATGCCTCTGGCGACTTTATTTATTTAGTACAACTACACATCAATACTGGAAAACTCAATGTCTCCTATCTTAAGCGCCATTTCCGGCGCGATACGTGATCTGCTTAAATTCAAACTGATCTGGATTATGGTATGGCCTGTTCTGGTCGCGGTGCTGCTCTGGCTGCTTATCGGCTGGCTATTTCAGGACAGCCTCTCCGAACTGGTGTTTCTGGGTTTTGGCGGACTGGGCATCCGCGAATGGCTTGAAGGTCAAGCGCCGGGCTGGCTGGCTTATGGCATACAGTGGCTGCTGTACATACTTATTTTTATTCCGTTGGTCATTGTCACTACGTTGATCATCACCGCGATATTTTCCATGCCCGAGTTGATTAATTACGTCGCAAAACGGCATTACCGCGGACTTGAACACCAAAGCGGCGGCACAATTCTGGGCGGCATCGCGAATGCGCTTTACGCGGTATTCATTTACATGGTCATCTGGATTGTCACCCTGCCGTTATGGGCATTTGGCATCGGTATTGTGGTACCTTTCATTGCCGCCGCTTTCCTGAATCAACAGCTTTTTCGCTATGACGCTTTATCCGAACATGCCAGCCACGATGAAATCAAGCAGCTGCTGGCCGAGAACAGATTCTCGCTATGGAATCTGGGGCTGCTGACCGGCTTTCTGCAATACATTCCAATTATTAATTTTTTTGCGCCGGTATTAACGGCGCTTGCATTCATCCATTACGAACTGGCGCATCTGGAAAAAAAACGTGCACTGAAGCCTGCCGCGCAAACCAGCGTAGACGTAGATAATAGTGCATGAATTCGCTATTCAAACAAGTCATCCGCTTGAAGAACCTTCAACCCTTCACGCGCGCACACTTCATCAAACTTGATCCCGGGCGCGCCGCCGACGCCGATACCGCCGACTATCTCGCCATTCAATTGAATTGGCAATCCGCCGCCGAGTAATAGGATGCTGTCGTTGATATGCGCCAGACTGTGCAGATCAGGGCTTTTGACCAGCAGTTCCGCATAGCGTTGTGTCGGTCCGCGCAGGCTGTTTGACGTATAAGCCTTGCGGCGGCTGCTATCAAGCGTATGTGGGCCAGCGCCGTCGGCTCTTAGCTGCGCCTTGATCAATCCGGCGCTGTCGACAATGGCCACACTGACCTTGAAGCCATCCTGCTCACATTGCTTGACCGCCGCCAGCGCCGCTTTTGCCGCCAGTTCCATCGTCAGCACTTTTTGCCCGCCTTGCGCTTTGGCAAAGATTGTGTTGGGGGTGGATAAAGTCAAAAACAGTGGTATAAAAAACAAAATTGCAGGGTGTATTTTTGACACGTTCATCATTTAGGCTTCCTCCAATCAGATTAAGTCATTTGCATGTTCCGCCAGCCACGAAAGCATCGTTGTCCTTCATTCGGTCTCGGAGCGAATCAGCAAAACAGGCACCGGCGATAGGCGCAGCACGCTTTCCGCAATACTGCCGAGTAACAGCCGATTAAATCCGGAACGGCCATGCGTACCGATAATAATCAGATCAGCAGGCCATTGACTGGCTTCTTCAACGAGCACATGGGCTACGCGGCGGCCACTGGCGACGAGCAACTTTTCCGATACTTCCACATCCGCCTGCCGAACCAATTGTGATGCCTTTTCCAGCATTTTTCTCGCACTGTCTTTGAAAGATTTCAGGATTTCAGCGTAATTGATATAGTTTTCCATTTCGGCGTATTGAATATCTTCCAGCACGTGCACCAGCATGAGATGCGCATGATGAAACTGCGCAAACTTGATTGCTTCCTGCAAGGCGCGTTCTGAATTCGAGCTGCCGTCAATCGGAACAAGAATACGTTGATACATTACCACTTCCTCCTTTATGACATTAACAAGTTGTTGAAAAATTATCTGTGCTGCCTCGATCAGATTTTTAACACCGGTTATCCCTTAATACACACTTTAGGACGCAAAAAAGCAACCCGGCGGGCAAGCCCGGCCAGCTCGGTCGCTTCCGCGACCTGGTCGACATCCTTGTATGCGGCGGGCGCTTCTTCCGCGACGCCCCGTAAAGAACGGCTGCGAATCAGTATACCTTGTTGCGCAAGCTCATGAATCAGCGTATGCCCGTCCCATTGCTTCAGTGCCTGATTGCGGCTCATTGCCCGGCCCGCGCCATGACTTGCCGAAGCAAACGCCGGATTGCCGGCGTTGCCGGCAAGAATATAGGATCCAGTGCCCATGCTGCCGCCAATAATTACCGGCTGACCTGCCGCACGGTAGCGTTCCGGTAGCATCGGGTGACCAGGTCCAAGCGCACGCGTCGCGCCTTTGCGATGCACATACAGCTGCCGCTGCTCGTTGCCGATTTCATGCGTTTCCTTTTTACAGGTATTGTGCGAAACATCGAACAACGTTTCAAGCCGGATATCCGGATAGACGCTGTTGCACGCCTCGCGTGTCAAATGCGTCAGAATCTGGCGGTTCGCCAGGGCGCAGTTGATTGCGGCATTCATCGCGCCGATATAGCGCTGCCCTTCTGGTGACTTGATCGGTGCGCACGCCAGTTCGCGGTCAGGCAGCGCAATCCCCAACCGGCTGGCGGCCTTGGCCAGCATGACAAGATAATCGGTTCCAATCTGATGGCCGAGTCCACGCGAACCGCAGTGTATTGAAATAATCAGCTGACCCTCAAACAAGCCAAAAGCGTCTGCGGCATCGGCATCCAGAACACAATCAACCACCTGCACTTCCAGATAGTGATTGCCGGAACCAAGCGTGCCCATTTCGCCACGCTGGCGGCTTTTTGCCAGTTCTGAAACATTCTCCGGCACGGCGCTGGCGGCACAGCCCTGTTCTTCAACATATTCAAGATCGGCGGCTGAGCCATACCCCTGCCCGACCGCCCACTGCGCACCGCCGCGCAATACCTGATCGAGTTGCGGATGATTCATTTTAATATGCCCCTCTTCGCCGACGCCCGCCGGAATGGCTTTGTAAAGCGTATCCGCGAGCTTCGCGAAGTGTGGCGCGGCTTCCTCCACCCGCATATTGCTGCGCAGGCAGCGTATACCGCAGGAAATGTCAAAACCGACGCCGCCCGCCGAAATCACGCCACCTTGTTCGGCATCAAAAGCCGCCACGCCACCAATCGGGAAACCATAGCCCCAGTGCGCGTCCGGCATCGTTATTGCGGCGCCAACCAGCCCGGGCAGGCGTGCAACATTGGCGATCTGCTCGAGCACTTTATCGTCCATCGTTTTCAGCAACCCCGCCGTGCCGTAAAGCAATACCTCGGCGCGGTGCTCGGTTAATGCGCCGGGTAATGTCCAGAGATAAGGTTGCAATTGCTTCAGTCGTTCCAGTTTCATATCACACATCCACCACACACTGCGCGACCCAGATTCCTTTCTCCTGCCTGACCGACAACATGGTGAACGTCGCGCCTTTCACCTCTATGCCCCGCTCCAATGCATCATGCCATTTTTCTCCCTTTATACGGGCGCGCCATTGTGATTCATTCCGCCGCAGCTGAAAATCATTAAAGACCATTCCCGATTCACGCGCTTTGCCCAGAATCAAATTAATCCAGATCACCAATGCAAATTCCGGGTCGGCTTCTTCAAATTCAATCGTGATCTCGTCGCGAGAGTGCACGCCATCCAAGTTGGTCATAATGGCAAAAACAGCCTGCGCAGCGGCTTCAAATGCTTGCTCCATTGTTTCGCCGTACCCAATCACACCCATGTCGGCGTCATGTTCAAAATACGAAAAAGGCATGACTGTGCATCGCAGAATTTAACTTGATAGCATGATCATACCGTACAAATCAGCTTTCATTCGCCGTTTTGCCGCGAGATTGCAGTAAAATACTATTTATTTGCTGGCAAAACTCTGTGTTTTGAACACATTATTTTTCACCATAGCCCATGACAACTCAAATTGATGAACCCTACGCAGCCATCGATTTAGGCTCCAACAGTTTTCACATGATCGTCGCGCATTATACCGACGGCCGCTTGCAAGTCATTGACCGGATAAAGGAAATGGTCAGACTTGCTTCCGGACTCAATGAACAGCATGAATTATCCGAGGAATCCATGCAATTGGCGCTCGCCTGTCTGCAACGTTTCGGCCAACGTATCAACGAAATTCCGGCAACCAATATCCGCGCCGTTGGCACCAATACCCTGCGCCAGGCGCGCAATGGCGATTTATTTCTGCCAAGAGCCGAGACTGCGTTAAACCACCCGATAGAAATTATCGCCGGACAGGAAGAAGCCCGGCTGATCTATCAGGGCGTGGCGCACACCAACTATGATGAAACCAGCAAACGGCTGGTGATCGACATCGGCGGCGGCAGCACCGAACTGATCATCGGGCGCGGCTATGACATTTTCAGCAGGGACAGTCTGTACATGGGTTGCGTCAACATGAGCCAGCGTTTTTTTGACGATGGCAAAATTAAAGCCAAGAAAATCAGCAAAACCGTATTGTTCGCCAGACAGGAGCTGGAATCTATCGAAGCCATCTACAAAAAAACCGGATGGGACGTCGTGTTGGGTGCATCGGGAACCATCTCTGCTATTCGCGATGTTGTTCAGGCGCAGGGCTGGTGCGAAAACGGCATTACTGCAAACGCGCTTTCCATGCTGGTTGATGCGCTGATCGCCATCGGCGATAGTCAGGCTATCGCATTCGAGGGTTTGTCGGAACACCGGAAGCCGGTATTCGCCAGCGGCGTTGCCGTATTGCTGGGCATTTTCGACGCACTGAATCTCGACAGGATCAACGTATCCAGCGGCGCGCTGCGCGAAGGCCTGTTGTTTGACCTGATAGGCCGCATGCACAATGAAGATATTCGCGATAAAACGATAGCCGATGTCTGCCAGCGGTATGGCATCGATATTGAACAGGCTGAGCGGGTCAAGACAACCGCGGCGTGTTTTTTTCATCAGTCCTGTTCGGAATGGCAGTTCAACGAAAAGGATGATCTAAAGTTACTCCAGTGGGGTGCATTGATTCATGAAATCGGCTTGTCCATTGCGCATGCGCAATACCACCGTCATGGCGATTATCTGGTCACGCACTCGGATCTGGCCGGTTTTTCCCGACAGGAGCAAAACAAACTCGCCAAACTGGTGCGCTGTCACCGCAGAAAATTTCCGCTGGACGAATTCACCGCAATACCGGAAGCTTCAAGATTAACGATCACCCGGCTCGGTATTTTGCTCCGGCTCGCTGTCGTTCTGCACAGAAGCCGCTCAAACAGTGCGCTGCCTGAAATCCGGCTTGAAGCGCAAACGAATAAAATTCATCTATCCTTCCCCGCGGACTGGCTTGGCAGCCATCCGCTCACACTGGTTGATCTGCAAACCGAACAAGACTATCTGCAAACAGCCGGTTTCAAGCTGACATTTCAATGAGGTAAATCACAGTAGTGCTCCAGGATATGCAACTGCGCCGAGCGCGGCTTCAGTGCGCCTGCCTTGGCGCGTTTGTAGGAGCCGTCGCTTTGCAGCACCCAGGCTTGCGTGTTATCCGCCAGATAACTCAGTAAACCATAAGCAATCACCGAATCGCTGGTGCGCTTTTCTTCGATCGGAAAGCAGACCTCGACGCGATAGTGCAGATTACGCGTCATCCAGTCCGCGCTGGAGCAAAAAACCAGCTCCTCGCCACCGTTGTGAAAGTAATACACGCGTGTATGCTCCAGAAAGCGCCCGACAATGGAGCGCACCTGAATATTTTCGGATACATCCTTGATGCCGGGGCGCAGACAACAGATGCCGCGAATAATGAGATCGATCTTTACGCCAGCCTGCGAAGCCCGGTAAAGCGCCATGATAATTTCCGGATCGACCAGCGCGTTCATTTTGGCGATAATCCACGCCTTTCTGCCTTCATTGGCCGCCTTGATCTCACCTTCGATATAAGTCAGTATGCCCTTGTGCAGCGTAAAAGGCGATTGCAGCAGTTTTTTCAACTTGCCCGCGCGCCCCAGCCCCGTCAATTGAAGAAACAGCCGGTTGACATCTTCACCAATGGCCTTATCGCAGGTCAGCAAGCCATAGTCGGTATATAAACGCGCGGTACGCGCATGATAATTGCCGGTGCCGAGGTGAACGTAGCGGCGCAAGGTGCGGTTTTCCCGCCGGACAACCAGAATCATCTTGGCATGCGTCTTGTAGCCCACCACGCCATATACCACATGCGCGCCGACCTTCTGCAACTCGTTCGCCAGTTCGATATTGGCTTCTTCATCAAACCGTGCGCGCAGTTCAATCACCACGGTGACCTCCTTGCCGGAGCGGGCGGCATCCTTCAGCGCCTCGACGATCGCCGAGTCGGCGCCGGTACGGTAAAGCGTCTGTTTAATCGATAAAACATTCGGATCACTGGCCGCCTGCCGCAAAAAATCGATGACCGGCGCAAAAGACTGGAAGGGATGATGCAGCAGAATATCGCCGTTGTGCAGCGCTTCAAAAATATTGGCATTCTTCAGCAGGCGATTGGGGATATTGGATGTAAAGCCGGCAAATTTCAATTCCGGCCGGTCGACCAGATCACAGATAGCCAGCAGCCGTCCCAGATTCACCGGCCCGGATACGCGATACAGGTCATTTTGTTGCAGTTCGAATTTCTGCAACAGAAAATCGCTTAAATGGTCCGGACAATTGTCGGCCACTTCAAGCCGCACCGCATTACTGAATCTGCGTGAAGGCAGTTCACCTTCAAGCGCGCGCAACAGGTCATCGACCTCCTCGTCGTCTATCAGCAAATCGCTGTCGCGCGTGACCTTGAATTGATAGCAGCCCAGCACATTCATCCCCGGAAAAAGATCCTTCACATGCGCATGAATAATCGAGGATAACAGCACAAAATCATGATTGCCGCTGCTATGATTGGCGGGTATCTGGACAACACGGGGCAATGAGCGCGGCGCCTGTACGATCGCCAGTCCCGAATCGCGCCCGAAAGCATCCTTGCCTTCCAGTGAAATAATGAAATACAGGTTCTTGTTCAAAACCCGTGGAAACGGATGCGCCGGATCAAGCCCGATCGGACTCAGGATCGGCAATACTTCCGCGTTGAAATAGCGCTGCACCCAGCGGCTTACCATCGGTTTCCATTGCGTACGCCGCAGCAGCCTGATTTTGTCTTTGGTCAGCGCCGGGATGATCATTTCATTCCACACATCATACTGTTCCTTGACAAGCTGGTGTGCCGCGTCGCTGATCTTTGCCAGCACCTCGGACGGCAGCAGGTTGTCCGCGCCGGTCTGCACCGAGCCATATTTGATCTGCTGCTTTAATCCCGCCACGCGGATTTCAAAAAACTCATCCAGATTGGTGCTGGCGATGCACAGAAACTTCAGCCGTTCCAGGAGCGGCAGGCTCTCGTCCTTGGCCTGCTCGATGACACGCCGGTTGAATTCGAGCAAACTCAACTCGCGATTGATGTAAAGCGTCGGGTTTTTAAGATCAATGGAATCCATCAGTTAATACAAGCTATAAGTTAACAATGCAGCGGCGTATAAGCACAGCAGGCCTTGCATTATACGCTTCGATCGGCACAAATAATCAAGCCTGGAAGCGCCAGATTGAAAACACTGATTGAAACACAACAACATCAAGGGTATTTAGTGAGCTCCAAAAATGATCAAGTGGTCACCCATTGCTAACTTCCCGGTTCTATCCAACAGCGTATCTGAAAACCACTTTCAGATACGCTGTATTGTCTTCCACTACGATAAACGACTCTTCCTTTACAACGCCGCCAGGAATGCGACGAGGTCGGCTTTTTCAGCTTCTGTCAGGCCGATGTTAAAACGGTTGTTGTAAAACTCTACGACCGCAGGTAAATCAGCGGCGGAACCATCATGAAAATACGGCGGACGCGAGGCGACCGAGCGTAGAACCGGTCCCTTGAAACGGCCGACATCCTTCCATTTGCCCGTAATCAGGGCGCGCCCCGGATCAGTGGTTTTGATGATTTCATTGGTTGCTTTATTCTTCAGCGTGTACAGCGGCATATCCGGCGTGCGGCGCGATTCATCCGAAATGCCGATATCCAGCGGCATAGGCGTTGAATGATTACCCGAATTCGGCGTGTTATGGCAGGTTGTGCATGTACCGGGAAGCACGTTGATATTCAAGTCATCGTTAATGCCTTTTACATCGCTGATCATAATCGGTTTTGTATTGAACAGCGCCTGGCCGCGCGCAATGGCAGTGCGGGCATTCTTGGCGCTGTTGGACGATTTGTTCGGTTTAATGCGTGTCCAGCTGTCATAAAGCGACATCACGGCGGGATTAAACGGTTCACCCGTTTGGTAATCGCCAACCAGCGTATCGTTAATGCCGAAGTAGTAATACTGCTTCTTGAGTGCTTTAGGCCCGCCGAGTGCTTTTTCCGCCGACAGATTACCCGCATTGTTATCATGAATCTGCGCCGTAAATAGGCTGAGTTCGAATGCCACAATCGCTTCACGCTCTTCATCGGTCAAATCCAGCAACGCTTCGGCATGTCCCAGTGTTGCATGATTGGACTGCGTTTTCAGGTCAAAAGCCACGGGAGAAAAACAGGTGTCCGTGCCATACAGGCAATCACCGGAATTGGGCATCAGTGTTGTCTCACGACCTTCCCACATGACAGCGCTGATAAATTTAAGATTGGTCGTTGGCATGGGACGGCGGAACAAGGACAACTCATTTTCGTTGGCGTAACCATAAGGATCGTCAGCCTCGACTAACTCAAACTCCGCATCGGCGGGAATACCCATGCCCACGCGGATATTGCCTTTTTCCAACAGCATGCTATAGGCAGCACGGCGTTTTTCCAGCGTAGTCACATCGGCGATGGGTGAATTGGCGCCATCGACCAGACGAAAAAGCGGATCTAGACCATCGGTTTCGTCAAAAATTTTCTGTACACCGGCAGGCGTGATAGTCCAACCCTGGGAAGGAATATGACAAGAGGCGCAACTGCGGCCATTGGTGCCCAGACTTTTAAAAAATGGATTATCGAGATCAATAAACCCTGCGGTGCTGTAAGTCGCGTCCCTGCCGTGTTCATTTTCCGAACTGAACATATTGGGCAGGTGATTGCCGTGATGGCCTTTTTTGGAATGATCATCCTTGGCGAAGACCGGCGCTGCCAGCAGCATAATCAGTGCCGCGGACAGCACATGAGATTTTGTAATAATTTTATTGTGCATAAATCATCTCCCTTGTTATAAAAATTCAAATGCAGTGCCTTTTTCCAAGTCGCTATGAGCTTGAGGCGCGCATTGTTCCTTGATTCGCATTAACCCACCATAGTCCAAAAGTACGATGTAAGCTAAGAATGCAGATAAACTAACGGACTCTGTTGAGTCAACCTGGCTGCAAATTTCAGTGAAAAAACGCAGTTTTTGGAACATACGCAATGGGATTGATTTTTTAATGAATCTGCAAATTGCCCCGCTGATTTTGATGAATCGGTTAAAATACCCCTTTTGAAATTGAGTATTTATTAAGGGGACGAAAATGAGTTCTGATGCCTATAAATTTGACATTGTGAATGGACAAGTGACTGCTGCGTATGAACTGGACGACGGTGTATGGGAGCTTGAGCCGATCGACGACGATGGCGGCGAATCCTACGCCGTGGCGGGCAACGGCGATGTTTTGCGCACTAAAATCGAGTCGTATGGCACGGAAATCACCCGCTACGCCGATGCCGATAGTGATGGCGTGTACTTCCGCATTGCCGAATCCCTGAGTCCTTCGGGTAATTTTAATCGCAGTAACAAAGCCTTCAAATTCGACGTCGCGAATGGTCAAGTAACCGCCGCGTACGAACTGGATGATGGCCAATGGGAACTTAAATCGCTGGACGATGACGGTGGCGAATCCTACGTCGTGGAGACCAACGGCGATGTCGTGCGCACCGAAGTCGAACCATTCGGCACGGAAATCACCCGTTATGCGGATACCGACGGCGACGGAGTATATTTCCGGGTCTCCGAGCAATGGGTGATTTCTCCGGGAAGTGGCGGGGTCACGCCTAAATTTTCGGGCGAATTGCGCTACTCACCCACGGATGACGATGATTTTATCGCCGTCCGCGCTGGCGAAGATTGCCGTGGCGGACGAGGCGCCGATGATTTCGTGATTCGCGAAGCCGCGCATCTGCGCATTGCCGACTTCAAATCACTGGATGACGATGTACTGGTATTTGATACCGGCCTGGGTTTGACATCGCGTGAACATCTGGCCAGTTTTGTCAGCGGCATCCGACAGGATGACAGTAACTTTATCGTCGATTTTGGCGCGAATGTTTCCATTACCCTGATCGGCGTCGCATCCGACCAAATCAGTTGGGACGATGTCAGCGTATTGAGCTGAACACCGGGCAATCAATCATCTGAGGAGCGCAAGCTCCTCGAACCCAGTCTACACTGCTATTCCAAATACCATCGTCTACAACAACTTCCCGTGGCCGGAGCCTGCTGATAAACAACAAAAAACCATCGAAACCATCGCGCAAGGCATTCTGGATGCGCGCGCGAAGTTTCCCGATTCTACGCTGGCCAAACTTTACAATCCGGTAACGATGCCGCCGGAACTCGTTGCTGCACACCGCAAACTGGACAAAGCGGTGGACGCCGCGTATGGCAAAAAATCATTCGTGTCAGAGGCGGAACGCGTCGCTTTTCTGTTTGAGCGCTATCAGCAACTGGTTAACCGCCCGCAGCCCGCAAAAGAAACCACGAACGCCAAAGACAGTGTTTAAGCAACCTGTCAAAGCAACTCATTCGCCAGATTAGCGAGATGCGACCGCTCTCCCTTTTCCAGCCGGACATGCGCAAAAATCTCGTGATGTTTGATTTTGTCGATGAGATACGACAAGCCATTGCTCTGTGAATCCAGATAAGGCGTGTCGATCTGGTAAATATCCCCGGTAAAGATGATTTTGGTGTTTTCACCGGCGCGCGTGATAATGGTTTTGACTTCATGCGGTGTCAGATTCTGCGCTTCGTCGATGATAAAACACACGTTCGAGATACTTCTGCCGCGAATATACGCCAGCGGCGTGATGGTGAGCTTTTCCTGTTCGACGGCTTCCGTGATTTGCTTGAATTCCTTGTCTCTTTCGCTGAACTGGCTTTTGATGAATTTCAGGTTATCCCAGAGCGGTTCCATATACGGATTGAGTTTGGAGATGACATCGCCGGGCAAATAACCGATATCCTTGTTGCTCAGCGGCACAATCGGACGCGCCAGATAGATTTGCTTGAAATGCCGTTTCTGATCCAGCGCGCCGGCAAGCGCGAGTAATGTTTTTCCGGTGCCCGCCCCGCCTTGCAGGGTGACCAGCTTGATTTGCGAGTGCGTGATGGCGTGCAGGGCAAAAACCTGTTCCGCATTCCGCGGCGAAATCCGGTATGCGGATTTTTTCTGAATACGCTCGATCCGGCGGGATTCCGGGTTATAAAACACCAGCACCGAAGTCCGCCCGTTTTTCAGGATATAGTATTGATTGGGGATAGCGGTTTCAATGCCAATTGCTTCGGGCAGGCAGGAATCATGGGTATAGATATCATCAATGATTTTTTTCGACAGGCCTCCAATTGTGGTACTGCCGGTATGCAGCGCTTCAAGGTCCTTGATTTTGCCGGTCTGGAAATCTTCCGCGGTGATATTCAGCGACTTGGCTTTTAACCGCAAATTGATGTCCTTGGTGACCAGCACAATCTTTTTGCGGGGAAAGGCGTTGGTTAACGCGATTGCTGTATTGAGAATGCGGTGATCTGCGGTGTTTTCGCCAAAAATATGCGTCGCATCGAGTCCGTTCGCCTGCTCCTGCATGACGACCTTGATCCGGCCGTGATTGGGCCGGTCAATCGGAATCCAGTTTTGCAACGAGTAATGCAGCGACAGATGATCCATGATGCGGATGAATTCCCGCGCTTCAAAATTTTTTGTTTCGTTTCCTTTCTTGAAGTGATCGAGTTCCTCAAGCACGGTAATCGGAATGGCGACATCGTTATCTGCAAAACTGTATAGCGCCTGGTGGTTGTAAAGAATGACGGAAGTATCTAGTACAAAAATTTTCTTTGGATTTTTGGGCATGAATGATTAAGTACATCTAAGTACATTTGGGTTGACCAAAAACATACTAAAATCGAATTGTTACAAAATCATGAAAAAAATGAATGTGGTGTGTCGCTGCATTCATCATAAAGTCATCAAAGTTTCATGCAACAGCCATCAGGCAGAAATATTCACTCGATAACATTTTGGCTCATTGCGCGGATCGCCGCGATGAGATGCGTCCGGGCAATGACATCAAAATATCATTATCAGAGGAGAGCAACATGAAACACATGGTATTGACGGGCATTATTGTATTTGCTCTGGCGCTGCCGACAGCAGGCTGGAGCGGGAAAGGCGATGATTCCGCGCAAAATGGCAACAAAAGCCGTGCAATGAATATTCAATTAGGTCCGCGGCCGTTTTTTCTGGTTCAGGATATGGATCAGGGTCCATTAAAGGATAAGCTGGAAAGCTGTGAAAGAGGTCCGTTCAAACGCACCGACTTCTCTATCGGTCACCGCGGCGCACCATTGCAGTTTCCCGAACATACACTGGAATCGTATCAAGCCGCCGCCAGAATGGGCGCCGGGATTGTTGAATGCGACGTAACCTTCACCCAGGACAAGGAACTGGTGTGCCGCCACTCACAGTGCGATCTGCATACCACGACCAATATTCTGGAAACACCGCTGGCGGAAAAATGTTCGGTGCCGTTCCAGCCCGCGGTTCTTGACGCTGCCGGTAACCTGATTACGCCGGCCACGGTGCAATGCTGCACCAGCGACATTACGCTGGCCGAATTCAAAACCTTGCAGGGAAAGATGGACGCAGCCAATCCACGCGCCACCAGCGTTGCCGAGTATCTGAAAGGCACGGCTGACTGGAGAACCGATCTTTACGCAACGCGCGGCACGCTGCTGACGCACAAGGAAAGTATCGCGCTGTTTCAGAAACTGGGCGTCAAAATGACGCCGGAACTGAAATCCCCGAGCGTGCCGATGCCGTTCGACGGTTTTTCGCAGGCCGAATACGCGCAGAAACTGATTGACGAATACAAGGAAGCCGGTGTGCGCGCTTCCAGAGTCTGGGCGCAGTCGTTCAATCTCGACGATGTCCTGTACTGGATTCAGAACGAACCGGACTTCGGCAGGCAAGCGGTTTATCTTGACGACCGCTACGGCGATCCGGCATTCGATCACCGCAATCCGGCTACCTGGTCACCGTCAATGGAACAACTGGTTGCTGACGGCGTAAAAATCATCGCACCGCCGATGTGGGTGCTGCTGGAAATTGAAAACGGCGAAATTGTACCTTCCCGTTACGCAAAAACAGCCAAAGACGCGGGACTGGATATTATCACCTGGACATTCGAACGCGACGGCCCGTTGACCCACGGCGGCGCCTGGTATTTCCAGACGTTGAATGGACAAAACCCGAATCCGGTTTCTCCTGATGCGGTCATCAACAATGATGGCGATATGTATCAAGCGCTGGACGTGCTCGCGCAGGATGTCGGCATTCTCGGCATTTTTTCCGATTGGCCGGCAACGGTGACGTATTACGCCAATTGCATGAAGCTGAAATGATACATATCAGAACAGATTTTATTTCAACCTGTTAATCGTTCTGTAACATTTGTTCATTATTATTAACATGTAAGCGCCCCTTGATAAGGCAGTCATAAGAAACTCTCCATCACTTCCCCGGATATGACTGCCTTATTTTTTCTCACAGTAACCACAGTAATCACCCAATCGGCAGTATCGGATTACCACCATTTTGTCATGGTTCCTGCCCCAGTATGCGTAGCGCAGCGGACGAAAGAACGCTGTTATATCTTATTAACCGTGCCGTCCCATGCTGCAGGTGGATTTAGCCCGGCTCGTTTGCACATGGTTTATTTTTTTAACAAAAAATTCATCATTTCTTCATTAATACGTCAAAGTAGTTTCACAAAACCGCTTTAATCTGTTGGTTATCTTTAATTCATGAGAAGCGACATGATGGCCAATAAAACCGCACCAATGAAAGTTAGAAGCGTTTGGATATCCGATGTGCACCTGGGCTTCCGGGGTTGTCAGGCGCAGGCGCTGTTGCATTTCCTGCACTCGGTTGAAACGGAATACCTGTTTCTTGTTGGCGATATCGTCGATTTCTGGGGTATCAAAAAGAATCCCTACTGGCCACAGGAACACACCAATGTCATCCGCTCGATTCTGGGCAAGGCCAAGCACGGCACCAAAGTGATTTATATTCCGGGCAATCACGACGAAGCCTTGCGCGACTGCGCCGGACATGTGTTCGGCAATCTTGAGATTCATCTGGATTACGTGCATACCACCTATGATGGTAAAAAACTGTTGATTATGCACGGCGACGAGTTCGACGTCATTGTCAAGCACAGCCGGTGGATTGCGATGCTCGGCAATGTGGCCTATGACGCATTGTTGTGGATGAACCGGCACCTTAACGGTTTGCGCAAATTGTTTGGCTATTCTTATTGGTCGCTGGCTGCGTATCTGAAATTGAAGGTTAAAAATGCGGTCAGCTACATCAGCAGCTTTGAAGACGCATTGGCGCGGCTCGCTAGAGAACGCGGTGTCGAAGGTGTCGTATGCGGGCATATTCATCATGCCGAAATCAAGGAAATCAATTCAATCCTGTATTGCAATGATGGTGACTGGGTTGAAAGCTGCACCACGCTGCTGGAACATCCCGACGGAACACTGGAATTGGTTTATTGGGCGGAGAAATTCGAACAATTCAAAAATATTAAAGACATGGTCGCAGCGAAAAAGGCGGCCTGACAATCCAGTCAACAGCAGGAGTCGGCCTTGCAACGCAGATTCGTTTTAAGCCTCGATGGCGGCGGTAGTCACTTGCTGATCCAGCTCAACGTGCTCGCCAGTCTGGAAGCGGAAACCGGTATTTCAACCTACGATCAGTTCGATATGGTGGCGGGTTCTTCTTCGGGCGGCATGATGGCTTGCCTGATCGCCGGACGCGCGATGAGCGCTTACGGAATTGTGCAAATGATCCAACAGGAAAAATTGCTGGAAAGTATGATGACCGGGCACTGGATGAATCACCTGTTGAACCGGCTGCACTTACGCCCGAAATACTCAGGTGGTCCTAAAAGCCGGGTTCTGCAACGTGAACTAGGTCATCTGAGAATCGCGTCGCTGGATAAGTCGCTCTTTATTCCCTGCTTCAATCTCGATCGTGATCAACTGGAAATATTCACCAATCATTGCCCGGAGAATTTTCTGTTAAGCGAAATCGCCGATGCCTGCACCGCCGCGCCTTCTTTCTATCCACCGGTGCAAATGGAAGATGGCGGCTGGCGGATCGATGGCGGCGTCGGCATGAACAATCCGGCGTTGGGTGCATACCTGCATGCCCGGGAAATCTGGCCGAATCATGACGTCAAAGTGCTTTCCATTGGTTCGGGTTGGCGCAGCTTTATTTTCGACGGCGCGAAAGCCTGTGCCTACGGCGGCATGCAATGGTCCGCCAAGGGCATCGCGTCAGTGATACTGCGGGAAAAAATGATGGCCAATGCACGCATGACTGAAGCGATGTTCGGTGACCATGTGTTGTATATCAACGATTATCTGAAAAACTACGCTATGCCGGATCACATGGATTCAGCGAATCATCCGGACAATCAACGTAAATCAATGGAAATCGGCCGATTGTGGTATGCGCGGAATCGCGGACGCATTCTGAAATGGCTATCCGGACACCCCGAAAGATCCATACACGCCGCATAACAAGATGCCATTCAGACTGACAGCGATTTAACAGGGTGTTAAGCGTTGATCATCCGCTCCTTTTTGCTCGGCACAGGCATGGTTATTTTTGTGCTTGGCATGCTGCTTTTTCCACTGCCGGGGCCTTTCGGTATTCCCACCATGGCCATCGGTCTGTCGATCATGCTGAAAGCTTCCAATCGGGTTAAACGCCTGACGCTTCGGCTGGTGCACAGGAACCGTCACAGCAGCCGGATATGGCGCACCACGCGCAGCCTGTATAAACGCTTCCGCCGGTAATGTAACTGTCATCAAACATTCAGAAAAGCGTCATTCTCCTGTAACAGCCCTTACCTAAAATCCCCGTGATTTTTACTACAACACACTGACGATGAAAGCACTGAAAACCCTGCAAACTTTACATGAATATGATCTGACGCTTTTCAACCGGTTGAACGCCTTGCGCCTGAATGAAGATCTCATACGCTTCAATCGATATATTTCCAGGAGCGGCGACGGGCATCTGTACCTGTTACTGTTTTTCTGGAGCGGCTGGCAGCAAGGTTATCAAAGTCCTCTTTTCATGGCGATTCTGGCAGGTTTCGCCATTGAACGCCCGGTGTATTACATCCTGAAAAACAGCTTTAAACGCAATCGTCCGGAATCGGTTCTGGAAGATTTTCACAGCGTGATCGAACCGGCGGACCGGTTCAGCTTCCCCTCGGGACATACTTCCGCGGCATTTATGATCGCCGTACTGTGTGGCTATTTTTATCCGGCCATTTTTCTCCTGCTGCTGGGCTGGGCGTTGCTGGTCGGTGTTTCGCGCATTGTGCTAGGTGTGCATTTCCCCACCGATACGCTCATGGGCATGGCGCTGGGTATTAGTACAGCACTGATCAGTCTGGAGGTTATCCTGTCATGAAAATATTCTACGGAATACAAGGAACGGGCAACGGCCATATCACGCGCGGACGCATTATGGCCCGCGAGCTGCACGCCGCCGAGATGGCTGTTACTTATCAGTTTACAGGCCGGGATCAGGATCAGTTCTTCGATATGGAAATTTTTAAGGACCATCAATGGCGCAAGGGACTGACATTCAGCGTTAAAAACGGAAAAATAAATCACTTAAAAACGGTGCTGAAATCCAGTCCGGTGCGTTTGATACGCGATATCCGGCAGCTGGATTTGCGCGACTATGATCTGGTTATTTGTGACTTCGAGCCTGTTACAGCCTGGGCGGCGCGTCAACAGAAAAAGAAAACCATCGGTCTCAGCCATCAGTATGCGTTTCAATATGCCATTCCGCGCGCGGGCGGCGATCCGATTTCCGAAGCCGTAATGAAAAATTTCGCGCCTGTCGAGATCGGCATTGGCCTGCACTGGCATCACTTCGGACAGCCTATATTGCCGCCTATTATTGCGACACCGGATATTCCACAGCACACCCGGAAAAATAAAATCGTCGTCTATCTGCCCTTTGAAAACCAGCGACACTTGATCGAGTTGCTGGCGCCATTCAGAGATTATGAATTCAATATTTATTCATTTTTTCCGGAGCAGAATCACGCTTATGCGCATATCCATTGCAAGCCGCTCTCCTTGCACGGATTTCAAAAGGATCTGCACGATTGCACCGGCATCATGTGCAATGCCGGTTTTGAATTGGCCAGCGAAGCCTTGTATCTCGGCAAAAAACTGCTGGTAAAACCGGTGCACGCTCAGATGGAGCAAACTTCGAATGCAGCTGCATTGGTCGAACTCGGCTACGGCCAAGCCATGAAGAAACTGGATCGGACGATCATTGAACAGTGGCTGCATGAAACCAAAGCCGTGCGCATCACTTATCCGAATACCGCCAGACATCTGGTTGAATGGATCAAAAACGGCATGCAACCCATTGACCAGGGCTGGTGTGATCAGGTCTGGTCGACTGTTCAGGTCATGCCCATTGATCTTTCACTGATGCCGGAAAATAACGCAAAAACAGCATAAATGAATACACCAGCCTTGACGAATGCTAATCAGGATCAGACCGAAGCCGTACTGATCAAAATACCATCACCACAGAATATCCTGATATTTTACAATCCCATTTCGAGTGCCGGGAATACGGAACAGACGGCGAAACAACTGGAGGCTGTACTTCAGGCGCACGGAAAAAATGTACAGGTGTATCCTTCCGAAAAAAAAATGAAGGGATACAAATTAATGCGTAGCGCCATCGCCGACTGCGATCTGGTTGTTATTGTCGGCGGCGATGGTACGGTCAGAAAACTGCTGAACACAATTGAAAAAACCGGTACTCCGGTCTATGTGATTCCCGGAGGAAACGAATCGCTTTTTGCGCGCACCTATCATATGAGCGCCAACAGCGAGGACTTACTGCAAGCCATTGCCGACAGCACTTGCCTGCAACAGTATTACGGCGTGATCAGCGGTTCGGATATCCGAGGAAAAAAACCTTTTTTCAATATGGCGTCGATGGGCCTTGATTCGCTGACGGTCAAAAATATCGGCAAACGCAAAGGGCCGCTCAATGATGCCATTTACGTCTGGCATGGCTTGAAGGCGCTATGTTCGTTGCATCATCCCACCGTATCTATCTGTATAGACGGTGAAACGGTTGTCGATCGAAAATCGGGATACATCATCGTCGCAAATAGCCAGGCCTATGCAAAAGACCTGCAACTGGTGCCCTGCGCCAGTCCGTCGAAGCATGAACTGACTGCCGGTTTTCTGCCGGGTGCAAAGCATCAACATGAACTCATTAAAGCCATGCGCATTCTGCAACACAAACCAGCCAATCTGCCCATGCAATATTTTTCAGGAAAAACGATTGCATGTACGGTGCATGAAAGCGCCTACCCTTTGCAGGTTGATGGCGATTATTTCCGCAACCGCGACATTGCGGCTGACAGTACACTCGATTTCAGCATCAGTCCGAATGCCATCCCGGTTTTGATTCCACAAAACTTCAGTAAAAACTTCAAAACATAATAAAGGGACGAATGGTGCATATTCAGTAGTGTTTTACCGGAAAAGATAACGTCAGACGAACTGAGCAAGACAGGCTATTTTCTTCGAATTCACGCTCAACCCGGTGCAATCGCAGCCGAAATAAAAACGAGTCAAGTGATATTTTTGCACCACCATTCGAGGAGATTCTTGCAACATGTCGGCTCTGCCCATTACTCAAACACATGCTTTAACCGAAAACAATCAGGATCAATCTCTGAGCATTCTTAATGCGATAGATCACGGTCTCGCCGTTATTGAATTCAGTCCCGACGGCGCTGTTCTGTTCGCCAACATGATTTTTTTAACACTTTTTGGCTATTCTCAAGATTTAATTGGACAGAACCACAGTCAGCTGTGTACTGCCGAAATGGTTGACAGTGAAGAATATCAGGAATTCTGGAAAGCCCTGCAAGCCGGCGAATTAAAACAGGGTGAATTTATGCGCCTGAACCGACAAGGACATCCAGTCTGGCTATTGGCCACCTACACGCCCGTTTTGAATACTGAGGGCAAAGTATACAAAATTATCCAATTCGCTAGTGACATCACAAACATCAAATCAGCCGCGCTTGAGAATGAAGGCAAGGTTGCTGCCATTTCCCGCTCGCAGGGCATTATCGAATTTGATCTGGCGGGAAATATACTCGACGCCAATGACAATTTTCTTAATCTGACAGGTTATACACTGGATGAAATCAAGGACCTGCATCACCGTATTTTCGTAGACAAGGATGAAGTAGACGGCGGCGCTTATCGCATTTTCTGGCAAAAACTTGGTAAGGGTGAATTTCATTCGGGCGAATTTCTGCGCTTTGGTAAAAACGGCAAACGAATCTGGATGCAGGCAACCTATAATCCCATTTTCGGTCTTGAAGGTCAGCCGGTACGCATAGTTAAATACTGCACGGATATAACCGCATCCAAACAGGCCGCCATGGAAATGGCGGCGCGTATGGAAGCTGTTTCCAGAAGCAGTTGTTTGATGGAATTATCAGCCGATGGCTATATTCTGGGCGCTAACGAACGCATGTTAAAGACACTGGGATACAAGCTATCCGAACTTGTGGATAAGTCCGAAAGCCATATCCAATTCGAGGAAGATGCCAAAAGCCCTGCGCATGTGGATATATGGCGCTCCCTGCGTGAAAGTCGCGCGGTCAATGTTGAAATCCGGCGCAAGAGTATCAATGGCATTGAGCGATGGTTCCTGGCCAATTTTAGTCCGATCGCGGGACTTGATGGCGCACTGAGGAAAGTGGTTATTCAAGCCGACGACATCACACACGACAAACTTGAACGGCTGGATGCAGCCGGTAAGTTGGCGGCCATAGACCGCTCTCAGGCCGTCATTGAATTCGACATGAGCGGAAAAGTATTATCGGCCAATGAAAATTTTCTCAAATTGACCGGTTATCAGCTAAGCGATATTCAAGGCCGCCACCATCGTCTGTTTGTCGATCCTGAGGAAGCCTCGAGTGGGGAATATCAGGCATTCTGGGAACGTTTGTCTCATGGCGAATTTGAGTCCGGCGAGTATAAACGAATCGGTAAAAACAAGCAGGAAATCTGGATTCATGCAACTTACAATCCCATTCTTGATCCTAACGGCAATCCTGTCAGGGTTGTCAAATTCGCATCGGATATTACAGATAGCAAACTGCATACTGCCGAGTTCGAAGCGAAAGTATCCGCCATTGATCGCGGTCAAGCCGTTATTGAGTTCAATTTGGACGGCCACGTACTCACTGCAAATCGCAATTTTCTGGCCGCAATGGGTTATACGTTACGGGAAATACAAGGCCAGCACCACAGCATCTTCTGCACTGGCGAATATACACAAAGCGAAGAGTATCGTGATTTCTGGTTGAGGCTCAATGAAGGCGAATTTGTCAGTGGCCGATTCCATCGGGTTGGCAAGTTTAATCGTGATGTATGGATTCAAGCGACCTATAATCCAATTTTTGATCTTAATGGCAAAATCATGAAGATCGTCAAATACGCTCATGACGTTACGAGCGAAGTTCTGCTCGAAAAGCGCATCGCTTCGAGCGCTTCGGAAATGAATTCACATGTGCGTAAACTGGTGGAGAATGTTAATAGCATTGCAGCCAATTCCGTTGTCGCCGCCGATCTGGCGCAGGATTCCTCCACAGCGGCGCAATCCGGCTTTGATGCACTGCAAAAATCAATCGCCGCAATTGCAGCGATTCAAAGCAGCTCTTCTCGCGTATCTGAAATTGTTGGTGTGATCGATGAAATTGCCAATCAGACTAATTTACTGGCATTCAATGCTGCAATTGAGGCAGCGCGCGCGGGTGAACATGGCGTTGGTTTCTCCGTTGTTGCCGATGAAGTACGCAAACTGGCTGAACGCAGTTCAATTGCCGCACGCGAAATCACCAAGCTAATTGAAGAATCGACATTGCATGTCGACAAAGGTGCGGAAGTCAGCCGGGAAGCTTCGCGTAGTTTCGAAGGCATCATGTCCGGGGTGGCGCGCACCAGCAAAAGTGTCGCGGAAATCGCCGAATCCGCTGAGAATCAAAGCAAGATGGCCAAAGAAGTCGATTTGCTAATTGAGCAAATCGCGAATGTTAAAGCCAAGGAAATTTAATGAATCCGCTAATAGTTCAGTCAGGCTATGGCGGATTTCGTATTGGTGGCATGGCGCTTGGATTACCCATGCATGTCTTACGTGAAGTTGTTCCATGCGGTACGCTGATCAGCTTACCTTGCGCGGCATCGTATATCATTGGTGGTATCGATTTACGCGGTATCCTGGTTCCTGTAATAGATCTGCGCATTGTACTGGGGATGGCTGAAACGACAATTTCCTTTCCTAACGTTTTGATTGTAGTTTATGACCATAAAATATTCGGCTTACTCACAGAAACCGTTACCGGGGTATTCACAGGTGATCAACAATTGACTATGCGCATCAATTACAGCGCGGAAAGTCAGGCGATATTTTGTGGCAGCACACGCCGCAGTGATGACGGCACGCTTGTTAGTCTATTATCACCCGAAGCATTGGCGATGCTTAAGGATGTGCCAGTAGTCGATGATTCTGATGCAAAAAACTTGGTGATCGCTTCAAATAAGTGTACTGCGATGCAAAAAAACAAAGAGCAGCCGGTACTATTAATGGGATGCGGGAAAATTGCGATGGCGATTGACGCCATGGCTGTTTTTACTACGTTATCCGACCCTGTAATTCAACGTTCCGCGATAGCAATGGGAAATTGCCGGGGCATTATCGAATACGCCAATAGTAAGATCCCCGTTATCGATTTAATAAGTCTGTGTGGATTGGGAAAGCTTGATTTAAGTGCTCAAATACAAGTTTTCGTTATTCTCTTGCCACAAGGCGCCGTGGCATTTTTGGTGAACAAAATAATTGACGTGATTCGTGTACGCAGTGACGATATCATTCATGTGCCCGCATATGCTTTGCCGCGTCCTTCCCTATTTATCGGTGCGTTGCCAAATGCATCGCTATCCGTTACAGGCAATCAGCACACATTAATTCTGGCGTCCCAGTATCTCGTATTAAACAGCGCCACGCTCATGAACGACCCGCAAATTCTGTCGTTAGCCGATCTCACCGCTAAAGATCAATCCATCGGCAGCAAATACCAAACCAAGACATTCATGGCAAATCGGAATAAAACTGATCAGCACCGTCTGATGATCACCTATCTTCTCGACGGCGAAATTGCTTCACCGTTCGAACAGATTAGAGAAATTCTTCCATTTTCTAAAAATATGCCGATTTTCGAACAGGATGGGCCAATGATTGGAATGATAGTAGTTCGAGGACGCAGCATTCCGGTAGTTTGTCTGACCCGCTTGATCACCGGGCAAACCGCCCAGATAACACCCCATTCGAGTGTTCTTGTGGTGGAAATTGATAACGAAGCAATGGGTTTTGCCATTCCGGCATTGAAATCAATCGAAACGGCGCAATGGGAACCCGAATTACCTCAACATGGGAAATCTGAACTCAACAACCTTAAAGAAGCTATTCAAAGCGGAAAACTGGCGCAAGTTGGCGAGAGCGTAGCCATGCGCATGCTACCGATTCTGGATTTAGAAAAAATTGCCAACAGATTTCGCGCGCAGCAGTGCATGCAATCTTCAACACGTCCTCCCGCCACTCAAGCTGAGAAGGTTTCTTAAAAACTGCTAGCACGGCATATGCCGTACCTGTAAAGATAATGAATGACGGGTGAGTCTCCGGCCATGTTGTGGTCTTCCGATGATCCGACCGCTACGACAATCGCAGTAACGTTTCCGCCCCGCCACAAAACGAGGAGCCAGTACTAAAGGATTGCCACACTATGACTGATGTCAGCTATTCAAAAATTGCCACTTAAATTTCAGCAAACCATTCTGCTAAACCACTCTCTGCTGCTGATTATCCTGCTCATCGCAGTATTGCGAAGAATTTCGCACTGCTTTCATTCTGTCATAAAACCGTAACGCAATACTGCTACCTTCGCGTTATTCAAAAAATAGACACACTACAATGCAGATAAGTAGTACTTTTTTCTGTCAGAAAGTTGTTCTAAAAATCTGATGCCTTACTGATTTACTTGTAATTGCTTGTTTAATCCTTAAAGATGCAGGTTCAAATGTCAACACGGGCTAATGAAAAAAATACTGATAACATATTCGTAAAGAAATCGATATCGGAAAACCTGCAAAGTGAATTGCTTTCCCTGCTGATCGAAATCATTGATTTGAAAAAAATGACCGCTTTTTTTCAACCGATTATCAATCTGGTCTCGGGGAAAATCATTGGTTATGAAGGATTAATACGCGGACCTTCGAACAGCCCCTTGCACTCACCCATCTATTTGTTCCATGCCGCCAGACAATTTGGATTGTTAATGGAGCTTGAACAGCTGTGCCGCCAGATCGTGTTGAATACTTTTGTGCAGTTGAATCTTGAAGGTAAGCTATTCCTGAATATCAGTCCTGAGTGCTTTCTGGATGCCAGTTTTAAAGCCGAAGATACGCTTTCATACATTCAATCCCTTGGCCTGAATCCACATCGGATTGTGATTGAACTCACTGAAAGTCAGCCTATTCTCGATTATCGTCTGATGCTTGAAGCTGTGCGTTATTATCGGGAAGTAGGTTTGCAGGTTGCGATCGACGACCTGGGTGAAGGATTTTCCAGTCTGCGATTGTGGCTGGAATTGATGCCAGAGTACGTAAAAATCGACAAACATTTCATCCAAAATATCAATCAGGATCCCGTCAAGCTGCAATTCGTGAAATCAATCCAGCAAATCGCGGAAAACTCGGATTCGTTGATTATTGCAGAAGGTATTGAAACACAGCCGGAATTCATGATCGTCAAAGATCTCGGCATCGCCTGCGGTCAGGGTTATTTTATTGCGCGTCCCGAACCGGTGCCAGCTGTATCCTTATCGATTGATGTCATTAACACTCTCAATCATCGACATATTCATGTCTATCCAAATGTTTGCGCAGTCAGTCACAAAACACTGCCCGTTCTAAAGTTACTGAATATGCTGCCGCCCGTTTCTGCTGATGCTGATAATGCTGAAGTGTTTCTACGGTTCGAGGCTGATCCGGCGATTGAGGTCCTACCGGTTGTAAATAAACAGGGTATACCGTTGGGATTGATCAATCGCAATCAATTCAATGAATGCTTTGCACGGCCTTTCGGACGTGAGCTGTATCGAAAAAAATCCTGTACGCTATTGATGGAAGCGTCGCCATTGGTGGTTGATAAAAGCACTGATTTGTGCGAGCTGAGTAATGCGATGGTGGCGGCAGGTCCGAAACATTTATCGAATGGCTTTATTGTCACCGATCAAGGTGTCTATTTGGGCGTAGGAACCGGACATGGACTCATACGGGAAATTACCCAGATGCAGATCACTGCCGCGCGCTACGCTAATCCGCTGACTCTTTTACCCGGGAATGTTCCAATAGATCAGCATATTGATCGGTTATTAGAAAATCAGATCAAATTCTGTGCCTGTTATTGCGATCTGGATGCTTTTAAACCTTTTAATGATGTTTACGGCTATCGTAAAGGGGATGAAATCATTCAAATCACAGCGCACGTTTTGCAGCAGGTTTGTGATTTGCAACGTGATTTTGTCGGCCATATCGGAGGAGATGATTTCATCATTTTATTTCAGAGCCATGATTGGGAAAGCCGTTGCAATACCGCGTTGCAGATTTTTGAGCATGAAATCAGGAAATTTTTCAAACCTGATCATCTGGCGCGGAATAGTTATATCACCATTAACCGAACCGGACAAAATACCGTTCATCCACTGATTGCACTTTCCATCGGCGCAGTGCAGATCGAACCTGGAAAATTCAATTCACATCATGAAATTTCGGCGGCTGCGGCAGTTGCCAAAAAACAGGCAAAACGTACCGCAGGCAATACGCTCTTCGTTGAACGGCGCAGCCAATAGAACGAAGCCGAGAAAAAGCAAAATTCGCACCAGTACATGGATGAATGGTGAAATGTCCGGGCAACAGGATTATTCCACTTTTTCCGTCAGCCGGTTGCCTTCACTTTCCAGAATCTTTCTTTCTTTCTCCAACTCAGCAATAGCGTGTTTGACTTTCTCACCGTCTATGGCCTCCGGATCGGTGTCCAGCAACTGCCGCAACTCATTTCTCTTCTTCTCCCAGTCATCCTTGCGTTGTTTCCAGCTTTCAATTTCTTCCAGTAAATCACCGCCTTGATCTTTAAGCCTGCTCAGGAGATGACTGACGTTCTCAAGCGCCTCATCATACTTACCTTCCTGATATTTTTGATACTCTGATTTCAAAAGCCCTGCACCAGCACCAACGACTTCTGCGCCTTTACTGAATATTTCCTGCGCTTGCTCCTTTTCTTCCGCTGTACCAAAAAAGTAGTTGTAGCTCAATAGCCCAATGACCAGAAAAAATGCTGTTGAAATAATGAATCGAAGCATGGCGAATAATGTTGTAGTCAATATTACTACAATTGTATCAGCAACTGCGTATTGCATATCACGTAAAGCTATCAGCACCAACTGGCGAATTCCTGTACACAGCGAACGCAATAATCATTCCAAATAGCGTGCCGATACCGAAAATCAGTTGAAAACAAGAACGAAACGAATGAAACCTCTACAGCTAGATTGGTTAACACGCTCTCCTTTGTGGATCAGCAATCATCACATGAGCTGCGGCGTTTTAACGTGCACGAATTCACGGTGTTTTGTCTGGTTACTTCAAATCGGTAGGCAAGCTATTGGAAAGTCGAAGAAAAGACAAAATAATTAACAATAGGTAAACCCCCGGCTCTGCCGGGGGACTCCGCAAGGTTTGACCGTTACGGCAATCGCAGTAACGTTCTCGTCCCAACCACGAGACGAGGAGTCAAAGATGAAGGAGTACCAAAGTTTGAGTCATACACGCTGGGATTGTAAATATCATGTGGTATTTATACCTAAGCGTAGAAAGAAGTTGATATTTGGCAAGCTGAGGAAGCATATAGGTGAAGTACTACATGATCTTGCTAACCAGAAGGACAGCAAAATTCTGGAAGGTCATTTAATGCAAGATCACATACACATGTGTATAAGTATACCGCCGAAGTATTCGGTATCGCATGTTGTGGGTTTCATAAAAGGCAAAAGTGCGATAGCAATAGCGCGACAATTTGGTAGAAGAAGGAATTTCACGGGGGAAAGTTTTTGGGCGCGTGGATATTTTGTATCAACTGTCGGATTAGATGAGGAAATGGTAAGAGCGTATATCCGGGAGCAAGAAAAAGAAGACGAACGTTACGATCATTTGAAGCTGGATCTAGATATGCCGCTTTAGCGGCTAACAAACAGCCCCTTTGAGGGGCTCAAACAATAAGCCTCCGGCTCTGCCGGAGGTGATTTAACTTTTGAAACAGTTACCTGGAAATTAAAACCTGATTCTCCGTGCTTTACTGGAAAAATCTCGCTTTATTCAGAGTATTTTAATCGCGTTATTTCCCTGCGATCACGTTTGGTCGGACGGCCTTTAGTATAAAAAGGCTGAGGTTGTGCTTTGAGCCGTTCAGCAATTATTTCACGTTGTTGACGGCTTTCTTCAGTTTCACGATAAAGCTGTTGGGCAATGGTTGCTGAACCGCGTTTGTTGCTCAATTCCAGCACTTCGATTTCGTAGTGATAGCTTCCAATGCGCAAATTCATCATGTCGCCTGTAGCCAGCGTTTTGGAAGGTTTAACGCGAGCACCATTTAAATGAACCCTGCCACGCTCTATCGCTTCCGCAGCCAATGAGCGTGTTTTATAAAACCGGGCAGCAAATAACCACTTGTCAATACGAAATTTTTCTTCAGTGATTGTTTTGTTCATTGATTATTGGGTCAATTTTGTTTCGATAACAATCTCGTTCACCAGTGTTTTATGCACCGGACATTTATCTGCTATTTCAAGTAAGCGTTTACGTTGATCATCATCCAATCGACCAACAAGTTTGATTTTCCTGTCAATTTTATCAACCAGGGTATTTTTATCATCACATGTCTTACAATCGTCCAGATGGACGCGACTATGACGCAATGTCACTTCGATAGCTTCCAAATCAAGCTTTTTATGATTTGCATACATTCGTAATGTCATGGAAGTACAGCTTCCCAGTGCGGCAAGCAACAATTCATAGGGATTGGCGCCTGAATCTGCACCGCCCTGTTCTACCGGTTCATCGCTGACCAGGCGATGTTGTTGCGTAAAAATCTCGCGCGCGAATTTTTTATCACGCTCTCTGACAATCACTGTACCAGACTCGATAATTGGCAGAGCATCGTCTTGACGGCTATTGGTGGAAGCACTTTCAGATGAAAAAGAGTCTGCCAAATAACGGCTTACCCAGGCAGTTATTACAGCAGCCACATAGTTCGCATCATCTTTATCTGATAAAAGATGATCGGCTTGATCAAGTGTTATAAAGCTTTTAGGATGTTTTGCAGCTACGTAAATACGCGTCGCTTCGTCGATGGATACAATCTGATCCGCAGGTGAATGAAAAACCAACAGAGCCTTTCCTAACTCCTTTATGTGATCCAGGGTGTTATGCCGGTCCAAATCTTCAATAAACTGTTTTTGTATGGTAAAACTGCGCCCGCCTAACGATACTTTGGCGGATTGATTATTAAGAATCTCATTATGTACATCATCGAACAAATGTTTCACATGTTCAGCTGTCGCCGGCGAATTGATTGTTACGACTGCTCTTACTGATTCAATTTGTTTTGCAACAGCAAGAACGGCTGATCCACCCAGACTATGGCCGATTAATATTTGTGGCGCAGCATAATTTTCCTGCAGAAATTCAGCGGCTGCAAATAAGTCATCCAAGTTAGATGAAAAGTTAGTATTCGGAAAATCTCCCGCACTGTTGCCAAGACCAGTAAAATCAAATCGCAAAACAGCCACTCCATTTTCCGCCAGCGCTCTGGAAATATATGTGGCAGCAATTCCGTCTTTTGAGCAAGTGAAACAGTGTGCAAAAATTGCATAACAGTTAACGCGTGCATTTGGCAATTCAAGCAATCCGGAAAGTGATTCGTTCTGTTTGTTGTAAAAAAGAACTTGAGTACGTGGCATAGAGAGAGGATCTTGCTATTTACAGTTAATCTTGTTAGGCAATACACAGTTATAAAATTAATTGTGAATGCCAAATTGGGATTGACACAATCAGTATACCTGATCGTACATCAACAATGTGCATGGCAAACGATACATGCTAGCGGTTCTACAACAAATTTCCGCTTGTCTTGTTGCTGCCAAGCTATCGTTGGTAAGCATTTATCGATATAAGTAACTTTGCAGAATACACATAAAAAAACACGGCTTATAAAAAGCCGTGTTTTGGAAAGTAAAACAAACAACAAAAATCAATAACAATCTTTGTTGTTTATGTGTTGTAATCGATATAATTACACCCGATCATTATGCAGGTGTGCCATCTTGGCCTGATTTTTTGCGACCGCGTAAGAAGAAAAACGCTACGGCTGCTACAAGCAGAACATACGGCAGAATATCAGTCATCCAGTTGATGCGACGTCCTTCACCGACAGAAAACGGAAATACTGAAATCCACTCTTTCCCTTCGCCAGATACAGTCACAATACCTGCAAACTTGCCTTTCTCGGAGAAAGTATGATCAATCATGATTGATGCACTTGGATATACTTGCGCGGGTAAGTGATAAACCGTCATTGAAGTCAGATCTTCAGCACTGACTTTTTTCACATCATCCGGTACAAGAATTCTACTGCCAGTGACAATGCGAACTTCAGTTTCCATCGGACGCAGCTCATCGTTAACATAATCGAGTGCCACTACAGTTTTACCAATTTCAGGAATATCCTCGCAAAATTCTTCTTCCTGAGTCAAAGGCTGATAACCGGTAAAATGAATAGTATATGGACCGACTGTCAATATGCACAAGTCATCAGCTAACGCCAATCCACCATGAGCCTGTACCTGTCCCTGTCCCGAAAAAACCAATCCGGATGCCACTACAACTGATATAAAAAATTGTTTTATCGTTTTGATAGACATTAAATATATTCCTGTACAAAAAATATTATTATAAATCTTTATTAAAGAATTTGTGTTAACTATGCTTTCCTGTTGCCTCGGTTTACCATCCAGTTTTTGAAGCGTCTGGATCGAAACAACTTATAACCGATCAGCGTTGTCAATAACAATCCAACTGCTGGCCCAATGGTTGCCCTGAATACTTCAGCATAATTGATCATCTCCACACGCAGATGATAGAAGTACTTCAATGGCGGCATGCCATCGGCTGTTATCACCAGCAGATGCTTTCCTTCTTCCAGTACCTGTTCTGTATTGATGACGCCATCTTCATATAGCGCAGTCCGAATTTGTGTCAGCACTTCCCCTTCTTCACTGCTGCCCTTAATCAGCTTCACACTTATCGGCATTTCCCGCAATGGCGGATCAACCAGATCAATGACCAATACTGTGTTCCCGGCTGAAGGAATGTTCGTGCAATAATGCCCTGTTATGTCCATTTGCGGCTGGTACACGCTTAAATGCACCAAGTTCTCGCCACTACGGCGTGTACAACTGTCTTCTTCCAGTGCTTCACCACCGTGTGCGTATACCGCACCGGTATTCAATGTCGCTGTCAATATTGCCGCCACGCCCAGCAATTGTTTTAACAACCTGCTTGCACGCTGGCCAGTCCATCCCTTTTGCTTTTCTTCTTCCCTCGGTATTGACATACCTCTTGTCTGTCTCTCTTCCTCCATGATGCGGTGCCCTGAGTTTTCTGTTTGCTTTTATCTTCTAATAAAAAACCGGTACACCGGCTGTCTTTCGACAGTGGTGTACCGGCGTTGTTGCTTCTGTTATTTTACCTGCGCTGTTTCTTACAGTCTGGTAAAGACAGGAATTACCGCTCCAGCAATACTGTTAATGTAACGATTGCCTTCTTCATCCCATGTCATCAACAAACCACCAAAACGGCTTTCCGGATCGCCTAACAGCGCCATCAAACGCTGAACTTCCCACAGCGCGTCTTTGGCTTCCATTTTAACTTCCCGGGTTTCGCCAGGTTCGATCGCCGCGTCATTATCCAATGTCAAGCCAGTTGCAACCAGCTCTCTCGGATAATCAGGATCCAGGTGCTCACGTCCCAGCGCATTTACAAAGCGTACGCCCGCTGTGGTGAATTCACCAATGTTGATCGCGGTGTCTCCGTTATTGGTAATGTCCATCGTGACACGTAATGCACGTCCAGGTACGTCATAGTTGGCATGCGTCACTTTGATCGCTACCGGGTTAGGGTTTATCGGCAGTGGTTCCACTTTCGACTCACCCGCCTGAATCGGTACGGTGTACGGGTGTTTGCTCTCTGTATAACGATAGCCGCCCCATACCAGTGCACAGGTCAGTATCGCTACACCCCATGCCACCTTGCGATCCATTGGATCCAGCAGCAGTTCATCTCCATACGCCAATAATACCCGGCTGCGCGGCAGGAACATCGGACGTGCTACGTAGTAACCAATCCAGAATATACCCAGACCAGTCCACAGTACGTGCCAGAAGATACCGTTCGCAAAGTTGAAGGTCTCGGTATCGATGGTCTCGCCGGTCAGTGTCTTGATAGGGTTGGTGAAGTCATCCCAGTTTCCGGTAATGTTCATCCATGAGGCCGGTCCTGCAATCGGACCTGCTTCCTTGACGTTTACCATCGCGTGCATGTGATGGCGACCAGGTATACGCGCTTTCAGCTTGACTTCAAATTCATAGTCACGGCCAATAACCAATGGCCCTGATATGAAGGTCGGTTCACCGTTCAGCTTGGTGCTCAAACGCACAAATACCGGACTTGGGCTACCTACGTTAAAAAACGCGCGCTCTGGCTTGCCTACAGCGCGCGGCCAATCTTCCGCCAGGTGGAATTTACCTGTCATGGTCGCTATGTCGTTCACCTTGGTGACTTTTGGCTCCCATCTCATGTCATACCATTGGATGGTACGCATGCGAAGGAATGGTTCTTGCGAACGTTCTCCATGCGCCGCTACCGGCGTAACATCAACCGCTACTGTCAGCGCCAGTGTCGCTGCTCCTACCGCCGCGCCATATAAACCCATGACGCCTACTTTCAACATGTTTTTTATTTTCATTATTTGATCCTCTGTGCAAATCCTGGTTCACCAAATGCCGTTACGTCATTTTTCATTGTAATGCGGCCTCTTTCACCTTTGACATAGAAGAACGCGGTGCAATAGATCTTGCCAAAGTACCACCATACGCAGAACATCAGCATGGATACAAACGCCGAGAAGAATGCCGCTATCACGGTCGTATGGCCACCAAATGTCCTCAGTGATCCTTGTTCAATCAATCTCACGTATTCCGGTGTACCTGTACGGACATACAGGAATCCTGTGTAGTCAGCAACTGACAACAGTACGCCTTCCACAACTACCGGCAGATGGGTCGGGCCAAAAATCGGCCAGTTGCCCGGGTAGAAAAACAATCCCCAGAATCCGCCACCCAGTAATGCTGTAATCAACCAGTTGCCGGTCAGCAGCATGATTGTGTCAAGCATCAGTGCGCCCGGTATCATGGTCGATGGCAATACAAAGTTGATCGGATAGTGCGACCACCAGTAAAATCCCCAGTAACGGGTTAACCATTCGCCTACCAGCAGGCAAACGATGCATAACGTCGCGCCATACGGTAAACGATAATTTACCCACAGATAGTACATCAATGCAGCACAGTACATAACACCAACTATCGGCGTTACGACCGGCCACCATTGCCGATCTTTCCAATCAAGCCAAAAGTCCCAGTCACCTGCCAGCAGCATAAAATGCATGTGGAAGGTTCCAACTAACAATATACACAGAATCGGAAAATATACCGCATCTATGTATCTCGACATTCTGACTGCTTCGGGCGGCATCTTCGCCGCTGCTAAAATTTCGTCTGTTCTGCTCACTAGACTCTCCCTTCGTTTGTTTCGTGTGATATTAATTGTGAAAACATGACGATTCCTTTCCTGTCTTTTACTATTTCTTCACCTCATGTGTGTGATTTACTCCCTGTCACACACGCTATCCGGTGGTAGTCATTGCTCCCGTTTGTACGGGAGCAATGATCACTACATAGTCTCAGTCTGGATTAAGGAACAATCCGGTTGTTAAGTATTTCTTTGCTCTGGTTATTCCAGATAACGTCCGTCAGGTTGGAGTAACGGGTGACAATCTGTGCCGCAATACCACCTGAAAACAATCCTGCCCAGCCCAGTATCACAAAGCCCCAGTGCAGTGGCGCGCTAAACAGCTCTTCCATGAACCAGAATGCGTGACCCCATTCGTTCAAACCAACGTTCGGCAGAATCATCAGCGGGCCGGCAATCGCCATCACCAGCGGAAATGATGTGCCGCGGCTGTACAGTGGCAGACGGGTCATCGCGTACAGGTATGCCGCTACGCCGCACACAATGTACATCGGGAATGAACCGTAAAACACCACTACGTGACTTGGCGTGAAGCTCGTGTCACGAATAATCACCTGATGCCAGGACGCATCTTGCTCGGTAAAGAAGCTGCCGCCCCAGTAAACACCAAACAGATAAACACCCAGCCACATCATCCAGTAGAAGTAACGTTTGACTTCCAGTTTAGGATCCAGGTTGTCCAGTTGCTCTTTCGTGTCACGGGTCTTCAGTATCCAGCCCCATGTTACCAGCGCAAACAGCGGCATCAGCGTCATGTGCACACGCCACAGCCCCATCCATACACGGTCAAATTCCGGCTCCATCGAGTCCATCCCATGCGAATACGCAAATGTCCTCTGATACCAGATCCAGAATATCGCTACCGCCAGCATTATACCCATGCCCAGCTTGTAGTACTTCGAGTCGTACCACAGTGACATGTCGTAGTCCGCGCTCGCAGCACTACTCGTTCCATACGTTGTTGCCATGTTATTCCTCCTTACTTACTTGTTAATTAATACTACTTCCTACTAACTTCTCTTTCCTTAATACTAATTAATTAGTACTGCTTTTTACAACAGCTTCAGGCGCTTCTACTCCTCGCCTCTCCGCTGCAAACCACAGGCTAGTCGACCTTAACCCACAAAGTCAAGTCATTTGTCATATAATCACCCCTAGCTCTGTATGGATTATTGAATATTAATGGATAATATTTCCAATTTCAATATTCAAATTTACTGAAAATTAACCCAATGATAAAAAAATTTTTGACCTGCGCATCATTGTTTCCCCAATTTCATTGAAAATAAAACAGATTGCCACAATCAATAAAATTATTTTCAAAAATTATTTATTCAGTTTGATTCTGGCACATTTCATTTATACTCCCATTCCCGCCATCCATTTAGCAGAGGAAAGTAGAGGCCTAGAAAAATTTTACGTCTATCAATTTCTCGAAAAACTTGCGCATAGCTGTTTAATTGGTTTCGATATCGTTCAAGTTCTCTGTCCAGGAATAATGCTATGTCAGCACCTTCGTGGCTGCTTGTTTTGTAATCGATTATCCAACGTACATCGTTTGAATCACAAAAAGTACGATCTATTACATAATTAACTGCCCTAGCTCCCATTATATGCGTCAATTTGAGCTCATTCTGCGCTTCTTTTTTTTCGCTTAATAACCACTGCCCACGCTCGTCCGCTAATGTATTTGTTAACGCGACTACGATGCGATCAACGGCTCGCTCCAGTGTTTTGTGATCCGCACTTAATCCATTATTCAATAATCCGAGCTTAAACATTCTTCGCATGGCATGAATGCGCGAATCATTCCATTCGTATAATTTGTCTTCAGCCATTTGCTGCAAAGTTCTATGTACAATACTGCCAATATGTCTGGCAATCTCACTGGCCCAGAAAAATTCAATTTGTTCTTGAGTATTCGTCACTGCATCATTGGATTGCCACACAACCGATTGCGGTGCAACCGGTAACTGCCAATTTGATGTTATTCGCGCGATCGATTGATTGTATTTTTTTTCTTGATTGTTCGTAAAATTGCGCTCTTCGATTCTACACAAACCTTCACTCAACGCTTTATTGAAGTCCTTCTCGACAACGGGCCAAAGCCTATTCAGCAGACTACCCGCGCGCGGCAGTCGAATTTTCGTTTCCTCGCTAGCGCGAGTTGTAGTAACATGCCCGAACAGGTGCAAAAATTTTTTAGCGCGTGTTGCTGCAACATATAAAAGTCGATCTGACTCGAAATTTTCTTTATCGCGCTCAACCGATGTAATCCATTGATTTATTTTATTACCTGTATCACCCGCTCTTTGGACAGGCGCAAGAAATAGATCCGTTTCTCTATGCACAGTAACGATTAACTCAGAATTTATATTGTCTTTAATACGTGGTAATTCCATCCATTGCAGTAATTGTGGTGACTGTTTTTTGGAACTGTAACCCAAGCCAGGTATCAGCACCGTATCAAATTCCAATCCTTTGGATTTATGAATCGTCATTATCTGTAAACGATCATCTGCTTGTAAGTCTGTTGATGCAAATAACCGGGTCAGACCATTGAGAAATACAGTCCAGTTTGCAATATTCCCGGCAGAATCATGTTGATCAAGATATTCAAAGAAAATTTGCGCATCCTTAAGCTTGCTCGCTTCTGCTTGCTTCAAATTCTCCGTTATGCATCCCGGGCCGCCCAAGGCCAACCAGGTAATTTCGACTGTATGACGCAGTGACATACGCATACGATTTTGTATGCATTGTGCAAATACACGTCGAACCCTCTGCAAGCGTAGTAAGCCATCTTCAGAAATACCGGATAAATGACTTTCATCATTCATTGAATTCCAGATTGTTGATGATTTGCCACGAAGGCTATTTTCATCGGAAACGAGACTGGGAAATACCAAGGCTTGCAAATCAGCAAGTTCTAAACCACACCATGGCGCACGGAGCACCGACAGCCAGGCGATACGGTCAGCCAGATCCAACAGCGCACGCGTAAGCATTAACAAATCATGTATTACCGGCTTATCATTCAGTGCGTCGATATCTACAGCACGAAAACGGAGATTATTGGTCTTTAGAAGCGGTACAATTTCCCTCAAATGATTGCGATTGCGCACCAGAATTGCAATGGAGTCATCCGGACGCTTATGCCTGATCTGCTGAATAGCATCAATAACCTGTTGCGCTTCTTGTGCACGGCTATTCTCGAATAACGGATGCAGTGTCACAGCGCGTTCTGCTTGCTCATCATGCACAGCGAATGAAGGCGTATACGCCACTGCCCCAACCGCGCTATTTTCGATTGCAGGCATGATTTGCTGAAAAGCGTGGTTGACCCAGTTGACAATACCGCGCTGCGAACGAAAATTACTGCTTAGCGTAATCGATTCCAATTTAATGTCACCAATGCCAAATTGTCGCGCCTGCAAAAACAATCCGACTTCAGCCTCACGGAATCGATAAATGGATTGCATGGGATCACCAACGGCAAACAAGCTTCGCCCATCATGCATTTCCCACCCGCCGATCAGTTTCTCGATCAAATGAAACTGACTGATCGAAGTATCTTGAAATTCATCAATTAACAAATGCCTGATTCGATAATCCAGATGCAACGCCAGGTCCGTCGGCATTTCAGCTTCACCCAGCGCATTTACAGCGCGTTGGGCCACTTCCGTAAAATCGACCTGACCCGTAGCATGAAAGATCAATTTCAATTCTGCAACAGCATGCGGCAACAATCGCGTTATTACGCCCAGTATCTCCCACTGTGTATCGTTGTAAGCGGGTGGCGGCAGCTCGCGCATCGCAATTAAAGCCTGACGCACTGATTCGTCATCTCTCACCGACTGAATAAATTCCACCATGCGCGCCTTCCATTGCTTGGCCGACTCTTTTTCCGTGGCTGTCGTCCCGCCCGGGAATCCCAGATTCTTATCGATTCTATCGCGCCACGCACCTTCCCGGGTCAACAACAACTCGGCAACACCACGCCATTCTTCAACCGTACCCGGCGAATTCTCAAGGTCTACGCAATGTGCAATCATGGAAGGTTTATCCGAGGCTGCCAGATTTGCAGCGGCGTAGCACATCAGGTCAACCAGTTCATTTTTCAACATCGCGGGAAACGCGTTGGATGCATTTGATACCGCATTGCGATGCAAAGCTTGTAATGAAGCTTCCAGCTCTTCACGTGTCCTGCCGTGAATATGGCGCAACCAGTGATCCCGGCGTCCCAGCATTTCAACCAGCAAATTGACGATAAACTCGGTATCGTTATCCAGATGATCGAACAACCGTTCAAGATCATCCGCTATCGCCGTGTTTTCATTGAGTAGCCCGACAATTGAGCGCGCAGCGCGAATATAGAGATCCGCCGTGTCCTCCGTCGTTTCCGGTTGCGCACCGAATTGTGACAATATCGGCATTTGCTGCGTTAATGACGCGCATAACGAGTCGATCGTTTGTATGCGTAATCGCGTTGGATTGTCAAGAATTCTCCATGCCTTCACTCGGTCACGTTGTAGTGCACTGATGGCAAGCTCATGTGTTAACTGATCGAACGCACTCAGTTCTTCAGGCCGCGTTGATGATTCTGAGCCTGCTGACTGCAAGGCTTTCAACACACGTTCGCGCATTTCCGCAGCAGCTTTGCGGGTAAAAGTAACTGCTACAATTTCTTCAGGATTATCAACAAAAGCCAGCAAGCGCAGGTAACGCTGAATTAGCAACCCCGTTTTACCCGACCCCGCCGGCGCCTGAACAATAAATGATTGTGTTGGATCAAGAGTACGCAGGCGCGCTTCAGCATCAGGAATGTCATTAAAGTTATTCATTCAAAACATCTCTGTCTTCAGTCGTCAGAAGGCGCTCATTAATACGGCAGAAGGATTGAAAGTCGCAATAGCGGCAGGTTTCCGGAAACTTTTTTGGCATTACCCGTGCATCGCCGCTCATAAAACCATTGGCGAGCTGCAAAAAAACAGCATTCCACTGATCGAATAGCGCTGCCCAGCTTGGAAATGCATCACACTTACCCGATTTGTCAAACGCGTCGACACCCGGCAACAAATCATCATATTGAGTCAGTGCCGAAAAAACCATATTTCCTGACTTTATCGTTGCAAATGCAATTCCCGCCACTTCAGGCAATGGTGGACTGGCCATGACAAGATATAACGGCAATTGTGGCTCGTCAGGTCGCTCACCCAGCATCGTATCAATTTCATATTGACTGGTTTTATAATCGATAATAAGCCGCATACCATTCTCAAGACGATCAACCCGATCCATGCGCCCCTGTAATTTCAATTCGCCGATCTGAATAACATGACTCTGCTCAACCGCTTCAACTGTGAAACCGCTTCGACCCATCTCTGCTTCAAGCCATTCACGCACCAGACGAACCAAACGTTTGCATTCGATGGACAAGAATCGATCAGACAATGCAAAAGGCTTTTTTCGCTTGATGCTCTGAACCGCATCATGACTTGCCGCAAAAAGAATATTATCGAGATCTTCCTGATTGATATTGTCTAGCGCCTGTCTGGTTTTAAACGTGCTCCATACCGAAGCCAGAACCTGATGTACCAGTATCCCCCGCTCCATGGCATTTAATCCGATATGCGGCGCATCCCCCCTGTCGACAGCCATGCGATGCCGGGCCCATGCCCGAAATGGACAGGCCGCATAATCCTTGATAACTGCAACACCGCCACCCACTTCATGCTTAGCCATTAATGGCGCGCGATCATCGACGACATGCTCAAGATGAACGGCCTGAACGATTAAGTTCCGATGGCTCTGGTATCGTGGCAAATCAATACTGCTTTCCGGTATTAAACGAATCAGCGGACTTGGCGGGATTTCCAGCACATCAGCACCATCGCTGAATTTTGAATGACTCAGCACCACCTCGTCAGCGCTGTCCATCCAATGCGCGGTAATTCGTTGTGAAAACGCAAACGCCTCTGCTGCTGATCCCATTGGCATGCCGGATTTTTGCTGCAATGCATACGGTATAAAAGGATTGGTGCGTGGGCGCAAGGGCCATTGCTCGTCAGACAATCCCATCACCCACAGGTGATCAAACTTAAGACCTGACGCTTCAAGAACACCGAGTATCTGAATAGGTACTGGTGGTGTCTGTGGTTGAAACACAGTATTAGACACGATATGATTTAACCGCCGAACCGCACTGGCGAAACCGGTTTGCGGCATGACAAGATCGAGGGACGCCAACTCAGCCACGGCTTCATGCAATTTCTGGAATGTCTGATACTCCCTGGAGTCCAGTGTACGCTCTCCAGGGAATCCGATAATCTGAAGTATATGCAGCATTAATTCAGCGTAATCGCTATGTCGAGCCTTTTGCGGCAGGTCGCGCTGGCAAAACGCAAGTAACATCGAAAAATTTTCCAGTAACACTGGACATCCGACTCCTGAGCGACCATCTGGATGCTTGTCATTGGACAACATTTGCAATAATGAAACGAACTGTTCAAGCGTCAGATCCGGCGCGGCATATCGACGCAACGTCTGTTCCAGCAATGCCCGATCATGGATTTCCGAATCACCCCCCCCAATGAACGGTGAGCGCAGTAAACTACTGATCCGATCATAGGCCGCTGTTTGTGAAACCAACATTAGGATGGCCAGCGCAGTATCAACTAAAGGATAATCCAGCAGTCGCAAGCCCAGTGAAATATTAAAAGGCAGACGCGATGCGTAGTGTTGGTAGGGCTGCGGCAAAGCCGCACACACATCAGGTTGCATCACGTCACTGAAGACACGCTGCAATGCACTGCGCCGTTGTGTTAATGCCGGCGCAACAATGCCAATTGAAGCAGAAGGATCAGTTTCCAGTCTGGAACGCGCCCAAACTGCCGCATGATATATCTCATCCTCGGCATCGGTATAACAGACATGCCTCACGGCATGCGTATCTTTATCGCTTTCAGATTCACGATCAGTCACCGGAGACCGGATCAATGCTACGCTACTTCCCAATGCCTTCAGATCTTTCAATACTGCAATTTGTTGCGGAGTAAAATGATCGAAACCAAAGCAAAACAATTCATCCGGTCTTTCAACGCGGCCTTGTGTGCACAGGATTCTGATCAGCTCACCAAGACAAGCTGGGTCGGTCTGATTATTATCGACAAGGTGCTTCCGATAGGTTTCTGACCAGCGACGAAAAGCAATCGAATCTTCATTCAATGGATATTGTTCAAAATCACTCGACAATTGCCAGTCATGGAGCAGTTGCCAGGCTTCGAAAGCAAGACGGGCCGCCTGCGTAATATTGAGCAGCAAACCGCCCGTGTCATCCGATTGAATTATTTTTTCCCAAAGCATATGTGCCTGCACGGCATTCAACAGTAAGGGAATATCGATGCTCTGGGCGGAATAAAGCGCATTCAGGTATATCCGCTCAAGAAAAGTGGCAAACGGCAATATATCTGGTGTTTGCCAGACAACCTGATGCCGGTCAAGCTGATGCTGATTAAAATCGTTTGCAAGCGCCTGAGCCAGTCTGCGATTCGGTGTAACAACAGTCGCTGCCGTTACCCCGGTATTCAGGCGCTTGAAAAGATCTTCTTGTGAAAGGAATTGAAATTGTGATGTGGAGGCATGTAGCATGGATTAAAAACTCACGTTTCCACGCCGATGCCACCATTGTGTGACTCAGCGCTGCAGATGCTCCCGCTTATCGGCGACACTCGCCCATTCGTCAGCATCGGGCAATGATTCTTTCTTTTCAATGATCGGCTGCCACTGCTTGGATAACTCTGCATTTAAAGCGATAAAGTCGAGTTGAGAGTCGGGCACGTCATCTTCCGCATAAATGGCCTCAACAGGACACTCCGCAACACACAACGTGCAATCGATACATTCATCCGGATCAATGACCAGAAAATTTGGACCTTCACGGAAACAATCAACCGGACAAACATCAACACAATCCGTATATTTACATTTAATACAATTCTCAGTAACTACATAAGCCATGAAACGATTCCTTGCGTTACACTTATTTATAAAATCCGGTATTTTAGCAGAATTTTATTCCTTGCCGCTATCGCCTGCGAAGATGATTTTGCCTAAGGAAGCCGTTTTTCAAGATTAACGCCTAAATCATACGTGAAAAGCTAACCGGTCGATTTGTTTACAGTCTTGAAATTTGCCACCAGCGCCTCCTCTGGCTGGAAAAAGACTGAATGGGTGATTATAAGAAAACGGATATGGAAGTGCTGCGGATTTATCAATGCGGCAGCTTGTGTTGACTGCTTTCCAGAGCAATCTGTTTCAGTTCCAGCAAGTGCATGGCGCCGGTTTTTTGCATGACATTGCTTCGGTGAATTTCCACTGTACGATGACTGATACCCAGATGCGCGGCAATTTCCTTATTTGACAATCCCTGAACGACAAAAGCCAGAACTTCTCTTTCGCGACCGGTTAATTTTGTCAGCAGATCCCTTGCTCTTTGTGCATTATCTTCCGCCCTCAGTTTATTTTCATAATCTGCAAAGGCTGATGCGATGCAGACCATCAGCTTTTCCCGGGTTACCGGCTTGGTTAGAAAATCGACAGCACCGGCCTTGATTGCTTTGACGCTTTGTGGAATCGTGCCATAGCCGGTCAGAAAAATAATGGGCAGCATGCATGCTCTTTTGTTCAGCGCCTCCTGCAATTGCAACCCATCCAAACCGGGCATCTGCAGGTCCGTGATGATGCACCCTTTCCAGTGCGACAAGTCATGTTCAAGAAATTCTTCCGCGCTTTCAAATGACTCAACGGTCATTGCCTGCTGCGTCAACATGAGTGTTAGTGAGTGACGCACTGCCGCATCATCATCAATAATGTAAACAGTAAAATTACCAAACTTCTTCATGCAAATGGCAGCGTAAAGTGAAAGCGGGCGCCCTGTTTATAATCAGGATCCATCCAAAGCCGGCCACCGTTGGCTTCAATCAGCGCCCGGCTGATCGAAAGTCCTACACCGAGGCCAGTGGGCTTGGTCGTAAAAAAAGGCTTAAATATACGCTTCAGCGTTTCGGGATCAATGCCGGGGCCATTATCAATGATCGAAACCATTGCCATCTTTTCAAGCGCAAGTGTTGTTACTGAAATCCGGATTTCCGATACCGACACCCGTGCACTGCGCATGGCTTCCACCGCATTCCGGATCAAATTGACCAGAACACGCTGAATCTGAAACCGGTTGGCTCTCACAGCAGGAAGCTTGGATTCCAGATCAAGCACTAGAATGAAGTCTCCGTATCCATCGCCGCGCGCCAGCAGCAGGGCATCTTCTATAACCTGATTGAGGTCCAACACCTCACTCTCAACTGTATTATTCTGTAAAAAATTAAGTAACTCATATAATTTGTGACCGGCCAACTGTGCTTGTTCAAAACAACTTTTTATGGCATTTTTCATCGAACCGCAGTCTGTCGGTGTTTCATTTAGGGCATGCAGCGCCACTTCGCTGTAAGCGGAAATTGCGGTCAACGGAGAATTCAATTCATGCGCAATCGCCGAAGCGGTCAGCATGGCAACCTGCTGTTTAAACAATGCTTCTGTTTCGTTCCGGTACTGTTGGAGCTTTTTCTCACGCTGCTTTCGCTGCGTAACATCCCGCGCAATACCTACTATCCGCTTGGCCTTTCCCATTTCAAACTGCGTCTCGCCGAATATGGTTAGCCAGCGTTCCTGTTGCTGGTCGGATTGCAGATCACTGTTTTGTACAATACGGAATTGCACACGGAATTCACCGCCCATACGGGGATTGATCGCCTTGTCGTATGCAGCCTGACATCTTGCGCGGTCATCGGTATGTACAACAGCAATCAAGTCATCCATTTCATCAATACTGTTGCCACACAGCTCGCGCAGGCGCTCATCGCAATATATCCTGCGATTAACACAGTCGATATCGAATATGCCGACATTGACCATCTGCTTGATCAGCCACAAGCGCTCCTGACTTTCGTGCAATGCATATTCGGCCTGACTGCAACGGTCAACAGTATTCAGCGCAAGCAATACATATATTTGATGCTGAAGCGTAACCGGACTCAGGCTGATATCAACGCCAATTTCATGACCGTCACGGTGCAGCAACACAAGATTCCGGTTATTTCCCATCGGACGCTTGCGCGGATGCGCCAGATAGTGCTTGCGATATTCCCGGTGATGTTCCCGGAAACGCTGCGGAATAAGCGCCTCCACTTCAAGCTTGCAAAGCTCATTGAGCGTGTATCCGCATAATTCCTGCGCGGTTGCATTGGCCATGACAATTTTACCGGATGCGTCAACCAGTATCATGGCTTCAACCACTGCTTCAAATAAATCGGCGAAACTGATTGGGTTGGGTGACGCTTTCTGTGCGTGTTCGGTTATCGATTCTGAATTCACTGATTCCTTCATTATATCGGCAAGCGAAAAAACATAATCTTTACATTTGATTATAAATGATTTCTTAGTTTTGGACAGATAACATAATCAAGCTCTCGCACGAATTACGATATACAGCTTGCTTATGGACGTCGCCAAAAATTCAGAGTTTTAACTGGAACACGCGCAGACGAGGCGAGAGCAAAAAATATTGACGCAGCATATACCTGATATGTAAGAAAATATTTTTTGTGAATAACGGTGTATTGTAACGAAGTCTGGATTGTTAGAGATGCCCTTATTCATAGCGAATAAACTCCTCGGCCAGTGCATCGCTACCATAGCGGCTAATCAAGGCATCGATTTCAGCGATCAGATTATCATCCTCGTCTTCTTCCAGGGCGCCTTCACCCACGAGACGCGCGGTTAGCCCCGATATCATCGCCTCCCTGACCGACTCCAGTGTTGGTGGAGCGTCCAGACTCCGTTGATTGATTGCCGCTTCAATCACGCGTGACAACGGCTCGCTCGCCACTTTCTGAATAAAATCAATCGCCGCAGCAGTTTCACCATATTCTTCAATCAATGCATTCAACTCATCCAGCAATGATTCATTGACATCAAAATGATGCAGCTGCTCGGTTTCGGTAAATGCATCAGATAACAGACCGGTTAGAAACTCACGCATGGTTTCGAGCGTAACGATTTGACCCGGTTCTGAACGGTTTATGCGATTTTCGATCAAGGCTGATAAATTCGGGCTGACACGAGTAGCCACATCAATCGGGTTGCGTACCATGAGAAACCTCCTCGTTATAATAATGGCATATTACTGCAAGATTATTGTAGTGCATCTATTACAATCCACATTTGCGAGCATCTGCTTTGTTGCAGATTGCCTGCAAGCCGGCAGTTACTGACGCTGTGCTGAACGGCGATTCAATCCGTGATCAGATCTAGGGTTATTTTACATGGTGCGATCGATCAACAAACGTAATTCCTGCACCGTACGAGTATTTAATACATCACACTTTTCCAGCCAGCCGCGCCGCGCCTGCCCAATGCCAAAACGCAAATTGGCAAAATCATAAATACTATGTGCATCCGAGTTAATGCTTATCAACACGCCCTCCTCCTTCGCCATTCGGCATTGCGTATCGAGTAAATCCAGTCTTTCCGGATGCGCATTCAATTCCAGAAAACAGCCGCGCTGCCTGGCTTCACGGATTATACGCAGCATGTCGACATCATACGGTGCGCGGCGTTGCAGCAAACGTCCGGTCGGATGCGCCAACAGTGTAAAATGCGGATGCTGCATGGCATGAATAATCCGCTCGGTCTGCCTGGTGCGTGACAGATTGAAACTGCTATGCACCGCCGCCACGACCAGATCGAGTCGCGCCAGCACGCTGTCGGGCAAATCCAGGCTGCCATCTTCCAGAATATCGACCTCGATACTTTTGAGCAACGTGATTCCCTGCAACTCGGCATTCAACTGATCAATTTCATCGCATTGTTTCAGTAATTGCTGGGTATCGAGTCCATGCGCCACTGTTAACCGCCGGGAATGCTCGGTAATCGCCAGATATTCAAAACCCTGGGCCAAACCCGCCTGCGCCATTTCCCGCAGCGTATTATGCCCATCGGTCGCTTTGGTGTGCGCATGCAAATCACCACGCAGATCGCTGCGTTCAATTAATTGCGGCAATTTCCCTGATTTTGCAATTTCAATCTCGCCGTGATTTTCTCGTAACTCCGGTGGAATGTAGGCCAAACCCACCGCTGCGTACACGGCCGCCTCGGATTCGCCCGCAATACGAACGCCCTCGCGGAACACACCGTATTCATTGATCTTCAAGCCTTTTTTTTGCGCCAGGACACGAATCGCAATATTATGTGCTTTCGAGCCGGTAAAATAATGCAATGCGGCGCCATACGATTCTTCCCTGACCACCCGCAAGTCCACCTGCAAGCCACACTTGAGCATGACGCTGGCACGCGTTGCACCCGCCGATAAAATCTCGATCACTTCATCATAGCGGGTAAACCGTCGCACCACCTCTCGGGCAGTCGCCGTTGTCGCAGTCGTCACGAGAATATCCAGATCGCCAACTGTTTCACGCATACGCCGGTAACTGCCGGCGACAGTAACGCGCACAATTCCGGGCGTGGCCGTCAAGTACTTTTCCAGCGCCTCGGCGTATTGCGCCGCAATCGCCAGTTTGAAGCGTTGCGCCTGATTCGCATGCACCTCGATCGCTTGCAGGATGTTGTTTTCAATTTTTTCGCCAAATCCAGGTAAAGCCCGGATCCGCCCATCACGCGCGGCGCGGTGCAATTGTTCCAGTGTTTGCACATCGAGGTCATGATAGAGCGCTTTGACCCGCTTGGGGCCCAACCCCGGCAGTTTGAGCAGTTCGGTAATCGCTGACGGCAATTCAGTATGCAACCGGTCGAGCAGATTGCAATGTCCAGCCGTGACAATTTCTTTAATTTTGCCGGCCAAATCGTCGCCGATTCCAGGTAATTGTGTCAGATCCATGCCTTTTTCCAGCAAATGCGACACTTCATTCGGCAATTCACCGATCACGCGCGCCGCATTGCGGTACGCGCGAATACGAAACGGATTGGCGTTCTGAATCTCAAGCAAATCGGCTATTTCTTCGAAGATCACGGCAATATCAGCATTATGTTTTGGCATGCGTAATAACTCCATTCTTACTGTACAGTATTTGCTACCAGCCCGAACCATTGATCCAGCGCAATGAAAGTTCAGATTAATACATTCCGGCCAGTAAAACTACTACAATGAAAATGCGCAGCGATGAATTGAGGGTATGCGTTTTTCCTACTTATAGGGAGCGCAGCGCACATTCAATCCAGAAGGAGAAAATTATGGAAGTCACATTGCAAATTACCATGCGGGATATTCCTCATTCTGATGCTTTGGAAAGCCATATCCGTGAGAAAGCAGCAAAGCTGGAGAAATTTTATCCGCATATCATGCATTGCCGTGTCACTGTTGAGTTACCACACAGGCATCACCATCAAGGCCGGTTATTTGACGTGCGTATTGACATAACGGTACCGGGTGGCGAATTGGTGATCAATCGTGTGGTCAATGAGGATGTTCATATCGCGGTGCGTGATGCATTCGATGCCGCCAAACGCCAGCTGGAGGACTATAGTCACAGACAAGCATCATCTACCCGACAAGAGCGCTTAATATCGTCATGACTATTCGGCTGGCGCCCGGCGACGCGCTGATGATCATAGACATGCAAAATGATTTTCTGCCCGGCGGTAACCTGGAAATCCGCGGCGCGGATGTCATCATGACCCTGTTGAACCGCTATATTGCCCGTTTTCAGATACTTCATTTGCCGGTAATCGCAACGCGCGACTGGCACCCGCCTGATCATTGCTCATTTATTGACCAAGGCGGCCTGTGGCCGCCGCATTGTGTCGCCGGATCTATCGGCGCGGCATTCCATGCCCATCTGACATTACCCGCCGATGCGCATATCGTCTCCAAAGCCACTGTGCGTGAAACAGAAGCCTATTCCGCTTTTACCGGTAGCGGACTGTTTGAATTACTGCAATCCTTACATATCTGCCGGATTTTTGCCGGTGGCATTGCCACTGAATACTGCGTACACAATACTGTTATTGACGCTCTGCAACTCGGCTACTCCGTTGTGATATTGCAAGATGCCATACAGGCGCTTAACCGGCAGCCCAATGACGGCCGTCAGGCAGTGCAGGACATGATCGAGCACGGCGCGCAACCGGCGCATTTTTGTGAGCTGGCCGCATGAATCCGCTATCCAGTCCGCTATTGGCTGATTTGTACCAATTCACCATGCTGCAAACCTACCTGGAGCAGGATATGCAGCAAACCGCAGTTTTCGAATTATTCATGCGCAAACTGCCGCCAGGACGCAATTTCCTGATTGCAGCCGGATTGGAACAGGCACTGGAATTTCTCGAGAATCTGACATTCTCAACTGAAGAACTGGAGTGGCTGGCATCCCGTTTTCCTCCACATGTAATTCGTTATCTCGAACATTTCCGCTTCCAGGGCGACGTACACGCCATGCCTGAAGGCACGATTTTTTTCCCCAACGAGCCGATTCTGCGCATCACCGCGCCCATGCCACAGGCGCAACTGGTGGAATCGCGCATAATCAATCTGCTGCATTTTGAAACACTGATCGCATCGAAAGCGGCGCGCTCGGTGCTGATTGCACCGGACAAACTGCTGGTCGACTTCGGCATGCGCCGCGCACATGGCGCGGAAGCCGGGCTATTGGCTGCACGCGCCAGCTACCTCGCAGGTTTTTCCGGTACAGCCACAGTATTGGCGGGAACGCTATACGATATTCCGATTTTCGGCACCATGGCGCACGCGTTCATTCAGGCGCATGATGATGAAAGCCAGGCCTTCGAGCATTTCGCCCGTTCACATCCGAACAATACCACGTTACTCATCGACACTTATGATACCGAAGCCGCCGCGCACAAAGTCGTTGCCTTGGCAAATAAACTGAAAACCGACAATATCATCATCAAAGGTGTACGTCTCGACAGCGGCGATCTGGCACAACACGCCAGAAACGTCCGTCGCATACTGGATGACGGCGGGCTGCACGGCGTCACCATTTTCGCCAGCGGCAATCTGGATGAATACAAGCTGCAAACATTATTGACTGCCCACGCGCCAATCGATGGTTTCGGTATCGGCACCGCACTCGATGTATCCAACGACGCACCGGCGCTCGACTGCGCGTACAAATTGCAGGAATTTGCCGGCAAACCCAAGCGCAAACGTTCTGAAGGCAAAGCCACATGGCCGGGCCGAAAGCAGGTTTACCGTATGTTTGACCGTGACGGCTGCATGTCCGGTGATACTGTCGCCCTTGAAAACGGCGATCCGCAACAAGGTGCGCCTTTATTGCAACCGTTTATGCACGCCGGGAAAAGGCTTCATCCAAAGCCCTCACTGCATGCGCTGCGTCAACAAACTTTACTGCATTATCAAAGTCTGCCAGCCGCAATGATTGCCATGGATTGCACCGACAATTATCCGGTAGCGATCTCCACTACCCTGCAAGCATTGACGGCGCAGCTGGATCGGGAACAACTGAAACTTGATCGATAGCTATCGATGCCGGAGCGCGATAGTTATATTTCCGTTTCACTGTGCAAATGGAATGGATGCCTGACAACATTGTCAAATAAAACGGAATAGCGCAGAATTGAATCACGTAATGTGAAAATAACCGCGATGCGCCAAACATAAGCCGCACCTTTCATGTAAACCGGGCGCGTACAAATTGTAATTTTTCAATTCAACAGAAAAGGGGAATGACTATGTCAGTCGGCGAAATCTGCAATCGTGAAGTCATTGTTATTCAACGTGATGAGCCCGTACTGGAAGCAGCCAGATTGATGCGCACGTATCATGTCGGCGCACTCATCGTAATCGATAAACCCAACGGCCGCGCGATACCGGTCGGTATCGTCACCGATCGCGATCTGGTCGTGGAAGTGCTGGCCACTGAACTGGATGAAACCGTCATTACCGTCGGCGATATCATGACGCAGGAATTGTTTACCTTGAAGGAAAATACCGCCACGTATGATGCCATCGACTTTATGCGCCGCAAAACCGTCCGTCGTTTGCCAATCGTCGATGACGCCGGAGAATTGGTCGGAATATTAACACTGGATGATGTTTTGGAAATTCTGTCCGAAGAAATGCTCGATCTGGCAAAACTGGTCAGATATGAACAAAAAAAAGAAACACGATATCGTCCTTAACAGACGACTGAAAAGCCTAATCGCGGCAGCTGGCGTAAAACAGAAATAGGTGACGCAAGCAAAACGCTGAAATCAGTCCTGAAGTTCGCGCGTAGGCGCGAGATGTTTGTACCGACAAAAGTAGTGTTTATGCGTGATAAATGGGCATTATCGTTTTATTTTAACGCCGCAGTGGTAGCATGTAGATAATTTTCAACAACCCGCTGAGGCATCACACTCGCCATTTCTTAAAATCTCCCTTGGTCTGCTCACACAGACTGGATTTTGCAGCGCTTGCAGATGCCGTGTAATTCCAGTTGTTTATGCGTTAGCAAAAAACCTGTATTTCGAATGCTGTGTTCCAGTTCTTCAATGATCGCTTTTTTAATACCCACTTCCTTGACGCTGCCGCAGCGATCACAAATAAGGAATTGCGGCATCTCGTGTTGATGATTGCATGCAATATGTGAACATGAAATGTATTGACTTGCTGTTTCAAGTTTATGCACCAGCTTTTCTTTAACCAAAAAATCCAGCATGCGGTAAACCGACATGACGGGTAACGATTCCTTGAACTGGTCTTTGTAGCGCTCCACAATATCATATGCAGAAAGCGGCAAAGCGGAATTTAACAAAACCATCAGCACTTTCTTGCGCTTATTGGTCAGCTTGTTTCCTGTTGACGCGCATGTTTTTTGGGATTTTTCGATAATCTTTTCAATATCAGCCATCATTTCATTTATGGTAGTAAAAATTGATAAGTTTTATAAACACACATAGTATTCTGCGTTACTCCTGATAGGTTTATTGGGGTCGTGCACAGTGACTGATACACCACTTTTTGATTGGTAACAGATGCGACTTGCATCTGTTACGCCTGCCAGGCAGGAAATGGATCGCGCAATTCAATCCAGCCTGCTTCACCCGCTTCCAGTTCTGTATCGGTCAACAGGCACTCATCCAGCCATTGGCACAAAGTATGCCGATTAAGGTTCTGTCCAATAAAAACCAGCTCCTGCCGCCGGTCGCCGTAAGGTTCCTGCCATTTTTCCATGATCGATTGAATATCGCTCGTCTCTTGCGGCCATTCGCTTCTCGGCACAGCTTTCCAGAACAGTCCGGCATAACCGTAACGCGCAATACCGCCGGCCTGACTCCACTGTCCTGCATAATCCGGCCGTGTTGCCAGCCAGAAAAATCCTTTGGAGCGAAGCAGCTTTCCTTCCGTTCCCCAAGGTTGGTGCAAAAAATCATAAAACCGCTGTGGATGAAATGGTTTCCTGGCTGAATAGACAAAACTGTCTATGCCGTATTCTTCGGTTTCAGGAATATGTTCACCACGCATTTCTTTTAACCAGCCAGGCGCCTCCTGCGCCTGCTCGAAGCTGAATTTTCCGGTGTTCAGGATTTTAGAGGGATCTATACGTCCATTTTCAATTGCAATAATTTCCGCCTGCGTATTCAAACACCGCAGAACACTGCGCAATTTCCCCAACGCTTCGGCATTAATCAGATCGGTTTTGTTGACCAGAATCACATCGCTAAACTCCACTTGATCAACCAGCAGATCGGCGACGCTGCGTTCATCGTCTTCTCCCAGGCTTTCGCCGGTTTCCTGAAGCAGGTCGGCTTGATCATAATCGCGCAGAAAATTGACTGCGTCGATCACAGTGACCATCGTATCCAGACGTGCAATTTCAGACAGACCAGCACCATCTTCGTCAGCAAACGTGAAAGTTTCCGCGATCGGCATTGGTTCCGATATTCCTGTTGATTCTATGATCAGATAATCAAATCTTTTTTCATTGGCCAGCTTACGCACCGCAATTAACAGATCCTCACGCAATGTACAGCAAATGCAGCCATTACTGAATTCAATCAACTTCTCTTCAGATCGATTCCACGCAATTTCTTTTCCGAGGATAGCCACATCAATATTGATTTCACTCATATCATTAACAATCACAGCGACACGCAACCCTTGCCGGTTCTTCAGAAGGTGGTGCAGCACGGTTGTTTTACCTGCGCCCAGAAATCCGGAAAGCACGGTTACCGGTAGACGACTGTTGTTTTGGTCAGTATTCGTATTCATTCGTATTCATTCGTATTCATTCGTATTCATTAATCTCAAGCTTAATTTTGTATTTCATATTGATTTCCGCTATGATATAACATATCATTTTAACAATTCAATGTTTCCTGGTGATTATTTCTGTACCGTGAATCGGTTGATATTTACTGTTTTGTGCTAACTATGCTGATTGCTGACATCGTCTTTAAAGATCGGTGTTTTTATCGTTCCTTCTTCCACCATTGACATGGCAGCAAGAAATTCATACCTGATCCTGGCGCGCATTCAGCATGAAAAATTAGAAGATTATCGCGTTTCGGAAAGCAAAGCCATTATTTTGAAACGAGACCTTTGCACGGTTACTACGCGGTACGATAATCGCGTTAAGAATTTGCGAAAAATGCTCATTTACTCCGTGTAAACTCCGCTTTTTCGCAAATTTTTGCCTTATTCTCGCACCGCTCATGACACCGTGCAAAGGTCTCGAAACATGTTTCTGAACTGAAATTATCCCCTTCCCCTTAGGCAGTCAGGAACTGGCTTTGACAATCTCGAGGCGCTTTTTTTCAGCAAAGTGTGACATTACTCTGAATCTAATAACAATGTATCGACGTACCACTACGACAGCTTTTAAAGCAGAATCTGAGCAGTGCACTGTGACAATCGCCACAGCGACTACAATCTGCTTTCAGGAATCAGCAGGTCAAAAAAAATACTTCTGTCTATGCCGCAACTAGCAGTCATGCTGATTCTGATGCTGATCACGGCAATCACTGATAACGCTTCAGCCGAAGACATAAACCGTGAATCGGCACAGCGCAAAGAATCAGCGGAATCTATCATAAACAACACCGTAATTCAGCTTGCGCCGATCAACATTATCGGCGCTTCGCCGGAACCGGCAACGACACCGAATGCCAGCACACTGGAAGGACGCTCACTGCATTTGCGGCAAAGCGATACGCTGGGTCAGACGCTGAACGAAGAATTGGGCATCAGCAATGCATCTTTCGGACCAGGTGTCGGCATACCGGTTATCCGCGGACTGACAGGCTCTCGCGTACGCATCCTGCAAAATGGTATCGGCACGCATGATGGCAGCAGCCTGAGTCCCGATCACGCACTGGCGATCGACACTTTGTTTGCACATGAAATCAAAGTTCTGCGCGGCCCTGAAATCGTGCGCTACGGTGGAAATGCCATCGGCGGCATTGTCGACGTCAGCGACGGCCGCATACCGGAGCGGCGCGTCAGAAAAACCATTAGCGGCACCGCCGAAAGCCGTTATGACACCAACGCAAACGGCACGCATTCGGCTTTTACATTAAATACGGGCAAAGACAGCATTGCGTTCAATCTGGGCGGTTTTTTTCGCGATCGCAATGACATCCGGATACCCGGAAAAGCCATCGACGAAACCTTTGCGGCACAGCAACTCGGGCTGACGGAAATAACCAATGTCAGCGGTAAAATACCGAATACCGACAGCAAGGCCATTGGCGGCTTTACCGGCATTTCATGGCTGGGCGATCAGGCTATGGCGGGCATGTCGGTCAGTCACACCGACAATCGCTATGGCATACCCCGAGGCAGTCACCAACTCGACCCTAACCATCTTGACGGCCTGGAAACAATACTGCCGAGGCTTGACGATCTGACGGGATTTGAAGACATTTTCGGTCAACAGGCTTTGTTTCCCAATGTTCGCATTAATATGCGGCAAACGCGCTACGATTTCAAATCCGAATGGTACGAACCGGTACGCGGCATTGACAGCATCAGTTTCCGCTACGGGCTTATTGATTACGGGCATACCGAATTCGAAGGCGGATCACCGTTTACCCGCTTTAAAAATGACGTCGGCGAAGGCCGTCTGGAAATACAGCAAAGCCTATTGCGCAATCTGAGCAGCACCTACGGTGTACAGTGGATCGATCGCAAATTCTCGGCGCTCGGCGTTGAGACGTTCGTGCCAAAAACCAGACAACTGTCACTCGGGTTTTACACTGCGCATGCGTATACCTGGAATAATTGGACACTGCAAGGCGGCATCCGGTTCGAGCATGCCCGCGCCAACCCCGCGGCAACCGAACTCAGGCTGCGCGGCAGCGCCCTGCCACCGGTACCGCTACCGGGTTCGGTTGATTATCAGGCTGTATCCGTTTCCACAGCCGTGCACTGGAATCCCCGCCAGGATGTCGCAGCCACGCTGACTTTCAACCACGGCGAACGTCCGCCGGATATTCAGGAATTATTTGCATTCGGTCCGCACTTGTCTACGCGCAGTTTTGAAATTGGTAACGTGCAATTAAAAAATGAAACCGTAAACATGGCTGATCTGGGTTTTGAATGGAAAACCGGACGATTCAGCGCGCGAATTAATGGTTACTATAACCGCACGGATGATTTTATTTTTTTACGCAACACCGGCTTGGTGTATGAAATAGATAACGAAGTCATACGCCAGCGCTGCGTCAGCGCGGCGGAATGTGTTTCGGTCTTTGCCTACGGTCAGCGCAGCGCGGAATTCATCGGCTATGAATCCCGAGTCGACGCCACGCTTTATCAATTGCCCTACGGCAACCTGTCACTGTCGTTATTCTCCGACTATGTGCGCGGCCGCTTCGTCAATGGCGATCGTGACGACGTACCCCGTATGCCGCCATTGCGCTATGGCGCCGAGCTGGGATTCGGAAATTCGATCTGGAACACCGCACTGCGATTCACTCGCGCCGAAGCGCAGCGCCATCCCGGTCAAAACGAAACACCAACCAATAGTTATCACTTATTGACAGCGTCGGCGGACTATCAGCTCAAAGCAAATCAATGGGGAGATTTATGGCTATTCGCAAAAGGCTACAACCTGCTCAACGAAGAAATTCGCAACTCGGTTTCGTTTTTGCGCAATTTCGCACCGGAGCCGGGCCGCAGTTTCATTTTCGGCGTGCGCGCCACATTTTAAATATGGTCATGCGATCCGCAGCACAATCCGATCAATCGAAGCTTCAAATGCCTTTTTACAAAGCCGGCTACTTCTGCACGCTTCTGATCACGACCTTATGGGCGAATCAGCTGGTTCATGCACAGCATCTGGATATCGAAGTCTGGGGTCAGGGCAATGCCTTGTTTGCCGGATTTTGCCGCACATCCGGCGCAACCGGCTGCAATCTGAATGGCCTGACGGATACATTGGGACTTCCGGCTGGCACGCTACCGATTGAAGCAACGACAAACAAGCTTATTTTTCCCGTCAACCTTGGCGATCTGGCCGGCGGCGATTTCAGCACCCGAAATCCCGGATTTCAGTCTGTCAGCAACGCACTGTTGCCCAACGAATTGCTCAGTTATCGTGCGTTAGGCAGACTGAAATACTGGGATCCTGCTCTATCCGCCTGGCACGATGCGCCGCGGCATGTGCAAATCCGGTTATTTGGCGGACTCGAGGCCAGTGCCGAGATACTCAGCGATTACGCGCAATGCGCTGGACAATTGCTGTGTTTCAGCGAAAACAGTTTCGGCATTGATGGCAGCACTATTTTTACGGGAACCGGCATACAAGGCAATCCTAAGCTGGTTGTCGACATCACCAGCACCGGCGGTGTCCTGCATACACACCTGAGTTTTTTCCTGGAAAATCCGGATGGTGAGATCGGTGGCCCAAGTGGCGCCTATTTGATTGAAATACAATTGATCTCCAATGCACGCTTTTTTCCGTCGAATCCATTTCTGGTGTTGTTGAACGCAGGGCTTGAATCCGGTGAATTTGGCGCTGCCTTGAGTGCGCTGACGGGAGAGCCGGCGAGCAACGAACTGCCGAAACAACCCGAACTGCCAGTATCGATTCCCGGCGACGTCGACCTGGACGGCGATGTTGACCGGATTGATGTCGCATTGATTCTTCTCGCCGTCCAGAACACCGAAATGCTCAATGCAACCAATGCTGCCTTTGATGTCGACGGAGACGGCCTCATTACCCGCGCCGATGCACTGCTGGCCAAAACACTGTGCACGTTGAGACTCTGCAATATTCCGGTTGAAGCGCCGGCAACAGCGTTAAATGTGGCGGCAACCTTTGATCGCGCCTCAGGCCTATTAAACCTGAACGACATACATACTGGCGGGAGGCATTACCGTGCCCAATTGCAAAGACTGAGTGACCACTCGTTTACCTTGATTACCTTACAAGCCGACAATCCTCGCTATGTAACACCGGCGCAGTATGACGCGTCAACGGGAACGCTTGAAATTCCCGCGATTTTTATCGATGGAAAATCCTACCGGGTCAGCATGAAGAACACTGGAGAATCGACATTTGTGATAACGCACCTGGAGGAAATCAATGCATTATCAATTCCAGTGGATTAATAATGCTGACGAGAACCGAAATGCACAGACCGATGTTTCCGCGCACCAAAACGACGACAACAATTCATTTAAGAGGAAATAACATGTTAATGAAATGGATACTTATTGTTATAACCGCAGTGCTGACTGCGGTTATTTCACCTGCAATGGCGGCAGGGAAAGATAATCATGAACTGCATAGCGAGGATATACAGCCATGGCGTATCGGTGCGGAAATTTTTGTTAACAGCATGCTGTTTGAGGCTGATTTCGGTGACCTCGGCGGCGGCCTGTTTGCCACCGATGATCCCGGTGTCGACGTTAATGTTCAGCAAGGCGCCTTTACGCCGGGCAATTGGCTGCGCTTCCGGCCTGTCGGCCAGCTTTTGTACTGGAATGGCGCGCAATGGCTGGAATCGACGCCTAACGGTGAGAGAATCGAAATCACCGATGCGCTGAATAATGCGATTACATTCCACGCCAATGGCGTCAGTGAAATTGCTGGCGTAATCGGTGAAATTGACAGCAATGGCGGTCTGCATGAACATCTGAATTTCAAGATACTTGACGCATCCAATACGCCGAATGGAAGCCCCGGCGCTTACCGCATTCAGTTGAAATTATTTGAATCCACGCCTCAGAGTGATACGTCAGTTTCTATCGCCGCAGCTCCGATTGCCATCGTACTCAATCGTGGTTTAACATCTGAAAATTTTGAATCAGCGATTGTCGTTGCTGCCGGTCTGGACGACAATGCAGCTTTTGTTGCTGAAACCGGCACGTTAACAATTCAACGTGTCAGAGCTTTTGGCGCCTATTACAAAGTGAAGCTGCAATATAACGAGAACAATCAGTTCCAGCTAATCGGGGCTGAAGAAATCACGGCAAAGGATTAATGCATCCGCATGCCGACAACGCTGAAAACGGGTACAATTCAGCTATTTTGATACTTTGATAATGCATTTATCCTTTGCAGTCTCTCCGAGCAGGACATGACGATTATCAGGAACTGGACAAAATAAGCTTAAAAAACCATTATGAAATTTCAGACTGATGATTTACGTATTATTGGCATGCATGAACTCTGTCCGCCGGTGGAGCTGCATGGCGACTATCCACTGACCGAAACCGCGACCGAAACAGTCTATGCCGCGCGACAAGGCGCGCACCGCATTTTGCATGGCGATGATGATCGTCTGCTGGTCGTAACAGGCCCCTGCTCCATTCATGATACTGAAGCTGCGCTGGAATATGCTGTTCGTTTGAAACATCTGCGCGAGGTTTTCAAGGATCAATTGCATATCATCATGCGCGTATACTTCGAAAAACCGCGCACGACAGTCGGCTGGAAAGGATTAATCAACGATCCTGATCTGGATAACAGTTTCCATATCAATAAAGGGCTGCGCATGGCGCGCAAGCTGTTGCTGGATTTGAACAATCTGAACATGCCGGCGGCGACGGAATATCTCGATCTGATCAGCCCGCAATATCTTTCCGACCTGATCAGCTGGGCGGCAATCGGTGCACGCACGACTGAAAGCCAGGCGCATCGAGAGTTGGCTTCCGGAGTTTCCTGTCCGATCGGCTTCAAAAACGGCACATACGGCAACCTGAACATTGCCATTGATGCCATAGCAGCGGCTTCCCGTCCACATCATTTTCTTTCGGTCACCAAGGAAGGGCATACGGCAATTTTCGCCACCAAAGGCAATGAAGACTGCCACATCATTCTGCGCGGCGGGCGCAAGCCTAACTATGATATGGACAGCGTCGCCTCGGCCATTGAAGCGCTGAATAAAGCCAAGTTGCCGCCCTATCTCATGATCGACTTCAGTCATGCGAACAGCCATAAGGATTATCGCCGTCAAACCGAAGTCGCCGCTGATGTGGCGGCGCAAATCGCGGCAGGTAATCGCGCCATCTGCGGCGTTATGATCGAAAGCCATTTGGTTGAAGGTAATCAAAAAATCGATGGCAAGAAACGCGAGGAACTGGTATACGGACAAAGCATCACCGATGGCTGCATCAGTTTTGAAATGACCGAGTTAATATTGAAACAACTCGCCGATGCTGTGGAGCAACGCCGGAAAGTAGGTTAATTTATGCACGATTTCGACCTCAGTTTGCAAGAAACCAATCTGGTCTACTCGCGCCAGGCTAATTGAATTCGCTATTCCCATTCAAGGAACTTCCAAGTAAAATCCAAGGTTCGCGTGCTTCCGGCAGTGGTGGTTTTTGACCGGATGCGCTATGCGTACGGTCGGTAAATGCCGAATTCTTAACCGGATGTCAGCTTTATGGTGTAAGGCATGGCACAAGTTGGGTTTTGCACGAATTGAACGAACAAGAATATTCCAATACTATACCGCCAAACGGCGTCACCATAATCTATCCCATCAATCGAACCGAATACCGCCTCAACACTGATCCGGGGATCAGGCAATGAACGGACTGCATCTTATCGGCGATTTATCGAGTTGCCGCTGTGATCCGCAGCGGCTACTGGACAGCAACAATTTCAGGGACAAATGCATTGAAATGGTCAACGCATCAGATCTGACTGTAATGGATGCGGTCTTCAAGCAATTCGATAATTCGGGTTTCACCGGTGCGGTGGTTCTGGCTGAATCACATCTCGCAATTCACACATGGCCGGAAACCAATGGACTGACACTCGATGTGTACGTCTGCAACTACAGCGCGGATAACAGCACCAAAGCGCAACGGCTGTTTGACGCTGTCGTTGATTATTTTCAACCAGCCGAAATCGTCAAACAGGCAATTGAGCGCGGCGAGCATATGCTCATTGAACCGCTGAACGCGTCCACCGGCTTTTACATCAAGGCAAGCCACTGCATCGGAGAATGGCGTACGAAATACCAGAAAATAGCCATTTTCGATACACCGCACTATGGCAGGATTTTTCGTCTGGATGATTACAACATGACTTCAGAACGCGAAGAGTTTGTCTACCATGAAAACCTGATTCATCCCGCATTGACTGCGCATGATGCGCCGGAAAAAGTACTGATTATCGGTGGTGGAGATGGCGGTTCATCCGAAGAAGCACTGAAACATCCTTCAGTCGAGCAGGTCACGCTGGTTGAAATCGACGCCGATGTCATCACAGTATCCAAAGAGCACTTCAAGGCAGTTCATCACAATGTATTCGACAATCCTCGTCTGCGTATCATCGTGGATGACGGCATACGGTTTGTCCGCGATACCCGGGACAAATTCGATCTGATCGCACTGGATTTGAACGATCCAGTCGGTCCGGCCGCAGCGCTTTATTCAGAAGATTTTTTCAGACAATGCCGCGAAGCGCTCACTCCGGAGGGCGCATTGACACTGCACATTGGCTCCCCAACTGCACAACCTGAGCGTGTTGCCGAGCTTGCGCAGCGACTTAACCGCGTTTTCCCGATTGTTCGCCCTTATACGCTGTATATTCCACTGTATGGTGCGCTCTGGGCGCTTGCCGTATGTTCCGGGCAACTTGATCCCACGGTTTTCTCCACAGACGAGATAGACACGCGTATTAAGAAACGAAGACTTACCCAACTGCATTATTACAATGGCGAATCGCATCTGGGTGTATTCGCACTGCCTAACTTTGTGCGCGAGCTGGTTAATCGGATCTGAGTGTGCCCCCACTTACAGAAATTGCATCACGCTGTACGGTCGGATTTTATCCTTTAACCAAAGCAGGATTTGCCGACCTGGTCACAATTGAAATTTCATCCGGCAAACTCTTGATATGAATATCCTGGTGCGGGAATGCAATTTCGATTTTTTCTTCACGGAATCGCTGATCAATTTCCATCAACAGATCATGACGAACCCCGAGCAACAGATCCGGATCGGGGATAAAAACACGCAGCTCGAAGTTCAGCGCGCTTTCTCCAAAGCCCACAAAACGCGAACTCGGTTCGGGATCTTTGAGCACATCACGATGATTCTTAGCGACGGACAACAGTATTTCGTTGGCGCGTTGGGTATCCGATCCATAAACAATACCAACCGGGATGAGAATACGCAGAATGGAATCGGTAAGCGACCAGTTGATCACCTGCCCTGTGACGAATTCTTTGTTGGGAATAATCAGCTCTTTCCTGTCCCAGTCGATGATGGTGGTTGCACGCATCTGGATACGCGACACCTTGCCACTGATATTGCCCACCGTAACAATGTCGCCGACACGCACCGGTCGCTCAAACAGAATGATCAGACCAGAAACAAAGTTGGCAAAAATTTCCTGCAACCCGAACCCCAGTCCAACGGTTACCGCAGCAGCAAGCCACTGGACTTTGGACCAACCAATACCCAGTGCATTAAAAGTCATCGCAAAACCGATAATGATGATGAAGTAGCGCGCAATGGAGGCAATCGCGTAGCGCCCGCTGGGCGTAAAAGGCAGACGTTGCAGAATTGCAATCTCAAGCAACCCTGGAATATTGTTGCTGATAAAAAACGTCATCAGAAAAATGATGACAGCAAGCAACAAACTGGCCAGTGTAATCGGAACCAGACTCTTCACTTCCTTGCCGCCTTCGTCGCCGGTTATTTCGGTATTCCATAATACGACATCGTTGAGCATGGTAAATGCCGGCAATACCTGTGACCATATCAACGCCAATCCGATAACGATAGTAAACCAGTAGGCCGTATTGAGCAGCTTCATGGTTTGTGCACTGATTGCTTCGACATCAAGCATTTCTTCTTCAACGATGATTTGTTCGCTCGCGTCGGCAGGGCGAATTTTCTCTTCCCCCTGGGTGGATTCATTTTGTGCGGCGAACTTTCTACGCCATTGTTCAATGGCCAGCTTGCGTTGCGCAATGTTCAGCCAGCGTATCAGCAGCGCTCTCGCGACAATCACTGCAAAAATAAGCAATACCGAATGGATGATCAACAATGACAACTGCCCGGCGGTATACATGTACCCGATTGCGGCTGTGAACGCCATGCCGAAGGGCGTTACCAATAAAATCGGAAACCAGAGCCCTGAAAGCCGGTTAATCCAGCCTTCATCATTTTTTTCCAGATAATTCCGCAACAATCCTCTGGATGGATGCATCAACCGGTAAATCAGCACAGTCGTCACCGCCATGAGAATGAAAAACATCAGGCGTCCCAGCGATTCATGATGCGCTTCCGTTGGCTGTTCCATGGTCACAACGAAAACAAAAACCAGCGGCAAGGCAGCTGGTAAAAACCAGGCCAGTTGACGCCTGACCAGTGTCATGTTTTCAGTTTTCCAGCGAAAATGCAGTTCTCCCAGGCCATCTTTACGGCACAGGTGACGCAATAGCAATCCGGCAAAAAGCAGGTAAGCCAGTACGGTAAATCCAGGCGCAAAAGCATTGACAAACGCCAAATCGGTATTCATCTGCTGTATACGCCAGCTGAACAGATAGATTAGCAATGGCCAGGGCAGCGATATCAGCAAGGTAACCACAACCGCCCAAAGCGTATCAATGAATCGGGCCTTGCTGAGTTTGGTGACATAACGCCCTAAAGCGGATAATTTTTCTCTTAAATAATATTGCATAAACAGCAATGCGGCGATGGTAAACAGCAGTGGCAGGATAATCAGCATATTGCCATCCAGATCACGACTTAAAAGCGATACAGTGGTTATCCAGGATTCCGGATCAAGCAACCAGGCTACAGCCGCACCCAGGCGCTCGATATCCTGCAATTGAATCATGGGCGCGCTTTGTATCCACAGGATGCGGGTATCAATGAAATCCTTATAGTCCCTGGCGAGGGTGATTAATTTCTGTTCTTTTTCAAGCAGGGGATACAGTTTTTTCTCGAAATAAACATCATAGGCATTGATCAATTCGTCCAGATAATCATCCTTCTGCTTCAGCAAAGCCTGATGCATGACAGGCAGCAGCTTTGCGGTTTCTTCCTCATTCAAGGTTAATCTGGCTTCTTCCATGCGACGCCGAACTTCCTCGTTCAGATCAACCCTCTCCAGCAGACGGTCTTCGAGTTCGATACGTCTGAGTTGTACACGATTGATTTCAAGATTACGCAGCTTTATTTTCTTTTCATGCAGGCTGATATCCGGCAGTTGCTTGCGATCGTTACGCAATTTCAGTCCAATCGCGTTGGTCAATCCCGTCTGTGCGATTTTTTCCCGGACACGATCATAATTACGCTGGATTGATGCCAGTAACTGGTTCAGTGATTTTTTCTCTTCGCTAAGCGTCGTGCTGTCAACGGTTATCTGCTCCAATTCCGCCGCAAGCAGTTTATTTTCTTCCATGATCGCACGAACCAGAGGGTGTTCGGTATCAGCCGCCTGACTGGCCGTATCGGCAACCTCCTTGACACGCGCGGCGGCTTCGGCGCGCAGTTTATTGATCACCTGTTCAAAAATGTTATTATTCTTCTCCGCGATCAGTACCTTACGCTCAGCAAGATGTCGTTGCGCACGCAACAGTTCGCGCTGTTGATTATAATAACTGTCTTCCAGTTCCAGTTCCTGGATCAGCTGATTCAAATAATCAAGTTCCGCTGTTTTTGCGATACTCTGCGTTTCCTGCAATAACTCACCCGATTGATCAGGCGTTGTCACCGCTCCCTGATTCAGTTCTTCGATCCGTTTCCGCGCCAGCGATTGTTCTTCCTGCAACTTGGGCTGCCGTTCACTTCGCCGGGTAATTTCCTGTTCGGTTTCAGTGCGGTATTTTTGCGAAACAGACAGTTCTTTTCTGATTGTTTCAAACCGGGATTCCAGTTCCTCGAGTGGTAGCTGCTCATCAATGTCTTCCGGCTTCAGTTCTTCGTCTTGCAAGGGTGCTTCAAGCGTCTGCTCAAAGGCTTTCAATTGTTGCGGCGCAATCTGAGCAGACCGGATATACCGCATCGAACGGTCAACAGACTCGATGCTTTTCCGCATAAAATCCTGTGCCTGAATTAACGATGACAGTTCAGACTGCTGCGCCTCGTTTAACGCATCAATTTTTTTCAGCGCGGCAATGCGCTCTTCAATGTTCTTAAGTGTCGTATCGAATTTATTGCGATTATCCGTCAACGAAACTTCGGTTGTTCGATATACATCCGTTGTTTCAGCCGCTGACTCGGCATAAAAAAATAAGGTGAATGCAATAATGCATGCAGACAAAAGCATAGTGAAATAAGCCGATGCCGAATGCTTCCTCTTTGGTGCATCGATTATTAAAAAAGCAAAACTGTTTTTCAAAAGGCGTGTACCTCTGGTTTTTATCTGTTACTTAAAGCAATCGTAACGCACGCACCCACCGGGTGATTCTTTTCTATAAATAAATTGCCGCCATAAACCTGAATGATGTCGCGCACAATCGCAAGGCCGATGCCATGCCCTGGAATCGACTGGTCAGCCCGTACACCGCGTTCGAGTATCCGGGTTATTTCATTTTCCCGGATACCTGGCCCATCGTCCTTAACCTGAATCAGAACATGATCCTGATACTGCCGTGCTGATATCACAATCAACCGGTCACACCACTTAAAGGCATTGTCAACGAGATTGCCAAGCAACTCCATGAGATCCCCTTCGTCAATACGCAAACTGATCGTCTGATCAATATCCATGGAAATCTCCGGATCCTTGTCGTGATACGCCTTTCGCACCGTTCTGACAATACGATCGGCAACCGTGTAAAACACGACCAGCCGCATACCCGGGGAACTGCCTGCAGTTGCCGCCCGCCTGAGTTGATACTGAATGATATTATCCATACGCTCGATTTGCTCGCGTATCGTTTTTTCTTTATCCGGCTCGTTATTTCCTGCCGTAGCCGCTCCCTGCAGAACGGCCAGCGGTGTTTTCAGGCTATGCGCCAGATCCGCCAGACCATTACGGTAGCGCTTTTGCTGTTTCCGTTCGTGATTGATCAACGAGTTAATGCTGTCAGTCAGCAACTTCAATTCACTTGGATACACTCCATTGACGTTCTCCTGCGCGCCCGATTCGATGGCTGATAATTCAGCCGATACCCGGCGCATTGGCTGCAACCCCCAGCGCAATACCAGCATTTGCGTAATCAGTAGCAACACCGTCATGACGCTCAGCCAGCCCCAAAGATCTTCACGATAGCGCTCAATCTGCGCATCAAATAACGCAGTGTCGGTAATAACATTAAAAGTCAGTGGATAATTCCCCGCTTCGGTGGCCCATGCCACGCCGTAACGGTAGATAAAGGAAGCCTGGCTGTTAATATCGATTTGCCCGAAGTCCCTGACGCCTTTGTCAAGCAATATCAACTCGGGAAATTTCTTATTTAATGCCGATGTCGATTGCCAGACTATGGTCCTGGATTGATCGATAATATAAGCGTAGGTGCCCGCATTGGGACGGCTGAATTCAGTATCGAGCAGGTTGGTGGGCATTTCCAGCCTGCCATCTTCATCAACTTCCGCATCACCCATGAGCATTAATACTCTGGCCAGCATGCGATCCTGAACACCAAGACGCGCGCTATCATGAAACGCCCGGTCTAGAGCCAGCGCGATACCCACGATAAAAATCAAAAGAACCAGTGTGGCGCTTAATAAAATACGCTTGTTAAGCGACATCATTGCGTTTTTTCACATGCAATCGTAAAACGATAACCGCGCCCACGCAATGTTTCAATAGGATTCAAATTACCCTGAGGATCAAGCTTGCGCCGCAAACGGCCCACCATGACTTCCAGTACATTACTGTCGCGGTCTTCATCATGCGGATAAAGATAGTCTGTCAGCAATCGTTTGGACTGCACCTCACCCTGGTGCCTGATGAGATGCTCAAGCAGACGGTACTCAAAGCTTGTCAATTCAATACTTTGATCATTAACGGTTACTTGTTGCGCAGCAACATTGATCATAATCGGGCCGCATTTAATAACCGTACCGGGAATCCCCGTAGCACGACGCAACAGCGCCTTGATTCTGGCCAGCAATTCCTCGACCTGGAATGGTTTGGTCAAATAATCATCCGCACCGATTTCAAGCCCCCTGACTTTATCCTGCCAGCTATCCCGTGCGGTCAGAATAAGAATCGGCAGCAAACTGCCACGCTCACGCAAGGTTTTAATCACATCCAGCCCGGAGATACCCGGCAAACCAATATCAATGACTGCGGCATCCAGTGGATATTCGTTGGCGATATACAACCCTTCCTTCCCGTCGAAGCAGGTGTCGACCATAAAACCTTCAGACTCGAGTTTCTGACGTATCTGCATTTGCAGTTTTACTTCATCTTCTATGACCAGTATGCGCATATTTTTATGTCAATGGCCGGTAATGATTTCACCATCATTCGCATTAACCTGCACGATGTGCACTGACCCCTTCTCGCTTAAAATCTTGACGCGATAAATACCATTATGCTGTCTAATGTCGAGAACACGGCCCTGGATATAGTTTTGCGCGATAGCTATAGCTTTGCGTTGCGAAATACCACCACGCTGATTCACGGCTTGAAAGGAATGCGCGCTTTGCCCTTCTCCAGCAGACAGTGCATGAACAGAAGAAGTCGCTAACAACGACGCGATCAGAAAAGGAGTAAAAAAATTAGTCAGTATATTCATGAACAAACTGCTTTGTGTTCCGGCAGACAGACATTCATTGAACTGTGCGTCACGATCTTGGAACCGTAAAACATACAACCCGCGCTTCAACATTCGGTTTCTTTTGTCATTCATCAAAGTCCCTCAATCAATCTTCATCCGGCGGGAATACGGTATTGATGTCAAATTTTGAAGTGTAGCGGATTAAGATAGACTCATAAGCCGACAATGCCTAAAGCGGAATTGGGTTTTATAATCCCGCGCATCGTCGGCTCGGTTACTCTCAGTAGCGTAACATAAAGCTGCCATTTCCGGTACTAATGCCCATCATTCTGTTGGGTGGATAGCCGTAAATAGGCGCGGGTGGATAAACGTTACCGCCACGGCCATACCTCGGTTGTGGCGGATAATAGGGTTGATTGTAATAATATTGCGGTGGATTATAAATGTAATTGTAACCGCCATGATGGCGTTTATGTTTGTGTCTTTTTGGATGATGGCGATAGTGTGAGTGTCCGTAGCCGTCGTGAAAATGATAATGATAATGCGTGTGATTAGAGCGGTGATGACTTCTACCAGCTTCAGCCGCGACAGGTAACGTCAGCACCAGACCCAGCAGTATTGTCAGAAAGATGTTTTCGCTTGTTTTGCTTTTAATATTCGCTTTCATGAGAAACCTCCATATTCCGGATAACAGTTCCAGATTTCGCGTATCTGGCAGGCTACTATACGTCGACAAGCATGAATGCAGACTGAATAAAAAATTGGAAACCATGCACGCCATTTCCACTGCACCATGCCCGCATGATAAAATGCGCACCTGCCGCTACAAAAAAGCGCAACAGGCTGCTTAACGAAATATCCGAAACAGGTCTTCACAAGTCTTCTTATGATACAGCTTACGATCAATGGTGAAGTTAAACAGCTTCATCAATCAATTAACATAGAACAATTTATCGATCAGAATAATTTACAGGGGAAACGTATTGCCATCGAACGCAACGGCGAAATCGTGCCGCGCAGTCAATACGCTGAACAATATCTGACTGATGGCGATCAGCTTGAAGTTGTCGTTGCGGTTGGTGGTGGTTGATTTTTTTCAAATTATTAAGAAATAAATATGGACAGTTTTGTCATTGCCGGTAAATCCTATTCTTCACGGTTATTGGTCGGTACGGGTAAATATAAAGATTTTACGCAAACGCGCGCGGCTATTGAAGCCAGCGGCGCAGAGATTGTAACGGTAGCAATTCGTCGCACCAATATCGGCCAGAATGCTAATGAGCCGAATCTGCTGGACAGTGTGCCGCCGTCGAAATATACGTTGTTGCCCAATACAGCCGGCTGTTACACGGTAGACGACGCGGTGCGCACATTGCGCCTGGCGCGTGAATTGCTCGATGGACACAAACTGGTCAAGCTGGAGGTGTTGGGTGATCCCAGGACGCTCTTTCCGAACATGGTTGAAACACTCAAAGCTGCAGAAATCTTGGTCAAAGAAGGCTTTGATGTGATGGTTTATACCTCGGATGATCCTATTGCCGCAAAACAGCTCGAGGAAATCGGCTGCGTAGCGGTCATGCCACTCGCCTCGCTGATTGGTTCCGGCATGGGTATTCTGAATCCATGGAATTTGCAGATTATTATTGACAATGCAAAAGTGCCCGTACTGGTTGACGCGGGCGTTGGCACGGCATCCGATGCCACCATCGCGCTTGAGCTTGGCTGTGACGGTGTATTGATGAATACGGCCATCGCAGCAGCAAAAAATCCTGTTTTGATGGCTTCAGCAATGCGCAAAGCCGTTGAAGCAGGACGAGAAGCTTATCTGGCAGGACGCATGGTCAAAAAGATATATACCGCCAGCCCCAGTTCACCAGTCGAAGGTGTTATTGCTACAAGCACACAACAACACTAAAAAAATCATTTCCGTTTATGACACACGCCATACGCAGCTTTGTCCTGCGTCAGGGAAGAATTTCCAACGCACAACGCAATGCCTGTGAACAGCTGAAGCCCAAATACGGCATTCCGTTCAGTACAGAGCGGATCAACCTGGAGTCGGTTTTTGGCCGGAAAGCGTCCAAGATTCTTGAAATCGGCTCCGGCATGGGTGAAACCACGGCAGCTATTGCTCAGAGGCATCCGGAATGCGACTACCTGGCCATTGAGGTTCACACACCCGGTATCGGTAGTTTGCTGAACCAGATCGAAGAACGTCAACTTGCCAATTTGCGTGTTATTCAGCATGACGCTGTAGAAATTATACGCAACATGCTGCTGCCCGAATCGCTTGATGGCGTGCATATCTTCTTTCCTGATCCCTGGCCAAAAGCCCGCCACCATAAACGCAGGTTGATTCAGCCGGCGTTTATTTCACAACTCTGCCTGCACCTCAAACCAGACGCCTATATTCACATCGCTACAGATTGGGAAGAGTACGCGCAGCACATCCTCGCGGTATTGTCCGCCGAACCATTGCTCGACAACTCCAGCCCAGGTTATGCCGAACGCCCGGATTATCGTCCCGTGACCAAATTTGAACAACGCGGCATCAAACTCGGCCATACTGTCAGGGATCTGATTTTCCGTCGCAACAACAATTTTGTCCGCTCAATCGATACTGAAATCGAATCCTGATTGATAATTATTCCTTTTCATAATATATTAGGGCCATATTCTATTCGTTCGTCTTCACACCTTTCCCTGGAAGTCACATGCAAACGCCGAGTTCAAAATTCCGTATCATTTCAGCATCATTCTGGATCATTTTGTTTGTTTCCATTGCCCATCCGGTCTGCGCCGAGCAGGTCGTGGTTTATTCAGCCAGGGTTGAGCAACTGATCAAGCCGATGTTTGATGCATTTACCCAACAGACAGGAATCAAAGTCAAATACACTACCGATAATGAAGGCGCACTCATGGCGCGCCTTCAGGCCGAAGGCAAAAACACCCCCGCGGACATGCTGATAACCGTCGACGCCGGCAATTTATGGGCAGCATCGCAGGCCGGATTGCTCAGACCTTTCGACTCCCAGATTCTCATATCCAACATCCCGGAGCATCTGCGCGATCCCGCTAATGAATGGTTTGGACTATCTATACGCGCTCGCACGATCATCTACAACACCAAGAAAGTAAGCCCTGAAGACCTGTCCACGTATGAAGATCTTGCCGATCCAAAATGGAAGAACAGGCTTTGCCTGCGAACATCCAAAAAAGTCTATAACCAGTCATTGGTAGCCATGATGATTGCCGAACATGGCGAAGCGGAAACCGAGAAAATCGTCAGAGGCTGGGTTGCCAACCTCGCAACAGACCCCTTATCTGACGATACCCGCGCGCTGGAATTTGTCGCTGCCGGCCGCTGCGATCTGACTATGGTTAACACGTATTACTATGGCCGATTGATACAAAAAGATCCTGATTTACCACTCGCCGTTTTCTGGCCGAACCAAAAAGACAGCGGTGTTCACGTCAATGTTTCAGGTGCAGGATTGACACGGTATGGCAAGAATCAGCAAGCCGCGGAAAAACTGCTGGAATTTTTGTCATCCATTTCAGCGCAAAAGCTGTTCGCGGATCTCAATATGGAATATCCGGTGAACCCTAACATCGCACCCGATCCGACCGTTGCATCGTGGGGCCGGTTCAAGCAGAATCATATCAATCTCGTCAAAGCGGGTGAATTTCAGGCTGCGGCGGTTAAACTCATGGATCGCGCCGGTTATCGATAAAACCACATCACTTTTGTCATCCTTTATTACTGACATTCTGAAATAATGTGATTGCCGGCTGGCGGTTAATTCCCTACATTACGGCAATGCTGGTTCTAATACCGGTCGGTGTTGTCATTTCATCGTTGTTTGTATCAGCCGGAGATGTATGGCAACACCTGGTCGAAAACACCCTGCCACTGCTGCTGACCAATACGTTCTGGCTTACGCTGGGCGTCCTGCTTGGAACGGGATTTCTGGGCGTCAGTCTGGCGTGGCTGGTCGCAATCTATGAATTTCCAGGGCGCAGGTTCTTTACCTGGGCTTTATTGCTGCCACTGGCCATTCCCGCCTATGTCACCGCATTCGTCGCATTGGGACTATTTGATTTTACCGGCCCCGTTCAAACAACATTGCGTGATTGGACGAACTCCGATCTGCACTGGTTTCCAGAAATTCGCAGCCGCACGGGCGTCATTATTGTCATGACGCTGGCATTCTATCCTTATGTTTATCTGCTCGCACGGAATGCCTTCGAAAGCCAGGGCAAGCGTTCCCTTGAAGTTGCGCAGTCGCTGGGCTTCACTCGACGCACCGGCTTTTATAAAGTTGCATTACCAATGGCGCGGCCTTGGGTTGCGGGCGGCTTGCTGCTGGTATTGATGGAAACACTGGCTGATTTCGGTACGGTGGCGGTATTTAATTACGATACTTTTACAACCGCGATTTACAAAGCATGGTTCAGCTTGTTTTCTCTCCCGGCTGCTTCACAATTGGCTTCCATGCTCATTATCATCGTTTTCATCATCGTCGTGCTCGAACAACACTTCCGTGCACGCATGCGCTATGCCGAATCCAGAAAGAGTCCACGCGCCAGTCGCATTCAATTAACAGGTCAACAGAAATGGTTTGTGATGACCTTTATCGCCACGGTATGGTTTTGTGCATTTTTGCTGCCACTGTTACAGCTGTTGTACTGGAGCGTGCAATCCATTTTGGTGGGCTTTGATTTGGAGCGCTACCTGGAATTTCTTGCACATTCGCTATTCCTGTCCTGTCTGGCCGCACTGATCACCTGCACCATTGTCACCATGATTGTCTATGCCGCACGCCGTTTCCCTGGCAGATCCATGCAATTTGCCGTGCGCACCGCGACTATTGGCTATGCACTGCCAGGCGCCGTACTGGCCATTGGTATTTTCATTCCCTTGGCCTGGCTGGAAGGTCGCCTCAGTGAGCTCGCTCTTACGGTATTTCAGATTGAAACAGGTTTGCTGATACAAGGCACGATTGTTGTCATGCTGGTTGCATACCTGATTCGTTTTATGGCGGTAAGCCATTATGCAATCCATGGTGCAATGCAGCGCATCACACCCAGTATCGAAGAAGCCGCAATGGGCATGGGATTGCACGGCTGGGCCTTGCTCAGCAGAATTCACTTTCCGATTCTGAAGTCCGGTATCTTTACTGGCGCAACGCTGGTATTCGTTGATGTCATGAAAGAAATGCCGATTACATTAATGACTCGTCCTTTCGGCTGGGATACTCTGGCGGTACGTGTTTATGAAATGACCTCTGAAGGTGCATGGGAACAGGCGGCTGTACCTGCCGCAACACTGGTATTGGCTGGACTCTTGCCTATTTTGTTTTTCATGCGCCAGACTGAAAACTGAACAGTCATCCACAATAAAATCAGACACATATTATTAGAGACCTTTGCACGACTACTACGCGGCACGATAATTGCGTTAAAAATTTGCGAAAAATGCTCATTTACCCCGTTGTAAACTCCGCTTTTTCGCAAATTTTTGCCTTATTCTCGTACCGCTCATGACGCCGTGCAAAGGTTTCTTAAAATTCATTCCAGGTTTCGTTACTATTCGCTACTTTTTTACCTGCGATCCTGCTGTGATTCTGCTTTGAAGCCATTGCGCCATGCTTGCGATCATTCGACCTTTCTCCGTTAAACCGCAACACATTAGCCCTGTCAGATACAACCGAATGGCCAACTTTAAAAATTGATATCGCGCCAGTCAATTCTTTCGCCTGTTGCTCAAGGGATTCCGCAGCTGCCGCAGCCTCTTCCACCAAGGCGGCATTTTGTTGCGTAACTTCATCCATTTGCGTAACAGCCTGATTGACTTGATCTATACCGGAGCTCTGCTCCTGGGACGCTGCGGTGATCTCCGTCATAATATCTGCCACGTGTTTAATTGAAATCACAATTTCCTGCATGGTTTTACCCGCATCGTTAACCTGTAGCGTACCATTCTCAACCCGTTTCACAGAATCATCAATCAGTGACTTGATCTCTTTCGCGGCTGCCGCGCTTCTCTGCGCGAGATTACGAACTTCAGTGGCAACAACGGCAAACCCCCTGCCTTGTTCGCCTGCACGAGCAGCCTCCACAGCGGCATTTAACGCCAGGATATTCGTCTGAAAGGCAATGCCATCAATCACATTGATGATGTTTGCTATATTCCTGGAACTGTCGCTGATTGAAGTCATTGTCGTGACAACATTGGCCATTAACTGGCCACCCTGAGAAGCCAGATGACTTGCATCCGTTGCCAGCTGGTCAGCCTGTTTCGCGTTCTCGGAGTTTTGTTTTACCGTTGAAGCCAGTTCTTCCATACTCGCAGCAGTTTCTTCCAGTGAAGAAGCCTGCTCTTCGGTACGCTGTGACAAATCCATATTGCCACTGGCGATTTCCCCGGCAGCCTGACGCACCATGCCAGCATTATTATGAATATCAAGCACTGTCGCTTTTAAATTGAGATTCATCTGAGATAATGATTTGAACAACAAACCAAATTCATCGTGATAACCTGTACAGACGCTGGCACAGAGATTACCCGCCGCAAGCGTGTTGGCAACATCGATAGCTTCATTTAATGGCTTAAGTACGCTACGTACCAGACAAAAACCCATTGCACCCATCGCCAACACACCGATGATGGCGGCAGATAGGACAAACTGACTTAGCCAGGGCGACGCTAACGTTTGATTAATTCCCCACCAACCCGCGCCTGCGGCACAAACCAATAACAGTGTTGGTAACGACAGGAGCAATGCCGCCCGCTTGGCAAAAGTCATTTTAAAAAATGCGGTTACTTTTCCTGCAAAATCGGTGCGGACAATGCCGCCATTTTCAATCTTGAGATTCTTAGATTTACCATCGCGTATCTGTTGATAAATGGGCTCAACTTTTTCAACCAGCTGGCGTGAGGGTTTTGTACGCACCGACAAATACCCTGTTATTTTTCCGTTTTCAATTAAAGGCGTTGCGTTTGCCAGCACCCAATAGTAATCACCATTTTTACGGCGGTTTTTAACAAAACCGGTCCAGGGTTTCCCGCTTTGCAGGATTTTCCAGAAATCAGCGAAAGCCTCTGGCGGCATATCCGGATGACGCACGATATTGTGCGCCTTTCCCAGCAGCTCATCCTCAGAATAACCACTAACTTCAATAAACGTAGAATTGACATACGTTATTCGCCCTTTAGCGTCGGTTGTCGATACTAACAAGGCATTATCATCCAGTGGATATTCGATGTTTGAAACAGGTAAATTTACTCTCATGATTTATAGTTCCATGATTTATCAATTTTGATTTAACAGACTGGCGCGGTCATCACAACAACCCTACCTTTAACGACAATCGCCAGTTAAAATTTTGTAGGAATAATCTGAATTTAAGCCTCTGTTCAGTAAGGGCTTTTATTGAACGGAACACTTTTATGCGGACCATGTACAGTTTGAAACTTCAAAGGCATTTGTTAAAAACCCTTTTTGCAATTACTATTACATAACGTTCCCCATTTGGCATATACCGAAAGTCGTATACGCTGATTTCATTCGATGTCTAAATTATATGGAGATGACCTATGAAACGCCTTTCCTCACCTCACTCCCGGTTAAAAGAACGTTACGATGCCATTGTGATTGGCTCAGGTTATGGCGGTGGTATTGCCGCATCCCGATTGGCAAGAATGAAACGCAGCGATGGCAGCAGGCTTGACATATGTTTGCTGGAGCGCGGACGGGAAATACAAACCGGCGAGTACCCGGATACACTGTTCGAAGCCGGAAAGGAATTTCAAATCAATTTCCATGACAAGCATGTCGGTGAGTGGACCGGATTGTTCAACCTGTACGCCAGTAAGGATATGAATATCATCGTCGGTTGCGGTCTGGGCGGTACTTCACTGATCAATGCCAATGTAGCACTGAAGGCGGATAACCGTGTTTTTGACGATCCTCGCTGGCCCGATGAAATCCGTCAGGACAAGGACAGACTGAATGCCTGCTATGACCGTGCGCTGAGAATGCTCGGCGCCACGCCATTTCCAGATGGCCAGAATGGCATACCGGTTCTGCCTAAGGTCGAGGCGCAGAAAAATTCCGCCAAAGCAGTTAACCGTCCACTGGTCTTCCCGCCGATCAATGTCACCTTTGCAGACCGCATCAATGAAGCCGGCGTGCATCAGCCAGCTTGTACCTATTGCGGTGATTGCGTGTCGGGATGTAATTACGGCGCAAAAAACACCACGCTGATGAATTACCTGCCGGATGCTTGGAACAATGGTGTGGAAATCTATACCCAGATCGCGGTGCGCTGGCTGGAGAAAGAGGGTGACGATTGGCTGGTGCACTGTCAGATCATGGATGTCGGACGTGAGGCCTTTGACGCACCTGATCTTGTACTGCGCTGCAAGCAGGTTTTCCTTGGCGCCGGCACGCTCGGCACAACTGAAATTCTGCTACGTTCAAAAGAAAGAGGGCTGTCCCTGTCGAGTCAGGTTGGCGAACATTTTTCCTCCAACGGCGATGTGCTGGGATTCGGGTTTAATAACGACAAGCCTATTAATGCCATCGGCTTCGGCAATCAACCGGTCGGAAAAATCAATCCGGTCGGCCCCTGCATTACGACCATGATCGATGACCGGGACACCGAAAATTTTGAACAAGGTTTGATTCTGGAGGAAGGTAGCCTGCCAGGTGCGCTGGGCAGCATACTGCCCGGATTGATGTCAACAGCCGCCGAGCTGATCGGCACTGACACCGATAGCGGATTGAAAGACAAGGTCAGCGAACATGCGCGCGTTGCAGAAAGTCTGTTGCGTGGCCCCTATCACGGCGCTGTGCATAACACGCAAGTGTACTTGATCATGAGTCATGACGACTCAGATGGTCGTCTGGCATTGCGTAACAATACGATTCATGTCGACTGGCCGCATGTCGGCGATAAGCCAGTATTCAAGCGCGACAATGCATTCATGAAACACGTTACTGCTGCCAATGGCGGCACCTATATTCCCAATCCAACCTGGACAGAAGCACTGGACAATAGTCTGATTACAGTGCACCCGCTCGGTGGCTGCGGCATGGGTAAGGATGCCGAGAGTGGCGCAGTGGATCACCGCGGCAGAGTATTCAGCGGCGCAACCGGTAGCACAGTGCATGACGGACTATATGCTGTCGACGGCAGTATCGTGCCGCGTTCTGTCGGTGTCAATCCGCTACTGACCATTTCCGCACTGGCCGAGCGCAGTATGGAATTGATGGCCGAAGCGGAAGGATACAGCTATGATTTCACCAGTCTGTCGCAACCGCGCACAGCGGAACCCGCTACAGTAGGCGTACGCTTTACCGAAACCATGCGCGGCTGGTGGTCGGAAGCCGGTGATTTTGAAACCGCCATGCGCGCCGGCAAGGAATCCGGAAATACCCTTGATTTTACGCTGACTGTGAGTGTTTATGACCTCAACGCTCTGATTGAAAAGAATGGCGATTATAGCGGCGGCATGATCGGTACAGTCAACGCACCGGGTCTTTCCGCCTCACCGCTGACCGCAACGAATGGCGTGTTTAATCTGTTCGCCCGCGACCCGTCACGGATTGGCCAGGAATATATGAAATACCGCTTTCAGATAAATTCGGAAGAAGGCAAGACATGGTGTTTCGATGGCTTCAAAATTATTCATGATGACTACGGCATCGATGTTTGGTCCGATACCACTACCATGTATGCCACTTTATACGAAGGTCCGGACACGACCGGACCGGTCAAAGGGCGCGGTATCCTGTACATTCAACCGCATGATTTGATTCGTCAATTGACTACCATTGCCGCGACTGGCGCACAGACGAACATGGAGCGTCTGCAAGCCATTACACGCTTTGGTATTTATTTCGCCGGGGATCTTTACCATATTTATGGCGGTATATTCGTTCCGCCTCAATACCTGGATGCTGACGCCCCACCACGTAAGAAACGTACTCTGCGTGCCAACGTACCGGAAGTGCATCATTTCAAAGCAATTGATGGTGTGCCGTTGCGTTTGACGCGCTATCAAGGCGGCAAAAAAGGTCCTTTGCTGATGGCGCATGGCGCGGGGGTTTCCAGCAAAATTTTTACCACTGATACCATTGATACCAATCTACTGGAATACCTTTATGCCAATGGCTATGATTGCTGGCTGCTTGATATGCGCATCAGCATTGATTTGCCTAGTGCGAATCAGGCCTGGACACTGGATGACATTGCCCGTTACGACTATCCGGCTGCTATCAGTACTATCATGAATGTCACCGGCAGTCGTGATGTACAGGCGTTTGTACACTGCGCCGGTTCAACAACTTTCTTCATGGCGATGATGAGTGGTCTCCAGCATGTACGCGCCATCGTCTCGTCACAAATCGGTCCATATCAAACCGTTTCTGCTACCGCGCGCGTCAAAGCCGGACTGCATCTGCCGTCCCTGCTTGACGCTATTGGCATCGACGCGTTAACAGCCTATACCGATGACAGAGGTAACTGGCTCAACCAGTTATACGACAAAGCACTCAACTTGCAGCATTTTGAGCTGGAGGAGCAATGCTCCAGCGCCGTATGTCACCGCATTAGCTTCATGTATTCCCTGCTGTACGAACATGATCAGCTGAACCGCCTGACGCATGATAATCTGCATGAATTATTCGGTATCTGCCATATGGATATCTTCAAGCATCTGGCGCTGTGCGCACGGGAAGGTAAAATCGTCAATGCTGAGGGTAAGGACATTTATCTGCCGCACTGGGAGCGGCTTAATTTGCCGATTACCTTTATTCACGGCGCTGAAAACGTGAGTTACCTGCCTGAAACCACTGAACGCAGCTTTAAAAAACTGGTTGAAGTCAATGGCCCGGAAAAGTATGCCCGCCACGTCATTCCAAATTATGGTCATATTGACTGTATTTTTGGTCAAAATGCAGTACAGGACGTCTATCCGCATATTTTGTCGGCGCTGGACAAAACCAGCATCTGAAACCACTTCCCATACCGGTGATTCACACCTGGTGAATCACCGGATTATAGGCGCTGTCATTGCTCCGTAACTTAACAAAATGTTGAAACTGGAGCTATCAAGCGCCTGATAACAGCACTACTTATCCGAAAAAAAATCCTTTACCTTGTCCATCCATGATTTTGCCCGAGGGCTATGACGGGAATTGTCTTTCTGGCTGATCGACTCCAGCTCTTCAAGCAATTCTTTCTGGCGAGGCGTGAGTTTAACAGGCGTTTCCACGACCACATGACACAGCAGATCACCTTTATTGTGGCTGCGTACGCCTTTAATGCCTTTCTCGCGCAAACGGAAAATTTTGCCCGTCTGTGTTTCAGCGGGTACCTTGATTTTTGCATGACCTTCAAGCGTCGGTATTTCAATTTCCCCGCCTAGTGCAGCAGTTGTAAAACTGATCGGTATCTCACAATGCAGATGGTCTCCATCCCGCTGAAAAACAGAGTGCGACGACAGATGGATAACGACATACAGATCTCCGGGTGGTCCACCGTTAGTTCCGGCCTCCCCTTCTCCACTGACGCGAATTCGATCGCCTTCATCAACACCAGCAGGAATTTTCACATTCAGGGTTTTATGCTGTTTTACCCGCCCTGCACCATGGCAAGCAGGACATGGATGCGCAATAATCTTGCCACTGCCATAACATTTCGGACAGGTTTGCTGAATGGAAAAAAATCCCTGTTGCATTCTGACCTGGCCATGACCATTACAGGTTGGGCAGGTTTTCGGGCTGGTGCCTGGTTTACTGCCGTCTCCATGACACGTATCGCACGCCACCATCGTGGGAATGCGTATTTTCGTTTCGGTGCCATGTGCTGCCTGCTCCAGTGAAATTTCCAGACTGTAGCGCAAGTCAGCGCCTCTATGCACGTTGGAACGGCCGCCACCACGAGCGCCACCAAAGATATCGCCAAAAATATCACTGAAAGCATCCGCAAATCCCTGGGCGCCGCCAGCGCCTCCACCTGCAACACTGGCATCCACACCGGCATGACCAAACTGATCGTAGGCAGCGCGTTTGCTGGGATCGGACAATATTTCGTACGCTTCTTTGGCTTCCTTGAATAATTCCTCGGATTTGACATCACCCGCATTTCTGTCAGGATGATGCTTCATCGCCAGCTTGCGATAAGCTTTCTTGATGGCGCCTTCATCGGCATCACGATTAACACCGAGCACTTCATAATAATCACGCTTGGCCATGAATCATCCCTGTTGTGGTAAAGTCGACTCTGATGCTTACAATTTTGTAAAGATAGTGCAAATACATAGCTTTATTTTTTGTGTTGAATAAATGTCAAACGCAGAGTGTGAAAAGGGCCTGCTGCTCCTCTTTTCTCTGCTCTGCGTTTTAACAAAAACGACTTGTGTTTATTTTTTGTCTTTCACTTCTTCAAATTCAGCATCCACTACGTCGCCTTCAACTGTCTTTTCCCGTTTACCGGCGCCTGAATGTTCAGCTCCTCCGGCATCACCGGCAGCATGCGTCTGCTGTGCATCGCCCTGTTGATTCTGATACATCTTCTCGGCGAGTTTGTGCGAAGCTTCCGTCAATGCCTGGGTTTTTGCATCGATTTCTTCCTTGTTGTCAGATTTCAGAGCTGCCTCAGCATCCTGCAATGCCGCCTCGATTTTGGACTTTTCATCCGCATCCAGCTGATCACCATACTCTTTCATCGATTTTTTAACCGAGTGGATAATCGCGTCACACTGGTTGCGACTGGATACCAATTCCAGAATCTTGTGATCTTCTTCCGCATGCGCTTCGGCGTCTTTAACCATACGCTCAATTTCGGCCTCGGACAGTCCGGAACTGGCCTGGATTTTGATTTTATTCTCCTTTCCAGTCGCTTTATCTTTTGCCGATACGTGCAGAATGCCATTGGCATCGATGTCAAAAGCCACTTCAATTTGCGGCATACCGCGTGGCGCAGGCGGAATATCCGCCAGATTGAACTGCCCCAGACTCTTGTTTCCCGATGCCATTTCGCGCTCGCCCTGCAAGACATGAATCGTAACAGCCGTCTGATTATCATCCGCGGTAGAAAAAACCTGTTGCGCCTTGGTTGGAATGGTCGTGTTTTTCTGAATCAATTTGGTCATGACGCCGCCAAGCGTTTCAATACCCAGTGACAATGGCGTCACATCGAGCAACAACACATCCGTGACATCACCTTGCAACACCCCCCCCTGAATAGCCGCGCCGACAGCAACAGCTTCGTCAGGATTGACATCTTTACGCGGCTCTTTACCGAAGATCTCTTTAACTTTTTCCTGTACTTTCGGCATCCGGCTTTGACCGCCAACCAGAATCACATCATCAATTTCGGAAGCAGATACACCCGCATCCTTCATCGCAATACGACAAGGTTCTGCTGTCCGTTCGATCAATTCCTCCACCAGACTCTCCAGTTTGGCGCGTGTAATTTTGATCGCCATATGTTTGGGGCCACTTGCATCCGCGGTGATATACGGCAGATTCACTTCGGTTTGCTGGCTGGATGACAATTCGATTTTGGTTTTTTCGGCAGCATCTTTCAAACGTTGCAACGCCAGCATGTCTTGTCTCAGATCAATGCCGTTTTCTTTTTTGAATTCATCAACCAGATATTCGATGATACGTGAATCGAAATCCTCACCACCCAAGAATGTGTCGCCATTGGTCGCTAGTACCTCGAATTGATGCTCGCCATCAAGATCCGCAATTTCGATAATTGAAATATCGAAAGTGCCGCCCCCCAGATCATACACCGCAATTTTGCGGTCACCTTCCTTTTTGTCCATGCCGAAAGCAAGCGCTGCGGCAGTTGGTTCATTGATAATCCGCTTGACTTCCAATCCAGCGATTTTGCCCGCGTCCTTGGTTGCTTGGCGTTGCGAATCATTGAAATAGGCCGGCACGGTAATTACCGCTTCGGTTACTGGCTCGCCCAGATAATCCTCTGCGGTTTTTTTCATTTTTTTAAGTACCTGCGCAGAAACCTCGGGCGGTGCTATTTTTTTGTCTCTCACTTCAACCCAGGCGTCGTTATTGCTCGCCTTGATAATCTTGTAAGGCACCATTTTAATGTCTTTTTGCACCATCTCCTCGTCAAACCGGCGACCGATCAAACGCTTTACCGCAAACAAAGTGTTTTTCGGATTAGTAACCGCCTGACGCTTGGCTGAGGCGCCGACCAGTATCTCGTTATCCTCTGTGTAAGCAACGATAGAAGGCGTCGTGCGCGTGCCTTCAGAATTCTCGACCACTTTGGGTTTGCCACTTTCCATAATTGCGACACAGGAATTGGTTGTACCCAGATCGATACCAATAATTTTTGCCATTTTAAGATCCTTTAAGAATTAAAAACTGTCCGTGAATTAATCAGATAAATGGAGTCTTTCCATTGAATTTCAAGCCGGATTTAATTGAATGCGCCTGTCAGGCGTCTTTTGTTTTCGATACCATCACGAGCGCTGGCCGGATCACCCGCTCATGCAGTTTGTAACCTTTCTGCATAACCTGCACGACAGTATTGGGTTCGAGTTCGGAATCAACGGTGCACATAGCCTGATGCTGATGCGGATCAAATTTCTCTCCGACCGGATCAATCGCCTTAATATTAAATTTCTCAAAAACAGCGACTAACTGTTTCTGTGTCAACTCCATACCGTTCTTGAAGTTTTCCACATTGGCATTTTCAACAGCCAGGGCTGCTTCGAGACTGTCCATCACGGTCAGTAACTCGGTGGAAAAATTCTCAACCGCATATTTATGCGCATTGGAAACATCAGCCTGAGCACGTCTGCGTACATTTTCAGCTTCGGCTTTGGCGCGTAGCCAGGCATCATGATGTTCAGCCGCTTTACGCTCGGCTTCTTTCAACGACTGCGCCAAACCAGGCAACGCATCCTGATTGGCTTCATTCTGAACAGTTGTCTGTATGATCTCATCCGTCTCCGCAGCGGGTTGGTTTAATGATTCGTTTTTTACGTTATCCGGTGATTCTGCGGATTCATCGGGTTTCATATCCTGGGGATTCTGTGAATATTGCATCGTACCTCCTCTTAACTATCTGGGGGTTATAGAGACTGTTTTGCTGATTTCAAGTCCTGTCATGCGATTTTTTTGCAAGGAAATTCGATTTTTATCAGTAACAAGATGTTTCAAAGCGGATTTATTCAATTCTTTATTCTGCGCGCGAGTATCCCCGCCTTACCGGTATAATCACGCGGCTTCATCGTCAGCAGCTTTTGTTTCTCGACTTCAGGAATTTCCAGCCCTTGAATGAACTGATGCAACACTGCCTGAGTGATGCCGCTTTTACCACGTGTCAGCGCCTTGAGTTGCTCATAGGGTTGCGGCACCGCGTACCGGCGCATGATGGTCTGAATCGGTTCAGCCAGCACTTCCCAGGCATCATCCAGATCTCTGGCGAGTTGATCCGGATTGGCTTCGAGTTTATTCAACCCTTTACTGCATGCGTCATAAGCCAACAAAGTATGACCCAGCGCCACCCCCATATTGCGTAACACGGTCGAGTCGGTAAGATCCCGCTGCCAGCGTGAAACCGGCAGCTTTTCACCCAAATGCCGTAACAACGCATTCGCAATCCCGAGATTACCTTCCGAGTTTTCAAAGTCAATCGGATTGACTTTGTGCGGCATAGTCGAAGAACCCACTTCATTCGCTTTTGCTTTTTGCTTGAAAAAGCCAAGTGAAATGTATCCCCAGATATCGCGGTTCAAATCCAGCAAAATAGTGTTGATGCGGGCATAAGCATCGAACAGTTCCGCAATAGCGTCGTGCGGTTCGATTTGCGTGGTATAGGGATTAAATGTCAGTCCGAGCGATTCAACAAAGGAATGCGCAAAACTTTCCCAATCACAATCAGGATAGGCTGACACATGCGCGTTGTAATTACCGACGGCGCCATTGATCTTTCCAAGCACAGCGACATTCTTCAGTTGCTTTCTGCCACGCTGCAGACGGTAGGCCACATTAGCCATTTCCTTGCCCAGTGTTGTTGGCGTCGCTGGTTGTCCGTGCGTACGTGCAAGCATAGGCAAATCCGCCAGTTGATGCGCCAGTTCAACCAACTTGGCGATAATGTTATCCAGTGCCGGCAGCATGACCTGCTCCAGGCTTTGTTTGAGCATCAAACCGTGTGACAGGTTGTTGATATCTTCCGAGGTGCAGGCAAAATGAATAAACTCCGCTGCCGCGGTGACTTCACGATTGTCTGCAAGCTTTTGTTTCAGCCAGTATTCAACAGCCTTGACATCATGATTCGTAGTTGCTTCTATTGTTTTAACAGCTTCGGCGTCAGCGACGGAAAAATTAGCCACAAGGCTGTTTAATCGCGCGTTGGTTTCATTTGAAAATGCCGGCACTTCACTGATTTCAGCTGCGCTGGCAAGCGCCTGCAACCAAGCAACTTCCACCTGAATACGATAACGAATCAGCGCGAACTCACTGAAATAATGTTGTAATGGCGCTACTTTTTGGTGGTACCGGCCGTCCAGTGGCGACAAAGCCGTAAGCGTGGAAAAACCCATAACGTTTTTATTTTTGAATTAACTTAAATTAATGAGAACATCGATTTTATCATGCCGTGCACCGACGATCCCGGCCAATTGAAAAGGGTGAAAACGTTTCACTTTCAGCCGGAATTCACAATGTTCGGGTAGAATATGCGCATCGTTGAATGCATAAAGGAAGAATACCAAAATCATGCTGCGTAAAATCCTGATCGCCAACCGCGGTGAAATTGCCGTGCGCATTATACGGGCTTGCGCTGAAATGGGTATCCGTTCAGTCGCCATCTATTCGGAAGCGGATCGTTTCGCATTGCATGTCAAGAAAGCGGATGAAGCCTATTGCATCGGCAGTGAACCGATGTCCTGTTATCTGAATATTTACGCACTGGTTGACTTGGCGCTGGCAACCGGTTGCGACGCTGTTCATCCAGGCTATGGATTTTTGTCCGAAAACGCGCAATTTGCTCGTGCGTGCAAAGAACGCCGGTTGATATTCATTGGCCCCGGAGCAGACGTCATACACCGCATGGGTGATAAAACAGAAGCCCGGAATGCGATGAAAGCAGCCGGTCTCCCGGTGACACCCGGATCGGAAGGCAACCTGAATTCAGTAGAAGAAGCCCTGGAAGTTGCCGAACAGATTGGCTACCCCGTCATGCTGAAAGCAACCTCGGGTGGCGGTGGTCGCGGCATCCGGCGTTGCGATGCGGCTGACGAACTCAAACGCAACTACGTACGTGTCATATCCGAAGCAACCAAGGCATTTGGCCGCGCCGATGTATTTCTGGAAAAATGCATCGTTAATCCCCGTCATATCGAAGTACAGATTCTCGCGGATCATCACGGCAACGTGATTCATCTGTACGAGCGCGATTGCTCCATTCAGCGTCGCAACCAGAAACTAATTGAAATCGCGCCATCGCCGCAGCTCGATGAAGCACAGCGTCAATATATCGGTGGCCTGGCAGTCATTGCCGCCAAATCGGTCGGTTATACCAATGCCGGAACCGTGGAATTTCTGCTCGACGATAACGGCCGTTTCTACTTCATGGAAATGAATACCCGCGTACAAGTCGAACACACCATCACTGAAACCATCACCGGCGTTGACATCGTCGAAGAACAGATCCGTGTAGCGGCCGGCTTGCGATTACGCTACCAGCAGGATGAGATCGTGCGGCGAGGCTATGCGATTCAATTCCGCATCAATGCTGAAGATCCAAAAAACAGCTTTCTACCGAGTTTTGGTCGTATTTCCCGTTATTATGCACCGGGCGGACCGGGTGTGCGAACCGATACCGCCATATATACCGGCTATGAAATACCGCCATTTTATGATTCCATGGTTGCAAAAGTCATTGTCAGCGCACTGACCTGGGAAGATGCCATCAAGCGCGGCGAACGCGCGCTGCGCGACATGGGGTTATTCGGCATTAAAACCACCATTCCGTACTATCTGAGAATTCTCAGACATCCACAGTTTCGCGTAGCAAAGTTTAATACCGGCTTTGTCGAGCAGAATCCGGCACTGATCAATTATTCCGATAAACCCAGGCCGGAAGTTCTGGCCAGTGTGATCGCCGCCGCAATGGCATCACATACCGGATTGTAAGCATACAGACGCTTATCTGGTTAATCGAGGAAGAATATGCAAAAAGTTTATATTACCGATGTAATTTTGCGCGACGCGCATCAATCCCTGATTGCAACCCGGCTGCGTACTGAGGATATGCTGCCCGCCTGCCCGATGCTCGACAGCATCGGTTACTGGTCACTGGAATGCTGGGGCGGCGCCACCTTTGACGCTTGTCTGCGGTTTCTCAAGGAAGATCCGTGGGAACGCCTGAGCAAACTGAAAGCCGCATTGCCTACCACCCCCCTGCAAATGCTGGTACGCGGACAGAACCTGCTCGGCTATCGTCACTATTCGGACGATGTCGTGCACGCATTTATCAAACGGGCTGCTGAAAATGGTATGGATGTTTTCCGCATCTTTGATGCGCTCAACGACGTGCGCAATCTGACGACCGCCATCGAAGCCACCAAGGAATCCGGTAAGCATGCGCAAGGTACGATCTGTTATACAACCAGCCCGGCGCATGACATCCGCAGTTTCGTAACACTGGCCAAAGATCTGGCCAAATTGGGCTGTGATTCGATCGCCATCAAGGACATGGCGGGCTTGCTGACGCCCTATATCACCAGCGAACTGATGAAAGCACTGCGCGACACGGTTGACCTTCCGATTCATCTGCACTGCCATGCGACCGCGGGACTAGCCGAAATGTGCCAGATAAAAGCCATCGAGGCGGGCTGCCGCCATATCGATACGGCATTATCATCCTGGTCAGGCGGAACCAGCCACCCACCCACCGAAAGCATGGTAACGGCGTTGCAGAACACGGAATATGACACCGGTTTGAATCTGGATGCGTTACAGAAAGCAAACAGCTACTTCACCGAAGTCCGCAAAAAATATCACCGTTTTGAAAGCGAATTTACCGGCGTTGATACTCGTGTTCATGTGTTCCAGGTACCCGGCGGCATGATTTCCAATCTCGCCAATCAGCTGCAGGAACGTAACGCACTGGACCGCATCAATGAAGTTTATGAAGAAATTCCCCTGGTGCGCAAAGACCTCGGCTATCCACCACTGGTCACTCCGACGTCACAGATTGTCGGTACCCAGGCGGTACTCAATGTACTTACCGGCTCACGCTATTCCACGATTACCAACGAAGTGAAGCGCTACTTGCAGGGCGGTTATGGCAAGGCCCCCGCGCCTATCAATGCCAATCTGCAAAAACGGGCCATTGGGAAAGAAGAAATTATCGATTGCCGACCAGCTGATCTGCTTAAACCGGAACTGGAAAATCTGCGTCAGGAAATCGGCCATCTGGCGCTGAATGATGAAGATGTTCTCAGCTACGCAATGTTTCCGGAAGTTGGCAAGCAATTCCTGGAATTACGTTCAACCGGCCATCTGATACCCGAACCTTTGGAATTAGCGGTTAACGCCACTAGCGGTGTTCAGAAAGCACCGACCGAATTCAATGTGGCGTTGCATGGCGAGTCCTATCACATCAAGATTACCGGCACCAGCCCTAAAAATGACACACTGCGGCATTTTTACTTCATGGTGGACGGCGTACCCGAGGAGATCGTCGTCGAAACACTGGATGAAATCGTTCTTGATGGCGGCACGCAAGGCGCGGTGCAGAGTAACATCGCCAGTAAACGCCGCCGCCCTTCAGCCGAAGGCGATGTTGTTGTCAGCATGCCATGCAATATTCTCGACGTACTGGTCAAAGTCAGTCAGAAAGTTAACGCCGGGCAGCCGGTTCTGGTCACTGAGGCCATGAAAATGGAAACCGAAGTCACCGCGCCGATTAGCGGCACCGTCAAGGCCGTTCATGTGATCAAAGGCGAACCGGCCAATCCGAATGAAGTATTGATTGAAATCGTTGCGGAGTGACACAGGTACCGCTTTACACCCAAAGACTGGCAATAAGCGGATCAAGCACTGCCGCATAATCAACAGGCAGTTCCGTTTGCCCGATATCCGGTAGGGTAAAAGCGTTTATGGCGTCAATCAGATCGTCGACCTGACTATCGAGGAATGTTAATCCATCTGCGTAGTCCTGAATCGTTCAATTCGGTAAGCGGTTCCAAGATGCCAGCTACCAATGGTGAAATTATTTTCAATCTCAGATAATCGCCACCATGCAGCGATTCAGCCAACGACGACGGACGGCTATCCTCGGTTATTTAGTGTATCTGGGTCTATAAGACCCCGTCACGGCTTTTTGACCATCTAATGGTTTTACTTAGCTTAAATTCATGGTTACCCCAATACTCATGGTACATGGATTTGTTTACACTGCTCTCCATGATGAATTTAATTATAGGGGTATCTGTAATGAAAACCGGAACAGCTCAAAATATTACTGCTTTATCCTTACTTGCTTTTGTTTTAATCGCTTTACCCGTTCAGGCTTTAGCAGCGGATCATGACGCAGTTCTTGATGTCGTGGCGCTAAACGATCGAAATGGCGGCGACCACAATGCACAGGCGCAATACTACAAGCATCAAGCCGATGTATTGCAGACCAAAGTCGAAGATCAGATCAATGCACTCAGACACAAACCAAGATCCAGTTTCCTCGGAAGAAATGGCCAACATATCAAAAAACACGTGGAATTTAAGATCCATCAATATGAAATGGCTATCGCAGACAATCTGAAAAAAGCTGAATACCACCAGAAAATGGCTGCTGGACAATCAATAAGACCTGCCTCAGTTCATTCTGGTAGAACGAAAAGTTAAGAAACAAGCCGAGCAACACCAAAGAAACACCAAAACCTTACCTGAAACGCCAAAACAAAAAAGCCCACCTTGGTGGGCTTTTTTGCGTAGGCATCCGTAGTTTCGCATGCCGGCAATTGTTCGTGTGATATGACTATTCAGTAGTTGAATATTAATTTACGTTTTTTTGATTCTCGATTAACGTGCCGCCAATCCGGCCATTTACATCGACCCACATATGCGGCAGACCAAGCTCTAGCAACCAATCCGGACCGCGCTCTTCCATTAGCATACCGATGGTTGATGCACTGCCGGCCACGACGCAATAATCACTCACAACACTGACCGCTGCCATCGTGCACACTGGCCACCCTGTTTTCGGATTGAGTACATGGCCGTAACGGATATTGTTAACAGTGATGCAGCGTTCGTAATCGCCGCTGCTGGCAAGTGCGCCGGTATAAAGCAATAATGTTTCGAGAACTCCATCTGGCTGACGAGGATGACGCACTGCTACCCGCCAGGGGCTGCCGTCAGGATGCGGTCCGATCGCTTTAATATCACCGCCCAGGTTGACGATGCCATGCACAATTCCGGCTTCCCGGCACAGCGCAGCGGCGCGGTCGACTGCGTATTCCTTGACGATGCCACCAAAATCAATTTCCATTCCCGGCAGATCGAATGACAAAACGGGGCGTACCCACTTGACATGATGCCAGCCGATTTTTTCTCGTACGCATTCAATCGTCTGACTGTCCGGCAGCTTGCCGGATTTAAAATCCCACACCCTGCGTAACACGCCGGAGGTAATGTCAAACAGGCCATCACTTTGTTGGTAACAGGTATCGGCATAATCCAGTAGACCGGCTGTTTCTTCATCGACAGACACAGCGCCGCCAGTTGCAGCGACACGATTGATCGCGGATAAAAAACTGTCCTCACGATAACGGGAATAGCGCGACTCCAGACGCCGCACATCACTCATTGCAATTTCCGCCGCTGCCGTGCCTTTTCCCGCATTGCGCGCATACAACTGGATTGTGCACGGCGAACCCATGGCTCTGAAATCGAAATGATAATAGCGTAAGCGCGCCGTCACAGTCAGAACGTATAGCTCCACGATGCAGCCAATGCGCCTTTTGGACTTAACTGAAATCCATTGACATCGGTATGCACCGGTTGCAGCCATTCAAAACCCAGGTGATTTCCGACAAACCGGCCACCCGGAATGTTGACATTCACACCCACACCAATATTCCAGAATTCACCGCCATAGTTTCGAGGAAAATCCATCGGGCCGATACGTGCGTTAAAAGTATTGAAATCGCCATGAATACGATCTTGTACGGTGTAAACACCGCGCACCGTAGCACTCAGCCAACGCGACAGGTCAATTCCGCCCCAGGTAGTCGCCTGAAAAGCATCCCCCAGACGATAGCCCGAATCATTTTGTTTTTCCATTCGCTTGGCACCACTCACCTGCGCGCCCCAGGACCAGCGATCATATTCACCGGTATAGGTCAGGCTCGGCACGAAATCCCAGGTGCCGCTGCCCAACTGCATGCCAAAATGAATCGCGCCGCCATCTATCTGAAAAATGCGGCGCAATTCTATATCCGTCTTGCCGGAAGGTGCGCTCAATCCAAGGCTGGCGTGCAGACGATGCCCGCGTTTTTGATAGAGCTTGAGCAATGCGGCCATCAACGTATCACCGATAACGCCGGTCGAGTGTCCGACAATGCCGGTATGTTCGTGTACGCCCGGTACCCGCGGCGGCCTGCCGTCGAGTTCGCGAAGATTCATGTCCATGTCCATAAACGTCGGCATGACCATCAGATTCAGCCAGCGCGTCGGCGCATACATCAGGTCAAGCATATGCATGCGCATATTCATGTAGGTTGGCGTAAACCGGCATAAAATTTCATCATTGCACCCCTGATCGACAACCGTCTGATCGCTGACCGCATGTGCGCCATGATGCATTCTGCCGTCCTGGCGGCTATACATAAAACGGTAACCCACCATAAACTGACCCGGCTTATCCAGCATGTGCGCGTACATCAGCCCTGCAGGCTGGTTGTGGCGATGATGATCTGAACTGCCATCATCTTTTACATGACTGCGGTGGTGGCCATGCAGCGTTATACCCAGTGGATTTGAAGGCGACATCGACTCCAGATTGAGCTTCAACGCCGCATTGGCGACATAATAATCAAAATCGGCAAAACCATTACCGCCGCCCCCACCCAGCTTAAATCCGCTGGCGCGGGTATAATACTCAAATCCAGCTTCCAACGCGATACCTTTGGCGAATTGCCTGCTTAGCGTGAAACCACCACTGAGCGCACCGAATCCGGCAAGCCGGTGATCGCTGGAAAAATTACCCGGTAATAGTCCAGGATCAAACGCAACGGTTTTAGGTTCGACGAGAAGTGTTGCTTCATTAACCGGATTTCCCGCACCGTCGACCAGATTGAAATTTGCATCGCGAAAATACTCAGTAGCCGGATTCAACGAGTCTACCCAGACTTCACGTCCGAAACTATCGAATGCCTGCCGGGAAAAATTTTGCTGGGAAATCAAATAGGGATTATAAAAACTGGCCGAATCCTGCGAATAGTAGCGGATTCTTGGGGTGAACATCCAGCCAAACGGCAGCGGTTGTACCCAGCTGGCGTCAAAAGTATGCGTTTTAATGCCCCAGTCATCGGCAGTAAACTTGTAATCCAGATGCAAGGCGGCATCGAGCAAATTGATATGCTGAATATATTTGGTATTAAACGCAAACTGATTCCGCTGGCCGGGGCGCTGCTCGAGCAAAGCGCGTACATCACCGGGCACGGGCGTCGTTTGACCGTTATTCAGAATGTCAGGATCGACAAAAATAACCGTCATCGCTTTATAAGGATTTTCCAGAAACCCCTGGCTGTGCGTATAACCGAAATTCGCATCAACCAGCGCCTGTTTGTTGAGCACTTGCGTCAGCCCCAGATTGGCTGACCAGTCCTGTCGTTCGCCATGCAGTATTTCGGAGCCACCGCGTCTTTCGATCTGTCTGTCGAAAGCGGTTTTGGTCAGATAAGGCGAAGCGTCGTGATCCAGTATCGCGCTGATATTGCTGCTGGTGTATCCTGCGCCGAACTTGACGGTGGTCAGTTTCTGGTTAAAGTCGAGCCGGCCGCCCAGATTGCCGAAGCTGGAGCGGTAATCGTTCTCCAGTGAAAATCCGGCGCTGGCGTTGATCGCTGCTTCATCCCATTCATATCCCAAGCCAAAATTAGCCTGGTGCCGCGTTTCGGGAGACGCTGAAGCAAGCACCAGTACGGATCGCGTATCCTGTGCCAGTACCCCCTCTGAATTATTGCGCAACGGATTTAAATCGCGATCGAGCAACAACCCTCTGGGAAATATCAGCGGTGATGCGCCAACCACAGTCGTACCTGAAGGTGTGTTTGCTCGAATCAATTGATAAGGATTAGCCGCCAGTGGCGATGTCGTAATCGGCGTCGCACCTGACCAGGTGTCCTGTGTGTAATTAAACGAAAATTTGGCGCGATCGGTCAGTGGAAAAAGTCCGTTACCATGCAAAACATCCGCACGAATAGGATCAAAATTGTTCGGCGCGCCAAAAAGATTGCGCGTGCCCTCCTGATACCGGCTGAACTGAAAATTGATGCGCCCCCCATCATCTGCTGCCTGCGCGGACGACAACATCAATCCTGGCAGAACAATAGCTGCCGATGTTAAGGCTTTCAGTGCTTTACTCGCGGTATCCACGGGTTGCGACAATCGGGTTTGTGTCCTGGAATGCCGGTGTTGCGGGGAATTTAAGCATACGACAGAAACCCTGCCCTGCAGTGGCTTTTCTTGCTTAAGTCCCATCTGAAGGGATCAGATCAGTAGCAGCCGCAGCCACCGCCGCCATCTGCGGAATGCGTACTGGCAGCCGCTTCCCGGCTGAAATAGTTATGGAGTTGAATATGATGTTGTAACGGATTAGGGTCAATGGCCATCTGCGGTTTGGCCAGATAACCGCGCTCCCATGCCGCGACACTGGCACAGGCCGATAGTGTCAACAGCGCGATTCCTGTCAGGCCAAGGATAAATAAACGTTTTAATCTCATAATTATATCACTGGAATCAGTCAGGATAATGGTCTAAAAGCTGTTCAACAATCAGCCGCAGTTCTTTGGTTTCGCCTTGCCGAAAACCACGATGGATATACCGCACGATGCCTTCCCGGTCGATCAGATAAGAAGACGGCATGGCAATGACATCAAAATCCTTCGCGCATTGCTTAGACAGATCGGCGACAATGGTAAACCCGGCCGGATAATCAGAAAGAAATTTTTCCGCATCGGCAATTTTTTCATCGAGATTGACGCCGATAACGCGCAATCCACGCTCGCCATACTCCTGCTGCAGTCCGGTCAGAAAGGGAAACGACTGTATGCACGGCGGGCACCAGGATGCCCAAAAATCGACATAAAGCACCTCACCTTTCAGTGCTTGCAAACTGTCAACCGGTGCACCGTCAAGTGCAGTCAGATTGCATACCGGTGCAGGTCGGTCGATCAATTGCGCGGCCATGGTAGATGTTGTCAGCAACAAATAAGCCGGAAGCGTTGCAAGCAACAGAATACGAAGCAGATTTCTCATAAGGTTCTCGCAATTTTCATATCACTTGATCATAAAAAAACTGCGGCGCTATCTATCTATTTCCTTATGGTTCGCCAAACTGGGTAATTCCAATATCAGTACCGGTATGGACATCATTGACGGTGTTGCAGTGCCACTCCAGGTCAAATGCGCGTTCTCCGGCATCCGTTTTACTAACGATCACAAAATAAGCACCTGGTCCGCCATGCAGCGTCACAAAAGGACTGTAGTCGGCATCACCGGAAACCGTGTCGCTGATGCTCACCGCCTTGTTGCCTTTAAATATATGCGCATTGATTAAGAGTCCGGGAACGGCTGGAGAATTATCCCGTATCCGGATAATCAGATTTTCCGCTGGTCCATTGCCATCATCAAAACAGCTGACAACCGCCACGCCGGTAAATGATCTCGGATCGCCAAGCACCGCACCGCCGCCGTGCGCATGAACAAAGCCGGCATTACCGAGCAACAGGCAAACCCCGACAACAAAACCGGAAACATTTTTTTTCAGATAACGAAATCGCCCAAGCATGATCTTTCTCTCCTCTGTGTTTGCGCCATCGTGTGCTGCTATATGACCGCATCATAGTGAACGCTGCGGTAGATCAGAATGGCGAAGATATTGGACCATTATCCTTTCCGACAAAACAAATGGCAATGCGACAAATTGTCGCACCCCAATAAAAAACGCCGCTGTAAAACGGCGCTTTTTAACCCAAGAGAGAAAGATCTCAGCTGGTAGTACAGCGACTTATGGCTGAGGCCACACTTGCTGACCATTGAATTTAATCGGCATATCGCGGTTGATTTGCGCGGCTGAAGGTTTCAGCTCGACTGCAACACCGGTGCCGCCGCACGATTCTGGGAGCGGATTAGCAGTCAGATCACGGTTGATCGTAAATGACGCAGGACCCGGATCGGTACCCGCTGGAACATCGTAATGCAGATCGCGATCATACGGTGTGCCTAAACCGGCGTGTGTCCATAGTTCAACCGTACCTTCGCCAAAGCCGTCCACACCAGTAATCTGACAGATATCCACGATGGAAATATAAACCTTAACACTCGTCGCACAGGATGTAGGCTCTATGCTTGCCGCAGTCAACCGGAATGGCACAGCCACATTCAGATTGGCCGGCATACCCGGGCCACCGCCCGCCCAGAAACCGACCACATTGCCGTTGACGGTTTTTTCATCCATGTAATCGAATGCCGCGCGATCGAAAAACAGTGCGGCATTATTGCCGTAGTTCGTCAAATAATCGGTTATTGGGCCATTATGCGCCGCACCATCCACCAGTATGGTGGAACCCACGCCATCCGGGAAAACCACCGAAGTACCAATGGTGGTTGATGTATCACTGCACGAATGTCCGATAATCACATGATTGATCGATCGCTGACCTTCTGTCGCGGTCGGAATATTTAACCGCGTATGCGCCAACGCGTTTTGCGCAAGACCCACCAGCAACGCGCCTGCGACAGCCCCGGAAAGTAATTTAATTTTGTTCATTTTTATAGCCCTTATTTCAATAAAATAAAACGTCGTAACTGGAAAACGGAAATCCATCCAGTTCTCACTGCGCTACTTAATTAAAGTATCTTGTTTTTTGAAGAGAAAAACAATGCGGCAAATTGTCGCACCTGCTCATTAAAAATGGATAACCACCCGCTTTTTCAGCGGATAGTTATCCACTCAGACAAGGGAAGTCAATCCAAGAAACTAAACTTTTCAACTCGGGGAAACGGTTGTCAGTAGCGGGTTAGGGTAATGGCCAGACTTGTTGCCCGTTGATTTTGACCGGCATATCGCGATTGAGCTGCGCCGCCGAGGGTATGATGCGTGCGGCAATGCCGTCACCGCAGTTTGCCGGCAGCGGATTATTCACCAGATCACGCTCCACGGTAAATGTCGCTGGATGAGACCAGTTTGGCGAATCATACGGCGTTCCAATATCGGGCGCAGTCCAGAAATCAACATTGGGATCGTCCGCATTTTTGCCGTCAATTTCAGCCAATGATGACAATTTACAGATATTCGCGATCGCCGGGACAAAAACTACTTCCGTGGCGCAGGACGCAGGCTGAATGGCCACTGCGGTGATGTTTATTGGCATTTGCGCAACCCAGTTATGCGCAGGCAACTCGCCGTCACCCGCCCAGAATCCGATCGGGTTGCCCAATGGATCGTTAATAAACTCGACCATTTCGAATACGTCGCGGCTTTTAATCAACCGGATGAACGGCGCATTGACGATATAATCCAGCGCAGATGCGCCTTCTGGCGTCTCAATCGTGGTAAAGTTATCCGCAGAAGTCTGAATGACAGGATTTGCATTGGTGTCCGGCAGAAAAAAAACATTGCCGATCACGGCATTGTCGCCGCACCCATGCGGAATATTTACCGCCGTCGAAGTCGTGCCATGCGCTGCGGAGCTTTCCTTCGCTGTCGCAACGGTCAGACGGGTATGCGCGGAAACATCATGACTCACCAGCGCAATCAGTGAAGCTGCTGCAGCAATCGCCAAAACTGCTTTGGTTTCGGTTTGTTCGTTCTTTTTGATGTCGTTCATCATTTTATTTTTCTCTCCCAATTCATATTTTCAATTTTTTCAAAAACCTACATTTCATCGCTCACGGACGTCGAAAAATAGGCTAAGAGCCAGGTTTGATATCCAGAGTCATATTCAGGGTCACGGGAGGAAGCTTTGCACACATTCATGTTTAAACGATCCGAACGGCAATCAGCGGGCTATCCAATTTTACCGACGAAACCGAATTTTAATGAATGCATGCAACGCTTCCACAGGAGGACCTATCAATCAACATGTAAATGTTGCAAGGATCAGTCACGATGGCAAAGCTTGCAGTTCACGACGCGAGGAATGAATATACAAGCCGCTTTAAAAACACATTTAACGCCATCGTTTCCGATCCTTTTTTAGCTTCCACCAAAAAAGCCGAAAATACAATGCGGCAAATTGTCGCAGACCACTTCTGCAATTTCTTTTTTTACCCAAAGAAATTTGCAGCTATTGCCTTCGAGAAATTCGAGAAACTATGAAGACGCGACTGCAAATGGACTGACAAAGAATGTGAACAAAAAAAGGAGGTGACACAGACTGCTGCCGGATTGATCGGAAAAGTGCAAATCTATGGTGAGCAACTCATACTGATCGAGTGAATCCAGAAAAATCCTAGCAGACTCTGCGGCACCTCCAGGGAGGAAAATACAAAAAACCAAAGCTGTACTACACACTTAATTCAATCATTAATGAATGGGGAAAAGGCAGCTGTACCTTGCTTTATTTCGCCATACCCAACTGAACGTCTTTTTACTATCGCGCAAAAGGAATCACAAATCAATGTGGCATAATGCCGCACGCGACAGATCGCCGCACATGATCGAAAGCTGGTTGCACAACAATGAACAAATCAGTACGGTGAACTGAAATACCTTGCAGAATACACCGCGCGGACAACACAACTGTAAAACCAGATTGTGATGGTAAAGTAAGGAATGCAGGGCGGAGGTGATACAGACTGTCGCCGGATTTATCAGAATTTTTCAATTTTTAGCGAGCAACTAATGAATCGAGGTAACCTGCAAAATCCGGATATATGCTGTAACACCTCCAGGGAGGAAAGACTTCAAAGCTATATCACACGTTTAATTCAGCCATCAGTGAACAGATGCTTTTACTGTATCGCGATGCAGCAAACTGAACGTTTTTTTACTATCGCGTAAAAGGAATCATAAATCAATGTGGCATAATGCCGCACGCGACAGATCGCCGCACATGATCAAACGCCGGTTATGCCACAAATCCGTACAACCACCTGAAAATTCCATGCAAAAAGCGCTGCGTGGTAGCAGTAAAACCAGGACAGTCTTCCAGATCGTGGTACCGAGATTAAGTATGAGAGGGTGGAGGTGGAGGTGGTGCAGGTCGCTGCCGGATTTATCAGAATTTTACAATTTTTAGTGAGCAACTAATGAATCGAGGTAACCTGTAAAATCCGGATAAACGCTGCAACACCTCCTGGGAGGAAAAGATAAAACAAGCTATATCACACGTTTAATTCGGTCATCAGTGAAGCGATGCTTTTTGTGCTATCGCATTGCATCAATCTGATGCGTTTATTTACTATCGCGCAAAAGATAAGATTAATCAATGCGGCATATTGCCGCACATGGCTCACGTCTTCATCTGATCGATTTTTGTTCGGATAAATATATACAGTCATACAGGTGCGACAATTTGCCGCATTCTCACACAATACGGCGCGCTATAGAATTGCGGATTATTCACAACTGAAACGGGAATTCATCGCGGACACGAATTTTTTCGTCGGCCTGTGCTCGCAAACCTTCGATTATCCATGCATCGCTTTCTGCACGTTTACCGCTCCACTACGCTTTTCAGGCGGATTCTCCACACCTGTTATCTTCTTTCTTTAGTATGCATTGTATTTCCGCGTGATAATCACGCGACAGGTAACCCTAGATGAACATATTCCATTCCAATTTTTTTCGATACGCGTGGTTATACGTAACCGTTTTTCTAACCGGTGCGGCGGTAATGGTCATCGAACTGCTGGGTACGCGGCTGATTGCACCGTTTTACGGTGCAAGCCTGTATGTCTGGACTTCAGTCATCGCGGTGACATTGATCGCTTTGGCTTTAGGGTATTTCATTGGCGGCCACTGGGCGGACCGGGCAAAACGGGCCGGACTGGCATTCATCATCGCACTTGCCGGTTTATTGACACTGCTGGTACCCTGGCTTACCGCACCCGTGCTATTGGCAACCGATCCGCTGGGTCTGCGCATGGGAACATTTGTCAGTACTCTGGTGCTGTTTACGCCCAGTCTGTTCATGCTGGGCATGGTTGGACCGTTCGCGGTTAAACTCGCCACGTCGAGCCTGGATGGCGTCGGCGCCAGCACCGGCTCGATTTATGCCGTCAGCACAGTCGGCAGCGTTATCGGCACGCTTTTTCTGGGTTTTTATCTGTTTCCTCAGGTCGGTTCACGCGAGATTTTTATCGGCGTAGGCATCGCGCTGCTGGTGCTATCGTTTGCCGTGATTTACTTCGAGCGCAAACGCATCAAGCCCGCACACGCCTTATCGTCCGTCGGAATCATTACACTGATCAGTCTCATTCTGCTGCCCTACGTCGCCGCATCCGGAAATCAATCGCTTGATGACGAAGGTTCGTTTCAAACACGATTTGAACGTGAAAGCCTGTATGGCTGGGTGCGCGTAATCGACAATCCGAATGACGACTACCGTTTGCTGGCGGTTGACGCATCCGCCATAGGCGCCGCGACAATCCGTAACGGCGAAAATATATTGACCTACCAGGAAGTTGTATCGCTGCTGCCTGCGTTAGCGTCCGGAATGAAAACCGCATTGCTGATCGGCCAGGGCGCCGGTCATATGGTCTCTGCGCTCAGGCGGCACGGCATACGAACAGATACGTTGGAAATTGATCCGGTTGTCGCTGAAGCGGCGCGTGAATATTTTGATTTTTCCCCCACCGGGAGAACCATTATCGGCGATGCGCGCTATGAGATCCGCAAACTGCAAGGACCCTATGATTTGATTATTATGGATGTCTTTACCGGTGGTTCTGAACCGGTTCACCTGCTGACCATGGAAACCATGCGACAATTGCAGGCACTGCTCTCCGGTCGCGGCATGATCGCGCTCAATTTTGTCGCATTCTATGAAGAAGGTAAAAATCCGGCGCTTGCTTCCGTGGCCAAAACATTGGCAAGCGTCTTTTCACACCAGATTGCACTGATTTCCGAGCCTGATCGTGAATTCAACGATTTTATTTTTCTAGCGGCCAATTTTCCGATTCCCATCGACCCTGACGACAATCCGGATGACAGCGTCAGAATCAACCACCTGCAGCATGATCAAAGCCGCTGGCTCAAACAGCGGCTTATTCATCTTGACTGGAGCCGCGGCGTTGTTCTGACCGACAATCTGAATCCGCTCGAATCGATGCAAACCCGCAAATCGGAACAGTATCGCTCAATGATGGTCGACTCAATCGGCCCGGGTTATTTCATTCGCTAAATCCATTATCCTGCATTATTTTTCTTTCTGCTTTTTTCAGCGGAATTCTAATTGCCGCGCAGCATTTCTGCGGCATGCTCGAGCGTCGCTTCGGTAATTTTTACACCGCCCAGCATGCGGGCAATCTCCGCTGTGCGCGATGATTCATCTAACACTTTTATCCGGCTGTTGACCTGCTGATTTTCATCCGCATCGGATTTCATGACCTGCCAATGATGATCGCCCGTTGCAGCGACCTGCGGTAAATGCGTAATACACAATACCTGACGCGCACGGCCTAACCGTTTGAGCAGCTGTCCGACGATTTCAGCTACGCGACCGCCAATGCCAACGTCAACTTCATCGAATATCAATGTCGGCGCCATTCCAGAGCGACTGGCGATGACCTGTATGGCCAGACTGATACGCGATAATTCACCACCGGAAGCCACTTTTGCGAGTGGTTTTAGTTGCAGGCTTTTATGCGCGGCGACCTGAAACTCGACTTGCTCGAGTCCATCAACCCCGCCTTCGTCCAGCGCACTTAATAACACAGAGAAAGCGCCACCCGCCATTGCCAGCGTCTGCATTGATTCCGTAACCGCCTGGCTCATTTCCTGCGCCGCGTCAGCACGCTTTACGCTCAATTCTTCGGCCAGCGCCTGATAAGTTTGAAACGCGCTGTTCTCCAGCTCGATCAGTTTTTCGAGATTTCCAGCGTTATCCAGAGCATCACGCTGCATCGTCAATTTTTCCAGCAAATCAGGCAATTCCTCCGGCTGCACCTGATACTTGCGCGACAGATGATGTATTGCGGTCAGACGCTGCTCCATTTCCTGCAAAGACTGCGGATCCAGGTCCAACTGCTGATGATAGTGTCGCATTTCATAAATGCATTCCTGCACTTGTATTTGCGCGGATTCGAGCAAGTCGATCATGGTCTGCAACTGCGGATCGTATCCGGCTACTTGCTGCAGCTGGTTTTTGACCACATTGATCCGACCAAAAACCGCCGCATCACTATCGGACAATATATCAAGAGCCGATTCGGCCGCTTCCAGCAAACCCGCAAGATGTGACAGCCGATGATGATCACTTTGCAGAGCTTCCCATTCCGCTGGCGAGAAATTCAAAATAGAAAGCTCTTCGATCTGCCACAAAAGCTGCTCGCGTTTGTTCTGCAGCTCAGCCATCTGCTGCTCGCAGGCGATTCTCTGGCGCCGCTTGTCCTGCCAGTTTTTATACGCTGCCTTAACGCTTTGCGCCAATTCACGGCTATGGGCGAATGCATCGAGCAATTCGCGCTGCGCATCTTTCTGAAGCAGTAACTGATGCGCATGCTGGCTGTGAACGGCAACCAGGTATTCACCCGCTGTGCGCAGTTGCTGTAGCGTCGCGGCATAGCCATTGATATAAGCGCGCGACCGTCCGTTCGAATCCAGCGTTCGCCGCAGCAGGCACTCCCCTGCGTCACTCTGCAGATCGTGTTCGTCCAGCCATGCTGACAAACCAGCCAATGCGCTGATATCGAACAAAGCGCTGATTTCTGCCCGCGCGCAATCCTGTCTGATCTGACCGGCATCGCCCCGCTCGCCAAGAACCAGCGACAGTGCATCGATCAGAATGGATTTTCCGGCGCCGGTTTCTCCGGTCAGAACAGTAAAGCCGGGTGAAAACTCCAGTTCCATCCGCTCCACAATGACAAAGTTCGTGATGCTTAAGTGTTTGAGCATGGTCGTCAACGGCGTTAGTGCAATTCGCTCCAGCTCAATTTTTCGCGCAACATCCGGTAATAACTGTGATTCACAGGGTGCAGCAGACGAACCGTTTTAGGATAGCGCCGCACGACAATGCGGTCAGATTGCACAAGATCGAAATTCGAGTGACTGTCACAATGCACGCGGGAATCCAGTGAGCTGAGCATATGAACTTCAATGCTTGCATCGGGGCCGACGACAATCGGACGATTACTCAACGTATGCGGACATACCGGCACCAGCTCGATCAGATCAAGGCTTGGATGCAAAATGGGCCCGCCGGATGACAACGCATATGCTGTCGACCCGTTGGGCGTAGCCACGATCAGCCCATCCGAACGCATGGTACAGACATACTCATTGTTGATGCTGACCTGAAATTCGATCATGCCGCTGCTCGTCCCGCGATAGAGTACGACGTCATTAAATGCCAACGCATTGAAAACACTGCCGTCATCCCGCACAACCTCGGCATATAACAGCATGCGCCGTTCAGTCGTATACTGCCCCTGTAACATTTCACGCAGTGTTTCCTGCATGTTATCGGTGGATAGATCAGTCAGAAAGCCAAGCCTTCCCAGGTTAATGCCGATCAACGGCACATCGTTTGACGCCAATACGCGCGCAATATTCAGCATAGTGCCATCACCGCCCATCACAACGGCGAGGTCGGCCTGATGACCTATTTCTTCCAAGGTTAAAGTTTTGCAGGTATTCACAGCTAAATACGAAGCGGTCAGCTGGTCGATAAACACTTCATAGTGTAATTCTGTCAGAAATCCGGCAAGATCAGGGATTAACGCCGCAATTTCTTCATTCCTGTGTTTGCCGATCAACGCAATCGTCTTGAATGGATAATTCATTGCTGAATATTAGAAAAATAATGAAAACATGCCGAAAAATGAAAACCGTGATGTTTCAGCTTCGTGCATTTAAACGCACATTCTACCGCTATAGATGATGCAGGATACAACAACCTGCGGAACCATGAACATGCTTTGAATCTAAGTCTAGAATCATTAATAAACCCGGAACCGTTAAAATTTTCCAAAGCTTCTGCAATCAAAAAGAAGCCGATGCCCGAGATGCAATTTCCCCTCTCTTCCTGACAGTGGAAAATTGCTAACAAACCCATATTAGCATTATTACAAAAGCAGCAAGATAAAACCAATTCCAGCAAAATGCAAAGACGACGTTAAACAATCAAAGAATGTTGTAGAATTAACTCATTATGTCTATGCTTAACGAACGTGCCCAAATACTATTAAAAACGCTGGTAGAGCGTTATATCCATGAAGGACAGCCGGTCGGATCGCGATCACTTTCCCGTTTCTCCGGACTGGAACTGAGTCCCGCCACAATTCGCAACGTCATGGCCGATCTCGAAGAAATGGGTCTGGTGATGAGCCCGCATACATCCGCGGGCAGAGTACCGACGGCCAAAGGCTATCGTTTTTTTGTCGATAAGCTGCTGGTGATCAAATCACTCGCCGAAAACGAATTGATCCATCTGGAAAATCAGCTGTTGCCGGATAACCCATCCCGTCTGGTCAATATGGCATCGCAATTACTGTCCGAATTGACACATTTCGCCGGCATAGTCGTTACACCCAAACGAACCGGCGCGGTTTTCCGCTATATTGAGTTCATAGCATTATCGGAAAAACGGATTCTTTTGATCATCGTAACCCCGGAAGGCGATGTACAGAACCGGATAATTTTCACTGATGTCACCTACAGCCAGACCGACCTGATCGAAGCTGGCAATTTCATCAATCAACACTATGCGGGTTGCACGCTGGACGAAATCCGCAGCCGCGTTCACAAGGAATTAAAACAGCTCCGCCAGGACATGATCGGCTTGATGAATGCCGCTATTGAGGCGGGTGGCGCCGCTGCAAACGAAAACAGCGAAGTCGTTGTGCTTGCCGGTGAGCGCAAATTACTGGACGCGCTGGATACTTCGGAGAATCTGGCCAGTCTGAAAAATCTTTTTGAAATTTTTGAACGCAAAACCAAACTGCTGCAACTGCTCGAACTGAGTCAGCACGCGCATGGCGTAAAAATTTTCATTGGCGGCGAGTCCGACATTACCCCCTTTGATGATTTCAGTGTCATTACAGCGCCGTACAAAACGGAAGGTGCTGTCGTGGGCACGGTCGGCGTTATTGGACCAAGACGCATGGCTTATGAGCGCGTCATTCCGATTGTCGACATTACCGCCAAGCTGTTGTCGAGCAGTCTGTCGCAGCAATAAACCAACCAAACATAATTCATACCAATCTTATTTCACCCGATACCTGATTAAATGATGAATACGGAATCCGCTTATCAACATGGTTCACCTGGAAACACAGGTGTTTTGCTCATCAATCTGGGAACACCGGATGCGCCAACCCCGACAGCATTGCGCCCCTATTTGAAGGAATTCCTGAGTAACAGACGTGTTATTGAAGTGCCACGCCTGATCTGGTGGCCCATACTTTATGGCTTTATTCTACCTTTCAGACCCAAGCAATCCGCTGAAAAATATGCATTAATATGGACGGCGGAAGGTTCTCCCCTGAAAGTGCATACCGAACGGCAAACCGTGTTATTGGCGGAAATGCTGCGCAATACCGTGAACAACAAACTGGTGGTTGAATATGCGATGAATATTGGCAATCCATCGGTCGCCAGCGTATTGAACAAAATGAAAAGCGCGGGATGTGACCGTATTCTGGTTATTCCGTTGTTTCCGCAATATGCCGCAAGCAGTACCGCTGCCGCTATGGATGCCGTTTTTGCTGCGCTGAATCACATGCGAAATATGCCCGCCATTCGAACCGTCAAACAATATCACGACCATCCGGGATATATCGCCGCTTTGGCGCAGAACATACGTGAATACTGGGAACAGCACGGTCAGCCGGATAAACTGATTATCAGCTTTCACGGCGTACCGCGAAAGAATCTCGATAAAGGCGATCCGTATTTCTGCTTCTGTCAAAAAACGGGACGCCTGCTGGCTGAGGCGCTGAATCTGGAGCAATCGCAATACCAGGTTTGTTTCCAGTCCCGATTTGGCCGTGCGCAATGGCTGCAACCCTACACTGCAGAGACACTGGAAAATCTCGGCAAGAATCAAATCCGGCGCGTCGATATCGTCTGCCCCGGCTTCGTTTCGGATTGTCTCGAAACGCTCGAAGAAATTGCTATCGAAGGAAAGAAAATTTTCATCGAAGCAGGCGGCAAAGAATACCACTATATCCCCTGTTTAAACGAACGCACGGACTGGATCGCCGCACTTGCCGATATCGTTCAGTCCAATCTGCACGGCTGGCTGGAATCCGCGCCTGCTTCGCCTGAAGAACTCGAACAATCCAGAATACGCGCATTGCAGCTCGGCGCAAGTCAATAACGCACGATCAATGCGGCTGAAAAAACAGGACTGACTGCCATGCGAATAAACACATGCTGGTGACGTTCCGTACTGATGTTGGCGATATCACCATGTTTGGCGATATCGCGCTACACATGATCAAATTGATGGGACACAGTGAAACCGTACCCGGCGCTATTCTGGCGAAAGATTTGCCGTTGGCGCTGAACCGGCTGAAGGCAGCGCTATCCACGCATAAAATCACACCACCTGCCGATGAAAATGACGATGAGGAAGAACCCGCGGTCAGCATCATGCACAGAGCATTGCCCTTGATCAATCTGCTTGACGCCGCAGTGCGGGCAGATTGCGATCTGATGTGGAGTTAGTTACCGATCCTGTGCCGCTGAATGGGCATCGTGATTCTGCGGCTGATTCTCAAGACAGTTGTCCCAATAAGGAATTCCCGCAAATCGTTGCACTAAAAAATCCACAAAAGCACGAACACGCAACGAAAGATGGCGTGTGTGCGGATAAATTGCGTAAGCATTGATTTGCCTGGCGCGCATGTCGCGCAATACCGGAATCAACGCACCAGTTTCTATCTCCCGATAGACAATAAAAGTCGGCAGGTACACAATCCCCTGGCTGTTCACCGCCGCGTCACGCAGAAATTCACCCGCACTGGCTTTGATGCGCGGATGGATTTTTATCTTGCGCTCCTGGTTATTCCTGTCGATCAGCGTCCAGTGTTGATAATCCTGCAGCAGGTTATAAACTAGACACTGATGATTGGACAACTCCGCCGGGGTTTGCGGCGCGCCATGTTTCTCAAGATAATCCGGACTTGCGCAGAATACATGTTGAACTGGTGCAATACGGCGGGCAATCAAACTGGAGTCGGGAAGATTCGCAATGCGAATGGCAAGATCGAACCCTTCCAGCATCAAATCCACTTGTCGGTCATTAAAATCCAGATCAAATTCGATTTGTGGATGTTGCTGTAAAAAGTCGTTAATTGCCGGCCCTAAGTGTAGTACACCGAAACTGGAAGGCACAGCCACTTTAAGGCTTCCTTTCAATGTGCCATGCGCCTGCGAAACGGCAAGCTCGGCCTCAAGCACATCGGCCAATATGCGAATCGACTGATGATAAAAAGTGCGTCCAGTGTCAGTCAGATTCATGCGCCGGGTCGTTCTGTGAAACAGTTCGGCATCGAGATGCGCTTCCAGTTCTTTAAGCCGGCGGCTGACAGCCGATTTGGCGATTCCCAGCGCATCCGCGGCGGCACTGATGCTGCCCGTTTCCACGACCCGGATGAAAGTATCCATATTTTCAAATCGATTCATTTGCGCCTATTTAGTTGCCATATTAAGAACAAACATTTCATTCTATCACTGTTTATTTAACTTTTATCAACAATCATAATGTATTCCATCGCAACATACTGAATGCGTTGGAACGATGACCATAAACCACAAACCCAGGAGATTGAAATGGAAAAAATCACGCAGTTAATCGCACGTCTGTTTCTCGGCCATATATTTCTGATTGCCGGATTGACGAAAATCAGTGCTTACGCCGGTACACAAGGTTACATGGAAGCAATGGGGGTGCCGGGTGCTTTGCTGCCGCTTGTCATTCTGCTTGAAATCGCAGGCGGCTTGGCCATTGTCACCGGTTGGAAAGCGCGGTATTCAGCCATTATTCTGGCCTTGTTTTCGATTATCGCCGCCGGGATCTTTCACAATAACTTTGATGACCCAATGCAGACAATTCTGTTTATGAAAAATATCGCGATTGCTGGCGGCTTGATGCTGCTCGCGGTGCATGGCGCAGGCGCCTACAGCGTTGACAATCGGCTGGCTCGTAAAACACCATGACAACCAACAAACTATAGCGTATCGACACAGCATCCAGTGATGCTGTGTCTTGTGAAAAAGACACTCACTGAATAAGGGAGAAAAACAATGAACACAGAAAACGTTATGCGACTCATTCCCGCAATGACCATCGCTGAAGGCGCCGGCGTTATTGTGCATCGTACGATAGGTACGTCGGCTTTACGCAGTTATGATCCGTTTCTGCTGCTGGATCACATTGGCAGCGAAAATCCTGACGACTATATTGCGGGTTTCCCCGCCCACCCCCATCGCGGTTTCAATACCCTCACCTATATTATTGATGGCGAAATGGAACACACCGACAGCATGGGCAACACAGGCAATCTTGGCGCTGGCGGCGCGCAATGGATGAAAGCCGCCAGTGGCGTAATTCATTCGGAAATGCCTAAACAAAAAGCTGGACTGCTGCGCGGTTTTCAGTTGTGGATCAACCTGCCCGCAGCAAACAAAATGGATGCACCCGAATACCAGGAATATCCGGCGGAAGCATTTCCGGTACTGGAAAAGTCAGGTTATCGCGTTAAAGTCATCGCTGGCAGTCTGGAAAAAACAGTGTCACCGATTGTGGACAATATCACCCAGGTCATTTTTCTGGATGTATTGGTGGAACCGGACAGACCATTCCACTACGTCTTGCTTGAGGGAAACACCAGCTTCCTGTATATATTCGAGGGAGACGGTCAAATTAACGGAAAAACCGTCGCAACACATACCCTTGTCACACTGAATGGTGCGAGCACTGCTCCCGTTTTTACCGCCGGCAGGCAAGGCGCGCGATTCCTATTGATCAGCGGTAGGCCGATCCGCGAGCCGATAGTGCAGCATGGCCCGTTTGTCATGAACACCCGAGAAGAAATTGATCAGGCAATGCAGGATTACCAGTCAAACAACTTTGTCCGGGAAAGGGCATGGCGACACCGAAACAAGCCAGACGAGCAACAGTGAACATGCAGGTATCAGCACCGCAAAGCACGCTTTCAGTTAAAATAATGTCAGCTCACGATCATTCACTATGGATCAGAACCTGTCATGAATCTTGAAAAAGTAGTTTTTGGTTTTTTTATTGTGCTCGCCCTGTCATTGAATTATGGTTTTTTTGTCGGTGACATGGACAATCCGGCGCATCATCATCCCTACGAATTATATGCCGCCATAGTCGTCAGTCTGATCGCCACGGTGCTGAAATTCGGAGACCGCACCCAAATTGGCGCTGTTCATCTGGCCACCAGTCTGGTCGCGGATTTGCATCTTATCGCCGCAGCGATTCTATACGCGCTGATCAGCGACACACCCGAAGAAATCGTCATGATCAATCATGTCGTTTCTTTGTCCGGCGGCGCATTACTGGCCAATATCGTATCGGTCATTCTACTGATTGCCGAAACGATCAATCTGCGCCGGTAACTTGCCCGGCGACATCAATCGGGCGATCATCAAAGCCGGGATTCGACAGTGAATAACATTGTGTTTCTGATTCTGCGGCGCATGCGCGCGCCGTTGATCGCGGTCATTATCAGTTTCGGTATCGCGGTCGGTGGATTGACATTACTACCAGGCATTGAGATAGATGGCGAGATTTCGTATCTGTCGCTGTTTCAGGCTTTTTATATTATCAGCTACACCGCCACGACCATCGGCTTCGGCGAAGTACCGCACGAGTTCTCCACTGCGCAACGCTTATGGATGACATTCTCTATTTATCTGACGGTCATTGTCTGGTTCTATGCCATAGGCACGATTATCACGCTGGTTCAGGACGTAAATCTGAAAATTGCCATGCGAACTTCGCGATTCGCCAAATCAGTCCAGCGAATCAGCGAGCCCTTCTATATTATCTGCGGTTACGGAGAAACGGGCAGTCTGCTCGTTAACGCACTGGACCGCAAGAATATACGTGCGGTCGTTATCGAGATTCAACAGCCGAGGATCAGTGAACTCGAGCTGGAAGATTTTCAGTACGATATACCGGCGTTATGCGCGGATGCGCGTTTGCCTGAGACGTTGATCAAGGCGGGAATTCGGCATCCCTTTTGCGCCGGCGTTGCGGCACTCACCAATGACGATCATGCAAACCTCGCGGTAGCCATTTCGGTTAAGCTGATCAACCCTTCACTGATGGTATTGGGTCGTGCAGAAAATATGGATACGGCAGCAAACATGGCTTCTTTCGGCACCGATCACATCATCAATCCGTACACATTGTTTGGCGATCAACTGGCGATGGAAGTCCATGCACTGGGTATCTATCTGCTGCATGAGTGGTTGACCGGCGTTCCCGGACGTATTCTGCAATCACCGGTTTGTCCGCCTACCGGAAAATGGGTCGTCTGTGGTTACGGGCGCTTTGGCAAGTCCGTCGTTAAAAATCTCCAGCGCGCACAGATTACTACAGTCATTATTGAAGCCGATCCCAAACTGACCGGATGCGATAATTGCATTTTAGGCAGCGGCGCCGAAGCCGGTACACTGGAGGAAGCAGGCATCAGGAATGCGGTCGGCATCGTCGCCGGAACCGATAACGACATCAACAATCTGTCCATCGTGATGACCGCACGCGAAATGAATCCCGATTTGTTTGTTGTTATTCGCAAGAACAAACGCTACAACGATCTGCTGTTTGAGCAATTCAGCGCCGACATTTCCATGCAACCCAGTGATATTATCGCGCATGCCTGTCTGGCGCATATGATCTCCCCCCTGCTGGCGCAATTTCTGCATTTGGCGCGCAATCAAACCAATGCCTGGGCAAATCAACTGATAGCGCATCTGGTCAGCGTTGTCGGAGAACAGGTTCCCGAAACCTGGTCCATTAATATTGATCGTTATTCCGCACCGGCTGTAACCGGCCTCATGTCGCAAGGCTGGACCATCGCGCTGGATCACCTGGGACAGGATCCCGGCAATCGCGATATCAAGCTTGATCTGGTGCCGTTAATGCTGCTGCGTGATAACACCCCGCTTCTGCTGCCGGACGCCACACTGCAAATCAAACACCAGGATCACATTCTCTTTTGCGGACGACCATCTGCCAGAAGCGCGCTGGCCGAACTTTTGAACAATCCCAGAACATTGACTTACAGCATCAACGGCGAGGTTATGCCCGACAGCTACCTGTGGCGCTGGCTGAACCGGAAAATGAAGAAAAAGAACGAATGATTCTACTAAAACACCAAACACACGACGAAGATTTCATTGCAATACAAATCGCTTCCGGGATAAAAGGACTCATTTGAGAATAAAGGCTGGTTTTCCTCTCCTTTGCTGATGATTATTGCATCTTTGCTTCGGCACACAGGGCATTGACCGCCCCTCAGAGGTTTGACTTTAATCCGCCCAGAATGATAGTTTGCGCATTATTTTTCGCTTTGCAACTGATACTTGAACCAGATACGGAAAGCATGGCATGAGCTGGCACGAATGGATAATCCATAACGAATTCATTGTTAAACTGGTTGCTTTTTTTGGTGTTTTCTTTCTCATGGCGGCTTGGGAACAAATCACGCCTTGCCGCATTCTGACTATTTCGAAGAAGCTTCGCTGGACGAGTAATCTCGGTCTGGTAGTGATTAACAGCGTTGTGCTGCGTCTGATATTTCCGGCCGGAGCTGTTGGTGTCGCCATTTTTGTGCAACACCAGGGCTGGGGGTTATTGAATTATTATCCAATGCCCTTGCCTGTCGCTATCGCCATTTCGGTTGTGGCAATGGATTTTATTATTTACCTGCAGCATGTCATGATGCATGCTGTTCCGATTTTATGGCGCGTGCACCGGGTCCATCATGCTGATCTTGATTACGACCTGACAACTGGTATACGGTTTCATCCCATCGAAATCATCTTATCCATGCTCATCAAGGCGGCTGCCATTCTGCTGCTGGGACCGCCCGTTTTAGCGGTAGTGCTATTCGAGGTATTGCTGAATGCCGCCGCCATGTTCAATCACAGCAATATACAATTGCCAGGCAGAGTGGATCGGATATTGCGCTGGTTTCTGGTTACACCGGACATGCATCGCGTTCATCATTCGATCAAAACGGATGAAGCGAACAGTAATTTCGGTTTCAATCTTTCCTGCTGGGATCGATTATCGGGCACTTATCGGGATCAGCCCAAAGGCAATCATCAGGGCATGGTGATCGGCATCAGCGGTTATCGGGATCCGGCACAAGTCGAGCGTTTGCGGGGTATGCTGGCACTGCCTTGGAGAAAAGCTATTTCTGATTATGCGATCAATCGGCGTAAATATGATAATTCAAATTGAATGGCATTTCTTGCGCCACACTGGCGCGTTATAAATTCAATGTTACCAGCTCGCTGTACAAATTCTGCACACATTCAGCGGGCACTTCGTCGCTGAGATAGAATTTCTGATGACCACGTTCCGGCTTTAATAAGGTCTTCATTGGCTGATCCAGAAGACGGGATTCAATCTTGCTGAAAAAAAATCCGTGCCTGAGCAGCAAAGCGGTACGAATAGCCGGCCAGCACTGCCGGAATAATGCCGCATCACTGACATATATAATCCAGGCGCTGGCTAGTCTTTTATGGATTTGTTTTTTTAAAATCAGAAAACCATAACGATCTCCATTTTTAAAAAACAGAAAATTCAGCCAGGGAAAATCGGCATGGTCAACATAATGCTGCGCAGCCTGTTGCGGCAACAACGCTCTAATTTGTGTAATTTCCTGCTGGCGTATGACTTCACTGGCTTTGGTAACAACCGGTATATTCAGGAATATCGCAACCTCATTATTCAGCGGTTTAAATTTCAAAAATTTGAAAATCTCAATGCCGTCCTTATTGGGCGACAGCATGGTGAATGTGTAACCTTTCTGACGTATCAATGCCAGCACAAGGTCGATACTGCGCGCACGAAAATCAGCTAATACGCACCAGCTATGCGGATTACAGAACCGCTTCGTAATGCCATCCTTGACGGGTTGTTCCGAGTAAATTGCGCATAAAACACCCACAATTTCATTTTCGTGCTTTAACATGAAGCCAAAATTGGGTGCATCCTGCAACCACGATCTACTGATGCCCCGTTTCCACTCCAGAGCTGTAAAACGATTATTCATATGGCAATGCAGAAACTCGGCAACATCATCAATATCATGCTGGTTTATGCTTGTCAGCAGTGTTTTATCCGTCGATTTCTGATCGTTCATGAGTAGTTTGGTCAAGTAAACTGTTTTGAATTGCTATAGGCGGATGCTTGGGTTGATAGTGTTCGGTTTCGAGTTCCCAAATATCTTCCGAGCCATCCGAGGAAATCAGTACAAATCCCAGCTGCTGATAATGATTCTTGACCAGTTTGTTTTTTTCGGTTGGACGATAATAACCGCGTAGCTTTTCAATGCCTTTTGAGCGTGCAATCGCCACCAGCTCATCACAAACCGCTTCTTCCACGCGGCGCTTGATCACACGGCAACTCATCAGCCAGGTATCAATCTCCCAGCAATCGCCCGCATTCTTACAGATCACCACGCTGATCATACCATTATCACCAAACTTGTCCTGCAATTGTACCTGTAGCGTTAAATAGCTGCCGGATTTTTCAAATCCAAGCACATCAGCCTCGGTATACCGCCGGGTTGTCAAATTAAACTGATTTGTCTTGTTAATGAGTTGCACGATACGTTTGCGCCCGGTTTCGTTAAATGGCGCAAAATGTATTTTCATTTCCAATGAAATCAAATAATCCGTCAGACTGGGAGCCTTTTGCAGCATAGCCTGACGTCGCGCATTATCTGCATACTGCGCATTGCGTTGCGCGTCATCCGTCGTAAAATCGATTTTCTCAAAGTAGCGCGCTGCACATAGAACGCGTAGAAACTGTGAAGGATCTTTGGGCAGCTCCGGCACACTTATTTCAGGTATCATCGTTCGGATAATTTCGCGTTCCGCCGGATTATCGTCAACAAAAACCATTGCGTCCATGCCAATATTCAATATCGCGGCGATTTTGCGAATATTGGAAGCCTTGTCTTCCCAGTTAGCCATAAAGACTGCAAAATCATCTTCTTTAAGCAGCATTCCAGGGTGTTTCTGAAAAGCCTCCAGCGCAACAACTTTGTCGTTTTTGGAACACACTGTCAGAATGATTCCTAAAGCTTTTAAGGATTTTGCCCACTGCTGAATTGCCAGAAAAGATTCACCGACCGGATGCCCCTGACCGATCTGAATGCCTTCTAAGCCGTCATCACCAATTACACCGCCCCAAAGCGTATTATCCAGATCCAGAACAAGGCACTTTCTACTTTTTCCGCGAATCGCCGCGAGCAGTTTTGCCAGATAGTCCGTATAAAGGGGTATATAACCATTGGCTATGGGCACTCTTGACATATACCATTGTCGCTCATCGAACCATTGATGTGTTCCGACAGTATTGGCTAATGTTGCGACATCGAACAGAACATCCGCGCTGTTTTTTATATTTTCAATCAGCGCAGAATTAAACACATTCAACGATTTCCGAAGTAAACCGCTCAGCTGTGCATCAAGATTCCCACTTAATTCATACGGCGGATGCGCCAGTGTTTGTACGATGCAAATTGTCTTGCCGTTCAGTGCAAAAGACTGCTGAATCTGCTGCAAGTAGCCGAGTGCATCAAGGCCAGGATCATTTCCCCCGGAATACTCAGGCTCATTCACCAGGACCGAATAAGCACGGTAATCCAGTGCAAGCAGTACCGCGTCCAGATTCGACTGGTTAAGCTTCGAAGCTGGATCAAACGCTTCCTGCGCTACCTGCCCAAAATCAGCTCGAATGACTTCCAGTTCTATCCCGTAGCGTAAGGCGGCAGTAATCATGGCGGGTATCATCAAATCCATGGTTGCGTTGCTGACTATTCCCAATTTGAATGGAATTAAGTTTCTGGAGAAAATAGCACGCTTTTCCGGATCGAACTTCTGTAATGTTTGATATAACCGGTTGGATTGATTGATGGATAAGGCGTAATTGGCAAGCAATTGCGCTTCAGCATCAGGCGATGCATGATTCAGCAATCGAGCGCAGCGTTCATTGAAATCATCAGCAGACTTGAGCAGCCAAGGAAGGTCATGCATGGAGAAATACTTGTGGAATAAACCAGAGTTAATTTAGTTTTTCATACAGAAGATCGACAATAGCAGCCACTGATGTCATGCTGACAATCTCTTCCAAATCAAACTGAACGCCAAAGCTTGCTTCAATAGCAGTTAACAGTCTGATATGACTTAAGCTGTCCCATTCTGCGACATCATCCCGGCGAGTATCCATTGAAAAAGCAAGATTACTTTCTACAAAAGTATCCTGAAAAATAAGTTCTAGCTGATCGCGTATTGTTGCCTTATCCTGGTGCATTGTTTGATTTTTCCACTATTCAAAAAATTATTAATAATTTCTTCCCGCTTCAAACGAACGTCTGATCGAATTACTTGAAATACTTAAATTTCAATCGTGTTCATAATCTTTTGTATAAAACCTGCCGCACAAATCGCATTATGTCCTGCCAAACTGCCAATAGTATACGACCACCAGAGAACATACTTGAATTCATCTATTTTGAATCTCTGCATTCCATCTGTACTGCCTCGCATCGCCTCCTTTAACGCAAGCCAATTCGCATCTGTCGTTATCTTTAATTTACCGGGCGAATGCATTTGCGAGCGAATAATTATCTTGTATGTGCAGAACCAAACGTCCAATACAACAAAAAGCCGGTAAAAAACATGCCACCGGCAATATTTCCGGCCAAAACCGGCAGACCGTTCCATAACCACCAGTCTGCAAAGGTGATATTGCCGTTAAACAACATAGCAGCAGGGATAACGAACATATTTACGATAGCGTGTTCATAACCCAAAGCAAAAAAAGTCATGATCGGTAACCACATGGCGGCAATCTTGCCGCCTGTCGTGGTGGATGCTAATGCCATTACCGCACCCAGCGTAACCATCCAGTTGCATAGTAATGCGCTGCTGAAAGCCGATACAGTACCGGCTAAACCGTATTGTGCATACCCCAGGGTTTTAGTTTCACCAATTTCGACAATACGCTGCACCACAGGAAGCGTCGCAGAATCAATATGCCCCATTTTGGTCATAACGACATAATATAACAAGGCATAGCTGACGCTTCCGATTAGATTACCAAGTAAAACCCACGTCCAGTTGTTAAGTAGTCGCACAAAACGAGTACGTCCATCATGTACGGCGATGGGTATAAGCGCAAAATTCCCCGTTGCCAGTTCCAGACCGAGCAGGATGATCATGACAAAGCCAACCGGAAAAACAATGGCGCCGATTATACCCAAGCCTGTTTGCGTTGCGGCGGTAATGGCCAGTGTAGTCGCATACCCTAGAAATGCTCCGGCCAAAAAACCGCGTAACAATAAGCTACCGACCGGCAAATTCGCTTTGCTGGCGCCTGCCTGCAGCATATTCTCAACAATCTCCTCAGGTTTTACATAGGCCACGCCTGCGTTCCTTTCGTCTGTCGTTAAAATATTGGCTACTGATTCTTGATGGGTAGAAAGATCTGCAGCAGATCATTCAGGAAACGCCTACCCATTAAGGTTGGGGTAATGCGACGATGGTCGCGTTCGATCAGCCCACGCTGTTCCGCTTCGTTTAGTGCCGGAAGAATAACAGGTAGTGGCATCCCGGTGCGTTCCTCAAACAATACACTTTCGAATCCGCCGGTTAAACGCAGCGCATTCATCATGAATTCAAAGCTGCGATCAGCCGGTTTTAATTCGAACTGCGTTTGTATCGCTGGAGCGGCGGAGATCGAGCCGTCCACTGCTTTCTCCAAATAGGTTCTGGGTTGCTTGAATCGCATCTGGCGAATGATTTTATCAGCAAAACTGATCTTGCTGTGCGCACCGGCGCCCACACCGAGATAATCGCCGAATAACCAGTAATTTGTGTTATGGAAAGATTCCCGTCCACGGCGCGCAAAAGCGGAAGTCTCATAATGCGTGTAGTGATTTTCACGCAGGATATACTCGATTTGATCCTGCATATCGGCCGATTGTTCATCCGTGGGCAATGCTGGCGGAAAACGATGAAACAGTGTATTGGGCTCCAATGTCAAATGGTAGATGGATAAATGTGCAACGCCAAAAGAGCAGGCAATTTCAGCGTCCCGGCGCGCCTCCTCTACTGTTTGTCCAGGTAATGCATACATTAAATCCAGATTGACATTGTCAAAAATGTTCTGTGCGATAGCTACTGCGCTGTATGCCTCGTCATCGTCATGCACTCGACCCAGCGCACGAAGATGCTGTGAATTAAAACTTTGTATGCCGACAGACAAGCGATTGATTCCGGCGGAGCGGAATTCAGCAAACTTCAGCGCCTCGAAAGTTCCCGGGTTGGCCTCCAAAGTGATTTCCGCCATAGGCTCCAGCGGCAGTAAGGTCCGTATTGCTGTCAGTATTTTATCAATAGATTGCGCGCTGAATAAACTTGGTGTTCCGCCGCCAAAAAAAACACTGGTGACTTGCCGTCCCCAGACATGAGGCAAAGCGGATTCCAGATCGCGAATCACTGCATTGACATAAGCATCTTCGGGAAATTCATCCGCTTTTCTCAATGCATGTGAATTAAAGTCACAGTATGGGCATTTTTTCAAACACCAGGGAATATGGATGTATACGCTCAATGGCGGCAATGACCGAAGCCTTGGCGATGCTCTTCCGGGTAATGGGATTGGGGTGACAATTGTATCCACAGCAACATTTATCCGATTTTGCGTAGAATCAACAACGGCGGTGTCGTCAAGGTACTCCGCGTGCCCATTATACCTGCGATTAATACGCCTATACTGCCTGTACCGATACCAACCGCCCAGACCCAGGGATTGAAGCTGTAGGATAAATGCAGAACGTGACTGCCAATGGTATAGCCCAGAAGGCTTGCCCCAGCCGAGGCAAATAGTCCGGCCAGACCGCCCAGAATAACAAACTCGGCAGCCCAGGCGCGTGTTAATTGTTCGCGCCTTGCACCCAGTGTGCGAAAAATAGCCGCTTCATAGATTCGCTCGTCCTGGGTTGCGGCTATGGCCGCATACAATACAATAAATCCGGCAAGCAGCGTGAATAAAAAAACAAATTCGATGGCGCGGGATACTTGCTGAATCATTTCCTGTACCTGCCTGACTGCCGTAGCAACATCAATGACCAGAATATTCGGAAATTCCCGCACCAGCTCATGCATCATCTGGGATTCCGCTGCCGGCACATAAAAACTGGTGATATAACTCACCGGGTAGTTGTCCAAATAACCAGGCGGAGCGACAACAAAGAAATTCACGCGAAACGAATCCCAGTCAACTTTTCTCAGACTGGTGATGGTTCCGGTAAAAGCATTGCCCGCGACATCAAAAGTCAATCGATCCCCAAGCTTGACGTGCAAAGTGCGTGCTATGCCTTGTTCCAGCGAAAGCGCGGCTTCTGTTCCAGATATTTCGTTGCCGTCGGTATCCCACCACTCGCCATTTACCAGCTGGTTATCCCGAGGCAATTCATTGGTCCAGGATAAATTAAAATCACGCCGGATATGATTCGCAGCGTGCGGATCATCATAATCCTCAGGTTTGACTTTGCGGTTGTTAATTTCGGTCAACCGGGCGCGTATCATCGGAAAAACAGGGGGATGAGCTGTATCATAGCGATCAAAAAAGGATTCCAGCAACGGCAATTGATCTTCCTGAATGCCGACGAGAAATTGATTTGGCGCATCTGGCGGCAGGGTTGTGTGCCAATCCTTGATCAAATCGTCCTGAACCAAGGTCAATACCAGTAAAGCCATAAATCCAAGGCCAAGAGAAACCGCCTGAATGATACTGGATCCTGCTCGCCGACGAATGCTGGCAAGACCGTAACGCCAGGCTCCGCCTGCCTGATGCCGAAGACCGGCCAAAAGCCTGACCAGAACCCAGCCGATCGAACCAAACACACCAATGGCAATAATGAACCCGGCGATAATGTAAAGCCCCAGTTTCAAGTCCTGCGCTTTCCATATGAATAACAGCGATAAAATGATCAGGCCCAATAAATAACCCGAAATACTGTAGGTGTTGGGTAATCCGATGTCACGACGCAATACCCGTAATGCGGAAACGCTACGCAGATTAAGTACTGGCGGCAAAGCAAATCCGAGCAACAGCACTATGCTTATCAGAAAACCATGAAGTGCCGGCAACCAGCTGGGCAACGATATTGCTGTATCCGCCAGTCCGGATAGCCATGTCGACAAAATTTCCTGGGCGGCAAAACCAAAAATACAGCCCACTGTGCTCGCTATGATGCCAAGTACAGTAAAGTAATACAGATAGAGATTAAATAAACCATTTTGACTTGCGCCCATGCTGCGCATGACGGCGCAGCCGTCAAGATGGCGCAAAGTAAATCGGCGCACCGCCAACGCGATAGCAGCAGCGGCAAGCACGACACTCACCAGAGCAGCCAGATTCAGGAATTTTTCGGCGCGCTCGAGCGCCGATTTGATCTCGGGCCTTGCATCCCGTATTCCTTCAATACGCTCGATAGATGTGATCTGGTTTTCGGCCCAATTGCGAAAACTCTCCACGCTGCGGAAATCGCCGGCTATGAGCAATTGATAGGTAACACGGCTACCCTCCTGAATAAGTTCGGTAGCAGGCAGGTCGGCAGCATTAATCATCACGCGTGGCGCCATGCGGATAAAGCCGACCGAATGATCCGGTTCGCGCATTATCAGTGCTGTTGTCTTAAATTGTGCCGCACCGATTTCAACCTGCTCGTCACGCTTTAATGCCATACGCGCAAGCAGTTTTTCGTCGATCCAGACCGTACCTGACTCCGGAATACTCTGTGCAATACGTTTTTCGGGATCTGCTGATGTGCCTGCAAGATATAATTTTCCGCGCAACGGATATTCTTCGGATACCGCCCTGATTTCCGCCAGCTGATTGGTTTCTCCATTGGAAACCATGCTCGGAAACTTGATGATTGTCGCCGTTTTAAGTCCACGCTGCCGGGCTTCCAGGGAATATTGCTCGGATAACGGGTGTGTGGAAGTGATTAATAAATCCGCACCCAGCAATTGATTACTTTCCTGCGACAAAGTTTTTTCCACACGATCAGCAAAAAAACCGACAGTGGTCATACCACTGACTGCAACAACAAGCGCCAGCACGAGAATATAAAGCTCACCGGCTCGCCAGTCGCGCCACAACATTAAAAAAGCCAACCTGATAAAATTCATAACCATCCTTTTCACAACGCACTTGAGTAGACATGTGATTCAGTCACCTCGCACCTATTGTATACGATGCAGCCGCTTGCATTCATCACCGACACATAAACTCACCGTCGAAATTCACAGTGTACCGGATGAATCGTACAAAATGGTTTTGTTGTCTGTCTGTTTTCACTTACCCCGTACCCCCAATTTTACGCAAGTAATACTTGCCACAAAATATTGCATTAGTTTGAAAATTTTGATAGCCTGAAATCGAATTTGAGTTTGATACAAATTGGAAACTAGGGTTCCGGCTATTGTGTAGTGACTGATTCTGAACATTACGTTTCAGTCGATGTCTTCACTAGCGTCTGGTTCGAGAGTTTCCGGTCTCGCGCTTCTTCATAAAAGCTTCTTTCAAACAGCGAGACTCCACGGAGGGATAAAAGCCCGGGAGATAGGCATATGCATGGTGTCCATTACAATGGCTATTGCATACTTTCTGAGTTCCGGGAATTTATTCCGCAATAAGGCGCGGTTGACGTTGTGCGCAGCAGTCGTACACTCAAACCTCTGCCAAAGGAGTCTTCGATCATGACAACCCTATTAAAACAAAATTCATGCACGCCTGCGGACAGTAATTCGTCCGCGACAGATACGCTTAATCGCAGCATGACCGTATGGCACAGCTTCACTATGGGCTTTGCTGTTGTTTCCCCCGTGGTTGGCCTTTATGCCATTATCGGCGTTCAGACTACCGTTACCGGCGGCGGCTGGTTTGCCGCACTGGCCATCTGTCTGGTCATGCAATTAATGGTCGCCACTGTTTATGCCGAACTCGCTTCGCAGTTTCCGATTGCAGGCGGCGCTTACAAATGGGCGCGACAACTGGGTGGTACGATAACCGGTCAATACGCGGGTGTCATCTATGTCTGCTCTGCAATCGCCATGCTGACCACGACAGCGTATACAGGCGGCATTTGGCTGGCAACCTTCTCGGGCGCGCTGGATAGCAGTGGAATATCCATGGTGTTATGGGGCGCTGCTTTTCTGTTGCTGTGCGCCCTGCTCAATCTGGCGCATGTCAATATCTTCAAGACACTAATCGCATTGGGTGTTTACGCAGAAATCATAGGATCATTCGGCATTGCGTTGTTGTTATTCTTTTTTTTCCGTCAATATGGATTTTCCGAACTATTTCAGCATATGGGTTCAGGCACAGCCCCTACTGAAACGGCTGCATTTCTGGCCGCACTCGCAATAGCCGGCTGGGCTTTTATCGGCTTTGATTCCTGCTCCACAACTGCTGAGGAAACGCATCAACCCAAGCGGATGGTGCCACGCGCCATTTTCCTGGCATTAAGCGCTGTCGGCGCTGTCGTATTATTTAATTCAGCTTCACTGATTCTGGCCTTTGACCATGAAGCACTGACAAACGCCAGCAAAACGGCGGACCCGGTAACACCACTGATTGCGGACCGGTTTGGTCAGTGGATAGAAAAACCGTTCTCCGGCATTGTCATGATCGCCTTTCTGGCCTGCGGTGCGTCTGTCGTCAAATACACCTCGCGCATCGTTTTTTCAATGGCGCGCGAAGGCAATATGCCCACGATACTGAGTCATGTTACAGCTAACAAAACACCACGCAATGCCATTCTATGCACCGTTACCCTGTCCGGCCTGGGGCTGTTGCTCGGGCTAAATGACGGCGCTGTTGCAACAGTGATAGCTTTTGGTACCGGCGGGTTATATGCCATGTTCGCCATGACTACCGGCGTCGGTCTGTATACCCGGTTGACCGGACGCTGGAATCCGGCGCTCGGCGAGCTTAGGCTGGGTGTGTGGGGATTGGTGATCAATACAGTGGCGTTTATCTGGTCGGTTTTTGAATTCGTCAATATCGCCTGGCCGCGCACTTATGCGGTTTCACCTGACGCGCCCTGGTGGCAGTTATGGGCAATACCGCTGGTGCTTGGCAGCATCCTGAGCATCACCACGTTATCCATCATCATAAACAGAATCCGCATGCCAGCCGGCAAAAAAAGCTGACATCGATAAGAAGGAGTCCAAAATGAACGAACAACACTTTCTCTGGCAGGAACATGTCCCGGGAGGCGGTCACTGGTCCGGCATAATCCGGCGTGGAATGACACTGCGGCTGACAGACATCGATGGTGGCGCCAATGTATCCGTATTGTTTTACAACCAGGAGGAGAAGCTGGAACGCTACAACATGGCTGATACGCTCAAATCGCAGCATACATTTTATTTGACTAAAGGCCATGCCTGTCATTCTGATATGGGGCGAATATTCTGTTGTATCACTGCGGATACGGTAGGCTGGCATGATACGGTCTGCGGACTGAGCGACGCCGAACTGACCCGGCAAAAATATGGTGTTTCACGCTACCAGGAACATCGCAACAACATGCATCGCAACGGATTGGACGGCATGCTGATCGAATTGGGTAAATGGGGATTGAATAAGCGTGACATCGTCGCCAATATCAATTTTTTCAGCAAAGTAACCGCCGATAAAAACGGAGCATTGCGCTTCCATCCAGATAACAGCGCAGCCGGTGATTATGTTGATCTGCGTTTCGAAATGAATACGCTGATAGCACTCTCTACCGCACCGCATCCACTCGATCCGGCGGATCAATATCATCCGGGTCCGATTAATCTGGCATTGTTCAGCACGCCACCTGATTTCGCCACTGAATGCGAAGATATCTCTGAAAATGTACGGGCGCGCCAAAATACGCATCGACACTGCCTGCACAGCACAAAAGATCACGGAGGGGAATAATGAATGCACATCAATTAACAGAAAGCCATCTTGATCCCGCCACTGCGGTGGTGGATGAAATCTGCGCGGCAGGAGAACCCTGGGTTAAACAAGTCAACGCCGGTCAAATATTCCGTATCGTCGATTTGGAAGGTAACCAGGCGGTTGATACGCTGTTTTTTAATGCGCGTCAGGCACTGGAACGTTACAGCGCCAGCGACACCATACGCCGGCAGAATCAGCTTTACCTGACCACGGGCAGCAGACTTTATTCGAATTACGGCAATGTCATGCTGACTATTGTCGCGGATACCTGTGGCCGGCATGACACACTGGGTGGCGCCTGTTCGGCGGAGAGCAATACCGTCCGTTATGCGCTGGACAAATATCCGATGCACAGTTGCCGGGATAATTTCCTGCATGCACTGGCGCACGATCCGCTTTGCGAACAACGCGGCATGAGCAAACGGGATTTGCCAAGCAACATTAATTTTTTCATGAATGTGCCGGTCACCGAAGACGGCAGGCTTGAATTCGACGATGGTATCTCAGCGCCCGGCAAGTACGTTGAAATGCGCGCTGAAATGGATGTCATCATACTGATTTCCAACTGCCCGCAACTGAACAATCCGTGTAACGCCTACAACCCGACACCAATCCGTTTGCTGGTTTGGAATTGATATTGCAGAGGATACCAGCGCTATGTTCGATAAAATACTGATTGCCAATCGCGGTGCAATCGCCTGCCGCATCATACGCACGTTGCGCCGTATCGGTGTTAAAAGTGTGGCGGTTTATACCGATGCGGATGCCTTGTCGCGCCATGTCACCGAAGCCGATGAAGCTTTTTGTATTGGTGATGGTGCAGTAGCGGACAGCTATCTGCGTACCGATAAAATACTGGACGTTGCACGACAAACCGGCTCCCAGGCCATCCATCCCGGATATGGTTTTCTGAGCGAGAATGCCGATTTCGCGGAACAATGCGCAACGCATCAAATCCGCTTCATCGGGCCCACCGCCGAACAGATCCGGATTTTTGGACTGAAACATACCGCTCGCGAACTTGCCACAAAAAACCAGGTTCCCCTGCTGCCGGGAACGGGTTTGCTGAACCATCTCGATGAAGCGCTGCATGCCGCTGGGCATATCGGTTATCCGGTTATGCTAAAAAGCACCGCGGGTGGCGGCGGCATTGGCATGCGGTTATGCTGGAACAAGACAGAATTAACCGAAGCCTACGACGCCGTAAAATTTCTTGCGCAGAATCATTTCAAGGATGCCGGTATTTTTCTCGAAAAATATATCGAACAGGCGCGTCATATCGAAGTGCAGATTTTTGGTGACGGCAAAGGCAGCGTCATCGCATTAGGTGAACGCGACTGTTCAATGCAGCGCCGTAATCAGAAAGTCGTCGAAGAAACGCCCGCACCGAATCTTTCGACCGATCTGCGGCAAGCACTCATTGACGCAGCAATCCGGCTCGGCAGATCGGTCAATTACCAATCCGCAGGCACCGTGGAGTTTCTGGTTGATGCCGTCAGCAACACATTTTATTTTCTTGAAGTAAATACGCGGCTTCAGGTCGAACATGGTGTCACCGAAATGGTAACTGGCGTTGATCTGGTGGAATGGATGGTACGTCAGGCATCCGCTGATTTGCTACCCCTTGAAACCTGCAAAATAAACGTTAAAGGCAGCGCGATTCAGGTTCGTCTTTATGCCGAAAATCCCGCCATCAATTTCCAGCCGTCCAGCGGATTACTGACCGATGTCCGGTTTCCAGCCACTGCGCGCGTTGAGACCTGGATTGAGCGCGGTATCGATATCTCCCCATTTTATGATCCCATGCTGGCGAAAATTATTGTGCATGAATCCACACGGGAACAAGCGATTTCGGCCATGCAGCAGGCGCTTGACCAAGTCATCGCTCAGGGTATTGAAACCAATTTGGAATACCTTACCCAGATACTGGGCAGCACGACATTTCATGCAGGGCAACACAACACAAGATTCCTGGATAGCTTCCGCTATTACCCACACACCATCGATGTGTTAAGTCCCGGTGTGCAAACCACGATACAGGATTATCCCGGGCGGCTTGGATATTGGCAGATTGGTGTCCCGCCTTCCGGTCCTATGGATGCGCTCGCTTTTCGTCTGGCAAACCAGCTTGTCGGCAATCCCCCGGATAAGGCTGGACTGGAAATCACTTTTTCCGGTCCAACGCTACGATTTAACTGCGACAGCGTCATTGCGATCACAGGTGCGGAAATTGAAGCGCATCTCGACGGCAAAGCGCTGCCGCCATGGCAGTCGCATGCAGTAAAAACCGGCGCCATACTCAAGTTTGGTAAAACTACCGGGCACGGTTGCCGCACTTATCTGGCCATACAGGACGGAATCCGGGTAACCGAATACCTGGGCAGCAAATCGACATTCATTCAGGGGCAGTTTGGCGGACATACAGGACGCCCGCTGCACAGTAATGACGTATTGCATATTCAGGAAACCGGTTACCACCAGCAGCGATTCTTAACACAGCATTCAACACCGCGTTATAGCAACGATTGGAAAATCGGGGTTATGTATGGTCCGCATGGCGCGCCCGATTATTTTACCGAAGCCGATATTCAAGTATTTTTCAGCACGTCATGGACTGTACATCACAACTCCGACCGCACCGGCATCCGGCTGCTTGGCCCCAAACCGGAATGGGCGCGCAGCGATGGCGGCGAGGCGGGCCTGCATCCTTCCAACATTCATGATAATGCGTATGCGATCGGCACCATTGACTTCACCGGAGACATGCCTGTCATTCTCGGCCCCGATGGCCCGAGTCTGGGCGGTTTTGTCTGTCCGGCGACGGTTGTCCACGCTGAATTATGGAAACTGGGACAATTGAAGCCTGGTGATACAGTACGCTTCTATCCGCTGTCAATGGAGCAGGCGGCAACAATGGCGCATCATGTCGAGGCAGCCATCGCGCAAATCAGCTTCCCTGAACAGGAAGCCATATCCGCAATACCCTCCGCACCGGGAAATCCCGTTTTACACACCATCCCTGAAAGTACGCACGCGCCTGCGGTCATTTATCGTCAAGCTGGTGACAAGTATCTGTTAATCGAATATGGTCCGGTCGTACTGGATTTCAATTTCAGGTTGCGCGCGCACGCTTTAATGAACAGTATTCAGCACGCACAAGAAGCCGGTTTCCTTTCGGGAATCATTGACCTGACGCCGGGCATCCGGTCGCTGCAAATACACTATGACGCTCAATGCCTGCCGCGTGACCGGCTGTTGCAATTTCTGATCGACACTGAAGCACAACTATCCGGAATTGATGATCTGAGCATTCCTTCGCGTATTGTTCATCTGCCATTATCCTGGGATGACGCAGCGACAAAGCTGGCCATTGAAAAATATATGCAATCCGTGCGCAGCGACGCGCCATGGTGTCCGAGCAATATCGAATTTATCCGCCGCATTAACGGTCTGGACAGCATCGAAGCCGTACAGCGTATTGTTTTTGATGCATCCTACCTGGTGCTGGGACTCGGCGATGTGTACCTCGGTGCGCCGGTTGCAACACCCGTCGACCCGCGTCATCGTCTGGTTACCACAAAATACAATCCGGCAAGAACCTGGACCCCGGAAAATGCTGTCGGTATTGGCGGCGCCTATCTATGCATCTATGGCATGGAGGGTCCGGGCGGCTATCAGTTTGTCGGGCGCACGGTGCAAATGTGGAACCGTTTTCGTCAAACCAGTGATTTCAAGGATGGAAAGCCTTGGCTGTTGCGCTTTTTTGATCAGATCCGCTTTTACCCGGTCAGCGAAAGCGAACTGCTCAAGCTGCGCAAGGATTTTATCGCCGGAAAATTCAAACTGCGCATAGAAGAAACGATGTTTAGTCTGCGGGAATACAATCAGTTTATACAGCAAAACAGCGCATCTATTCAGACATTCAAGCTCACTCAGCAAGCCGCTTTTGATGCGGAACGCGAGCGTTGGCGAAAAAATGGGCAACCGGAATACTTAAGCGAATTGACGGAAGACGGTCTCGATGATGCCTCTATACAAAGCGAGCTGGATTTGCCTGAGGGCATGCATGTTATCGGTGCGCATATTACCGGTACCGTCTGGAAAATACTGGTTACCGAGGGAGATCGTGTTACGCAGGGAGCGCCGCTGGTCGTTGTCGAATCGATGAAAATGGAATTCATGGTCGAGGCACCCGTCAGCGGCGCCATACGTCAGATCTTCTGTCAGGAAGGCGGATTTGTGGCCGCCGGACAGATGTTGATGATGATTCACGAGGAATAAATGAAACAATGTCGAGAGACTATGAACACTTCAGCTAGAAGACGCGCTCCAGGTGTTACACTTGAGCTTTTTTAGACAGAGTTTTAATCATGATTGACATTCCCCTTTCTGTACTTTCGTTGATTGAAACACGCGTGCTTGGCGTGTTGGTTGAAAAACAGCATACGGTACCTGACATTTATCCGCTAACGCTCAACGCGCTGGTTTCCGGCTGCAACCAGAAATCCAGCCGCGATCCAATGATGAATGCATCGCTGGCGGAAGTACGTTCAGCCATTGACAATTTAATACGCCAAGCACTTGTAACCGAGACCAGTAGCGGGCGCGCGGACAAGTTTTCGCATAATATGGAGCGCATTCTAAAAATTCCATCTCAATCCGTTGCGCTGATCGCCACATTAATGCTGCGTGGACCGCAAACAGCCGGAGAATTGCGCATTAATAGCGAACGGTTGCATAAATTCGCTGACATTTCTTCAGTGGAAAGCTTTCTGGAAGAACTGGCCGAACGCCGCGAAGGTAGTCTGGTGGTGAAATTACCGCGTCAACCGGGTTCACGGGAAAACCGCTGGATGCATCTACTGTCAGGCATGCCTGAAATACATCATGACCTTCCGGCAGAGCGAGGAGAAATGCATCGTTCAACTGAGAGCACTGTAACAGAAAGTGATTTTATTGAACTGAAATCACAGGTTATACGCCTTGAAACAGAATTGGTCTCACTAAGGCAGATGATCGACGTGCTTTCAACACAAATCAATCCTCCCGCAAAACAATAAACCCGAGACTCGGGAAACTGATTATCTGCCTTATAGGCTATTTACTTCGGGCCAGACAGCCAAGCACATGGTAGCGATAAAAATCTCCGGTAAGACCGAGTATTTCCGCTTCATTCTGACAAACACTCAGCGCAGAGTGCTGTTTTGTTCCATCATCTTTAATTCGTTCAGGCAGCGGAACTGGCCGCGACATTCCGGCCGCATCACGCTCCAGCGGGGCTGATTCGACTTCAAGATGTACAAATACCATTCCCGCCGAGCCAAAACCCAACTCAACAGCAGCCTGCCTTGATAAATTGATTATCCGATCACCGCCTCCACCCCAGCGATCATTGATACGTACGATGACATGCTGCCGTGTAACCGGATTTGTCACGCGCACCATACTGCCAATGGGAATTGTCCTATGCGCCGCAGTCAACAGTTGTGGATCATAGGTTTCACCACTGGCGGTTGTCAGACCTTCATTACTCGCAGCATAATACGTTGCATAACCGGTTTCAGTCGGCCATAACGGCTTCTTGTCTTCGTATCGCCGATTGTCTTCAGTATGCGGCTGGTTCGTTTCATCCGGGGACAATTCTTCAGGTGGATTTCCATCTGCGGCTGATACAGAAGTGGCAGACCAAGGCAAGTTTTCTTCCTTCACATCAATCATCACACCGGGATGCTCGACTGCCTGTCGCTGAATTCCAGCACATGCGCTTATGAATAAGCAAATACAAAAGATCAGTAATTTTTTCATAAAACTATACAACTGCTGCAGTTTCAATTTATTGTTTCATAACCGTGCTATAGGTGCTTCAAAATCGAAAAAACTCTCTCCATCACGCTTGTCAGGTTTCCATGAGTTAAGTTGAATAATAACCTATTTTGATCACAAAGACGTTGTATCAATCGGTTCCAGGTTTTTCATTATTGCAATAGATTACCGGCGACTCTTCCCGCAGAATGTACGCTGTGAAAGGACGCAATAGTCTGAATATGGAAGTAATCTATCCAATCACATTCACTTACAGAAAACTTCACCGTATACTTGTGATCGCAAAATCAAAATAACAGAAAGGATAAACATCAAATAAAAGCGGACATTGCAGGTTGTTGTAATGTCTGGCGCATAATCATCCGCAATCGTATAAAGATACTTTGGCATCATGAAAAAATTCGTCGTTCTTGTAACACTCTGTAATTTCCCGCACATCTACGCGGAAACTATTTATCAATGGAGCGATCCGTGGGGGCAGACTCAATACAGCAAAACACCCGTACCCGGCGCCATGATTTCTGATCTGACTGAGTTGCCTGCACCACGGGAAACAACCGAGCAACAAAAACAGGAAGCCATGGTCAGAAAACTACAGAAAATGCGGCAGGACAATATACGCTTCTCGCACGCAGAAGTGGAACGGCAGGCGTTGAACACGAAGGAATTGAATGACAACGCTTATTGTGAGCAACTTCGCAACCTGATGTTTGAAGTGCAGTTAGCAAATCTTCGGCAGTATTCACTGCCTGGTTTTTATTTGGTTCCGGGTAATTTTGGGCATCTACAAATGGACTTGTCGCGGGAAATACGTCAAAAATGCCGTTAACAAGGCGCCATCAGGTTTTCAGTTATTGATTGATCGCCAAGATTTTTTCTACTGAAAACATCTTAAATACCCAAGGTCAGTATTCCGCGCGCTTTGGATAACAAGTATAATGCCGTGTCACACTTTTCCCCAGAACTGTAGGTTTACAGTTTTCAGGAATTTCTCGAGGATTGGAAGAAAATGAAATCGCCCGTTCGAATTGCTGTCACTGGTGCAACAGGACAAATATGCTACAACCTGCTCTTTCGCATAGCGGCAGGAGACATGCTCGGCAAAGATCAGCCGGTTATTTTGCAATTACTCGATATTCCTGGTGCGCAACAACTGTTTGAAGGTCTTGTCATGGAACTGCAGGACTGCGCATTTCCTTTGCTGTCCGATCTCATCACGACGGATAATCCAAGAATCGCTTTCAAGGATACCGAGATAGCTTTACTTATTGGCGCACGTCCACGCGGCGAAAATATGGAACGAAAAGATCTGCTGGAAGCGAATGGTTCGATCTTCAGCGAGCAAGGCAAAGCACTCAATGAAGTCGCTGACAGAAACGTCAAAGTACTTGTTGTTGGCAATCCTGCCAATACTAATGCGTATATCACTTTGAAAAATGCACCCGATCTTGATCCGCGCAATTTCTCCGCAATGCTCAGACTCGATCACAATCGCGCTTTGTTTCAGGTTGCACAGAAACTTTCCCGTCCCGTCGCCAATATCAGCAAAATGATCGTTTGGGGCAATCATTCCAATACTCAGTACCCTGATCTGAATCAGGCAACGATTGATCAAATTCCGGTCAAATCACTGATAGCAGACAATAACTGGATTACGGAGCATTTCATTCCCACCGTGCAAAAGCGTGGCACGGCGATTATTGAAGCGCGCCATGGCAAATCTAGCGCAGGAAGCGCCGCAAACGCGGTGATCAATCATATACAGGACTGGATTTTTGGTACCCGGGAAAATGATTGGACATCCATGGGTATTCCCTCCGATGGGAGCTATGGCATACCTGAAGGTGTTGTATACAGCTATCCGGTAACTTGTCGCAACGGTCACTACAGTATCGTACAAGGTCTTGAGTTAAGCGACTTTGACAAAGAAAAAATGAAAACAAGCTATGCGGAATTGGTTGCTGAACAGAATGCCGTCAGGCACTTACTTTAATTCCGCGTTTTATTTGAGTTTATTGATTTTGTTCCTGCAAAAGCAGTTGTGTTGCACTGTCTCGGTATAGATATATTTTTACAAAAGCGTCTAACGCGGCAATCCACTCTTCCCGCATAAAAATTAACCCTTCATTATGACCGCCAGCCAGGCTCAGGAATTGTTTCGGCATTTTGACGGTTTCAAACAGCTTGACGCCGTGCAAAAAAGGGACGATTTCATCATGCGGACTGTGCGCCACAAATACCGGACAATTAACTGATTCGAGATAGTCCAGCGTATTGTATTCAAACCGCGAAATCCAGCGTACCGGCAAAAAAGGATAAATGGTTTGGGCCAGATCCGGTATGGATGTAAATACCGAAGATAATATCAAAAGTGCTGCATGCTTTTGTGTCGCCAGCCATGCTGCAATTGCGCCACCCAATGATTCGCCATATAGCACAATTGTCGACGAGGAAATACCCTTGGTATCAGTCAGATATTGCCATGCCGCCAATGCATCCGCATAAGTCCCTGCTTCGGTCGGAAAACCGCTGCTCTGTCCGTAGCCGCGGTAGTCAAAGATGAATACATTCAGCTTGAGTTGCCGGAACATCGGCAAATATTCCAGCCGGTGCGCAATGTTACCCGCATTGCCATGAAAGAAAAGTACTGTTCCTGTTGCAGCATCCGATACCGGAATAAACCAACCGTGTAATATTTCATTATCCGCAGTTGTGAATTTGACCGATTCAAAGCTATAGCCCAGCTGGGCTGGTGTAACCGGACTATTTTTTTCAACCTTTGGAAAATACAGCAGATGAGATTGCAACAAAAATATCAGCAAAAGCAGCAACAGATAGGCTCCCAGTGAAGTGACAACAAGATGAAGCAGCATTTTCATTTACTGGAAAATCTGTCGCGTTACTCAAATAATTCTGAAATAGTGATGCAATACCTGCAAACCGCTAGCCAACAATTTTCCGCCTGCAATCTACCCGGAGCAAGCATATCTACCATGGCTTGAGATTCCGGTTAGAAATTTGGGCACTCAGTTAATCGATCATGGTTGGTTCAGGTTAATGGTAATGTCCGCGCCCAGTCCTTGGGTGGTAAAGGCGGAATCACTGAATTTTGGCAGACCCATTACCGGTTGAGGGTTGTTGGATAATCCAAAAGGCTCGCCTGGCAACATGTTCCAGCGCCGCTTTAATTTACGATCGGCATCTTGATCGTGATAAGCTGCTACAGCATAGGTGCCATGCCTGTCGAGATTAATGCAAACGATATGTTGTTTATCGGTGGCGGGAATTCGTATATGCCGTTTTCTTCCCTGCTTTACCAGGAAATGGTGAGGGTCATCATACAAACCTATGGTGAGCATACCGCCATATGCAACACCGTTAACCGTCACTCTGATCTGTGAAACTTCAGCATTGCATTCATCTGCCGCTTCGTGGGGACGAATGTCCAGCAACTGTGCCGCCTGGGATGTTGCGGACAATCTAAAACCTGAGACAGCAATCAGAATAAAAAAGAAAAAATACAGCTTATCGCACTTCTTAATGTGTAACATCATGAGTCTGATACTATTGAATAAAAGTTGTTGTCACATCAAATGCAGATTAATCACAACAAATTCTGGTCAGAATTTTATTTGATACAAACAATCCTGACCTGATGAATGTCGGTAATGCCTTGCAATACTTTTTCTATACCGTCCTGTTTCAAAGTGCGCATGCCTTCACTAAGCGCCGTTACCAGCATGTCAGCGACTCTTGCGCGCTCCTGGATGTTTTTCTTCAACGCATCGGATGCGGTCAGCAACTCATGCAGACCAACACGTCCACTATAACCGGTTCCAGCACAATCATCACACCCTACAGATTTATATAAGACAATCTGTCCTTTTTCATTACCATACAGCTTCTTCCAGTTCTCCAGTATCTCATCCAGTGCAGATTCCGGATTTTGTTTGAAGTGATCTATATTTCTCAACTCTTCACAATACTCATTGAGTAATGATTTGACTTCCCGCTCTTCAGCGACATACGGCTCTTTGCATTTTTTGCACAAACGTTTAGCCAATCGCTGCGCAAGAACACCCAGTAACGCATCAGCGAAATTGAATGGATCCATTCCCATATCGAGTAAACGAATGACAGATTCCGGTGCGCTGTTAGTATGTAGTGTCGCAAAAACCAGGTGACCGGTTAACGAGGCTTCAATACCGATGCTGGTGGTTTCCTTGTCACGCATTTCGCCGACCATGATGATGTCGGGATCAGCCCTCAAGAATGCTTTCATAACAACAGGAAAAGTTAGCCCCGCTTTGACATTCATTTGCACCTGACGCAATCCTCTTTGCGTAATTTCAACAGGGTCTTCAGCCGTCCATATTTTCGTTTCAGGGCGATTGAGGTACTTCAGAATTGAATGCAGTGTAGTCGTTTTTCCTGAACCGGTGGGGCCGCAGACAAAAAACAAACCATAGGGCTTGCTGACAATTTGCTTCAGTTCTTCAAGATTATGTGGCGTAAATCCCATATTATCCAATGGAATCGGTTCCCCTGCCGACAGAATACGCATCACAACATCTTCCAAACCGCCAGCCGATGGCACTGTCGCCACCCTGAGTTCGATATCCAGCGGCGCAAATTTTTTAAATTTGATTTTCCCGTCCTGTGGACGCCGCTTCTCGGATATATCCAGATCACACATGATCTTAATGCGTGTAATCAGTGAATTTCGCAACCCCGCCGGAAGCTCGATATAAGGCATTAACGAGCCATCCTTGCGAAATCGAATTTTAGTTTTTTCCTTCCCGGGATAGGGTTCGACGTGTATATCCGAAACACCCATTTTATAGGCATCAATGATAACTTTATTTACCAGTTTAACCAGTTCATTATCTGAGGCGGCGGATGTTTCGTCCAACTCATAAACTTCTTCACTTTCATCTTCCATGCCGATAAGCATCTCATTGATGTTACCGGTATCGATGTCTTCGTAACTGCCGCCGTAAAATAAATCAACCGTCTGTTTAAACTCACGTTGCGTCGTTACGGTATAGATGACTTTATATTTGGGGAAAATATTATTCACAATTCGCAGCGACTTAATACGATCCGGATCCAGCGTCAATACAACCAAACCGTCTTTTCCATCATCAATCGGCAACCATGCGCTGGCTTCGATATAATCCCGCTTTAAATTACGCAACAAGTCCAATGGTTTTATGCGATCCTTTTTGAACGGTTCATATTTGACATCAAAAAAAGAAGCAAGCGCTTTTCCAATTAAAGACGGCGCAATCTGAAATTGGTCAATCAGCACATCTTCAAGATCACATTTTTTCTCACGCGCTGTTCGTGTTGCGTGTTCAAAATCAACTGCGGAAATAATGGCATCCAGAATCAAGTGATCATACTTCGATTTAAGTAATTTGAAAGATTTCTGACGTTGTCTTAGCGCAATCGCCAGTGTTCGGGAAATTTCCCTGGCGCCATCGACCACCAGCGGAGAAAAAGGTTTGTCGTCTTTGCTGTTGATAACCTGCATTACGCCGATCAGTGTGTTGTCATCCGCCGATACTATAGGTGAAACCAGCATTTGCTTGGTACGATAACCGGTACGCTTGTCGACTTCCTGCAAAAATGTCAGTTTTTCATTAATGTTTCTAAGCGTCTGTTTATTGTAAACATCTTCGAGATTAATCATTTCCTTGGTCAAGCCGACATATCCGGCGATGCTCCGTTCACAAAGCGGCAGTTTAAGATCCTGAAAAGAATCCAGTCCGGTTTTTACTCTGGAAGACAGAAACGATCTGTCCTCGCTCAAAGTATAAATCGTTAACCGATCCGCATTGAACAAACTGCAAATATCCTTGCTCACTTCCAGCATAATTTCATCAATATCACCAGCCGCATGAATTTTGTTGGTAACAGACTGCAGGCTTTGCGAAAATGCCAGTTTAGGATCGATTTCGGCAGATTTATTTTCTATCGGTTTGACTGCGGTCATCATGTTCATGGGTTACACCTCTCCAAAATACTTCAGAACTCAAAAATATCGTTTTTCATCAATCTGCGTGGTTTGACGTTTTCAACACACGCCTGAATTTCGCGCATTGTCAAATCCGCTTCACCTTGCCTTAAATGGGTAATATAAATTTCGACTTTACATTCAAGTTTCTTGAGTTCTTCGCATAACAGACTTGGACAAAGATGCTTCGAGCGTATCGCTATATCTTTCTTTTTCTCGCAAAAAGCCGCTTCAATAATGAGATATTTGAGATTGCGAATCGTATTTACGATTGGCCATAGTGCATCATTTGTGGTCGTATCCCCTGTGAATACAAGGCTTGCCCTTCCAGAATCCATCAGGTAACCCACGGACGGCACAACATGATTGGCGGGTAGCGGCGTAATTTTCCTGCCGTTAAGATCGACACTCTTCCCCTCGGATACGGCTTCATACCGCATATAGGGATTCCGGGCATCCGGAATTTTTGTGAAATCAGGCCATATATGCCAGTTAAACAAGTGCTGCTTAAGGATATCCAGTGTAGGCTGGGTTGCATACACGGTAACCGGTTTATCACGCATACAGCCAACTGTGTCGATCAGAAACGGAACAAAAACAATATGATCCAGGTGTGAATGGGTTATAAAAATATGATCGATACCTTTCAGCTCGTCAAGTGTCAGATTACCCACCCCGGTGCCGGCGTCGATTAAAATATCGGAATCAATCAGCATGGACGTTGTATCGGAATCACCACCGATACCACCGCCACATCCCAGTATCCTGAGCTTCACTTGAATGCTCCCGTTATTATTTAATCAGCAAAACCGGCTTTAAAGCTAACTGCATAACTTTATTTACCACCGACCCCAGCAGTATCGTTTTAACAACACCGTGACCACGTGCACTGATGACGATCAGATCACAATGCAGCTCGGTAGAAAATTGCTCTATCCTGTCCGCCGGATCACCGATCGTAATATGATAGTGATACTTAACACCGGACTGATCGAGCATCAAACGTGCTTTTTGCAAGCATCTCAAACCCTCTTCCTGATGATATTGTTTAATATCATTTTGATTAATAAACAAGGAAACATTGCCATCAAGTGGAGACTGTACATTAAGCAAATGAATTTCCGGTTCGGTTTTATACCAACTCATCATATCGATGACTTTTTTGACCGCCTTACCGGCATTATCAGATCCGTCAACTGGCAATAAAAATTTCAGCATGTTTAAATTCCCGTTATTTGAGTGAAAATTCCGTCAGGCTTTCAAACAGAATCTAAAAATTGGTATTTCATTGTTATTTATTCTTTTTCTGATGCAATTCGCTTTCCTCAACCAGATCAATCACTGGTACTGGATGAACTTGAGTATGTGCGGCCATTCTTTTGCCCGCAATCACTACAAACGATGCAAGCAAAATCGGCATTATCCAATGCAGATAAACAGCATTCTGATCCACCCACGCGACAGTCACCACATCGGTAACCGCCATATCGCCGGCAATCCATCCGAGCAATGCCGCACCGATCACAATAGTTATCGGATATCTGTCCATAAGTTTCATAACCAGCTTGCTACCCCAGACAATGATCGGCACACTGAAGACCAGACCAAAAATAACCAGCGCCATGCTGTCCTTGGCTGCACCGGCTATCGCAATCACATTATCAAGGCTCATGACGGCATCAGCGACAATAATCGTTTTGATTGCGCCAACCAGCGTTGTACTGCTGGCAATTTCATGTCCATTTCCGGGAGGTTCCGGCTGTAGCAGCTTTATACCGATCCACACCAAAAGACATGCGCCGGCGACTTTCAAGTAAGGAACAGCAAGCAGGCTTAGTGCAAAAAAAATCAGTATCACGCGCAGCGTAATAGCGCCGAGAACGCCCCAGAAAATCCCAAGCCGCCTTTGTTCTTCGGGCAAACGACGGCAGGCCAATGCAATCACTACCGCATTATCGCCACCTAAAACGATATCAATCGCTATAATCTGCATCACTGCGATCCAGAATTGCGGACTATCAAAGCCCATTCATATCACCTCATTTTTTAACTTGTCTACATGTAGTCACAGGATCTAATCAACCAGAAATTGGAGTATTTTTTCCCTTTGCCTTAGAGCATCGTTACGACCCAGTTCAATCAGCGCCTGACAAAATGGCGCTTCAAACAAAACATAACTCAACAATGTTGAACCATTTGGATTCATCGCGCCAACAGCACGATACAAATAGCGCATGGTAGTCGGTAATGATTGCGCAAAATTCTGCGCTATTTCATTGATTTCAACACTGGGCGATATCATCATGGTTTCAACGGGACGCAGTTTGATATTTTTTTCGCGCAGCTTGTCGTCGGGTATCATTTTTAAAGTCTCGTTGATTCTTTGCAAACGTTCGAGATCCACATCCAGGCTATCGACAAAAATACTGTTCATGGCATGGCCTGCGATTTGCGCAAAAGAAGGATAACTTGGCGCGCTGATACGTTCCGGCAGGATATCGGTTTCTTTATGCAATCCTATGATGAGGACTTTTTCCGCACCCAAATGCAAAGCTGGGCTGATCGGCGTCAGCTGCCGCATAGAGCCGTCACCAAAAAATTCACGATTCAGTTTAACGGCTGGAAAAAAAAATGGAATCGCTGAAGAAGCCATGAGATGCTTGACACCGATATACGTTGAAACGCCAACGCGCTGCGCGCGTTTCCATGCCTTGATGTTTTTTGCACCCTGATAAAATGTAACTGATTGACTTGAGGTATAACCCCACGCGGTTATTCCCAATGCATGCAATGCGCCAGTGCGAATGCAGTGCTGTATCATCCGGAACGGTACCCGGCGCAACAGCAGCGATTCCAGTGGCGCGTTATCGAGCAGGGATATGGCCCTGTGATGACCAAATTCGGGTGAAAATAACGAAACCAGGCAACGCAGGCCATTTCTCAGCACTCCTATCAAATCAGAACGATAGACCTGCTCCACATGGAAATTAGCCCACACTTTTTCAAGCTGTTGCACACCTTCATAAAAATTATTTGCAGCAACTGCCAGACTCGTCGCATTGATAGCGCCCGCAGATGTTCCGCAGATTACTGGAAAGGGATTACGCGCATCTTTCGGCAACAATTCCGCAATTGCACACAAAACGCCGACCTGATATGCAGCGCGCGCACCACCACCTGTCAAGAGCAATCCAACTTTAGGTTTATCGTTTATCGACTGTGATTCTTCGTTTATCGGCGGCAATTTATCCCTTTACTTTTTCCAAAGCATCGCGCAGTGTCTCGTCATTTAATTGATTCAGCGATTTTGTCAACAACTGTGCTGTACCACAAGCCTCTTTTGGTAATACATTGCTGTCCAGACTCGCAACAAATCGTGCCGCCGCGCCAACTGTATTCAACAGGCTTTGCCGTTCACGCATCAGCATTTCAATTTCCGCGCGTAGCAGAGAAACTTCATTTTCCTTTAAAATTCTATGCGGCATGATATTACCTTTATCTGTGGATACCTATAAAATAGATGCTGAGTAATATATCAGAACCATAAATCATATAGATTCTGAATTCTGTGCTATTTATCACCTTTTTCCGAATTCTCCAGCAAATAAATCCAGTCTTGATTTTACTATAACCCAATCCTATGAAATTTAACGCACCGCTCGACTTATTCCCGGAAATCGAACCCTACCAGCATGGCATGCTATCCGTCGATGAAATTCATACGATTTACTGGGAACAATCCGGTAACCCGAAAGGCATACCTGTTGTTTTCCTGCATGGCGGACCGGGTGCCGGTTCATCTCCAGCACATCGGCGCTTCTTTGATCCCGCAAGCTATCGGATTATCATCCTGGACCAGCGTGGCGCGGGCCGCTCGAAGCCGCTGGGGGAATTACGCAATAATACTACACCATTACTGATTGATGATCTTGAGCGGTTAAGAGAACACCTCAATATCGACCAATGGCTTGTTTTTGGCGGATCGTGGGGAAGCACGCTAGCCCTTGCCTATGGAGAAGCACATCCTGAGCGCTGTCTTGGCTTTATTCTGCGCGGCATTTTTTTGTGCCGTAAAAAGGAAATTGACTGGTTTCTGTACGGACTACAGATTTTTTTCCCGGAAGCGTGGCGTAAATTTGTCGCCCCGCTGAATCCCGAAGAACGAAAAGATATTCTCGCAGCCTATTATCAACGATTGCAAAATCCGGACCCCGAAATTCATATGCCCGCCGCACGCACTTGGAGCATTTATGAAGGCTCCTGTTCAGCATTGCTGCCAAATCCTGAAACAGTCAATTATTTCGCCGGCGATACGGTCGCTCTCGGACTGGCCAGAATGGAGGCCCACTATTTCACTCATGACATTTTCCTGCCGGAGAACTCGCTGCTGGACAATGCATACAAACTGCATGGCATTCCGGCCACGATAGTCCAGGGCCGTTATGACGCGGTATGCCCGATCATCAGCGCTGACGATCTGCACCATGCCTGGCCACAGGCGGAATACCTCATTATTGATGACGCCGGACACTCGGTCTGGGAACCGGGAATTCTCGCGGCACTGCTTCGCGCTACGGAGAAGTTCAAAACCATCCTGCGGTAGAGATTAAGCGCATCAGATAATCGGGAATCATGCAAACTCTAACGAGTTTCTAGTTTGAATCAAACCGCATCAGGTAGCTTCTCCAGTCAGCGATAATATGCCATTTCAAATTCAGTCGGCGGAATATTTCCAATAGGTTCCGATAATCACTTGAAAAATAAAGGCGTAAAAAAACCGAAAAACAGACGAAAAATACTCCGTGAAGAAAATCCTTGTAGAATATCTGTAATTGTAGCTACTATCCTTATGAAGGCTTTAGAATTAATAGAACTTGCGACGACGCAAAGCACCCAATCCAACAATACCGACACCTAGTAGAGCGAGAGAGGCAGGCTCTGATATTGCTCTAAAGCTAGACGTTCGCACAAGATAAGAACCAACATTGTAATCTTTGGAGTCAGGATTAATTAAACCATAATACGTTACTGAATAATCGATACCATTCGAGTCATCATCATATATACAAGTCAGATATATTGAATCATCACTGTACATATCACCAATAAATCCATACGTATAGTCAATACCCTGGCCCTCGATATATCCATGGTACGCATCGTAAGTTACTCCATATACATAATGCCAATTACTATCAAGCGTACTACCAAACAACTGGACAAGGCCATCTATTATGTTATTACTGTAATAAATATAATTATTGTAATTATTTACAGTCGTCACTCCTGAGTAGTTCGACAATAAAACATTTATTTCACTACCAGTTGCATATCGCCAGCCTTGATACAAACCACCGATTACAAATTGAGAATTAATATAATTGTACGACTGATTCACAGTTAAGGTTAAATCTAGCCAGTCCAATCCAGTATTTTCATCTGTAAAATAGTCGCCGTAGTCTACAATTCTAGCTTGTGCTGCATTTGCTGAAAGGATCGCCGCGATTAAAGCGAGATGGCGAATTTGGCGTGTGAAAGACATTTTCAACCTTTTAATTTTATTGAGAAGACTTATTAAACATTATCTATGTTTAAATATACTTGGATTCAAGTAATAAGTGCAATTAATTTACACGGCAAGTAAATCAACTTACCGCCCGCAAAATAATTCATTTTTATGGCTTCTTACTATATGTAATTTCACGCCAGCCTGTGCTAGCCCCACTAGATCGACATGCTGCTGATTCAGCTCTAAGGCAGCCATCGCCACCAAAAATTATCCCCGAGTATACAAATACCGCCCAGACATAACATAATACTGCAGAAAATCGTTATTTTATTAATGTAGTAGTATTATAGCTAATTGGATCCGCTACCTTTTAACTCAACAAACTCTTATTAAGCCACTTTCTTCCTCTCATAAACAAACCGACTTTCGCCATTAACGATATTGCGCATGAAAGATTCAAACATCAGCAGCGTCCATAGCGGCGCGCTGTAATCTCTTTTGCCTGACTGGTGATGCTCCACCAGTTCCTCAAGATAAGTCCGGTTAAAAATTCCCGTTTCTGCCAGCACCGGCCCTAGAATCGCGTTACGCACATGTTGACGCAGCGACCCTCTGAACCAGTCTGCGAGCGGCACCGAAAAGCCCATTTTGTTGCGGTACAGAATATTGTCGGAAAGGTAAGGTTCCAGGGCTTTCTTGAAAATATACTTCCCTTCGCCGTTTTTCAATTTGACAGAAGCTGGCAGGGAAGACATCCATTCAACCAGTTCATGATCGAGCAGTGGCACTCTGACCTCCAGTGCATGCGCCATACTGGCTCTGTCAACTTTGGTCAGAATATCGCCGACAAGGTAAGTTTTCATATCCAGATACTGCACCCGCGACAGCGGATCATCCGTCGGTGATTGCCTGGCGTATTCCTGCAACACATCCACCGCCCGGTAGTTCTGCAGTTTTTGCCTGAATACCGGTGCAAAAAGCTGTCGCCGCATGCTATCGCTCATGATTGAAACGCTGTGGAAATAACCTTCAACCGAATCGCGCGCTAATGCTTCAAATGTAGCCTTGGCGCGGAAAATCCGTGGCGCCCAGTCGGCTTTGGGATAAATGGCGCCCAGCAATCCAAACAACGGTTTGCGCACGCCCAACGGTAACGCGGAACGCAGTTTTTCCTCATGCATATACCAGCGGTAACGCCTGTAACCCGCCATATTCTCGTCGCCGCCATCACCGGACAATGCCACGGTAACCCGTTGGCGCGCCAGTTCGCACACACGGTAAGTCGGCAATGCCGAGCTGTCGGCAAAGGGTTCATCGTACAGCAACGCCAGCTTGTCGATCAGTTCGAAATCATCAGACTCGACCTGTTCGACATGGTGATTGGTATGATAGCGTTCGGCGACTTCCTGCGCATATCGGGATTCATTAAATTCAGGATTGCCAAAAGAAATCGAGCAGGTATTGACGGGTTCGTTCATGATCCCGCTCATCATGGCGACCACTGCGCTCGAATCCACGCCGCCGGAAAGAAAAGCACCCAATGGCACTTCGGTCATTAAATGGATGTCGACAGATTCGCGTAATTTTGCGATCAGCGTTTCCATTGCTTCGGTTTCATCGATCGCAGCAAGTTGCTTGAAAGGAACATCCCAATATTTTTGCGGTTGAATCGCTGTCTGGCCGCGCTGCAATTTCAGAGAAAATCCGGGAGAAAGCTTGCTGGCCTGTTGAAATATTGTTTTAGGTTCGGGAATATAGCCGTAGGCAAAATAATCCTCGACCGCACAGGGATTCATCTCGCGTTTGAAATCCGGATGCGCCAGAATCGCCTTGAGTTCGGAAGAAAAAATAAACTGGCCGTTATCGAGCATTGCGTAATACATCGGTTTGATACCCAGGCGGTCACGCGCCAGAAAAAGGACTTCCTGGTTTCTGTCCCAAACGCCGAAGGCAAACATGCCGCGGAAATGATCAACGCAGCGCTCGCCCCACTCTTCCCAGGCATGCACGATGACTTCCGTATCGCAATGTGTTCTAAACTGGTGGCCCGCCGCAGTCAGTTGTTCCGCCAGATCGCGGTAGTTATAGATTTCACCATTGAAAATCACCACCACGCTGCCATCTTCATTAAAAAGTGGTTGTTGACCACTGGCGACATCCATGATGGACAGACGGCGATGTCCCAAACCTAATCCCGGTTCAGTATAGACTTCCCCTTCATCCGGCCCGCGGTGTTCCTGGGTCTGATTCATGCGCGTCAGCAATTCCCGGTCGACTTCATTTTTTCCGCGCATATCGAACAAACCGACTATTCCACACATAGATTTCTCTCTAAAAAATGCTGGTTTTCAGTTAAACGCTCAGTTAACCGGATTAGGCAAATGAAAATCAATAGGTTTCAAATCCAGGAAATACACGGGTTTCTATTTATTCAGTGGCTCTACAACTACGTAATCTATTTCCTGAACCAGATGGCATGACAGAATTTTGCCGGATTATACAATCCGGCAATTTCCTTGATCCGTCAAAAATCATGGAAATTACCGGAAATTGTAAAAACATCGATCAATTCATAATCATGTCAGAATCTGAAGTTGTACTGCACATAGAACAAATCGGAATTCACACCAGGCCTTTGCGCCTGCAGAAAATCTCCGCTGAACAACTTGGAGTAACCTACCAATACATCCTGATGGCGGCTCACATGAATATTTGCGCGAAAATCGATTTCATCGCCCACATGGCTGCCTGATTGACCCGTCGGATCTCTGATGATTGCCGCGCCGCCCGCGTTGTAAAGGTAATCGCGCTCATTGGCCAGATAATAGCGATGATATTGCGAGATAAACGTAAACCAAGGCACGGGATTCATCGTGAACTGCGCGTTGAAATCATGAATATTCTGGCGCCCGACCTGATCCATGAATCCCAGATAGTAATGACCGAACGGAAAAAGATGACTAAACGTATTGCTTCTGCCGTCATTCGGATTCGCATCCCCGGAAGCAAAATCATAACGAATCCAGACATGCGGATTCATCGGCAGCGGAATGTGATAACCCACGCCGGTTGCAACGGCAAATGCCGACACGTCGAGATTTGAGCGTTTACCCCACTGATACATACCTTCCAGTTCATAAAGAATACGATCGAAATTACCTACCAGACGGCCACCCCAGGTGTGGATTGAAAAATCGCCCCCCATCACATTACCAATCGCAACATTCTGCGCGGATACTGGATTCTGATTATCCAGACCCAGATAATACAGATCAATCAGATGTCCCGGCAGGGGCTTGATGCTGCCCCACAATCCCCAGAAATTCTGTTGTGTATCCCAGTTGTCGAATTCACCTTTCTCGGTTTTCATCGGACGCACCCAGAATGCATCCAGGTCGAATTTCTGGTTACGCCAGAAAATCTTGCCGCCCTGGAATGTGCGTCGCGTATTTGCCCAATCCAGTGTGGAGATCAGCCGTTGCGAACCATACAGCAACTCCTGACGACCCGCCCTGAAATAAACCGGCCCGTTGATATCCGCCAGTTTGATATCGGTGAACAGATTCAACATATCGGTATGGTTTCTTTCGATGCCAAGTGGTGTCAGCTCGCCACTGAATGCGCGCGCATCGAGAAACTCGGCAAACAGCCGTACGCGATCCTGATACCATAAATCCGCATGCACACGCGTGCGCAGCAGATGAAAATCGTTGTTGATGCCGGCAGCATTCAGACGGCTGTCAGTTTCATGCACATAACGGTACCAGAAGCTGCCGCCAAACGACAAAAGCCAGTCGCTGCCCATATGGATGCGTTTTACCGGATCAAATAGATCCGTTTCATGTTCGGGATTTTCCAGATATCTGAAGTCAACATCAAAAGCTGAGGTCGGCATTAATGCGAACGGCGGGTAAGGCCGTGCTGGACGATTCTCACGCTGATTGCCTGTAATCAGATCCCAGACGGAGTAATAGCCGGGTCCGGATGGCGGTGCGGCAAACAGACCGGGTCTGGGCATAGGTGTTACCGGTGGGACTTTTGAAAAGTCAAATTTGCTGTTGTCTGCTGTCTGACTCGATGCATGCGCCTGGGACACAAAGACAACCAGGCATAAAAAAAACGCCAGGACATACCCCGGCAAACTGGCAATGTGACCGGCCCCGCGCCTGGTTGCAATGACCAGAAACGAGTCCGAAAGTAAAAGCGAACGCATTGTGTGTCAACTCCTGTTGTTAAAGTACCTGTTATTTCTTCAATTAAAAGTTCGGCTTATAGACTCATCACATTTCGAAATTCGGTATCGGCACTTTCTTCAACCGAGAGAAAGCAAGATAAAAATGATAAAAAACCAAATTTTGAAGTGCGATGTGTATAAAACAGCCCCGAAATTCTGAAGGATAATTTTAAAAACCGGCTTCTCGAACGATTATAAGCGACGATAATTTATCATGAAGTCACAAATAAGTTCCCCGAAATGCCTTTTTTCACTCGATAAATGAACAAATTACAACATGGAGTAGAAATGTCGCACAAATTATTTCCGCACAATTGGCTGATAAATAAAGCTATTTTTTATGAAGGACAATTGTTGTCTAAATACAACAAGCAATGTAATCCAATCTTGCTCAAAGCAGCAATACAGTTTTCATTCAATAGCTTTGCTTGACATGAAGACCCAGCGCGCTGATTCTGTTTGCGAAAGCCATAAACCAGGATTCATCTACCTTGGCCAGTGTCGTTGATTCGGGTTGACAGGACACACGTTCGATACCATAGAGCAACACACCGCTCAAGACAACGCCATCCGCCATCAGATTCTCAACAAATGCCAGATAGGCAGCAATCTCTTCTTCAGATGGCGGCTCTCCATGCTGACTGAACACGCAAGTCTGCAACCAGGTCGGGCAATGGGCAACAGCCAGTTTCAAATTGTCGCGAACCCGCTTGAGGCTCATGCGCGTACTGTTAATGCGCATCCGCCCTTCACTCGTCGCGCTGTCGAGCTTGAACCAGATTTCGCCATTCAACTCAGCCATACGTTCCAATCCGGCCAATACATAAGGCCGGTCGATAAAACTGCCATTGGTAATTAAAACCAGCTTCAAATCAGCCGGCAAAGGAAAATCCTGTTTAACGCGACCAATCAATTCAATGACTTGCGCAAACGCCTTGGCGCTGGTCGGCTCGCCGTTACCTGATAACGCAATATCGCGGATATGCCGCGCCTCGGGGGGCACTTTCTCCTGCATGAAGCGGCCATCAATCAGCTCCGTCAGAAATCCGCGCAACTCCGTCTCCAGCCTGTTCAGGTCGATGGGTGGCGCAACACCGCGTTTGAGTCCGGGAACCTGGCAATAGATGCAGCGCCAGTTACACGCGTTATTCGGATTAAGATTGATACCGATGGATACACCACCCGCGCGGCGTGAAACAACGGGGTACACGTAGGTCAACCCGGCCGTGTCGCGGCTGTGATCTGTTGTTTTGAGTAAGTCTGAGGCTTTCTGCAATGGTACAATCCTGCTAAAAATCAACTGATAAAAAAATGCCCGTATGTTAATTACACGCAGACTGGAATTCGACGCTGGTCACAGAATATCAACACATAACAGTCAGTGCCGCCATTTACACGGACATCGCTATGCCATTGAAATTACACTCTCCGGCGATATTATCGCCGAGAAAGGTGTAGCGCAACAAGGGATGGTGATGGATTTTTCCGAAGTCAAACGCATTGCCAAAACAATATTGGTCGATCAATGGGATCATGCATTCCTGGTTTACTCCGGCGATCTGCCGGTACTGCAATTTCTGCAAACACTGGAAGGACATAAAACCGTTGTGCTGAACGTTCAACCCACTGCCGAAAATCTCGCGGTGATTGCCTTCAATACGCTCGACAGAGCCTATCAGGATACTTATGGCAATCACCTGCGGCTGGAAAAAGTACGTTTGTATGAAACCCCGAATTGCTGGGCGGATGCTGTGCGCGGCGCGCATTGATTGATCAATCGACTGATTTATTTAAAAGGATCCTATGTTTATCGACTCACACTGCCATCTCGACTTTCCAGATCTGGCCAGCGACCTCGGCGCACTGTTGCGCAACATGGAGACTAACCAGGTCACCCATGCACTGTGTGTCAGCGTTAATCTGACTGATTTTCCGCGTGTACTGGCTTTGGCCGAATCCCATGACAACCTGTTCGCATCGGTTGGCGTGCATCCCGATTACGAAATCGAGGATGAACCCGATGCGGAACGGATTGTCCGGCTGGCTGATCATCCCAAAGTCATCGCCATCGGAGAAACCGGCCTGGATTATTATCGCCTCAAAGGCGATCTGGAATGGCAGCGCGAACGTTTCCGCCAGCATATCCGCGCCGCCCGCCAGTCCGGCAAGCCATTGATCATTCACACGCGCTCCGCGGCGGACGATACGCTGCGCATCATGCGTGAAGAAGGCGCTGACCGGATCGGCGGCGTCATGCATTGCTTTACTGAAAGCTGGGCGGTGGCGCAACAGGCGATCGAAATGAATTTCTATATTTCCTTCTCCGGCATTGTTACCTTTAAAAATGCAACCGCGCTTAAGGATGTCGCAATAAAAACGCCGCTGGACCGCATGCTGATCGAAACCGATTCACCGTATCTCGCACCCGTTCCGTTTCGCGGCAAGCTGAATCAACCTGCTTTTGTGCGTCACGTTGCCGAAGAAATCGCCCGTTTGCGCGCTGTTGATCTGCAAGCAGTCGCCTCCGCCACAACCGCTAATTTTCGCAGATTGTTCAAGATCCTTGACACTATTCCGGAGGCATCCCTATGACAGAACTCTATGAAAAAGTTGCCATTGTTACCGGTTCATCGCGGGGTATCGGCGCTGAAATCGCCCTGCGGCTTGCCCGCGCGGGCGCGAGAGTTGTGGTCAATTATGCGCACGACCATCAGGCTGCCGATGAAATCTGCATGCGCATTACACAAACCGGCGGCAAATGCGCCGCAGTGCAGGCTGACGTCAGCAATCCTGACGATGTGCGGCGTCTGTTCGATGCCGCAATCGAACACTTCGGACGCATTGACATTCTCGTCAACAATGCCGGCATACTCATTTTCAAAAACATCGCTGAATTCACGGATGACGAATTTGACCGCATTCTCAACATCAATCTCAAAAGTATTTTCTATACCTTGCGCGAGGCAGCCGGACGTCTGACAGATCATGGCCGTATCGTTAACATCTCCAGCACGGTAACGCGGTTGATGCTGCCCAAATATGGCCCCTATGCCGCAACGAAAGGCGCGGTTGAGCAGTTGACACGGATTTTTGCGCGCGAAATCGGTGAACGCGGCATCACCGTAAATTCAGTTTCGCCGGGCCCCATTTTCACCGACATGTTCCGCGCTGGAAAAACCGAGGAAGATATTCAGCGCATGGCGGCGTTATCGTCGCTTGGCCGGATTGGTGAAACCGATGATATCGCACAGATCGTGTTATTCCTTGTCAGCGCGGAAGCGCGCTGGATTACCGGACAGAATATTGGCGCCAATGGCGGAATAATTTAGGTGGTTGTCAGACTTGCGCAGGAAAAAACCAGCCAAGGCACGCCGCTGCGCAAGGCTGGTTAAAGGAGAGTTTTAACAGTACCGGAAGAAACTAATGCGATACGTTAAGTGCATCATAGCGAGCCTGACACCGGCACGCTGTGCTTTTTGTCACAACAACGTTTCTTGCATTAAAATTCGCTGACTCGCTAACTATAGATGCCCCATAGAAAAACCTGTCTATTCTTTTTTATTATCCGCAGGAGTTCAAAATGCTGATTGGCGTTCCAAAAGAAATTAAAACACATGAAAACCGTGTCGGTCTGACTTCGTCCTCGGTACGTGAACTCGTTTTGCATGGCCATCAAGTTATGGTGCAGAAAAATGCGGGGCAGGCTATCGGCCTTGATGATGATTTTTATCGCACAGCAGGCGCGGAAATTGTCGACACAGCGGAGGAAATTTTTTCCCGGGCCGAACTGATTGTTAAAGTCAAGGAGCCGCAAGCCGCGGAATTGGCGTTGCTGCGTCCCGGCCAAATCCTGTTTACCTACCTGCATCTGGCGCCGGACCCCGTACAGGCGCAGGGACTGCTGGATTCAGGCTGTATTGCCATCGCCTACGAGACAGTTACCGACCAATACGGCGGATTGCCATTGCTTGCGCCGATGAGCGAAGTGGCCGGCCGCATGTCGATTCAGGCCGGCGCGCACGCGCTGGAGATGGATCAAGGTGGGTGCGGTATGCTGCTGGGCGGCGTATCCGGCGTGCCATCCGCCAAAGTTGTCGTCATCGGCGGCGGGGTTGTCGGCACCAACGCCGCGCGCGTCGCCATGGGCATGGAAGCGCATGTCACTGTTCTGGACAAATCCATACACCGCTTGCAGCAACTGGATATGCAATACGGTTCACGGATCAACACTGTTTTCTCGACCATCGACGCGATTGAAGCGCATGTCGCCACGGCCGATCTGGTTATCGGCGCGGTACTGGTGCCTGGCGCAGCAACACCACGTCTGGTCGGTCGCGAGCTGGTTCAGGCCATGCACCGGGGCGCTGTTCTGGTCGATGTCGCGATTGACCAGGGTGGTTGCTTTGCCACATCGCGCCCTACCACGCTGGCCGATCCAATGTATATCCTGCACGATGTCGTGCACTATTGCGTCTCCAACATGCCCGGCGCAGTCGCGCGCACATCGACCTTTGCTTTGAACAACGTGACACTGCCTTTCGTGCTTTCGATCGCAGGAAACGGTTACCGGAAAGCACTCATGGACGACCCGCACCTGCGTAACGGCCTGAATGTCTGCCAGGGTCAAATCACACATCAGGCCGTGGCGCGCGAATTGGGAAAACCCTATACAGATCCCGTGACATTGTTGCAGAAACAATAAACCAGACAAAAACCCGCCCGGATACTCAGAGAGACCTTTGCACGGCGTCATGAGCGGTACGAGAATAAGGCAAAAATTTGCGAAAAAGCGGAGTTTACACGGGGTAAATGAGCATTTTTCGCAAATTTTTAACGCAATTATCGTGCCGCGTAGTAGCCGTACAAAGGTCTCTCAGAATCGATTCAGAATCTCGATCAAGAGACACAGCGCAAAGAAAGTCGAACGAAAAAGAACAGCATATATGAAGTAAGCAAGCATATTGTGGGATCAACCTAAAAACTTTAGTTGCAATGGAGCGCCATAACGCGTTATTACAGCGAATTGTGCTATAGATACCATTGTGTGATTCGTCATCTGGATGAACGGTTATTGTTCAAGTTGTTCGGTTTATTCATGTTTGCAGCGCAGCCTTGAACAGGTTCTCAAACCACCACAATGCTGTTCCGGCTTTTCTTAGCCTGATACAGCGCGTTATCCGCAGCCAGATAGAGCGAGTCGGATTGAATATCTCTCGCATGTATGCACACCTTGCACCCCATCGACACGGTCAGATAATGGTGCACCCGGCTGCGCTCATGCCTGATCGCCAATGCGATAATGCTGCGCTGTATCTGATGCAATATATCGCTGATCTGATTAGCGTTCATGCTGCTGAAAATGATGCCAAATTCCTCGCCTCCGAGTCTGAAGATAAAATCATTCGTCCGTTTGAGATTCTGTTTCAGTGCGCGCGCCACTTCAGTTAACGCATGATCGCCCGCCTGATGACCATAGCAATCGTTATAGTTCTTAAAAAAATCGATATCCAGGATACACAGCGCAATAGCGGTATTTGCACGTTGCGCTTGTTTCAGTTGTAAATCCAGAACATTATCAAAATGGCGCCGGTTGAACAGCGAAGTTAATTTGTCGGTAATCGAGAGTGCCTCAATACGTTTCTTGTCGGTTATATCCTGCAGGATATTGGTGTAGCCTTGATTTTGGCCTTGCCCCTGGCTTTTCTCATCCGTGACGGTAGGAATGATTTTGGAATACAGCCAAATTTTTTCCTGATTGTGATGCGTGATTTCGATCTCGCCTTCCCAGATCTGCCCTGTTTGAATCGTTCGGATGATTTGCAGGTAGCGGGAATCCGCTTCCCCTTCGGGCAGAAAAAAGAAGCTTTGCCTGCCAATAAAATCCGATTTAACGCCATCCAGCGCGCGGCACAGGGAATTGGTCATTTCTTTAATACAACCGTTCTGATCCAGATAGGCGATCATAATGTTCTGATCAATTAACACTGCGCGCTGGTCTATCGTGATCTCCGCCGCCGACAATTTATAGTAAATTCTGACGCCAAGCCATATCGTCACCAGAAAGGCGATCAGCGAAGTAATCAGCAGCTTGTTCTTGAAGTCATCAATGGAATCGGCCATCACAGCGTTGTCGCGCTGTAGCAGGCGCTGATGGTTGGCGATCATTTGATTGAGAATGCCAGTGATCTGCTGATTCATCTCAATCAACTGCGTTCTGAGCAAAAAGTTGGCGCGATTGTGATTTTCACTTTGCCGGATCGAGAACGCGGTATGTATCAATGCAGTCAATGTTTCTCTGTCTCGCGCCAGATCTTCAATAATTTTTCTGCCATCCGACGGCAAAAGATCCGTCATTGTGCGCAGCATCTCCAGATAACCCTGATTCGCCTGCCACACCGCATTAAAATCCTGAATAAAATGTTCCTTTTCCGTCAGAATGTAGGAGCGAGTATGCGCCAGCGCTTCACTCAGCGTATGACGGAAGCGGAACAGTGCAATCAGCAGTTTCCTGCGTTCCGGATTAACTTCTCCTTGTTCTTCCAGATCGACCAGTTCAACAATGCGCCCGGTCATTGACAGCAGCAGCGGTGTTATGTTTTCCGCCAGCAGCTGATTTACCGGCAAATTGCCATCCTGATGCGCCAGTTCGAGAATTTCAAGCTGCGCCTGCTCAAAATTGTTCAGAATACCGCGCAATGTATCGAGCTGTAAACGATCGGCCGAGTGATTCCAGTTGCGTGACAATTGCACCATCTGCGCTTCCGCAATGCGGATTTTCACCCAGCTTTCCTGCAACTCGTCCTTGAATTGATCATCTTTCAGCAGCATCCAGCTACGCAACGAACCCAATGTCCGATTCACGAGACTTTCCATTGCAGTACTGACATATAAGGTCGGAATATCCGTCTGCGTAACGGTTTTGGACTTTTTCTGCAGCGTAACGATCTCGGTAAAGCTGATGATGACCATCATCGCGAAAATAAAAACAATCAGGCCAAAACCCAGGCTGATCACTTTATTAGTGGGATGTTGTGAAAACATGAGCGATTTATGGTTTTGCACGGCGCGAAACAATGTCATATACAGCCATTTCTAAATACGAATTATTCTTATCATTCAATACACCTGGTTTTTTATGACAGACATCGCCACAAATGTAGAAATTCATGGTGTAAATGAATGTCTGCGAATAACAGTAATACCTTTTCACATCGGGAAACAGGATAAAAAACACATCAAGCCCTATAAATCCGCCAAGCGGAAAAACTGCTGAATGTCAGCTGACAATAAAACCAGCTGCTCGAGAAAGGGTTACAGTTTTTTCATATATCTCGTAAGCAATATTTATGCCACATCTCTAGAGCATTAATTTATAGTTATAAATTAATATGTTACATACAAATGCTGTATTTGATTAACAAGAAAAACACAAATCTGTAAAGAAATCTGACAACATTATGCCGGAATTACCAGATTTTCCTGACTCGCCGTACAAACCAGAAAATCCGGTTTTACCCGGCTGTTACTGTGACAAGACCACACCCCTCCTCCCTCAAAACATTCAAAGCAATCAGGAATAGATTTAAATGCAATCTCGTTACAAACAATCCATAGCGATATGAACAAAACGATAAACCGGAAAGTCTGTAAAATTTACTGACAAAACCACGAACAAGGAGAAGCACGCAGTGAAATTACATCTCGCACATTTCGGGCAGCAGAATATTTTTTCCGGCTATGGCGATGGCTATGTCATGATCAACCAGATCCGGCATGAAAAAAACATGATTGTCTTTCCCGATCAGCTCATCGAACATTGGCCGGTTGCATCCGTTGCCGCGCTCAGCCACGAACATTTCGACGAAATCCTGGCGCGCAAACCCGAAATCATCCTGCTCGGCACCGGCGCGCAACTTCGTTTTCCCGATTACACCCTGATGGCCAGAATCCTGCAAACAAGAACGGGATTTGAAGTCATGGACACGCAAGCCGCCTGCCGCACCTACAATATTCTGGTGGAAGAAGGCCGTCAGGTGGCCGCGGCGATTATTTTGTAAAGCATGCGGAAAGGTTCTTGCAAAATAGGGGTAACTATTTTCAGCGCACTTTGTCATTCCGAGCAACGCGAGGAATCCTGGGTTTTGGGCGCATTAATAAACGCTCAAGATTTCTCGCTGCCGCTCGAAATGACAGCATAATCAAACGCCTTGTCAAATAAGGCTGAATAGTTACCAATAGAGTTACTAACCCATAATTTTTATGGGTGTCTCTAAAAATTCAAAGTTTTAAACAGAAAATAAGCAGAAAATGAGCAACAAAGTGTTGTGACAAAATCTGGATTTTTAGAGATGTTCTTTATTGACTCTGGATTTCTTGGGACAGGGGTTTGCAAAGGTCTCTGGCGGCATGCACAAATAGAACAATCTGAGCAAGCCCCCATTATATTCACATTGCTTTTAGAGATGCCCTTTACTAACTTACAAAAACACGCCGCCAGTATCGGTAAATATATCGGTTCTGCCGGTTTCGATCAGCTCCAGCATCGATACCGTGGTGACACCAATCAGTGACGTAATTAAAATATCGTCAAAATCATTTCGCATAATGTCATCAATCAGTCCATCGGTAACCTGATATACGCCCTGTGCCAGTTGGGCGTCATCCCTGTAAACGGGATCTGATGATGGATCGCCAAAAACATCGTTCATCAACGTGGTAAATTCGGAGGTGACGGTATCGTCGGTTGGGTCGGGATGGGAACCAAGATAGGAAACAATCTGAAAAATCTCCGATTCGTCTATAGCCCGGAATGCATTGATCAACGTGCCGTAAATCAGCGACTCCATCGTTTCCCGGGTTGCCGGCAGATTCGACAAATGCGCGACACCCAGTTCTTCAGCAGTGAATACGCCGTCCGATGCACCCTGGTAATTGCTGGGATTGAAAACTGCGGCATAATCGGGCTCATACGCATCGGGCAAAATATTCGCTCGTAATGCATCGGTAGACAAAACCCCTGAATTGGCATTGAACACGATCAAATGACTTAACGACGCCAGATTGTCCGGCAACAATTTATGACCGCTAGGAATAATTGGCGGAATGACACCGTTCAACTCATCGGTATTCATGCCAAACGAAGCAAAGAAGCCGCGAATGACATCGGTAGAAAAACCGCTAATCTCGCTGAGCATGGGTGCCGTCACACCAAATTGTTTCGCCGTGGAAAAGATCACAGTCGGTTGGCTGGTGTTTGACAGAATAAAATCTTTGGCTTGCTGAACCGTGACACCGTAAGTGGCTAAATGCGTCTGTGCTAATGAGGGCGTAACACCACCCGTGTTATTTGATGGGGCAGTGTCAATATCTTCGTAGATGGACAAACTATAGAAAGAAAACGGATCTGTTTCATTGAATTGCCAACCCGGACTTATATAATACGCACCTGTATAGGGAGCAACCCAATTCCATATCACATCAGGCTGGCCTATGGCAGAAGAGCTACCGTCATCAGATTCATTGTTATCCAGAATCGCATTGCCTTGACCATCATATAGGAATACAACAGGGTCTCCGAAGCTATTCACGAAAATATCATACGTTGCGCCTTCAATCGCGCTGAATCGATAAAGTGCATCGGGAATATCTCCAAAATTTCCATGCGTGCCTCTGACGACTATAACATTGTTGTCCCACTCAAGCGCAACTGAAGTGCTTTCGTAAGGACTCAGGGACAACATAACCGCCCCAGCCATCTGCTCAGCAGTCAGATCAGGATAATTATCGAGTGTTTCATAAGTTGCCAATTTAGTTTCTCCTTAAAAAAACAGATGGTCGTTGTGCACAGTAAAAAAACCGATTTGCATCAATCAAGCCCCGTTACGTTATTAAACAGCACACGCAACGGGAAACACCAAACAATACCTGTTAAGCAGCTGTTCCTACCAGCGTTATTTCACCGAATTCAAATTCGACGGCATCCACCAAGTATTCACTGGCATTCCAGGCACCGTTACCCAGATTCTGGGGATCGCTCTGATACTGTCCGGTTGAATCGGACAAACCGCCGAAGATGAAGTCAGTGCCGTTGTAAACACCCGCAGTCAGAACAGCGGCAGAGAAACCGGAACCGTGTTCAAGCGTGATTTGCTGATCACTGGCAAATGCATCCGCATTGAAAATCAATTCATCAACCACCAGACCGGCATCATCCAGCAATTGCAGCCTGCCCGCATCGAAATGTCCAGTCGAGCTGTTGCCATCAAGACGGGACAGATCAATGGTGATTTTGGTCGCCGCCTGATCCAGATTGAAACGCAGCGCTTCGGTGCCATCGATTTCCTGACGGATCGTGCTGGAAGCTAATGTCTGACCGCTGACGCCCAAATCACCACCGAAAATATCGCCGCCACTGAGTGCACCGGCATTGTTTCCGTGAAATGCCACACTGCTCCAAGTTTCCGTTGTATTGAGATAATCGGCTTTATGGCTGATCGCAATTTTTGCATGGCTCCAGGCATTTTCCCACGCATTCGGATCGGAGCGGGAAACGCGCAACGGCGCATCGCCGATACGAATTATCTCCGCAGGAGTTGGTGCATTCACGGTAACGGCCAGATTACCCGCACTGACATGTGTGCCGTCTTCATCGATCAGGTCGACGCTGATGGTATTGCTGCCCGCAGCGGTATAAACATGAGTTACATCTCCGGCAGCGCTGAACGTATTGACAGTGCCATCACCCCAGTTGACGATATAGCCGATCACCGTGTCATCACCCGGATCGGTGATCGCACCGAGGTTCAGCGTATAGCTGGTACCGGTATTAATTTCGGAAGCGCCTGATATTGCGATAGTTGGTGCGACATTATTGACCGCCACACTCAGTGTTCCAGCCGTAGTGTGCGTACCGTCTTCATCAACAAGGTCTACACTGATCAGCGGATTACTCGCGCCATCGGCAAATATGTGGCTCACATTGCCTGACAGGGCTTGCACCGCTGCCGTAGTCAGCGCGGTGGTCGTTCCATCACCCCAGTTGATGATGTAGTCCGTTATGGTATCCGTACCGGGATCGATAACAGACCCTGTCAAGGTATAAGCTGAACCTTCATCGACCGATGCATCGCCAATTAACGTAATTACTGGCGCGACATTATTAACACCCAGCACAAACTGTCGTGTATTCGTATCGCCTGTGGTATCAGTTACAGTGACGCTGACGGTATGCGACGCATCGCCATCGGCAAAGAAACGACTGATGTCGAAACTGTTGACACCAACAGCGATACTGCCCGCCTCGGCGGCAGAACCGTCACCCCAGTCCACGCTGTACGTCCAGCCGTCTGCTCCGGCATCCTCACCATCACTGAAAGTGATTGTGCGGGTGAAGAGACTGCCTTCGTTGATAGCTGCGCCAGTAACCGTGCCTTCAATAATACTTAGTGGACTCGCTTCATCAACATCAGAAACCATGATCCTTATATCCTGAGTAACCAATTCCTTGCCATCTGACACACCGACCGTAACTTCATAAACATTATCGTTATTAAGATCAACAGGTGATTCAAAATCAGGCGCTGTCACAAAACTTAGAACACCATTAGGATCAAGCACAAATCGTCCGGCATCTGCTCCACCTTCAATTGAAGTGACAAGGGTATCCCCGGCATCCGCATCGTCTGCAGCAAGCTGGCCTACAACCACTATGTTTTCATTTATTGCTGCGCTATCCGGTGAAGAAATAACGGGAATATCATTGACACCAACGATATTAATGGTAATCGTTGCAATATCACTGCCGCCATTTCCATCCGACACGGTGTAAAAAAAGCTGTCCGTGGCACTATCACCAACACCCAACGTTTCAAAAGCACCGTTCGGATCATATTCGAAAGTACCGTCGCCGTTATCGGTGACAAGACCGACTGTGCCTGTTGTATCGACTGAATTGATACTCAACACATCGCCGGAATCGATATCTGTATCGTTTAACAGCACATTTGCGGTGATAAATTGCGTGTTTTCATCCGTGACAAAACTTGTCGGATCAGGGTTGCCGTCATCAGTGGCTATCGGGTCATCGTTTGTACCCGTGATGGTAATGGTCGCCGTATTACCCACCGAATCCAATCCATCAGTCACGTCATAAGTCACAGTCATGTTAAACAAAGAACCTGATGACAGATCATCAAACTGGCCGTCGTCGAGTGTTAACAGACCAAACTCGGCATTGAGTGTACCCGCCAGTATCCGCCCATCGGCGGTGGTTACAACTACATTTTCAACGCCAAGATCGTCACCATCCAAGTCACTTGCGGTTAAAAGCAAATCAACCTGGCGTCCTGTTTCATCTTCTCCAAAACCCATCGTTATTGGTGAAGCATTTGGGACTTGGTTCGGCGCCTGAGTCACTGTTACTGTCACAATGGCGGTATCAATACCGCCATGGCCATCGTCAACGGTATAGGTGAAGCTATCAATACCGAAGAAATCTGGATTTGGTGTATACCTGACTGTGTTATCCGGATTAATCACGGGTGTTCCGCTTGTTGCCGCACCAACTGAAACCACTGTCAGGTTATCATTTTCCGGATCACTGTCACCGTTAAGCACGTTAATGATGACCGCATTATCTTCAACAGTTCCAACCGCGTCATCAGCCGCAACAGGATCATCATTAACACCTTGCACCGTAATGCTTACAACAGCGGTGTCGCTGCCGCCATTACCATCCGAAACCGTGTAAACAAAACTATCCGTGGCACTATCACCAACAGCCAGCGTTTCAAAAGCACCATTTGGATCATAGTTTAAAGTACCGTCGCCGTTATCGGTGACAAGACCGACTGTTCCTGTTGTATCGACTGAACTGATACTCAACACATCGCCGGAATCGACATCTGCATCGTTTAACAGCACATTTGCGGTGGTAAATTGCGTGTCTTCGTCTGTGATAAAGCCTGTCGGGTCAGGCGTGCCATCATCGGTCGCAATGGGATCGGTATTAACTGTGCCCGCCAAAACGCTGATCGTAACAGTAGCCGAATCGGTTCCGCCATTAGGATCCTGAATCGTATAACCAAAAAAGTCATCACCCTCAAAGCCGGCAGGTGGCGTATACTCAAGTTCACCTTGTGCATTAAAGTTAAGCTGTCCAACAGTGTTCAGGGAATCAAGATCAACCACATCCAGATCACCGGCAACAATAGCCACGTCATTGCCAGTCAACTGATCGGCAGTAATCGCAATAGTTTGATCGACACCGGTAGTGAAAACATCATCGAAAGCGGTTGGGTCATCCGTTCCCAGAATGGTTACGTCGACCTTGCCAATATCGGTGCCGCCATTTCCATCATCGATCGTGTAGGAAAAAGAAGTCACAATACTCTCACCTGCCTGAAGGGCATTGACAGCAGGATCAGGGGTAAAGGTGAAAGTTCCATCGTTATTTACAACAACCGAACCCAGCAATCCTTCGGTGTAGAAGGAACGGATACTCAAAGTATCACCAACATCAGGATCGCTGTCATTCGCAAGAAGATCGGCAGATGTGAAAAGATGGCTGGCATCTTCATTGACTGTAAAACTGTCATCGGTTGCTGTTGGGTCGAAATTCGTAGGCACCAAGGTTATCGATGTGTTTCCTAAGTTATTTGCAACTACGTTAAAAGTTGTGTTCTGGGGATCAAAATCACCTTCCAGCGTAATCGTGCCATCAATTATGCCATCCAGATCCTCATCGATATCCAGGATTGCCGACCCGAACCTTATGGATAAATTTGCCATGCTCAGGATCGAATTCAGGATAAGAATTTGATCACCGGTTAAAAAATCAGTAATGATGTCATTGGCCAACTCAAACAATGTTCCTGCAAAAGTATCATTACCTGAACCTCCGGTCATCGTATCAGGGCCAGGACCCGGAATAATGATGTCATTTCCAGCCCCTCCAAAAAGCACGTCAGGGCCAGGTGTGCCGGTTAGATAATCAGCACCAGGTGTTCCAACTGCGGTAGTGGCTGGGGGGACATTACCGGTGGCATCAAATTGTTGCGCGTATGTGCCCGAGAATTTTGCAAGCTGGTATATCTGCCCGGTTTTTAAATTAATTTCAAAAAGGTTTGCACTTTGGTTTTCATCTCCTCCAGTTGCCAGGAGACGTCCATCAGGTGTAAATGAAATCGATTGTATTTCAAAATTATTTGAGAACGATTTCTCTAATGTAATTGCTCCATCAACTGGGTTAACAGTATAGAGCCTCCCCCCACCGTAACTATCAATAAAATCCTGCCATACGAAGACACGCCCATCAGGTGCCGTATCGGCACTGACAATACGTAAATGAGGGCCGTCAACAGTACCCCCGCCTGTTGTAGATAAATTTCCAAGAAAATTGGTTGTTCCATTGGAAGAAACCGTAAAGAGAACATCTTGCCCTCTATCCGAACTGCCTATAAACCATTCGCCAACAGCAAGAAAACCTCCGCCTGACAGTGGCGCAAGCGCATTAATTGCTTTCATAAAACTGACACCAAAGTCTGTTGTCAGTTGAGTAACTTTTTTTATACTGCCATCTGCCGGATTGAGTTCCAACAAAGCAGGCACATGATCACCACGGAAAATGGGTGGAATACCGATTACATCATTCTCACCCGCTCCCACTTCAACCAATGTAAATATACGACCATCATCCGTTACAGCAATATTTCTATTTTCAATACCTCTATTAACCGATATCGGTGAGCCTAAATTATTTCCTTCAATAAGGCCGTCTACACCAAGAAACTGAACACCTCCATTAGCGCTAAAGCCATAGCCCAATTTGGCGTCAACAACTTGAAAGTTTATGTAATTTCTATCCGGTGTACCGTTACCATCAAGATCCACCGTTTGAACAGCATTGTTTGGATCAACAATAGCGATTGAGGCCCCTTCCGGTAATCTTGCTTGAAAAGTAGCCTTAAATTCAGGATCACCATTGACATCAATATTAATCGTATCAAGGGTGGTCGGATCATCATCATTAATTACTGAAATCGCATTCACATTAAATGAGCTGATCGTTCCATGCACAAACTCCAATTGGATAACTTCACCGGCCTCAAGCTCTTCAATTTGATCGCCATCAAAGTCCTTAGGCCTCCCGGAAAAAGTATCTAAACCACCGTTGCCGACACGAATATCCTGGAAAGGGCCACCGGGAATGTTGTTGGGTTTGTCGGAACCGATGAGTTTGTTCCACACTGAATCCGGTTGTTTATCTCCTGTATCTTCAATTACTTGCATTGTATGTTGAAAGATATCGATAGAAATTGGAGCAATTAAAGTTGCTTCAAAAGAAGGACTATCTTGAATAGTAGTAGCTTGAGTAGCGAGACCAATTGCTCGATATACCGTCTGTGAAATATCAGATGGGCTGATGGCCTGTACAAAAACAGGACTACCACTTTGTCCTCCTGAACTATCTAGTGAACCATCAGGCCCATAAGCTGATAGGCCGGTTTTTGCTTCTCTTATATCATTGTTATCACTAAATATAAACCCGCCAGCAACCTTCTCAACATCGTTGATCTGAGCAGAAGACAGAACCATCTGACCTATGTATTGATTATCCTTGTTAAGTCTATCCGCCGGATACCCTGCAGTAGTCACAGTAACATTCTTAAGAGGGTGATTCAATTCATCAAAATCAATATATACTTCCAGGCCAAAGACAGTTGCATTTGTTTTAGATGGTAAAGAAACCGTGGCAAAGTCTTCAGGGATTAACGGATGCATTATGTCTGAAGCAACTGATTTTGTGTTGGCTGTGGAGAGTGCAATTTTGGGATCACCACCAATATCCCGAAGATTCGCGTTCTCTGCGACAATATCATTGGCAATAAAACCAGTCCCCATCCCTTTCGCTACGACATGTGCATTTGTCGCGATCGTTTTTTCTCCGACATAGAATCCGGTGCCAGTATCTCCAGAAGAACCAAAAATAGAGCCAAAAATAGCGTCATAAACGCTAATGATGCGCACGATTCCATCCAAAGGCGCTTGACTTGAATCTGTTGGATTGATGATTGTCCGATCAGTAACAACAAAAATGGCTTCTGCTGCTGTTACAACCGAACCATTCTTTACAATTTGATAGGATAATCTTCCAATATCGCCAGAAAATGAAATTTTTTGGGTGACTGAGTTGACTGAAAATCCGGGAGTACTATTTGTCAAGTCGAGAGTAATAGAATAATTCTTTCCTAAATATTTATCGTTATAAATCAATCGCGAAATTGGCACTGTCAAAATTGCAGGTGATCCGTTTGGATCGCCATCCGGCCTTCCATCATTGTCCTGAAAGAAATAATCGTTTACAGCTTTGGGGTTAAAAAAACTAAACATTAAGTATCACCTTATATCGTCTTACTTTATTATTAGTGCCCCGATCGGGGATCGATTTGAATCTTCCTCGCCTTTAGGCTAAAAGCTGAACGGTATATCCCTTGTGCATACGCTACAATTCTTTTTCTATTTGATGTTCAGTCGATCTCAAGTCAGGTAGAGATCAGCTTAAAAAGGGTGATTCATATTTTTTGAATTAATTAGGCACCAGTGATTCAAGTTACTGCCTGATCCATTATTACGCGATTGGCGGTTTATGCCAGTCGATCTTTCTTCTTGCCAGACCAGCAAGCCACAACATAGGCAGAATCATCAAGGACAACGTGAAAGGTTCCGGGATACTTATGGTGTCGGCGGTCAATTGAAACGACATATTCAGCGTTGCCGAATCAAAATTCCAGGCATCGCCGTCCGCGGCCCGGCTCCAGCCGGTGTTATTGCCTGCTGCGCTTTCCAGCCAATACCAGCCCTGATTGCCGTCATTGTTGAAGACAGACAGGTAGTAATCCGTGTTGCCTTGCAGCACTTGATTGACGCCAAGATCGTATTGATAGACAGCGCCGCCGAACAAGTCAGTCAGGCCGCCGCTGCTATCCCCGTTACCAGAGAAAACCGATTCAAAGAGAAAACTGGATTGCGGATTACCGAAACCGTCATCCGCAAAAATGCGCACAGTGAGTGATTCCGTAGCCGGTGCGGCCGAATCGTAGCTGCCCCACCAGCTGATTTTGGTCAGTTTCACATCACTGGCGAACTGAAAATCGTCGGTGGCAATCTGTACGCCGGACGGTCCGACGCTCAGGCTGCCGTCTCCGTTATCCAGTGGCGCCTGTTCCAGAACAACCGCGCTGGCGGTCAGGGGAAGTATGATCAGAGATATCAATAGCGTTAGTTTTTGAATGCTGTACATTGTTATTGTCCTTTAATTCATGATTTGGATTTATTTCGTTTTTTAACAGGCTGTTAAGACGGTATTCCCACGAGCGATATATCGCCGAATTCAATTTCGACCGCGTCAACCAGATATTCGCTGGCGTTCCATGCGCCATTGCCCAGGTTATGCGGATCGCTCAGATATTGCCCGCCCGCATCCGCCAAGCCGCCGTAAATGAAATCAGCGCCGTTATAGATACCCGCGGTTAACACAGCCGCAGAAAATCCACCGCTGTGATCCAGCGTAATCTGCTTTTCGTGAGCAGCGGCATCCGCGCTGAAAATCAGTTCATCCACGACCGTTCCGGTGTCATCCAGCAATTGCAGCCTTCCCGCATCGAAATGACCAGTCGAACTGTTACCGTCAAGACGGGATAGATCAATGGTGATTTTGGTCGCTGCCTGATCCAGGTCGAAACGCAGCGCTTCCGTGCCGTCGATTTCCTGACGGATTGTACTCGAAGCCAAAGCCTGACCGCTGACGCCCAGATCGCCGCCAAAGATATCACCACCGCCGAGAACGCCGGGATTGTTGCCATTCAGCACCGCATTGCCCCAAGGCTCGTTTGCGTCCTGATAGTCAGCTTTATGCACGATATTCACCTTGCTGTTTGTCCAGGCCTGCTCCCAGGCATTCGGATTGGAACGCGAAACCCTGAGTGGCGCATCGCCAATATTGACGATAACAGGCGGCACAATGTCTTCAACATCAATCACAAACGTCCCGGTGTCGAAGGTAATCCCGTCGGTAATCGTGTAATTGAGCGTTTCGTTGCCGACAAATCCGGCATTCGGGTTGTAGGTGAACGATCCGTCGGCTGCCACATTCAACGTGCCGTTGCTCGGCGCAACAAACGACACGACCGACAACGCATCGCCGTCCGCGTCGGTATCATTGGCAAGCAGTCCGCCTGCCGCGTTGACGATCAGCGTTTCGTTGGCTTTCACCGCATACGCGTCGTTGTTGGCGACCGGCGCTGTATTGGTTACATCTATCACAAACGTGCCGCTGTCGAAGGTAATCCCGTCGGTAATCGTGTAATTGAGTGTTTCGTTGCCGACAAATCCGGCATTCGGCGTGTAAGTGAAAGCGCCATCGGCTGTCATGTTGATCACACCGTTGCTCGGCACGGCAAACGATACGACCGACAACGCATCGCCGTCCGCATCGGTATCGTTGGCGAGCACCCCGCCTGCCGCGTTGACGACCAGTGTTTCATTAGCATGCACTGCATAATTATCATCAATCGCAACAGGCGGTGTGTTGCTGGCCGGCGTTGTTACTGCAACCAACTGGGTCGCGACACTGGTATAGGTGCCGTCTTCATCGATCAGATCAACGCTGATCGTATAATCGCCTTCAGCGACATAGGTATGATTGACGTCTCCAATCGTATTGAATGTGTCAAACGTACCATCCCCCCAGTTCACAATATAACTGGTGACCGTATCATCACCGGGATCAACCACAGCACCGAGATTCAATGTGTAATTGTCTCCCGTATTGGCAGTGGAAGCGCCGGCAAGCGCGATTGCCGGCGCGACATTGCTGACATCGAGCACAAACTGTTGCGTATCTGTATCACCCGCAGTGTCGGTCACGGTGACATTGACAGTATGCGATGAATCGCCATCGGCAAAGAGGTGACTGATATCGAAAGTATTCGCACCGGCTGCAATGACACCATTTTCAACCGCGGAACCATCCTCCCAGTCCACGCTATAAGTCCAGCCATCTGCACCCGCATCTTCCCCATCGGTGAACAGGATCGTGCGGTTAAACAGGCTGCCTTCGTTTAAAGAAAAATCTTCTCCAGCATCCAGAGTGATTCCTGCAGGTGGCGTGTTGACTGCAACCGTCAGATTGCCTGCATTGATATGTGTGTTATCTTCATCAACCAGGTCAACGGTTATCGTGGTATTCCCCACTGTTGAGTAGACATGTGTAACATCACCCGCGCTGTTAAACGTTTCACTGCTGCCATCCCCCCAGTTCACAATATAACTGGTGACCGTATCTTGCCCGGGATCGGTGATTGCGCCCAGATTCAACGTGTAGTCAGCGCCAATATTTACCGTGTCAGCGCCCAGCAGCGCAATCGTCGGCGCTACATTATTGACGTTAAGCTGGAATTGTTGCGTATCTGTATCACCCGTAGTGTCAGTCACAGTAACGCTGACGGTATGTGATGTATCACCGTCGGCAAAGAAGCGGCTGATATCGAAAGTATCCGCACCGGCTGCAATACTGCCTGTTTCAGCCGGAGAACCATCACCCCAGTCAACACTGTAGGTCCAGCCATCTGCGTTAGTATCCAGATCATCTATAAAGCTAATCGTACGGGTAAAAAGGCTACCTTCATTTACATTTGCAGTGTTCCCGGCATTGACCGTAATACCTTCAGGTGGCGGTAAAATATCGCCATCAAGTATGGTCACAGTTCCCGTAGCGCCCGCCGATCCATTGGCTATGGCCGGTGTCGGCGTCACTGTCAAACTGAATGTCTCGCTGGGTTCATCAATGGCATCGCCAATAATCGGTATGATCGCAGCCGCCGAGGTCTGTCCAGGCAAAAAAGTCACGGTTCCCGTCTGTGCAGTATAATCCTGACCTGCAATGGCGCTGCCATCCGACGTCTGGTATTGGAATGTCAAAGTCTGATCTGAAGGGCGGGACAAATGAACAGGCACCGCGACTTCACGTGTTACGCCATCCGCACCTTCGACAATTTCCGTATTGCCAACGAATAACCCTAAATTATTGTCAGCACCGTCATCATCCAAGATCATGCCGATCGCTTGCAGGGTATTTACACCATCGGGGAATACTGCATTCTCCGGATTGTAGAGTTCCACCACGACACTCTCATCTGCTTCGTCAGCATTATCACCAACTACCGCAATATTGAATGTGGCGCTGCTTCGCCCCGCAGAAATCGCGACATAACTGCTTTCTTCAGAGTAATCAACACCACCGGTCGCCGTACCCTTGCCATCCAATGTGCGATAGTAAACGTACGTCAGGGCCGTGGCAGGTTCTGACAGCGTCACTTCAAACTCAAGCTGACGGAAACCATTGTCGCCTTCTATCGATTTGCCGCCTGTTATACTGATTTCCGGCAACGATGTGCTGGTGTCATCGTCCAGTATCACCGCCGTGCCCGCTGCACCTTCAACACCATTGGCAATTGCACTGGTAGGAGTAAACACCAGATTGAAGAATTCATTCGCTTCGGCCACGGTGTCACCAATCAAAGGCACCGCGACGGACTTGAGCGTTTCACCCGGCGCGAATGTCAGCGATCCGGCTAGCGCCTGATAATCCTGACCGGCCAGCGCCGATCCGTCCGCAGTGGTGTAATTCAGCGTAATTGAATCGAGAGATGGCCGCGACAGTTGTACCTCGAATACCGCCTGCTGCGTGCCGCCATCACCTTCGGTTACCTGAACCTGACTGACAAACAGCGCCCGATCGTTGGCTGTGCCATCGTCATCCAGAATCACGCCGGTTGCCCGCAGTGTTTCCGCTCCATTGGCAAACACTGCATTCTCCGGATTGTAGAGTTCCACCACGACACTCTCATCTGCTTCGTCAGCATTATCACCAACTACCGCAATATTGAATGTGGCGCTGCTTCGCCCCGCAGAAATCGCGACATAACTGCTTTCTTCAGAGTAATCAACACCACCGGTCGCCGTACCCTTGCCATCCAATGTGCGATAGTAAACGTACGTCAGGGCCGTGGCAGGTTCTGACAGCGTCACTTCAAACTCAAGCTGACGGAAACCATTGTCGCCTTCTATCGATTTGCCGCCTGTTATACTGATTTCCGGCAACGATGTGCTGGTGTCATCGTCCAGTATCACCGCCGTGCCCGCTGCACCTTCAACACCATTGGCAATTGCACTGGTAGGAGTAAACACCAGATTGAAGAATTCATTCGCTTCGGCCACGGTGTCACCAATCAAAGGCACCGCGACGGACTTGAGCGTTTCACCCGGCGCGAATGTCAGCGATCCGGCTAGCGCCTGATAATCCTGACCGGCCAGCGCCGATCCGTCCGCAGTGGTGTAATTCAGCGTAATTGAATCGAGAGATGGCCGCGACAGTTGTACCTCGAATACCGCCTGCTGCGTGCCGCCATCACCTTCGGTTACCTGAACCTGACTGACAAACAGCGCCCGATCGTTGGCTGTGCCATCGTCATCCAGAATCACGCCGGTTGCCCGCAGTGTTTCCGCTCCATTGGCAAACACTGCATTCTCCGGATTGTAGAGTTCCACCACGACACTCTCATCTGCTTCGTCAGCATTATCACCAACTACCGCAATATTGAATGTGGCGCTGCTTCGCCCCGCAGAAATCGCGACATAACTGCTTTCTTCAGAGTAATCAACACCACCGGTCGCCGTACCCTTGCCATCCAATGTGCGATAGTAAACGTACGTCAGGGCCGTGGCAGGTTCTGACAGCGTCACTTCAAACTCAAGCTGACGGAAACCATTGTCGCCTTCTATCGATTTGCCGCCTGTTATACTGATTTCCGGCAACGATGTGCTGGTGTCATCGTCCAGTATCACCGCCGTGCCCGCTGCACCTTCAACACCATTGGCAATTGCACTGGTAGGAGTAAACACCAGATTGAAGAATTCATTCGCTTCGGCCACGGTGTCACCAATCAAAGGCACCGCGACGGACTTGAGCGTTTCACCCGGCGCGAATGTCAGCGATCCGGCTAGCGCCTGATAATCCTGACCGGCCAGCGCCGATCCGTCCGCAGTGGTGTAATTCAGCGTAATTGAATCGAGAGATGGCCGCGACAGTTGTACCTCGAATACCGCCTGCTGCGTGCCGCCATCACCTTCGGTTACCTGAACCTGACTGACAAACAGCGCCCGATCGTTGGCTGTGCCATCGTCATCCAGAATCACGCCGGTTGCCCGCAGTGTTTCCGCTCCATTGGCAAACACTGCATTCTCCGGATTGTAGAGTTCCACCACGACACTCTCATCTGCTTCGTCAGCATTATCACCAACTACCGCAATATTGAATGTGGCGCTGCTTCGCCCCGCAGAAATCGCGACATAACTGCTTTCTTCAGAGTAATCAACACCACCGGTCGCCGTACCCTTGCCATCCAATGTGCGATAGTAAACGTACGTCAGGGCCGTGGCAGGTTCTGACAGCGTCACTTCAAACTCAAGCTGACGGAAACCATTGTCGCCTTCTATCGATTTGCCGCCTGTTATACTGATTTCCGGCAACGATGTGCTGGTGTCATCGTCCAGTATCACCGCCGTGCCCGCTGCACCTTCAACACCATTGGCAATTGCACTGGTAGGAGTAAACACCAGATTGAAGAATTCATTCGCTTCGGCCACGGTGTCACCAATCAAAGGCACCGCGACGGACTTGAGCGTTTCACCCGGCGCGAATGTCAGCGATCCGGCTAGCGCCTGATAATCCTGACCGGCCAGCGCCGATCCGTCCGCAGTGGTGTAATTCAGCGTAATTGAATCGAGAGATGGCCGCGACAGTTGTACCTCGAATACCGCCTGCTGCGTGCCGCCATCACCTTCGGTTACCTGAACCTGACTGACAAACAGCGCCCGATCGTTGGCTGTGCCATCGTCATCCAGAATCACGCCGGTTGCCCGCAGTGTTTCCGCTCCATTGGCAAACACTGCATTCTCCGGATTGTAGAGTTCCACCACGACACTCTCATCTGCTTCGTCAGCATTATCACCAACTACCGCAATATTGAATGTGGCGCTGCTTCGCCCCGCAGAAATCGCGACATAACTGCTTTCTTCAGAGTAATCAACACCACCGGTCGCCGTACCCTTGCCATCCAATGTGCGATAGTAAACGTATGTCAGGGCCGTGGCAGGTTCTGACAGCGTCACTTCAAACTCAAGCTGACGGAAACCATTGTCGCCTTCACTGACATGCAAAACAGATGCGCTTCGATTAACAGAGATCACAGGTTCAAGCGCGTGGGAATAATTTAACAATGAATCTTGATGAAACGGATTTGAAGCAGAAAAGAAAGCTGTAAAACAATCAAAATTCCAGTTTCTATCTTTTTCAGTATTACCCATGAGTAAACTCGATGCCGCCACTTCAGCGCCGGTAAAATTTTTAAGCCGGTTGATAAATGACTGTCCTTCTTCACCTGCGGCTAGTTGGCAGGCATAAATGCAGAGTTTTGCATCGATTGACAGTGACTTGCGCCATGTCTGCAATTGGTGTTGGGCTTGTTCGAGCTGCGTAGAGTTGATTAAACCGCTGGAAAAATGGATTTGTCCGGGTGTGGCATGTGCAACCAGAATCACTTCCTCTACCGGTGCATAGGCGTGAATTGCGTGAGTGAGTTGTTCAACAGGTTCTGACTTCGGATCGAGCCGAATGACCCGATAACCCGGCTTGAGGTCTTTGAGCAGGATTTCCGCATCCAGAACACCTGCGTCGATAAACAACAGCTTATTTTCATTTCTTTCGATTTTATTTTTTTGAAACATCTTCACTCCTTAATTTTGACATTCACATGAATGTTTCAGTAATTTGCTGAAAACCCAACCAATATTTCAGTTCCTGATCATTAAAAATGATTTATTTTCAATCAATTAAAAATACAAAGATTTTTTAAACCCTATTGCGACTCCGCTTAATTTAACCATTAGTGATATAGCCCTATTTACTATTTAGGCAAAATTCATACCAACTACAAAAACAAGATAATTAACGTGGTTATTGCACAGCTTCTCATGGCATCGCTAAGTTATTGTTTTATATAAACCAAAATCTTCACAGAAATTTCACAATAATTACTCAGTATTTTTTAATTAATCTATTAAACCGTGGATCAGGACGTAAAAAATTAAACTGACCATCTATTCCGCTTCAAAAAACCAGAATTTGTAAAGAAAACCGACACTCCTAAACAGAAAATTGCACAATCTGTATGCCGATTTTTAACTTGACATATTCAGATAGTATTCATAACCATCTGATAAAAAAATGATAGCCAGATAAAATAGGAAGTTTTTTGACATGTAAAATATTTCGACAGAAATACGCTTGATATTTATCTGCGAGCAACGCTAATTCACTAAAATTAGCGCTAATAATGAATGTGATATCGCAAAATCATTCAGTCTGGCGTGGGGCTTCGAGTGTGTTAAATTTTTCGACAAATATCACTGGGAAAATTCAATCGCAGTTGATCTCAAATCAGAAAAAAAACCCGGCCAGAAACCGGGTTGGCAAGCTTACAGTTAGTTTTTTATTTACTTCATTGTTCAGCGAGAAGCACAAAGCGCCTCTTCTGTTGCGAGAATGCGCTTTTTTACGCGCAATGTCCGTGTATCACCGCGCTCACCGCGCCAATAATCAGCGCCAGTGAAACAGCACCTGGGTCCGGTGTTCCGATGCTTTTTTCCGCGTGCGGGCGGGCGCGGCCGATTCTGGGCAGCAGGTCGCGGGTTTGTTGTGCGGCGTCATGCGCGATATCGGCAGCATATTTCCAGGCATCGGTTATCGAAGCACCGCGTGTCGCAGCCCGCTCGAGTGCAGCGGAGAAGGGTTGCAATACATCGACCAGCGTCTTGTCACCGGGTTGCGCATTTCCGCGCTGCATGACTTCGCGCAAGGCTGCGGCTACGCCTGCTGCAACCGTTGCGGTGTCGGGTGTGTTCACGTCACCCAGTTCATGGCCAAGACTGCGTAGCATGACGCCCCACAGCGCGCCGGATGTGCCGCCCGCGCGGGCGGCCCAGGCATTCCCGGCTACCATCAGCAGTGTCCCCGCTCCCGCCTGCGCGTCACGGGCTTTTCCGGCGGCATCGACTGCCGCTGCCAATCCGCGCTGCATGCCGATACCGTGATCGCCATCGCCCGCAACGGCGTCGAGACGTCCGAGTGCTTCCCGCTGCGCATTAATGATACGTGCTGCCGACTCAAGCGCAGCCAGAATGGCTGCTGCGGTTTTTTGCGATTCGCGGGAACCGGCTGTCACATGTTGTTGAATGATTGCAGACGGTATAACAGCAATTTGTTCAGGATTATCCAAAGGCCCTGATATACTGCCTCGCCTGAACGCCGGCGTGTCCGCCGGAGCCAGCCAGCAGTGTTCGAGTTCATCATTCAACCAGAACAGCGTCAGCGAAACACCGGCCATGTCAAAGCTGGTAATGACGCGATCGACAACCGGTTCGACGATCACCAGCCCGCGCTCGCGGAGCAATTGATCAACCCTGCGATAGACGACAAACAATTCTTCCTGCGCCACGCTGCCCAGACTGTTCAATATCACACCGACACGCGCTCCTTCCGGCTGACCGGCAACTGGCGGTATATCCTGCAACAGTTTGTCGACGAGCAGTTCCGCCAGACTATTAGCATCAAGTGCATCCGTCTGATGCAGGCCGGGTTCGCCATGTATGCCCATACCGACGGCCATTTTTCCATATGCCACGTCAAACAGCGGTTGCTGGGCGCCCGGCAATGTGCAACCTGAAAAAGCGACGCCCAGCGTGCGAACGCGCGTATTGGCTTCAGTTGCAATGCGGCAGACTTCATCCAGCGATTTACCGGCGTCAGCCGCTGCCCCCGCAGCCTTGAACACCGGCAGCGTTCCGGCAATACCACGGCGCAGATGGCGTTCCGCTGGCGGTGCGGAAGCGATATCATCGGTCACCACCACGGCGCGCACATTCATACCTTGAGTCTGCAAACGTTCCTGCGCCTGGTTGAAATTGAGCACATCGCCAGCATAGTTGCCATAGCAGAACACAATGCCGCCGCCAGCATCCGCGGCCAGCGCCACATTGCAGATCTGTTGCGCCGATGGCGAAGCAAACACATTGCCCATCGCCGCGCCGTGCGCCAGCCCCTGCCCCACCAGTCCGCCGAACGCAGGATAATGCCCGGAACCACCACCGATCACGACCGCCACCTGTCCAGCCTTCGTTTTGTGCCGCCGGATCACGCCGCCATCGACCGGAAGAACGTGATTCCGGTACGCTGCCGCGAATCCCTCGATCATGTCATCTACAAAAGTTTCTGGCTGATTAAAAAGATAGGTCATGTGCTATTTCCTTGTCATATCGGCATTGCGGCATTCCAGACAATACATTCCATCCATGGTTGAATTGCCGGGTACGCAGTATGAGACCTTTGCACGGTTACTACGCGGCACGATAATTGCGTTAAGAATTTGCAAAAAATGCTCATTTACCCCGTGTAGACTCGGCTTTTTCGCAAATTTTTGCCTTATTCTCGCACCGCTCATGACACCGTGCAAAGGTCTCAGTATATCGCACGGCTACGCCATTCCGGAAACACAATGAAAATCACTACAAGCCAGTAAAGTGCCATAACGCATATACACGCGCAAGCAATCCGGATTCATATTAAAATTACGGGTTTTGACTGCTTTGCAGTTAATCGAACGCATCACAATCCATTTATTGTCATCGTCATTCCGATCACCGCTGCAAAAACTATCGGTAAAGAATATAGCGCCTAACGCGACACGTTGAATTACTGTATGGAAAAGCAGAAACGCAGCAATTACACTCTCTAATGACCTCTTAACTCTCTTAACTTTGAATCAAACTTATGCATCCCATGTTGAACATCGCGGTTAAAGCCGCGCGCCGGGCCGGCGATATCATTGTCCAGGCTTCCCGGAATCTGGATTTACTCAGTATTTCAAAAAAATCGCACAGTGATTTTGTCAGCGAGGTCGATCGCGCAGCGGAGGACGCTATCATCAGAATTTTGCGCGAATCTTTTCCGGATCACGCAATTCTGGCGGAAGAAAGCGGTGCAAGTGGTGACGCCCGGAACGCCGAATTTCAATGGATTATCGACCCGCTTGATGGCACGACGAATTTTCTGCATGGGTTCCCGCAATACTCGGTTTCGATCGCGTTGAAACACAAGGATATCTTGAGCAAAGCGGTTGTTTACAATCCCAATAACAACGAGCTTTTCACCGCCAGCAAAGGCGGCGGCGCCTATCTGAATAATCAGCGCCTCCGTGTGAGCAAACGTATCCGTCTCGAAGATTGTCTGATCGGCACGGGCATTCCGTTCCGCGATCTAACGCATATGGACGCCTATTTGAATATTTTCAAAGATATTATTCCACGTGTTGCCGGTATTCGCCGCCCCGGTTCCGCGGCGCTCGATTTATCTTATGTCGCTGCGGGACGCTATGATGGTTTCTGGGAAATCGGTCTGGCGCCCTGGGATATGGCGGCCGGTGTTTTGATGATCAAGGAAGCCGGCGGACTGGTCAGCGATCTGGAAGGCGACGATACGTATCTGGAAAGCGGTCAGATTCTGACGGGCAACCCAAAGATTTTTTCCCAGTTATTACAGATCATTACACCGCACCTGACCGAAACACTGAAAGCCAACCACCGTTCAGCCAAAAAAATTACCGGCAGAAAAAGTAAAGCAACCTAAGAGGCTCATTGTCCTTTTTCAGGATCGGTGATTGCTTCTGCTTCGGCGGAATGCGCGCTTTCAACATCTGCTTCTACCAGCGCACCAAGTTCCTGTAACGGCGGCAGCGCTTCCAGTGATTGCAATCCCAGGTCATCAAGGAACTGTTGCGTGGTCGCGAGCAATGCCGGTTTTCCGGGAACATTGCGGTATCCAACCTGATCGACCCAGCCGCGTGAGGTCAGTGTTTTCAGTACCGTTGACGACACACTGATGCCGCGTATTTCTTCGATGTCGCCACGGGTAACCGGTTGATGATAGGCAATGATGGCGAGTGTTTCCAGTACGGCGCGGGAATAGCGCGGCGCCTTGGGCGGATCAAGGCGGTTGAGAAAAGGCTGCATTTCCTTTCTGGCCTGAAAACGCCAGCCGCTGGCCACCTGAACAAGCGCTATGCCGCTGTCCAGCCAATCTCCGGCAATTTCGTCTAACGCGGCGGAAATCTGCCGGGCGTTTACGGCATTGTCGAACAACCTCTTCAATGCCGCCATGGGCAGCGGCTCCTGCGCTGTCAGCAACGCAGCCTCCAGTACGCGTTTGATCTGCTTCGGTTCATGGCATACCGAGGATTCCGGTGATGTTTCCGTCCCTGTGCTCACCGTATCCGGCGTGTCAGTCACGGCGGTTTGAGACAGCCGCTCAGGCTGCTGCGTCAGCGGATCGGACATAAATCACGCCCAGCAATTCCGGTTGCAGAATTTCCACCAATGTTTCCTTGGCGAGTTCAAGGATGGCGAGAAAAGTCACAATCACTTCCGCAGTCGTTGCCACCGGACTGAACAGATCATAAAACGCGACCTGCCCGCGCTGCTGCAACGCCCGCAGCACCCGGCTCATATAAGCGCGGACGGATAATGTCTCACGACTGATTTGATGATTGCGGTTGATTCTGGCGCGCGCCAAAAGCGCCAGCCAGACCTGACGCAAATCATCTACCGTAACGTCCGGCAACTGTTCGGGCAGTTGCGCATCCATCCATACCCTGGCAACCATGAAATCGCGGTCGACCTGAGGCAGCGCGTTGAGGCGCGCAGCGGCCAGCTTGATCTGCTCGTATTTCAGTAACCGCTGTACAAGCTCGGCCCTGGGATCGTTTTCTTCCGCCAGCTCACTGACGGGTGCGGGGAGCAGCATGCGCGACTTGATTTCAATCAGTAAAGCCGTCATGAGAAGATATTCAGCCGCCAGTTCAAACTGTTCCACATTCATCATTTCCACGTAGGCCATATATTGCTGAGTGAGTTGCGTCATGGGAATATCGAGAATATCGATATTGTGCTTGCGTATCAGATAAAGCAGCAAGTCCAGCGGCCCCTGAAAAGTATCCAGAAAGACTTCCAGCGCATCGGGCGGAATATACAGATCCTGCGGAATTTCCATCAAGGGTTCGCCGCAGATTCTTGCGTATGGTTTTTTTTCCAGCGTACCGGCAGTTACGGTCACAATGGATAGCCTACCTTTTTATCGTCAAACTCCGTTCGATTCAATCGAACAAGAATGATAGACATCGCATATGAATGCAGCGCTTCACGAATAATCCAGTCCCATCGCCGTACGGATGTCGCGCATGGTTTCCTCAGCCAGCTGATTGGCTTTCTCACAACCGTCTGCAATGATGTTACGCACCAGAACAGGATCTTCTTCGTACATGCGGGCCCGGTCGTGCATCGGCTCCTGTTCGGCCAGCACTTTGTCGATGACCGGCGACTTGCAATCGAGACAGCCGATAGACGCGCTGCGGCAGCCCTGTTGTACCCAGTTACGGATTTCGTCATCGGAGTACACCAGATGAAACTGCCATACCGGACAAACATCAGGATTACCAGGATCGGTACGCCGCACACGGGCGGGATCGGTCGGCATGGTGCGGATTTTTTTGCGCACGCTGTCGGCATCCTCGCGCAGACTGATGGTATTGTTATACGATTTTGACATTTTCTGACCGTCCAGTCCCGGCATGCGCGATGCTTTGGTCAGTAACGTTTCCGGTTCGCACAATATCATTTTACCGCCGCCTTCAAGATAGCCGTACAGCCGCTCCTGATCACCCATATTCAGATTCTGCTGCTCTTCCAGCAAAGACTTGGCCTCCGCCAGCGCATGTTCATCGCCCTGCTCCTGGTAGCGAGTGCGCAGTTCAATGTACAGCCTGGATTTCTTCGAACCGAGCTTTTTAATGGCAGCCTGCGCTTTTTCTTCAAACCCGGCTTCCTTGCCATAAATATGATTGAAGCGCCGGCAGATTTCGCGCGTGAATTCAATGTGCGGCGCTTGATCTTCCCCGACAGGCACGCGATTCGCACGGTAAATCAGAATATCCGCGCTTTGCAGCAGCGGGTAACCCAGGAAGCCATAAGTGCTGAGATCCTTCTCGCTGAGTTTTTCCTGCTGATCCTTGTATGTCGGCACACGTTCGAGCCAGCCCAGCGGCGTCATCATCGACAGCAACAGGTAAAGTTCGGCATGCGCGGGCACTTTGGACTGGATAAACAAAACCGCTTTTGATGGATCCACGCCTGCGGCGAGCCAGTCGATCACCATATCCCATGCATTCTTTTCGATAATTTCCGGCGAGTCGTAATGCGTCGTCAATGCATGCCAGTCCGCCACAAAGAACAGGCATTCGTATTGCTGCTGCAACGCCACCCAGTTTTTCAATACGCCATGATAATGCCCCAAATGCAGATTCCCGGTAGGACGCATACCTGACAAGACACGATCAGCAAACATGTTTTAAATCCTAAAAGTTAATCACTACAAGCAAATGAATATTCGATAATTTTCCAGGCAAACAAAGCCTAGATATATAATCCAAAAAAAGAAACAATCATCAATTTGACCAGGTTAACCATCGGCCAGACAATCACACCCAGCACACCGCTGATCAGCAAAACCAACAGGATCATGAAACCATAAGGCTCGATTCTGGAAAATGGATAAGCGATTCGATGCGGTAAAAGACTCACTGCCATGCGGCCGCCGTCAAGCGGCGGCAAAGGCAGCAGATTCAGAACCATCAGAATGACATTGATTTCGATTCCGGCGATACTCATCAGAATCACCGGTTTGGTATATTCAGTGATGGGGAAAATCATCGCCAGCTTGATCAGCAGCGCCCAGAAAAAAGCCATCAACAGATTCGCCCCGGGCCCTGCGGCGGCTACCCACAGCATATCCTGCTTCGGATGACGCAGATTGGAAAAATTCACCGGAACAGGTTTTGCCCAGCCGAACAGAAAACCAGCGCCCATCGTCATTTTACTGATGATAAACAGAGCAGCGGGAACCAGTATGGTGCCGACCGGATCGATATGCCTGGCTGGATTAAGGCTGATGCGTCCTGCATTGAACGCGGTAAAGTCGCCAAAATGTCTGGCGACATAACCATGCGCCGCTTCATGCATGGTGATCGCCAGAATAACCGGCAACGCATAGATTGCGATGCCCTGAATGATGCTGTCAAAATCCATCGGCCAGTCCGAAAGGTGTCAGATCCCCTTTTCCTGTTCGCACAAGCTCCGGCGCATCGCCGGTCAGGTCAATTACCGTGGTCATTTCCAGTCCGCAGGAGCCGGCATCCATAACCAGATCAACCTGATGTTCAAGACGTTCGCGGATTGCTTCGGCATCATTCAATGGAAATTCATCATCGGGAAGAATCAAGGTCGAGCTCAGCAACGGTTCATTCAATTCTTCCAGCAGCGCCAGCGCGACAGGATGATCCGGTATCCGCAAACCTATCGTATACCGTTTGGGGTGCTGCAAACGGCGCGGCACCTCGCGGCTGGCTTGCAAAATGAATGTATAACTGCCGGGTGTATTGGCTTTGAGCAAGCGATACTGAGCATTATCCACCCGAGCGTATAACGAGATTTCCGCAAGATTTCTGCACACCAGCGTGAAATGATGTTTGTCATCGACTTGGCGGATCGCGCGTATCCGTGTCATCGCATCTTTATCACCGATCTGGCAGCCCAGCGCATAACAGGAATCGGTCGGATAGACGATTACGCCGCCGTTATGCAGAATATTGACAGCCTGCCTGATCAATCTGGAATGCGGGTTTTCAGTATGAATCGTAAAAAACTGGGCCATTATGTGTAGCGTTTTTGGTTAGATAGGCTTATGCAAATCCATTTTTAAAGCGGAAACGATAGCTTCCAGTCATGCCATACCGGAATGCATCCTCCCGGAAGATCGGGTAATTGACCGAGATCGTAAAAACTTTCACCGGGCCCGTGAAAATCCGAACCGCAGGAAGCCAGTAACGCCTTTGTCCGGGCATGGTTGGCAAAAATATCGACTTGCTCCTGGGTATGGCTGGCGCTTACCACTTCAATTCCGGCGCCGCCCAGCGTGCAAAACTCATCGAGCAGATCCAGCAAAACATTTTTCCCAAGATTATATCTGGCCGGATGCGCAATCACAGCCTTGCCGCCACTGCCGGTAATCCAGTCTATGGCTTCGCTGAGTTGCGCCCACTCGTGATGCGCATAACCGGGCTTACCCTTGACCAGATATTTTTTGAAAACGGCTTTCATATCCTTGGCATAGCCTTTTTCGATCAAAAAGCGGGCAAAATGCGTGCGGCCAATCAGTCCACGCTCACCGACATGAGCAAAGGCGCCCTCAAAACTGTTTCTGACACCAATCTTCTCCAGCTCAGCCGCAATAGTGCGCGCGCGCTGTGTGCGTCCATCGCGAATAGCTTGCAGGCCATTAAAAAGCGGCTTATATTCCGGATCAACATTCAATCCCAAAATATGGATCGTCCGCCCGCGCCAGGTAACGGATATTTCCACACCGTTTATAAATGTGATATTTTTCTCTGCAGCAGCGTGGCTTGCTTCCTCAAGCCCGGCAACATCATCGTGATCAGTCAATGCCAATACCCTGACGCCGCGCCGATGCGCACGCTCGACTAGCTGCGCTGGCGTCAGAACTCCGTCAGAAACCGTCGAATGACAATGCAAATCAATATTAAGCATGAAGAACTTTGGCTGCGCATCACTTGGAAAGGACACGCATCATAACAAATTAACCGGATTTAGAAAAACAGACAGTGCAAGTTGATTATATCAAATGCAAAAACAAAGAACGCAAAAGGAATTTTTAAATGCAGAATAACTCAGGCTTTTGGCATCATCTTTCAGCGGCACCACATCGCAGTCTCTTTTTAGCCGGCGCATTGCAGGGTGTTTTTACCCTGACCTGGTGGCTCTATGATCTTGCCGGGCGTTATGCTGTTGCGGGTTCATTTACCGTATGGAGCACGCCGCCGACATGGGCGCATGCTTTTCTGATGATTTATGGTTTTTTCCCCTTTTTTATATTCGGTTTTTTGTTTACCACCTACCCGAACTGGATGAATGGGGCAAAAATTCCGCCTCGCGTTTATATGACTACCGTCCTTTTAATGACTGGTGGCATTGCATCGTTTTATACAGGACTGATTTATAGTCAAAGCATAGTTATGTTCGGTGTTCTTGCGATACTGGCCGGCTTTGGTGTTGCGTTTAACGCCTTATTGCGTGTGCTTCTGGCCGCCAAAAGTCAGGACAGACGTCACGCGATTGTCACCAGCATTGCGCTTTCGATGGGTTGCCTGGGTGTCGCGGCGTATCTGCTCTGGTTGATTACCGATATGCATTTTCTGCTGAGCTTCTCGCGGCACGCCGGCGTCTGGTTTTTTCTGATGCCGATTTTGCTGGCGGTTTCGCATCGTATGATTCCATTTTTTTCCAGCCGCGTATTGCAGGACTATGTCATCGTAAGGCCCTACTGGTTACTCTGGGTTATGCTCGCGTGTGCCGCGGCACATGGCATACTGCAATTATCCGGTCAGATCCAGTATCTCTGGACAGCTGATTCTCTGCTGGCGGCATGCGCGCTGTATCTATCAATTCGCTGGGGGTTTCTGCGCAGTTTCCAGGTCAGCCTGCTCGCCGTACTGCACATTTCATTCGCCTGGCTCGGCATTGCCATGCTGCTCTACAGCGTGCAAAGCTATCTTTATATGCAGAATCCTGAAAGCATACTGATTCTGGGGCTTGCACCCTTGCACGCACTGGTCATCGGCTATTTTGCCAGTATGGTTCTTGGCATGGCATCCCGTGTTACTCTTGGACATTCCGGCCGCCCCCTGGAACTGGATCGCTTCACCTGGCAGCTGTTTATCGGTTTTCAGGCCAGCACCGCAGTCAGAATACTACCCGAAATCATACCCGTGTTTGGATCGTTCACACCCCTGCTCTATCTGCTTGCGGGACTGATCTGGTTGTTCTGTTTCTTGTTATGGGCCGCACACTTTATACCGATATACTGGCGCCCTCGAATCGACGGCAAACCGGGGTGATCAATCGACTAACGACACATACCTTGACAAGCAGCAAGGGCTTCGCTAGTCTCGTTGAGCAAATTGATGCTTATCAGAGCAGCCCGGACAGCGTGTAACAATGCTTTTTTCCCGTATAATTCGTCAGCGATGCAATACGCGCGCTTGCCATATATAATTTATACTATGTCCGAGGCAGACTGCATGGCTGATCATAATAAAAACAACAGAAACAACTTCATTTTTTCATTTCGTCATATCGATAACAAAGGAGCAAACCAATGGAACTTAAAGGATCCAAAACCGAAAACAACCTTAAAGCCGCATTTGCCGGAGAATCGCAAGCCAACCGTCGTTACCTTTATTTTGCTGCGAAAGCGGATGTGGAAGGCCAGAACGATGTTGCTGCGGTTTTCCGTTCCACTGCCGAAGGCGAAACCGGGCACGCGCATGGCCATCTGGAATATCTGGAGTCCTGCGGCGATCCCGCCACCGGCCTGACTTTCGGTGCAACCCGCGACAATCTGAAAACCGCGATCGCCGGTGAAACGCACGAATACACCGATATGTATCCCGGCATGGCAAAAACCGCGCGCGATGAAGGCTTTGATGAAATAGCCGACTGGTTTGAAACGCTGGCCAAAGCCGAACGTTCACATGCCAATCGTTTTCAACGCGCTCTGGATAGTCTGGTTGACTGATCAATCACCAGTAGCCTGTCAAACTGACCGGTTCTGCCGGATCAGTGAATAAAAGAACGGGGTTTGCGGCGAAATCCGCAAACCCCGTTATTGAGCTGTTTACTTCTTCAATCCGTCTTACAAAATTCTATGACTACTCGTGAAGGCAGTCTGGAAGCGCCGAAACGCCATCCTATCGACTGGAAGCACATCGAATTCTATAACGAAGTCAGCCTGATGGATGAAATGGAACGCGTGTTCGATATCTGCCATGGATGCCGGCGTTGTGTTAACTTGTGCACTGCATTCCCGCGTCTCTTCGATCTGGTTGACAATGGCGCAACAGGCGAAATTGACGGCGTGGAAAAACAAAAATTCTGGGAAGTCGTCGATCATTGCTTCCTGTGCGACATGTGCTTCATGACCAAGTGCCCTTATGTTCCGCCGCATGAATGGAATATTGATTTTCCACACTTGATGCTGCGCGCCAAAGCAGTCAAGTTTAAAACCCGCGGCGCCAGCTTCCGCGACAAGTTATTATCGAACACTGATACCATGGGTAAACTGGCAACCATTCCGGTCGTCGTCCAGACCGTTAATGCATTGAACAAAACACCCGCTGTCCGCAAGCTCATGGACAGCAGGCTGGGCATACACGCCGACCGAGTTTTGCCGGAATACGCACCGAACAAATTCCGGCCAACCGCGCAGACGAATGATAGCTTTTCTGTCAGAGACGGAGTGCGCACTCCGGGAAAGGTCGCGATTTACGCCACCTGTTATATCAATTACAACGAGCCGGACATCGGACGGGATCTGCTGAAAATTCTCGCGCATAATGAAATTCCGACCACACTCGTTGCAAAAGAAACCTGTTGCGGCATGCCAAAACTGGAGTTGGGCGACCTTGACACCGTCGAGAAAAACAAAAATATCAATATTCCGCATTTACTGAAACTGGCCGAGGAAGGTTACGCCATCTTGTCTGCCGTACCATCATGCACGCTGATGTATAAACAGGAACTGCCATTGCTGTTTCCCGATGACCCGGCGGTGCAAACCGTCGCCGCAGCGATGTTTGATCCGTTCGAATATCTACTGTTGCGCCATCAGGACAAATTACTGAAAACCGACTTCAAGGCTTCGCTGGGCAAGGTGGCTTACCATATACCGTGTCATCAGCGCGTACAAAATATTGGAAAAAAAACACGTGACGTGCTACAGCTTATTCCAGGAACTGAAATCACGGTTGTCGAACGGTGTTCCGGCCACGATGGCACTTGGGGCGTAAAAAGCGAATTTTTTGCGGATTCGATGAAGATCGGCCGCCCCGTTTTCCGGCAAATGGCGGCAAACCAACCTGATTACATCAGTTCCGATTGCGCTATTGCCGCGCGCCATATCGAACAGGGTATGGGAAAAGAAAACACGGCGCAGAAACTGCACCCGTTGACGCTCCTGCGCTTCGCCTACGAAGGCCGCATGTATACCGTCAGTGGACAGGAAACCGGCGCACCGCTTTCAACTGATAAACAAAATAGTGATTGAAGACGATGGCAAAAATTACCCGCGACAGCCTTTTGACACTCGAAGATTACGCCAAGATACGCAAGCAGATGCGCGCCGAAATCATGGCGCATAAAAAATCACGCAAAATCGGACTAGGTGAGCACATTACGCTGATTTTTGAAGATGAAATGACCATTCGGTATCAAATTCAGGAAATGCTGCATATTGAACGCATTTTTCAAGAAAATGAGATCACCCATGAACTGAAAACCTATCTGCCCTTGCTACCCGATGGCACAAACTGGAAAGCAACCATGATGATTGAATATCCCGACCCCATTGAACGCGCGGCACAGCTCGCGCAATTGGTCGGCATTGAAGATAAGGTCTGGGTCAAGGTCGAAGGTCTTCCACCGGTGTACGCAATTGCCGATGAAGATCTCGAGCGCGAAAACAGCGAAAAAACTTCTTCGGTGCACTTTCTGCGTTTCGAACTGACGCAAGACATGATTCAAGCGCTGAAACAACAGCGTCAATTGTCTATCGGCGTCGATCATCCTCACTACCATGCGATGATTAACGCTATTGACGAGCAACACCGCGTTTCCCTGATCAACGATCTTGTTTAACCACTATCCAGGAAATACATAGAGATTGGCATCTTGAAATACCAGAAATTGCGCGCATCCACTACACAGATTTCTCACCCCCTTTCGTCTCCCCCTGGAAGCCATCACGACATGCTCAACAAATCATCGTTAATCGCATTTACACTGTTGTCCTGTCTGTTGATTGCCGCTTGTGCAGCCAAAAAAGAATTCAAGGAAACTTTTGATACCGAGAAACCCTGGGTCGAACAGCTCGCACAACTACCACCCTACCCCGATCTCAATAACCTGATTCCGCTGATTGTGCAAACCAGTACCGATTATCAGCACGCTGTCGATCCCGAATCCATCAGCATTGGCGACGATGGCGTCGTCCGCCTTACACTGGTATCCCGTTCATCGGCAGGCGCCATGAACATCAGCTACGAAGGCATCCGCTGCGAAACCAATGAAAGAAAACTCTACGCCATCGGGCGTAACGACAAAACCTGGTCCAAACCCAGAGTATCGGAATGGCAATCTTTGGATTTTGTCAAACAGTTCTATGCACACCGCGAATTATCCAAAAATCTCCTCTGCCCGGACAAATATCCCGTCAGAAGCAAGGAAGAAGCAATCAAGATATTGAAAACAGGTAAAAACCCGTCAGTTTTTCGTTTTGTAAAATAGCAATGCGATAGCATTAATCCAGTATGCGCAAAAAAAATTGTAAACCTGTACTACCAATACGCTGCTGCAAAATAATGAATAATCTTGCGACCAATGACCCGACTCTGCATGCACTAAGCCACTAGTTATTTAATCGTTTGGGCGCATCCGGCGGCAGCCCGTAACACGCTTTGACTGCCAGCGACTCAAGCCAGATTTGGTGATATTTCGACATCCGGTGCGGCAAAAATAATTGATTGAGTCGTGCGAGCCAGCCATTTTGCGTCTCCTCTGTTTGCACATAACACCCCCGTCCGACCGGCTGCAGCAGCCAAGCATGATAACCTTCAAAACCCAGACCATGCGCATCCCAGGCAATACGTTCACCGGGAACATATTCAAGTACGGTCGACGAAATCGTAATACCAAATGTCTTCCAACGGAATTGTGTGTTCAGACCCAGATCAGGCGTAGTACCCTGAAGAAATCTCACATTCGCCGCATTAACATACCAATCCGGCCACGATAGCGCACGCACCAGCCAAACCCACACATGTTCTGGCTGAGCTGCAATGGTTAATGCATTACGTACATGAACCGCAGCATTCTGAGGCTTATAGCACTCAGGCCAGTGAATTTCCGGCTCTTTCATCATTAAATAATCCTTTCATAAATAAACGATGTCTGAAAAATGTTTAAAATCGTAGATAGGCTCCAAGTAAGCCTAGTACAAACACCCCCAAATAATATATAATGCTACGCATACCAGACGCGGGGTGGAGCAGTCTGGCAGCTCGTCGGGCTCATAACCCGAAGGTCGTAGGTTCAAATCCTACCCCCGCAACCAGCTTATCCTGCCTCATAATCATAGGGTTATGAGGATCACCAGGAAGTCTTGATTTACGGGATTTTTCATTAATTTCGCTAACCGTATCGTTCTTGTCCGACATCTTCTCTTCTGAAGAAAATTCATCAGAGCAAGAACCATCCTGCCAACCAATTTTTTGATCACCTGATTCGGTCATCATTTTGACTTGCTGCAACAAAGGATCGCTTTCGTCGATTCTTTTATGCTTTCCTGCTGAAACCGTTAATATTCCAGCCAGGTCGCCATGCAAATCAATGGCGTATTCTTTACCGTCCGCTTTGGGCGTGAGGACAATCTTGTTAATCAGGCTTCTGAGCAGTTCTGCCGCTTCAGTCCGTGTTTCTTCCTGATTGAGAGATACACGCAGTGCGTTGACCTCTTCCTGATAACGGAGCGCCATATTGGGATGTAACAGAACTGGAGCTTCTTCCTTATCTTCAAGAAATTTTTCCAGTTGTTCACGGCGTTCTACGATTTTAAGCATCGGCCCTTTTACTTCCGAGCCTGGAACACCATCTTTGATGGCCTGGATGAGCTTTTCTTTCTCAACTTCCAGCTTGGCCAATTCCTTTTTGCTACGATCAATCGCCGCGTTTCGTGTTCGCCTCAGTTCATTGATGTGTTTTGTATATTCTTCACAGAATACTTTCACCAGTTCGGGTGTCATCAAATAATGCTGAAGCGCTTCCAGAATGGTGTGCTCCAGATTATCCTGTTTAATCGTCAGCCTGTTACTGCATGTGCCCTTATTTCGTGAGGCTGAGCAACCATAACGATCAGCCGATACTTTGCTCATGCCACTGCCACAGCATCCACAAGTTAGAAGATAGGAAAATAGATTCTGAGGCCGTTGTTTTGCCCAGAATTGCGGTTCATCATCCAACGCTTTCTGTCGTGCTTTAGCGCTGTCCCATAAATCCTGATCAATAATGCGCAAATGTGGCACTTCCGTGATGATCCAGTCTTTCTCAGGATTTGGCCGGGCAATACGTTTACCGGTATCCGGGTCTTTGATGAAACGCTGACGGTTCCAGACCAAACGGCCAATATAAAGCTCATTATTGATAACACCTGTTCCACGTCTTCTATTGCCGTAAATAGTGCTTGCGCCCCATGCCTTGCCGGAAGGACATGGAATGCCTTGTTTATTGAGGTTTTGCGCCATTTTCTTTGGCGAAACACCAGCGGCATAATCCCGGAATATCTGCCGGATGATTTCCGCCTCTTCCTCTATAATTTCACGGTCGCCTCTGATTGCCTCGCCGTTGCTGTCCATTTGTTTGATAACGCGGTAACCATAGCAAAGACCACCGCCTGATTTACCTTTCTGAATACGGCCACTCAGGCCACGATGTGTTTTTGCTGCCAGGTCTTTAAGGAACAAGGCATTCATAGTTCCTTTCAGTCCGATATGAATATCGCTGACTTCACCACCATCAGACAGCGTATGGAGTGCAATTCCAGAAAATTGAAACCGTTTGTATATACCGGCAATGTCCTGTTGATCCCTGCTCAGGCGATCCAGGCCTTCTGCCAGAACAACGTCAAACTTGCCCGCCATAGCATCTTGCATGAGCATTTGTATTCCGGGCCTCATCAGACTTGCACCACTTATTCCGTGATCGGTATAAGTGTTGACGATCTGCCAGCCTTCTTGATTGACGCGCTTAGTACATACTCTGATCTGATCCTCTATGGAGGCATCTCTTTGAAGATCACTGCTGTATCTTGCATAAATGGCAACTCTTTGCATATCAGGACTCCCAATCTTGCTTTTGTGTCAAAGACGTTGTGTTTTTGAGATGACGCTTATAATCCTGCTCAGCGCTGCGGCGGGCAAGAAAACGCACAACGTCTATAATCCGAGAGTCGATATTATGACTCTCTTTCTGGGTGAATTTCCACCCTTTACTTTGCTTGGGTTGCCGTTTATCAGTCAATGGAAAAATCCTTTTAGAAACCGCTTAAACACAGCTTTTTCACCGGTTTCAGAAAAATATCGTGAAAGCTAAAACAGCTATATGCAAAATTTGCATAGGTCTGCATGGGAAGCATGCAAGACAGTCGTACTATTTTCATATTACATTCTCGATGTTAATAAATTCTTAACCACAACTGTCTTGCCTCGTTTCACTGAGCAGGGTTTATATCCTGGTTTTGTGTGTAAGCATCCAACGCATCCACCTGTCATTTGCCTTGCTTTGATGATTGAATGAACTCCGGTGTCAACGGAAGTAATTCATCGATACGGCTATTGGGCCAGGCGGGGAGTTTAGCGAGTGTTTCTTTGAGCCATGTGGCCGGATTGGTGTTGTTTAGCCTGGCGGTGCCGAACAGGGTTTGAATGGCTGCAGCACGTTGGCCGGCGCGTTCCGATCCAGTGAAGAGCCAGTTCTTTTTCCCGATGGCGATGGGGCGAATGGTGTTTTCTACCGGATTGTTGTCGATCGGCAGATGACCTGTTTGTGCGTAGCGGCTCAGGCTTTTCCAACGTTTGAGTGTGTAGTCCAGTGCTCTGGCGGAGCCGCCGCCATTTGCGGTTTGTAGGCGGGTTTGAGTCAGCCAGCCGTGCATTGCATTAAGTAGCGGCAGGCTTTTTTCGACGCGTAACTGTTGACGCGCCTCGGCATTCAGGTGTTTGCCTTCTGCCTCAATCGCATATAAGGTGCTGATACGCTGCAATGCCTCGAATGCCATTGGACTGGCGTTGGCTTTGTGCAGGTCGAAGAATTTGCGCCGCGCATGCGCCCAGCAGCCCAGTTCGATACAGGGCGATGCGGTTCTGGAGAACAGCGGTTTGTAGCCGCCATAGTCATCGACCAGCAGATGGCCTTGCCAGTTTTGCAGGAAGTTTTGCGCATGCCGGCCGCTTCGACCGGCTTGATAGTCGAAGATGACGATTCGTGGCCCCGAGTCAAGATCGTTACTGCGGTAGGCCCATAGATAGGCCTTGCGGGTTTTGCCGTTGCCGGGTTCCAGTTGCGCGATGGGCGTTTCATCGGCATGAAGCATGTTACCCTGCAGCAAATGCCAGATCAGGCGATCAACCAGCGGTTGCAGGGCTACGCCTGTACGGCCTACCCATTCCGCAAGCGTGGAACTGGACAGTGTGACTTGTTCACGGGCGGCCATTTGTTCCAGGCGATAAAGCGGCAAATGGTTCAGATATTTGCTGGTCACCACCCAGGCCAGTAAACCCGGCGCTGCCATACCGCCGTCGATCACTGCCGGTGGCGCCGGTTCTGCAGTGATGGTTTCGCAAGTTCTGCAAGCGTACTGTGGCCGGATGTGACGGTGAACAAAAAATCGAGCGGGTTCAACATCGAGCTGTTCGGTAACGTCTTCACCGATCTTAACCAGCTCGCGGCCGCACTGGTTGCATTGGCAGGACTGGGGTTCATGCCGGTGCTCGATGCGCGGCAAATGATCCGGCAGCGGCTGGCGTCCAGCACGATTGCGCGGCAACTTGGGTTTAGTGTCTTTATCGGCTGGTGCATTGATCTGTTCGATTTCCGCATTGACGGCAGCGATATCCGCCAGCACCGATTCGTCAAACAGACTCGGATGTTCGAATGAAGACAGTGACTCGTTCTTCCTGCCAAAACGGATGCGGCGCAAATGTGCCAGTTCCATTGTGAGCGCCTGGATTTTAATCTCCTGTGCGCGAATCTCTTGCTGGGCCTGATCAAGCAACGTCTGAACAATGTCGGCCACCTGTTGTTTGGTATCCGCATCAAGATTCAATTGATCGAGTTGAGTCAATGATTTCATGGCCATTATTATACCACAAAACCACCATAACTAACTGTTAACATTGAATTATCACATAACATCACACCTGCAAATGAGCAGGTGGCAATGCCGACAGACGCCGCCAGTCCACACCTGCCGTAAGCCATTCCCACTGCATTCTCGTCAACTCAAAACAACGATCCTCCAGCTTCGGCCACACAAACCGGCCTTGATGTAATCGGCGTTGGCATAACCAGACTCCCGTACCATCCCACAACAACACCTTGATGCGATTGCCCGCACGGTTACAAAACACAAACGCCGATCCCGAACACGGCGAATAACCCAGCGCCTGCTGCACAATCATCGACAAACCGTCAATGCCTCGGCGCATATCTGCCGGTTCAACCATCATCCAGATTTGACCGCTATGCGTAATCATTCCAGACATCGCAACAATTCAACCAGCCATTGCGGTGAAACATCTGCCGGTATTTCCAATACATAACCGCCAGAACCGCGTAATTTCAAAGAATTCATCGGTGACGATTCCGGTTTGATCGTTACCGGTACCAACGTGGCGGGCTTATTATCCAAGCAATCATGGCGATAAACTCTCAACCAGTTACAAAATGTCTTCGCATTCAATCCCTGCTTACGACAATAAGCAGCCTGGCTCATGCCGCTTGATTGCCAGATTTCTATATGTTTTCGTTGATGCTGCTGTAATTTCATCAATTATCCTCCTGAAAAATTTACTCAGGCAGAATAATGAAATTCAACAACCATATTAAGATGGAAGGATTGGAGGCTTACCTTGAAGCCAGTTCATTTTGAATATTTTCAATAGAGGCCAGAGCATTTCTGCGTTCATGGCTATCGGGTTCGCTTCTGACAAGTTCGTTAAAAACTTCTCTCAATAATGCATAAAGCTCGCTTTTGCTTTTTGCTGCCAGTTCAAATCGTGTAATCAGTTTCATTTTAACCTCCTGATGTTGGAGGCCGCGCCCATCGCGACCTTTGATAAGGCCGAGGCTGCGCAGATGATGAAAACTGCACCTTTGGTCGAAATATATGGAGAAGCGCAACAATGGTGCTTGCAGTTCTCATTTATCGTCTGTGCAATTTTTCGGATTTAAAAAGGTTGTGATCAGTGCGCCTTTTTTGATAGAAGGCGGTTAAAGCTGATTGCTTTAGTACGTGGCAGTAAAAGCCTGTCAGTGTTGGAATTATTGAAAAAATTGACGCACCAGAAGGTGCGCTTGCTTTCAAACAAAGGGAGGGGTTCTCGTTCCCCTCAAAGTCAAGAAAAATGACGGTTTCCGCCTGATCCACTACGTGGGGCAGACCCTCCGCAATTTTTCTGGACTTTTTCACGCCCGCCTTAGTCGCCCTAGTCGGCAGAGGTTCATGAGCGAGCAAACGCTTCGCTTAGAACCTCAACACCGAATTAAGGAGAAAGACTATGAACGCAGATATCAGAATTTATGTTGCAGATTTGGCGGCTTACAATAACGGCAAGCTTCATGGCGTTTGGATCAATGCTACTGATGATCTGGACGATATCCAAGAACAGGTTAATCAAATGCTGGCTGAAAGCCCCGAAGGTTTCGCGGAAGAATACGCCATTCATGACTATGAAGGTTTTGACGGATATGCTTTAAGCGAATATGAAGGGCTTAAAACCGCGCATGAAATCGCTTGCTTTATTGAAGAATACCCGGATTTTAGCGGGGAATTGCTGAACAATTTTGGCGGTGATCTGGAGGAAGCCAGAACAGCGGCAGAAGAAAATTATTGCGGTTGTTATAAATCACTGGCTGATTTTGCGGAAGAGCTGACCGAAGAGACCACGCAGATTCCCGAAAACCTGGCTTACTATATCGACTATGAGCGTATGGGCCGGGATATGGAATTAAGTGGTGATATTTACACCATCGAAACGGCTTTCGAAGAAGTTCATATTTTCTGGAATCACTAAAAAATCATAGCGCTGTTGGCTTAAAGCTGGCAGCGCTTTTTGTTTGAGGGGCTAAAAATCCGCGCCGCCGAAACCTGTCGGCTTTCGGCGGCAAATACCTACCTGCTTGTGCTGGTAGGTTTAATGTGACCGACAATTTGTCGGTCAAGCTTGAGGGAATGTGCTACGCACATCGGTTTTTAAATTTTGCCGTGCAAAATGCGGTATTTTTTCGGAAAAACATTCACAAACTCTGAAAAATGATTATTTTTCTAAAATTTCATGAAAAATAATGACAGATCATGAATTTTGATCATTTTGATAACTATTTATTCCGGCATAATCCGGTAATTATTTCGGTAGACATTCCGGTATAATCCGGTATATATTCGGGTATGATCAAAATTGACACCATTCAGCTTACCCATGAATTGTTGGCCTTGTTATCTGAAATTGACGAGTTCAAGGGCGCTTGGCGTGCTCTTGGCATGCTGGCACCTGATCGGCTGAAAGCTTTGCGTCGCATCGCGACTATCGAAAGCATCGGTTCTTCCACCCGTATTGAAGGAAGCAGGCTTAGTGATCGCGAAGTAGAACGCTTGTTAGGTCGGCTGGAAATCAAAAAATTTAAAACACGAGATGAGCAGGAAGTTGCCGGTTATGCCGAAGTTATGGAGACGATTTTCCAGGCTTGGCAAGACATTCCTATCACCGAAAACCATATTAAGCAACTCCACCGTGATCTTCTGCGTTACAGTGACAAAGACGAACGACATCGCGGTGAATACAAAACCGTGCGCAATGATGTAGGCGCATTTGACGCTGATGGGAAAATGATCGGTGTTGTGTTCGAAACGGCGACGCCTTTTGATACACCGCGCCGAATGACCGAGCTTGTTACCTGGCTACGTGATGTCCGCGAAACCGGCAGAGTGCACCCGCTTCTCATAATCGCTATCTTTACCGTCTTATTTTTGGAAATTCACCCTTTTCAGGACGGCAATGGCCGTTTGAGCCGTGTACTCACTACGCTTTTGCTGTTGCAGGCCGGATATGCCTATGTGCCTTATAGCTCTCTTGAAAGCGTCATTGAAAATAGTAAAGAAAGTTACTATCTGGCTTTGCGTCAGACACAAGGCACTATCCGTACCGAGGCCCCGAACTGGCAGCCATGGCTTATGTTTTTTATGCGGGCTCTACAACAACAAAAGCGCCGACTTGCCGCGAAAGTAGAGCGAGAGAAAAACGCCTTGTCTACTTTGTCAGAGCTGGCTGTTAAAATTTTGGATTATGTGCAGGATCATGGCCGTGTTACAACCCGTGACATGGTGCGTGAGACAGGGGCAAGCCCGAATACGCTAAAAGCAACCTTTAGTTCACTGGTAGAGAAAGGATTTCTGGTTCGCCATGGTGGTGGTCGCTCCACATGGTATGGTCAGCCATGACCAGAGCATAAGGAAATCAACACAAACAATTTTTCAGATTTCTGGCCCATGACTCATGGAATCTTTGTTGCTGATTGTTTGCTGTAATCGCAGGGTTTATTTTTCATATAGTTCTTTGGCCTCATTCCGGGAAATATTGCTACGGCAAAACGCCGATGCAGACCCAGATGGATGCCAAAGAGCTTGTGCAGTCCAAAAATATCGGATCAAGTCATGACTTTTACACCTTAACAAACACGGGATCATTAACTACGAACGCCGTGGTTCGGCAGGATTACGCTTTCTGGAATATTTCGGCATAATTTTTCTCGATATAATCCACTTCATCAGCCGAAAGAGCGGAGAATTCCTTTTCTTTTGCGCGTTTTGATAGATGCCCGTTATTTTGTTTCAAAAAGTTAAACAGCAGATCAATCATAGAATCCGGCATCTCAATCAAAGATTCTACGCGCGTTTTAAAAAGATCGTAGCGTTTAAGAAAATCTGCTTCCCGCGGCAAATCAAAATCAATTGTTTTTTCAACGCAGGCATAGAGAAATTCTACATGCGGCGTGGCATCGAAATAACGGTAAAAATCGCCTGTATCGTTCAGAACATGAACATTCATCTTTTTCGTAGGCTCCCATTCAATGAAGGGCAGCAATCGTTTTGAATAGCTTTCCAGCACTAAGCGATAATCATCAATTCGCTCTAAAATGCTTGCCGACACTGGAAAAACGACTCCCGCCGGATTAAAGCCGCGTTGCGCCAGAACATGATGAATTAAGTACCGGTGAATCCGTCCATTGCCATCTTCGAATGGATGAATGTAAACAAAACCGAAAGCTAGAATGGCTGCGGCCAAAACAGCATCCAACTCCCCTGCATAATGACGATCAAAATCAATCATGCCCAGCACGAGATCAGACAGGTCTTCTGGCCGGGCACTGATATGCTCCGGCAGAGGCAAGCGCGTTCCGAACTCATGCTCACCAACAAATCCACCTTCCGTTCTAAGGCCCATTGCAATAAAGCGGCTATCACCAATGACTATACGCTGAAGACGCAGCAATTCGTCCAGATCAAGAGGCCTTCGCCCTGCTTCGCCTATAGCTCTCCCCCATCTTTGGATTCGATTTTGTGGCGGCGCTTCCCCTTCAATCGCATAGCTGGATTTAGAATCCTTGAGCAGCAGGAAAGCCGCAGTGCGTGCCAGGATATCGGCAGAAATTTTGCCTACGGCTTCCTTTGCTCGCCCAGCAAGATTGCGGACTACGTACTGCTTTATTGTTTCCGTACGAAAAACCAGCGGGCAAAAATTCCGCGTACCCGGCAAATTATTACGCACCCTGTGCCGTGTAGATGTAATGCCGTGAATCGCCCATTGTTGTTCAACATCGACAATATCAGCGTAAGAGCCGGTTCTAGCATCCGGCAAATTCAGCTTCCGCTCCAGCAGCCATTCATACAGAAACCAGAGGCGGCGAGCATAACTGCTTGTTGGCTTGGCTTTGACGATATGTTCGATTTCAGTGGGAGCAATGGTCTGAAAAAGCCGTTTCAAAACAGCCAAGTCGAGACCTTCATATTTCAGGGCAAAAACAAGATGTCCTTCAAGGGAAGCCTCAGGCATGTGGCGAGGTGTATAAATATGCCAGTCATCTTCTTCATAAACTTTATGACGCGTACCTATGGCTGACAATTTGCGCGGCAAAGGCACAGCCAAATCGTAGGCGTTGATCAGCGCAGAATATCCGGCAAGGATTGCCTTTTCAGGCAAGCGTCTTTCCTGAAAAATAGTCACTTCTTCTGAAAACTGATTATTTTTTATGTTTCCCATGAAAAACAATTACCCTGCGCTATTTTTAGCCTATTACAGACAACAATATCATGAAAAATAGTTACAATCCATGAAATATAATTTATTTATTCAGTTTTCATGAAAGTTGATTACTTTTGAAGTGACAATCCGGAAAGCATCCCTCAGTTTTTCACTAAGTTTGATAAAAAGATGACGTTCCACTTCATGGATATCCTCATGGCATTGACTGTGAACGGGAAAGATTTTTTTGATGCAGCCCTCATAATACTCGGGATTTTCTGTTTTGCATTGTCTGCAATCCGGCACATGCGGGAATTCACCATTTTTGACCAGCCTATAAATATCCTCAGAATCTTCGGGCAGGATTTGACCAATGCATAGCCGCAAATAGCACTGATGGTGTTTTTCGATCCTGGAAGAAACAGCGGCATCTTCATGATTGAAGCACCGATTACAGGCTAGGCATTTCTTCCCACGATTCATCACGTCGTCATGAAAAACTTTGTTCCTGAGCGCACCCTCTGCAAATAATTTCCAAGCCGTTTCGTGATCTTTAAAGATAGGCAACACATGCCGCTTGCGCACCTTGGGCACAAGAGACAATGGAATATGCTTTTTCTTCTTAAAAACCGATTTTTTCATGTTCCGCCATGTGTTTCAGATTTCCGGGTCATGATCCGTTGAGTCTCTGTTTTTGATGGTCTGGCGCATGCGGTGTTTTTCCTGTTCCCAGAGTTTGCGGATTTCATTTTGATGGCCGAGTTTTTGATATTGCTTGTCCATGCCTTTAAACAGTTCTGCACGTTCTCCGGTCTGTTTTTGGCGTAATTGCTTGAACTGAGATTGCAGCTTTCTTCGCTCAGCCAATTGTTCGGTGATCAGTGTTTCTTTTTCATTACGATCACGCGCCCGGCATTTCAGAGTTTCCGCTTCATTTTTGGCGCGGGTTCTTTGGTGCGTACCAGTCAGCCTGTCCCAGATTCCCTTAAAGCCCTTTCGTAATCTGGCTGCACGCTGAAATTCTTCAGCCTGCCAGCGTTTTTCATGAGCGGCCTTCTGATCACTACGAGCATCACGGTGGCGTTGCGTCAATGTTTGCCGCGTATGGACAAGCGGTGTCATTTCCCGCTTGTGTTTGGAATTCAGCTCATCGCTATAACCTTTGAACTGCTTGGTTAACCGACCCGATATCGTTTGTTTGGCTTCCGCCACGGAAGGCAAAAGTTCGGTCTTTCCCAGTTTTCTGGAAAGATCAGGTTTCTTGACGCCGATCTGACGAACCAAGGAATACACTTCGCCGTAAGTATTGACCGCGACATAACCGCGTTTATCGCCTCTAGCCAGATAATACCCTCGATCCTGCAAAGCATGTTCGAATGCTTTTCGGCTGTCGGATATGGCCCAGCTTTCTTGCAAAGCGGCCTTTATCACTTTTGGATTCTGGCCAGTGCGCAAGGCTTGCTGCCATTCCGCCCTTGTATAATTGAGTGGGCTCTTCAGGTTTTTATCAATAAGCCCCTTGGGCATTTCCCACTTGTTTTCTAGGTAAAGCTGTCTGGAAACATCCATCAGCTTGTTTTTATAGTGGGACATGCGAACCGCTTTCATCTCGTCGGTCTTGATACGCGACCAAACACAGTGAGCATGCCGCCTTCCTTCCTTTTCATGAAAAACGACGACACGCGGTTGATTTTCAAGTCCTAGCTTGCTTTCTATCCGATCCAGAGCGTTTTCAAATTTATCGACTGATACATCTTCATTTTCCGGCGGATTCAGGCTCACTGAAAACAGGAACTTGCTACACCGTGTTCCCCGGCTCATGGCATAGGCTTCGTGCAAAGCGCCATCCAGATCGTCGACCATAAAGCCGCGCACTTCATGAACGTCCACATGCTCATTTTCTTCCGTTTTGAGCAAATGGGCGGCCAATTGCCCTGAACCGCCGCGCTGTGATGCTTTTAAGATCATGTTACCGGGCTTTCAAACCAAGTGCCTGTATCAGTTGCCTTCTCATCCAAAGAACAGCCTGATAGGCTTCATGAAGTTGTTTTTCTGTATCGGGATTGACTGGCAAAGAACCAGTATTGGCTGCTTTTGCCAGTTGATTGATATTGTTCGGAATACGGGATTGTCCCAGCATTCCTAAAAGTTGGGAAAGGGCTTGCTCATCCTTGACCGGAAAACGCCCTTTTGTCCTGCGAATTACACTATTTTCGTTAAAAATACAGGATCGGATATATTCACCCAGGGACGTTCCTTGAGCCATATATTCCAACTGTTGCCGTTCTTCTTTGGTAAAACGGATAGAAAACGGAGACAGGGGCTTGGCTCCGTTAAATTCGTCCTTACAGCTTGCCATTTTTCACACCATCTAAAAAATGACTGACTACAAATTGGAATAAAAATCATATTTATTCCAACAGGTTAAGTTGCTAATTTTTGTTCAGTCAGTCCGATTGCCGAAAAAAGCAGGACAAACGGGTTGCGCCCTCCCGCAACCATCTTATCCTGCTTAGATAGGACAAGCGTGTTGCAAGCCCCCGCAACCAGCTTATCCTTGCTGAGATTCGCCGTTTCATGCGGCTTTTCAGCAAATTCAGCTTTACGGGATGAACGTGCATTTAGGTTAACCATCTCGTTCTTATCTGACAAATCTTCTCTTGAGGAAATTTCCTCAGCTGTTGATACCGATTTTAAATTGACCATCCATTACGATTGAAATTTGACCAGGGGAAAACAGAGCGCAGGATACTACGCATCTGTGGATAAGTCGACCAGACTCGGTTGGTATTTTGCCTCCTGTTGATGTTTTGGTTTGTTGTAATTGACTACAAATTAACCAGATTTTCTTCTGGTGAGTATTTTTCTTTTTCCCGCTGCTGTATTCTGATTTTTGCATTGGCTGTGTTTTTTTTATAACGGAAAGACTCGTTGCCGGTTTCGATGATGTAGCAGTGGTGTGTGAGTCGATCCAGCACCAGCAGTGCAGTAGTCATTTTGGCATCGATAAATACGTTGCTCCATTCTACGAATGCGAGGTTGGTTGTAATGATCAAGTTGGTACGTTCATACAACCTGGAGAGCAGATGAAACAGTAGCGCACCTCCGGCTTTTGTGAGAATGGCATATAGCCCAGTTCGTCGAGTATGAACGGTTTTGCCAAGAAGAGAGAAGCTTCAGCGGGGGTTGTCCGGCAATGAAATGGACGGCTGGGCAAGGTAGACAATTGTCAGGTGGGTGTATTTGCCAGCTTGATTGACGCGCGCCTGTATTTGCCCAAACATTGGGTGAACGATACGGATCGTTGCGATAAGACGGCAATACCTGAGAAACACCAGCATTATCAAAGCAAGTGCGAGATCGCATTGTCGATGATCGAAACAGCCAAACAACGCAAAGTGCGTTTTGGTTATGTCGGTATTGATGGCGGTTATGGCAAAGATCCTGCCCTTCTGCGTGGCATAGACAGTTGGCTGCACATTTGTCGCGGATGTTCACTGTCGGCAGACGATTTATCGTGAAGACCCAATGCCGCATATTCCGGTTTGGAATGGTTGCAACAGGCAGCCGAAACTACGGCAGAGCGGCGTATTAGATTGCGCGGCGGAGAGACTTTTACTGGTCAAGCACTTGAATTTTGGCGTACAATCTCCCAAATAGAATTGACATGGCTTGTCATAGCTGGTAGTAATAACTTTGATTATTATCTACTATGAAAAGGTCGTGTCATTCTTCGTAAAAGTAGCAGAGCTGTTTAAATCTGATAATCTTCATAACTAGAACAATCTTAATAAAACATTGAATAACAAGTGGATCTATTGAACACCGGTCCATGATGTAATTTAAGCAATGCACTACAACATTTTTTAACTAAAACTCTTACTAGGAAAGATGAGTTATTTGGTTTGTCAACCCAGAATTGACAACGCGATTCAATTTTAACTAAAGTTTCTACGCGGGTTTGTCGATATGGAAGTTAATTAGAATAAATCATAAGGAAATCAAATTGAAAGTTAATAATTCAATACACACAATACCAAATCTTTCTGTAAACGAAAACAAAAAAAATGCTGAAGATGTTGTCTCAACACAGGCAGTTAATGAGAATACTGCAGGCAGCACAGTTCATATAAGTTCAAGCGCGACTAATTTCCAAGCGATTAATACTAGCGCAGAGATGGGCTCAGTCGTAGATATGGAGCGTGTGCAGGAAATTAAGCAAGCAATAAGTGATGGTGTTTTTAAAGTAAACCCCGAAGTAGTCACGGATCGGCTGATTGAAGCAGCCAAAGAATTAATTTCAACAAAAGAAGGGCGCAGTTAATGCTTGATTGTCACGATTTCGATGAACTTGTTTCAATACTCGAAAATGAAAAGAAAACTACTCTAATATTTCTTGAAATTCTTCGTAAAGAGAGAGAAATACTAACTCGAGGGCAAATAAATGATCTTGACCAGATCGTAGCGGATAAAACCAAAATACTCGATGAGCTGGAAACGATAAATGAACAACGTTCACAATATCTGTTGTCTCACGGTTATCATAAAAATAAAGCTGGTATGCAACAATGGTTGAATGAGCAGCCTTTCGTCTCAACACTACATGAATTATGGGATCAGCTAATAACTCTGGCAAAACAAGCGAAACAAGAAAATCAAACAAACGGTAGAGCAATTTCGCTGCAACTTGAATATAACCAGCGCTTATATGTCGCTTTACATAGCGCAGCTGGCAATATATCGCTTTATGGATCGAAAGGACAGGCTGTGATTTAAACTGATTTGTCACTCTTCTTAACTCACCACGCATCAACAATTACACCCGAATGTGTGGTTTCAATTGCTCCCATGTTTGTCCGACATCTATTTCATCCCCCCACTCCTCGCGGTGGAGCTATTGTCAAATGTGGTGTATGGAGAATCTGAATCGGCCCGGTTTTTCCGGAGACTTTTTAGTTTGAGTCAGGCTGCATCAGCTGACTCCTCCAGTTGGCGATAATATGCCATTTCAAACTCAGCCGGCGGAATATTTCCAATCGGCTCCAGTAACCGGCGATTGTTGAACCACTCAACCCATTCCAGGGTAGCAAATTCCACTTCACTCATGTTGCGCTGCCAATCAGCGTCGAAAGCTAAATCACCTCCGGCAGAGCCGGAGGCTTATTGTTTGAGCCCCTCAAAGGGGCTGTTTGTTAGCCGCTAAAGCGGCATATCTAGATCCAGCTTCAAATGATCGTAACGTTCGTCTTCTTTTTCTTGCTCCCGGATATACGCTCTTACCATTTCCTCATCTAATCCGACAGTTGATACAAAATATCCACGCGCCCAAAAACTTTCCCCCGTGAAATTCCTTCTTCTACCAAATTGTCGCGCTATTGCTATCGCACTTTTGCCTTTTATGAAACCCACAACATGCGATACCGAATACTTCGGCGGTATACTTATACACATGTGTATGTGATCTTGCATTAAATGACCTTCCAGAATTTTGCTGTCCTTCTGGTTAGCAAGATCATGTAGTACTTCACCTATATGCTTCCTCAGCTTGCCAAATATCAACTTCTTTCTACGCTTAGGTATAAATACCACATGATATTTACAATCCCAGCGTGTATGACTCAAACTTTGGTACTCCTTCATCTTTGACTCCTCGTCTCGTGGTTGGGACGAGAACGTTACTGCGATTGCCGTAACGGTCAAACCTTGCGGAGTCCCCCGGCAGAGCCGGGGGTTTACCTATTGTTAATTAATTATTGAATTGATTGTCCAATGTGCATCGAGGTTCAGAAATAAAGGTGTACACAATGAAAACAATGGAATTCAAAGCTTGGATGAAATCAATAGAACGCATGAGCCGAAATCAGCGAGACAAACTTCGAAAAAGATTGGAAGGAAAAGCACATGCCGATGAAGTTATAGCAATGATTGAAGGTGGTCAGGACGACAAGCCGGCTTGTCCCAAATGTAAAGGAACCGAGCTATATCGCTGGGGAAAAGTCAGTGGCTTACAGCATTATCGTTGCCGTCAATGCAATCGCACGTTTAATGCACTCACGGGCACGCCACAAGGACAAGTGGTTTGAATATGAGCAAGCGATGATTCGGGGCTTGAGCATTCGTAAATCAGCGGATAGCTGCGAAATAACCAAGAACACAAGCTTTAAGTGGCGGCATCGTTTTTTACAAATACCTGCGGCCCCTCAAACAGGCAAAATGAATGGCATAGTCGAAGCAGATGAAACCTATTTTCTTGAATCTTTTAAAGGGCAGCGGCGTTTACCAAGATCAGCGCGCAAGCGAGGTGGCAAGGCCGTAAAGAAAGGAACATCAAAAGAACAAGTGCCCGTATTAGTGGTGCGTGACCGTCATGGTGAAACTGCCGACTGTATACTGCGCGGCACAAGTACTCAACAAATCGAGCCAGCACTTATCCCTCTGTTAAATAAGGATGTGATCTTATGCACTGATGGGATGCCTGCGTACAAACAGATTGCCCGGCAAGCCAACATTGTTCACCGTCCAGTTAATATTGCTGCCGGTCAGCGCGTTATAAACAACATCTATCATATTCAGAACGTCAATGCTTATGACAGTCGGCTCAAGCAATGAATGAGAAAGTTTCATGGCGTGGCAACACGTTATCTTGGAAATTATCTCGGATGGCACAGAATGATTGATCGTCTCGGTCAGAATGTTACGCCAACGCTTTGTTTCCTGGCATCTCTTGGAAAAATAAGACAGTTTCAATAACTAACTGTGACATAGCCTTTAAAAACCAGATTCTCCACATAATCATACCGGCTGATTCAAGATTTAACCGAACTTCCGCTACATGAATTTCATTTGCACCCGCCGGTTAAAAATGAAATACTTTGATGGTTCATTGATTGAACCGCGTATATTATTGCGTCCGGATTTTTCATATCGAGAAAAAATCTGCATGTTTGGCAAAAAAGATAAAACGTTCAAATATCCCGGTATCCGCACCGCCTTGGACGGCAACACTGCTGCCATCATGTGCGAGCGCGAGTCTACCGATGCCGCCGGGGCGTTTCCCATTACCCCTTCGACCCAAATGGGTGAATACTGGGCTGAAGCGGCGGCCAGGGGACACCTCAATATCTCCGGCCGTCCGCTGATTTTTATCGAACCGGAAGGCGAACATGCAGCGGCGGCGGTAACTGCGGGCCTTGCCATGACCGGCTTGCGCGCGGCCAATTTTTCCTCCGGGCAAGGCATCGCCTATATGCACGAATCACTGTATGCCGCCGTCGGCAAAAGGTTGACGTATGTGCTCAACATTGGCACGCGGGCGATGACCAAATCCACACTGAACGTGCATGCGGGTCACGATGATTATCACGCCATCGACGACACCGGTTTTTTCCAGTTGTTCGCCAATAAAGTGCAGCATGTAGCCGATTTGAACATCATTGCGCATAAAATCGCCGAACTTTCCCTGACACCCGGCGTAGTTGCCCAGGATGGTTTTTTAACCACCCATCTGATCGAGACCATGCTGCTTCCCGAACGTGAGCTGATCGAAGAATTCCTGGGCCGTCCGGACGATATCATTGAAACACCCACACCTGCACAGCGAATGATTTATGGCGAAACACGCCGCCGCATTCCCGAACTCTGGGATGTGGACAATCCCGTGATGGCGGGCATCGTACAGAATCAGGATGCTTACATGCAAAGCGTCGCGGCGCAGCGTCCTTTCTTTTTCGATCACATCAAAACATTGGCAGACGAGACGTTCGATGCGTTTTACGCACTGACCGGCCGCCGCTATGCCCGCGTCATGACTTACCGCGCCGATGATGCCGATTATCTGATTCTTGGTCAGGGCAGTCTCATTCCCAGCGCCGAAGCGGTTGCGGATTATCTCCGCAAGACACGCAACATCAAAGTGGGCGTAGTGGACTTGGTCATGTTCCGCCCCTTTCCCGCCGACCTGATCGGCAAGGTTCTGCAGGGCAAAAAAGGCGTCACTGTTCTGGAGCGTCTCGACCAGCCGCTTGCGGCCGACCCGCCTATCATGCGGGAAATACGGGCGACATTAACCAAATGCCTTGAAAACGGCGCAAGCAAGCATGAATTGCCGTTTCCCGATCTGACCCGTTATCAGCCCATCGATATGCCGGCGCTGTACGCCGGTTCCTTCGGTATGGGAAGCCGGGATCTGCAACCGGAAGGTATTATCGGCGCGGTCGAAAACATGCTGCCGGACGGCAAACACCAAAGACAATTCTATCTGTCCATCGATTTTATCCGCGATGTGCCCTACACCCCCAAGCAAAGAGTCTACCAGGAGGCTATCCAGGAGGCCTATCCACATATCAAAACACTGTCAATACGCGGCTCGGAGAATCCCGACCTGATGCCCGAAGGCGCCATCACGGTCCGTTTCCATTCGGTCGGCGGCTGGGGTGCGGTGACCACGGGAAAAAACCTCGCCATGACGCTCTACGATTTGCTCGGTTACGATATCAAGGCCAATCCGAAATACGGTTCAGAGAAAAAGGGACAACCCACCACCTATTACCTCGCCGCTGCACCCGAACCGATCCGTATCAACTGCGAGTATTTTTTCGTCGACGTGGTACTTTCACCCGATCCGAATGTTTTCAAGCATACCAATGCGCTGGCGGGCCTGAAAAAAGGCGGAGTTTTTATCATCCAAAGCGAAAAAACCAAACCTGATGAAGTCTGGGCAGACATCCCTGCGAGCTACCAGAAAATCATCCTTGACAAGGATATCCACATTTTTTATATCGATGGCTTTAAAATCGCCCGCGAGGAAGCCACCGATCCCGAATTGCAGTTGCGCATGCAGGGTATCGCTTTTCAGGGCGCCTTTTTCGCAGCCTCCCCACTGATTACAAAGGGAAACTTCACCGAGGAAACGCTGTTAAAAGCTATCGAGGATCAACTGCACCACAAATTTGGCGCGAAGGGTCAGCGGGTCGTTGACGACAACATGCGGGTAGTACGGCGTGGTTTTGATGAAGTCAACGAAATTACTCATAAAACACTCAGTGAAGCGCATGCCGGCAAGCCCGGCGAGGTGACCGCATCCATTCCCGTCCTGTTGAAAAGCATTCCGCAAAGCACATCGCAACTCAGCGACATTCACCGGTTCTGGGAACAGACAGGCAGTTTCTATCAGCGCGGCATGGGCAACGACAATCTCGCCGATCCATTCATCGGTTTGAGCGTGATGCCTGCCGTTTCCTCGTTGTTCAGGGATATGACCAGCATCCGTTTTAAGCATCCCGAATGGATTCCAAACAATTGCACGGCTTGCGGCAACTGCTACACCGCCTGTCCCGACACGGCTATCCCTGGCCTGGTCAGCGAACTTTCGGATGTGCTGGACACGGTTGTGCAACGGGTGAAAAAGCATCATGGTGCGATAACACACCTGCCCAAAATAGCGCGGCAAATGGAGAGCAGGATACGCAAGCTGTTCAGCGCCGCGAGAAACGGCGCTACCGTCAACGGACTCATTCACGAAGTCGCCGGTGAATTTCTCGAGGAAGGCAAGGCCGATCCTAGCCTGAAGCAGGAGCTCGAATGGTTCCGGGATGAGCTCGGCGATTTCAAATTCGCACTGACCCGTCCATACTTCGATGTGCCGGAGAAAAAGCAGCCTGACAGCGGCGGACTGTTCAGCATCACCATTAACCCGAACACCTGCAAAGGCTGCATGGAATGTGTGCAGGTTTGCAATGATGATGCCTTGAGACCTGCCCTGCAGACGACGGATTCCATCGCTCGCCTGAGAAAGGAATGGGATTTCTGGACCGATCTGCCCAACACACCGGACCGATTCAATCGCATCGACGACCTGGAAGAGAAAATTGGCCCGCTTGAAACGATTTTGCTGAACAAAGCGGCCTATCTGCAATTTGCCAGCGGCGATGGGGCCTGCCTGGGATGTTCTGAAAAAACGGTTATCCATCTGTTTGTTGCCACAGTAGAATCCCTGATGCAACCGCGCATCCGGAAACACGTCGCGCATTTGGATGCGCTGATTGCAAAATTGGAGCAGCATATCCAGCTTAAGCTCATCCGCACGGTGGATGTCAGCGACACTGAAGCGATGACTAAAATCGTCTCAGAGATGAAGGACAGCGATCTGACCATTTCCGCTATCAGTAAACAACTTGAAGCGGCAAAAGGAACCGAACCCATTGACCATGAATGGCTGCGGGAAGTGACGCAGTTGCTGGCCGGACTCAAAAAACTGCGCTGGAAATACACGGATGGCATTACCGGGAAAGGCCGCTCCAATATGGGGATATGCAACGCCACGGGGTGCACTTCGGTATGGGGCAGCACCTGGCCATACAACCCCTACCCTTTTCCCTGGGCCAATCACCTGTTCCAGGATTCACCCTCCATGGCCATGGGCATTTTCGAAGGACACATGGCGAAAATGGCCGAGGGCTTCAAGACTATTCGCAAGACCGAGTTAATCCTGAACGACGCCTATAAACCGGACGAGCACGATGAATTCTTCACTTATTTCAGCTGGAATCAGTTCAGCGATGAAGAATGGCTGCTCTGCCCGCCCGTGGTGACCGTGGGGGGCGATGGCGCCATGTACGACATTGGTTTTCAGAACCTGTCACGGATGATGGCCTCCGGCAAGCCAATCAAAGTGATCATCGTGGACACCCAGGTCTATTCCAATACCGGCGGTCAGGCCTGTACTTCCGGATTCATGGGTCAGGTTTCCGATATGGCGCAGCATGGCAAAGTCTGGCAGGGAAAATCCGAGTCCCGCAAAGAAATCGGCTTGATCGCTCTGGCGCACAGGAATACCTATGTATTGCAAGCCACCATGGCCAATACCAGCCATATGATCGAAGGTTTCATCGACGGATTGATGGCCAGACGCCCCGCCCTGTTCAATCTTTACACCACCTGCCAGCCAGAACATGGCGTAGGCGATGACATGGGCACGCACCAGGCTAAACTGGCTGTGGAATCACGTGCTTACCCGATTTTCAAATACGACCCCGGAAAAGGACCTGAAATAGCCCAAGCCCTGGACATCAGCGGCAATCCGGGTCTGGACAGTATCTGGCCAGGCTATCGGTTGAAATACATCGAAAACGGCCGGGAGAAATCCATGGAACTGCCAATGACGTTCGCCGATTTTGCCCTAACAGAAGCCCGGTTCAGGAAACATTTTCGCAAGGCGCCGCGCGATACCTGGAATGAAAACATGGTGCCACTGGCTGAATTTCTTGAACTGGAAGCCAGCGACCGGGAAGGCAAATTTCCGTTCATCTGGGCTGTTGACCGCAAACAACAGCTCAGCCGGGTACTGGTTGCCAGGCGCATTGTCGAATCGTGTGAAGAACGGCGTGATTTCTGGATCATGCTGCGCGGCATGGCTGGCTACAAACCGCAGGAAACAAAACCGGAAAACATCGAGCAAAAAATCCGCGCAGAAGTCGTGAGTAAAATCACTGCGGGTCTGATGAAGCTCGCGGGCGGCAACGGCGACGGCTTCTTCGATCTGACGATGCATGCGCCGGCGGCGACTGCAAGCGCGGCTGAAGCCACAGCTTCAGCGGCAACAACTGTCCAGACTGGCGATAGCTACATGGCGCCGTGGATCGAGTCGGAAAATTGCAGCGCCTGTGATGAATGCATCAAGATCAATCCTGCAATTTTTGCCTACAACAAGGACAAAAAGGCCTGCATCATCAACCCGGAAGGCGGGCCATATCCGGATCTGGTCAAAGCCGCGGAACGTTGCACCGCAGGCGTGATTCACCCCGGCTTGCCAAGAGACCGGTCAGCGAAAGACATTGACAAGTGGATCAAGCGGGGTGAGAAGTTTAATTAATGGAATTTTTCGGCATCCATAGTCTCAGGAAAACACTTGCCCACTGGATTCCACCAGGATTCCGGAAGATTAGTCCCGTCTTTGATCCTTCTCTTGCCGGTCGATCCGGACTTGTCAGCGAATCGATTCATCGTAGCCTCAAACAGGGTATCCATCTGCCGGAGCACAAGGATGAGACCTGTGGCCTGCCTATCCGTCAGTTTCCGTTTACGCCATTGATCATCCTGCCCATGGTACAGCATGCGGGCGTTCCTTCTCAGATCGTCGTGCGCGAGGGCCAGGAAGTAGAACGTGGTCAGCTGCTGGCCACAGCCGGAGGGTATTTATCGGTGCCTCAGCATGCCCCCGTTTCCGGCATCGTGCAGAAAATTGGCCATGTCCCAACGATTTCAGGAAAAATGGTACAAGGAATTTACCTAAAGACTTTTCCTTTTTCCAGTCAGGAAGTTGTGGAAGGCAAGCCCATTGATGCAGAAACCGCAACACGCGCGGAAATTCTGCAGAGTATTCAGAATGCCGGTATTGTCGGACTGGGCGGCGCCGCATTTCCTACCCATGCGAAGCTGAAAATTCCCGCAGGAAAGCACTGCGACGTTGTGATCCTCAATGGCATCGAATGCGAACCGTATCTGACCACGGATCACCGGGTAATGCTGGAACAGGCAGACGATATCATGCGCGGCATCAGGTATCTGCTGAAAGCGACGGATGCACGACAGGTCATCATCGCCATTGGCGGCAACAAACCCGATGCCGCCAGTCATCTGGCCACGAAAATACCCAATGGCGAACCTGTCAGCATCAGGATGATTCCAGTCAAGTATCCTCAAGGTGCGGAGAAAATGCTGGTGACTGCGCTACTCGGCTACGAAGTGCCTTCCGGAAAACTGCCTATCGAAGTCGGCGCGGTGGTGATCAATGTCGCCACGGCGGCAGAAATCGGACGGCTGCTGCCGCATGGCCGGGGCATTCAGGAACGTGTCATCACTATCACCGGTCCGGGCGTGAAGAAAAAAGGCAATTATCTGATGCCTATCGGCACGCCGCTACGCTTCGTGCTTGAGCAGGTCGGCGTGGAAGACAACAGCAGTCTGGTCTGCATGGGCGGCCCGATGATGGGCGTGGCCGTTTCCAACCTGGATATCTCCATTACCAAAGGCACTTCCGGCATTCTGGTTTTCACCGGAAATGCAGACAATCCAGCGGATAAAATCTATCCCTGTATTCACTGCGGCGCTTGTGTAGCCGCCTGTCCCATGTCACTCGACCCGGCAAAGCTCGGTATTCTGGCAAAGTTTGCGGCTTATGATGACATGGCGGAAAAATACAACCTGATGGATTGCTTTGAATGCGGCGCATGCGCCTATGTGTGTCCTTCCCACATTCCGCTGGTGCACTATTTCAAATTGTCGAAAAATAGGGTGAAAAAGCGCAGTATGGCAAAAACTATGCATGACTCATCAGGTTAGGTGGCGGCACTGCAGAAGCCATGCTGAACAAAACACTCAATATCGCCGCCTCCCCCCATATCACCCGCGGGATCAGCATCGTTGACATCATGAGAAATGTTGTCTGGGCGTTGCTGCCGGTCACCGCATTCGCCGTGTATGCCTTTGGTCTGGGTGCGTTGATGTTATTGATTACAACTACTTTCTCCGCGGTGCTCACGGAGCATGTGCTCTGCAGAATCAACCGCAAAGAAAGTACTGTGTCCGACTGGTCTGCGGTTATTACCGGTTTGCTGCTGGGACTTACGCTTCCGCCGGGTTTACCGTTGTGGATGGCATTTGTGGGCGGCGTTATTTCAATTGCCCTCGGCAAGTTCGCCTTTGGCGGCCTGGGTTACAATGCATTCAATCCTGCATTGGTCGGACGAGCGGTACTGCAGGCCGCATTTCCTGCCGCCATGACGACCTGGCACCCTGCTTTCCTGTCAGATCGTTTTAGTGCTTTTCCTGCTGCAACATTCACACTCCCGTTCATGGAACCCGCCACCGATGGGCTCACCGGAGCTACGCCACTGACGGTTTTAAGCCTCGCCACCGATGGATTCACTGGCGCCACACCACTGGCGGCTTTCAAATTTGAGCGGATCACAACGGAAACTGCGGATCTTGCACTGGGACTTATCTCGGGATCCACGGGAGAAACCTGCGCGATACTGATCATTCTTGGTGGTATTTACCTGATTGCCCGCAACATGATGAACTGGCGCATCCCGGTATCCATTTTGTCAACCGTATTTGTCCTGAGTGGAATATTTTATTTGACCGACAATCCGATTTATCCATCACCCTTTTTCATGCTCTTTTCGGGTGGCCTGATGCTGGGCGCCCTCTTCATGGCAACCGACACCGTCGGTTCTCCGATCACGCCAGCCGGCGCCTGGCTTTATGGTGTCATCATTGGCCTGCTGGTCGTCGTCATCAGGCTATGGGGTGGGTTGCCGGAAGGCGTAATGTATGCGATTTTACTGGGCAATGCCCTTTCTCCCCATATCGACAACTTGATCCGACCGAGGGTTTACGGTACCACTACGCGAGAAAACAGTCATGCAAGCAAAGCATTTATCCGCACTATCCGTCAACAGCCTGAAAATGCTCCGGGCGATGGTCAGCATCGGGTTGATTTGCGCCCTGATCATCGTACTGACTTATCAGGGCACACAGTCACGGATAGCCCGGCTCAAGGCCGAAGCGCTGGAGAAAGCGATTTTCAGGGTCATTCCGGAAATGATCACAAAAAAGATATTTCAGATTGATTTGAATGGTCAGCTCGTGGAAACTACCGCTGAAACCAGCGGCGTCACCCGCATCTACGCCGGTTACGATGAGAACGGCAAACTAGCGGGTATAGCCGTGGAAGCCAGCGGAATCGGATTCGCAGGCGCGCTGCGCGTGCTTTACGGTTATGATCCCGGGAAGCAGGTGATCACCGGGCTGCATGTATTGGAGAGCAAGGAAACGCCCGGATTGGGCGATAAAATCGAAAAAGATGCCGATTTTCTCGCCAACTTTGCCGCGCTGGATGTTTCGCTCAACGATGATTTCAGCACCCCGAGAAATACCATCACCACGGTCAAAGCCGGGCACAAAAAAAATCCGTGGGAAGTGGACGGCATTACCGGCGCAACCATTTCTTCACGCGCCATTGGCCATATTCTGGCAGCGAGCACCCGGCAGATGGTGCCGCTGATTTTTAAAAACAAGAGCATTCTGGAAAAAAGCGGTACTACTGCCTATGTCAACCCGGACTAAAACAACTTTCCTCGCCGCGCTGGACAAAAGTCCGCCTACCAACGATTTCATCAAAGGTTTGTGGCGGGAAAATCCGGTGTTTGTGCAGGTGCTGGGGATGTGTCCGGTGCTCGCTGTATCCAATACCGCGGAAAATGCTCTGGTCATGGGTCTTGCGACCACGTTCGTACTGCTGATGTCCAATACGCTGGTCTCCTTGCTGCGTGCTTTTATTCCCCGGCAAGTGCGCATTGCCTGTTATGTTCTCATCATCGCCACTTTCGTCACCATGACCGATTACCTGATACAGGCGATCAGCCTGGAACTGCATCAGGCGCTGGGCGCTTTTATCTCGCTCATCGTGGTGAATTGCCTGATACTGGGCCGGGCGGAAGCTTTCGCTTCCAGAAATACCACAGGCAGATCCATGCTGGATGCTCTGGGCATGGGACTTGGGTTTACCTTTGGCTTGCTGTGCCTGGGCGCGGTGCGGGAGTTGCTGGGCAGCGGAAGCCTGTTCAATGTTGTCATTTTTCCGGATCATTTTCAGGAGTGGGTCGTCATGATGCTGCCCGCGGGCGGATTTTTCACATTGGCGATCTGGTTATTGATTTTTAACGCCGCAAAAAAATCGAAGGACTAAATCAATTGACGATTGCGTTACCTGCTTTTCCTGCACCATCTTCCGCACAAAAGACCAGCCGTTGGTTTTCTGACAATCCAGCGGGGAAAACAGCGCCATGAAAACGGAATCCCTCTGGTATATCTTTATCAATGCCAGTCTGATCAACAATTTCGTGCTGGCTTATTTTCTGGGAATATGCCCTTTCCTTGGCGTATCCGGAAAAAAAGAGACCGCCATGAAAATGGGCGGCGCAGTGACTTTCGTGATGCTCATCGCATCGATATGCGCTTATGGCCTTAATGCGCTGCTGATCGCTATCGGCGCACCCTTTTTGCAGTTGATCAGCTTCATTGTCGTGATTGCGTCGACCGTGCAACTGGTGGAAATGTTCATCAAAAAAATGAGCCCCGCCTTGTTTCGCGCACTGGGTATATTTCTACCGTTGATCACGACAAACTGTGCCATACTGGGCCTGGCGCTGTTTCAGACCAACCTGGGTTACGGATTTCTCGAAAGCATTATCTATGCATTGGGCGCCGGCGCCGGATTTACCCTGGCGCTACTGCTGATGGCAGGCTTGCGTGAACGGCTGGATTTTGCCGACACACCCAGTGTCGCGAAAGGAACGGTGCTAACCTTGTTCATTGCGGGAATTTTATCCCTGTCGTTCATGGGATTTGCCGGATTGGGCGGGTGAGAAGTTAACCATCATGGTCAAGTCATTGATTATTGGCATGGCGGGAATGACCTTACTCATGGTCATCTGGGCCATCGTTCAGTATTATTGGGGAAAAATGTTTTCCAGCACGCTGTCCGACGAAGATGTACTGGCCGGCAGAAAAGCATGCGATCAGTGTGACCGCGCATCCGCCTGCGGCAACAGATCGAAACCGGATTCGCCGGATTAGTTATTAACAGAAAAGGGGTTCGCATGACGCATTTGGCAGATCTCGACACCGAAAAACAATATCGGGCAACCGTAATACAGACACGACGACTTACCCCTGCGGATACCGAAGAAATTCGGGAAATCATACTCGAAGCCCCCTCGAATTTCGCTTGTCAGGTCGATCAAAGCTTCGGCGTTCTGATAACGGAGACTGGAGAATTCGGCAATCGATACCACCACCGTCTGTACAGCGTCGCTGATCTTCCCGGGAAAAATAACGGCAAACCACTGATCACCCTGCTCGTCAAACGCTGCTTTTATGTGGACGACTTCAGCGGCGAACGCTATCTCGGCATTGCGTCTAATTTCCTGTGCGACCGCAAAACAGGCGATGCCGTCATCCTTACCGGGCCCTATCGCCTGCCATTTGCGGTACCGGAAGACAAAAAAGCAAATCTTATTCTTATCGGGATGGGGACAGGCATCGCGCCGTTCCGGGCTTTTGTCAAGCATATCTACAACAATGTGAAAAACTGGGAAGGCAGAATCCGCCTGTTCTACGGCGCTCGCAGCGGACTGGAATTGCTCTATCTGAACGATCAAGACGGCGATCTGACGCAATACTATGATCAGGCGACGTTTGCAGCTTTTCACGCACTGAGTCCGCGTCCGCACATGAATGATCCGATCGCACTGGATACTGCACTTGAGCAGCGGGCAGCCGACCTTGTCGAAATGTTATCCTGCGCCAATACTTATGTTTACATTGCCGGTTACGCAAAAATCCAGTCAATGCTGGACAAAGCATTTTCCAGCATCCTCGGATCGAAGGAAAAATGGGAAATCCGCAAGGCCGAGCTCATAGCCGGTAATAAATGGGCGGAGATTATTTATTGATCGTCTGGCGAATCTTTCAATCGAATGCTGTTCGTCGTGCTTCAAAATCTGGTGCGCATCGCATTTCCCGGTGCGTGACCGGCCAGGCCACGATCAGAACGAATGTTGAAACACCGTAATCTTATCCGGTTTCTTCTAAAGCACGCATAGCGCCGATCATATTATCCATGATGACGATACTCATCGCACTGGCTGCATTGGGCTGTTTGACGCTTGTTCTCGCGATCTTGCTCATTGCTGCGAACAAGAAACTGCATGTTGTCGAAGATCCCCGCATTGACACCGTCGAAGCCATGTTGCCCAGTGTCAATTGCGGCGCTTGCGGTTACCCGGGATGTCGGCAATTTGCCGAAGCACTGGTCGCAGGCAAGGCACTGCCCGGCAAATGCTCTGTCAGCACAGATGAAACTCGTGTTGCCATCGCCCGGTTTCTCGGCGTCGCACTCGGCGCTGAAGAAAAGCGGGTTGCCCGGCTGGCCTGCGCCGGCGGAACCAATGTTGCACGCAACCGGGCCAGATATCATGGCGTCAAGTCCTGTCAGGCGGCCTCGCTTGTTTCCGGGGGCGGAAAAGCATGTTTCTGGGGTTGCCTGGGTTACGGCGATTGCGAAGCCGTGTGCGATTTTGACGCCATCACAATGAACGCTTTTGCACTGCCGGTCGTGGATGTTGACAAATGCACCGCCTGTGGCGACTGCGTTGAAGTCTGTCCCAAGGATCTGTTTTCATTGCACCCCGTCAGCCATCGGCTCTGGGTCAACTGCAAAAACCTGGGGCAAGGGGAAGCGGTATTGGAAGAATGTCAGGTAGCTTGTACGGCCTGCGGCAAATGCGCCATGGATGCAGCGGATAATTTGATCACTATGGTCAACAACTTACCTGTCGTAAATTATTCGAAGAATCACCATACCCGCATACCGATACAGCGTTGTCCCACCGGCGCCATCGTATGGCTGGATGATCAATTGGGTGCGATTAAAGGCACAGAGAGCAAAAAGATCGTACGCAAAGGGCAACGGCGCGCGGGAATAACGTAGTGAGACCTTTGCACGGTTACTACGCGGTACGATAATCGCGTTAAAAATTTGCGAAAAATGCCCATTTACTCCGTGTAAACTCCGCTTTTTCGCAAATTTTTGCCTTATTCTCGCACCGCTCACGACACCGTGCAAAGGTCTCGTAGTTCCTGCGCTCACGCCTATACGTGTCAGCACGTATTTTTTTATCGCGGATAATTGAATATCATTGGAACCGTCTGACCCGCACATGTAAATATCTGATTCTACACTGTAAGGAGGATGCCCCGATGGACAGCATTGACGCACCACCCAAACCCCGTCAAAAAGCGTCGCCCAAACGCACCCGCTCGCAAGCGAAAATCACAGATACCCAAACACCTTTACAAGCACGCGTTGCAATCAATGCATACTACAAGGCCGAGGCGCGCGGTTTTTTGCCCGGATACGAATTGCAGGACTGGCTGGCTGCTGAAGAAGAGGAGGCGCAACGATGAATACGCAGTTCATTGAAAAACCGGTAATCCAAAAGCCACTGCCAATCCGCAGCAATTTCACACCCGCTGATGTTACACAAGTCGCCATGCTCATTCTTACTGAAGATGGCGTAATCGTCGATGCCAATCACGAAGCGGAAGAATTACTGACGATTTCATCTGGACAAATCCACAAACTTCATGTTTCCCGAATCATTTCCGCGCTGGGAAAAATTGACCTGCTGGATAGCGATAAGAAACGTGTCAATGCCTACCTGCGTTTTCTTTCCCGGATCGGTCACAAGTTCAAGCTGCGCAGTCTGTCCGGAACCGAATTTTCCGGTGAATTATTTTTCAGTGACATTGAATCCATCCATCAGCACACCATTGCTGTCAAGATTCAGCCCGTGTAAATACGCCATCGACCAGGATCAGCGGTTTCCGGTTATACTCGGAAACCGCTGATCCTGTCATCCAATCGTTTTTTTTCTTTCAGAAAAAAAATCAAATGAAAGATGGAAAATTTTGCCCGAATACTCACGCTCTTTTCATCCACAGATGGACCAAATCGATTATTTTTATGGATTCCTAATCCCAAAGCGACTACCATTGTCATCTTTCAAGAAGCAAATCTATCGTTTTAGTGCTATTTCTCTGTGTAAGAAGCTGCGAAAATTACCATCGTGAACGTTCAAATGATTTGTGGCGATATTGGTGGCACTAAAACGCTACTGCAAGCGGCCCGGCTGAACAATGGCGTTATCTGCGAACTGAACACGCATCGTTATCAAAGCAATGAGTATGCCTGCTTTTCCGATGTTCTCAGCGATTTCCTGAATCGCCCGGAAGTTAAAAACAGTGCGGGCAAACCGGAAGCTGCCTGCTTTGCCGTGGCCGGCCCGGTGACTACTCAGCACGCAAACTTGACCAATCTCCCGTGGCAGATTGACGCCACTGAAATCGCACGCACGTTTGCCATTCCCAAAGTCAGATTGCTGAATGATTTTGAAGCGGCGGCGCTGGCTATTGACGAATTATCCCCCGCCGATCTGATTACCCTGCAGGAGGGTCGTGTACAACCCGAAGCTACGCGCGTGATTCTTGGCGCAGGCACCGGAATGGGTGTGGCCTGGCTAATCTGGCAGAATGGCGGCTATCAGCCGGTATCGACCGAAGCCGGTCATATCGATTTCGCGCCGGTAAACGCGTTGCAGCTTCGCCTGCTGGAATCGCTGCAAAAAAAATTTCATCATGTTTCAGTGGAAAGATTGCTGTCCGGCAGTGGATTAACGCAAATATTCAATTTTCTGCAAACGGATTTGGCGGAAATCGAAAACATTGACCACACTACCCTTGACGATGAAGATAGTGGTGCGGTCATTACCCGGCTGGCCTATGATCGAAAGCATGCCGTTGCCCTCAAGTCGCTCGAACTGTTCACAGCAATTTATGGCGCATTCGCCGGTAATCTGGCGCTCGCCGGACTATGCCGCAGCGGCGTATATATAGCCGGTGGTATTGCGCCGAAAATCCTTGATACACTGCAAGCTGGATACTTCATGCATGCATTCCGCGATAAAGGACGTTTTTCGGCATTACTGCGCGAGATTCCGGTAAAAGTGATCATTCACCCGGCAGCCAGTCTTTTGGGCGCCAGGAGGAAAGCTCAGGAATTATTATCCTTGCGAGGTTAAAATGCATGCGCGATTCACAATAAAAAAGCTTACGTGACGCCTATCAAAAATGCTACAGTCTCTCCGTTTTCTTCAGAGGTTCAGTTTATGTCTTCAAAAACCGCTTTCAGCATAACCATCAATCCCAAGATACCCAAACGTCTTGAGCGTCTGGAAGAACTGGCCAATAATTTATGGTATAGCTGGGATCGCTCTACACGGGCGCTTTTTTCACGGCTTGATCCAGCGTTATGGGGCGCGGTAGGCCATAACCCCAAGGCTTTTTTAAAGCGCGCGGACGAATCCATTCTGCTGAAAGCCGCTGAGGACTCCATGTTTCTCACCACATTCGACGGCATTCTGGCCGCATACGACTCCTATCATTACGAGCCATCGAACAAAGATAAAACCAATGGTTTCCACCCGAATGACCAGATCGCCTATTTCTGCTTCGAATTCGGCTTCCATGAAAGCCTGCCCATTTATTCCGGCGGTCTAGGCATTCTTGCAGGCGATCACTGCAAGGCGGCCAGCGACCTGCACTTGCCTTTCGTCGGCGTGGGATTGCTCTATCGTCAGGGCTATTTCTCCCAGACCATCGATAATCAAGGCAATCAACAGGCGATTTATACTGACTCCGACTTTGATGATTTGCCGGCTACTCCCGTTTTGCATGACGATGGCACGGAAGTGCGTATCGATATTACGCTGCCGGGCCGCAAAGTCTACGTGAAAATCTGGATCGTCAAAATCGGTCGTGTTTCACTCTATCTGCTTGATACGGACTTACCCGAAAATTCGCCGCACGACCGCAATATTACCCATAAACTTTACGGTGGTGACAAAACCATGCGCATTGAGCAGGAGATTATTCTCGGTGCGGGCGGGGTGCGCGCGCTCCATGAGATGGGGATTAAGCCGACCGTATGGCATATCAACGAAGGACATGCCGCATTCATGATTCTGGAACGCACACGCCTGCTGATGCGGGAGGGTCTGAGTTTCGCCGAAGCGCTGGAAGCAGTGGCGGCCTGCACAATTTTTACGACCCATACTGCGGTTCCCGCCGGACACGATCTCTTCAATGAAGAGATGATGCTAACCTACTTCGAGGCATTTTATCGCGACCTTGGCGTCACGCATGAGGCATTTATGGCGCTTGGCCGTACAGCAAACAACGCGGAGTTTAATATGACTGCGCTCGCCATTCGCGGTTCGCGCATGCATAATGGCGTGAGTAAAATACATGGTGACGTGTCCAGCAAAATATGCCGGGATTTATGGCCGCAGATCGAAGCGGAAGAAAACCCAATGCGCTACATCACCAATGGTGTGCATGTGCCCACTTTTCTGGCGCAGGAGTGGTCGGATTTGTTTGACCGTCATCTGGGCTATGCTTGGCGTAACAAAATGTGCGATACAGCATTCTGGCAGCGTATTTATGACATTCCCGATCACCAGTTCTGGAGCATACGGCAATCGCTGAAATCGCAGATGCTCTTCGGTGTTCGCGACAGACTGACCGAGCAGAATACGCGTAATCACGGTTCCGACGCGCACCTGGACCGGTTGCTTAAATACACCGACCCGCTCAATCCGAACATCCTGACAATTGGCTTCGCGCGCCGTTTTGCCACGTATAAGCGTGCAGCGTTACTGTTCGAGAACCTGACCTGGTTGCGCAAAATCATCCAGGATCAGGACCGTCCTATCGTGTTTATTTTTGCCGGCAAAGCGCATCCGGCGGATGTGCCGGGACAGGATCTGATCCGGCGTATCAGTCAGATTGCGCGCACACCGGAATTCGAAGGACGGCTTCTGCTCGTTGAAGGCTACGATCTGCGTCTGGCGCGGCGGCTGGTCTCCGGTGTGGATGTCTGGCTTAACAATCCGATTTATCCACTGGAAGCCAGCGGCACATCGGGCATCAAAGCCGGCATTAACGGTTCCATTAATCTGAGCATTCTCGACGGCTGGTGGGGAGAAGGCTATGATGGTCATAATGGCTGGGCAATCAAACCCGGACCGGAAAATATGGAGGCTGTCGTACGCGATCAGGAAGAAAGTCAGGCGCTCTACGAAATCCTGCAGGACCAGGTTATTCCACTCTATTACAACCGCAGCAAATTCGGCTACTCACCCGACTGGGTCCGTATGGCCAAGCATTCCATGGTATCGCTGCTGCCGCGTTTCAGCGCTGCGCGCATGGTCAGCGAATACCTGAAAAAATTCTATCTTCCGGCAAGCCTGCAAGGCGATCGGTATACGGCTGATCATTTTGCAGGCGCCAGGGAAATCGCCGCCTGGAAAACCCGCGTCCGGGAAACCTGGGGCGGCGTTCACATTCGCCGCATTGACGAACCACGCAACCGGGCGGATTTTAACGATGTGCTGGATTTCAAAGTCGCCGCCAGGCTAAATGGCCTGAAACCGGACGATGTCATCGTGGAACTGCTGATTTGCCGCCAATACAAAAAGACCCGATTCAACAACTTCAGTCACTCTTCCTTTGCATACACCGGCGTTACCGAACAGGATGAGCATATTTTTGAACTCAAGCTCGCACCGGAGCTTTGCGGCAAACAGGAATATTACATTCGTATTTATCCGAATCATCCGTTACTGACCCATCCGCTGGAGATGGGCATGATGGCCTGGGTGTAACGGAGGGGGAGCGCCGCTATCAAAGTTTATGGCTTCCCAGTCGTTAACATTACGATTCTAAAGCCAAATACTGTTTACTTCTTTGGTGAGCAAATAGCATTCAACAACGTGATCGCGGATACCTGGGTTGTCGATAAATTCCCTCTTCTCGCCTGATCATAAACCGTGTGAATCTGTAAAATCTGCTTTTGTTCAGTCGCGTTGACCGTATAAGCATCAAAACCGAAATCCGCGCCAAAATTAATCCAGTCAAGCGGCACTCTGAATTCCACACCACGGTTGATATGTTTCGCGTTGAATCCACTATATTCGTCGCTTAACCCGGATTGCTTCAAAGCAGCGGATGTCAATGGCGCGGATGAGAGAAACTCACCTTCAAAAATCCGTACGGTCTCGCCGCTTTCCTCATTTATCGGAATGATTACGGCATATGTTTTTTCGTGCTGAATATTCAGCAACACATAATCATTGCGATCCCCACTGATACGCTCTCCTTTGGTCTGTATCCTGAATATCAAATGATTATCTTCCGATACATCGGTCGTCACACGCAAAATATCCAGTTCCGGCGGCAACGATTGATCCGCAAAGGATATAATCATGCGTGGATCAGCGTCAATCCGCATACCGGAAGCAGGATTGACCACCAAAACCAGTTGCAGAAGTACAATAAAAGAACGGATCATCATCAAAACATTTCCCTGTTTTCTTGAAACAATCTCGCCACGGCTGCGGCATCCTTGGCCGCATCAAACATCACTTTAATCCTGCCTTCAGGATCGATCAGAAATGCAGTAGTACTGTGATCAACCTGATAGTTCTGCATGTTACCTTCGTTTTTTGTCAGAAACGTGACTTCCACGCCAAACGCTTGTTTAAATTGTTCCAGCGCCTTGTCCTCAAAACGCAAATAGGAAATAGCCGAATCGAACCGGTCGGTATAACCTGAAAGTGCGGCATCCGAGTCCCGGTCCGGATCAATGGATACAAAAATACCCTGAACCCTGATTTGTTGCGCTTCAGCAGCCTGTATCAGCATGTGCAGGTTGCCCAGTGAAATTGGACAAATATCTTTGCAGCGGGTAAATCCGAAAGTGATCAGACGCCAGGTGTTGTCTGTGCTGGCGGATGCTTCCGACAACTGTGCGATAACCTCGGCCTTGAGCGGCACAGGCCGCTGCAGAACAAGTAGCGCCGCTGACAGATTGACATGCATCATCAATAATGCAGTTGAAACGATCATTAAAATATTTTTTTTGCATAACATCCGCGTTTTCAATTCAATGCCTCCCATTTTCAAATACCTTTATGATGTGCTTCTTGGTAGCTTAATGACTGTTATCCGATTCATTGATGACCGGATAACAGTCCATAGGTATCGTTGAACGCTAACCGGTTGGGTACTTACCGGCTACCACCCGCTGCAAATATACCATGCGGCGATACCAGACCATCCGCCGGGCTCCAGACTTTAACAATCGTGTCCGTGTGAGTATCCAGCTTGAGCACATAACCGGAAACCCAGCTCGCAATAATCAGGTGACGATTGTCGGGCGTGGGACTGATGGTATGCGCAACGGCATAACCTGCCGGAAGCTCTTGCCCTGGTTTCAGTCTTTTCAGGAAACGCGGTTTTTCACGATCAGTCAGATCAAACACCGAAATATACCCATCGTTGCCAAAGGAATAATCCAGTGTATCTTCCTCGGCAAGATAAAGCTTGCCGTTGACTACCGCCAGATCGGATGGTGAGCGGAAAACACCGTGGCCATTGACATGATTGGTATCCTTGATAATTTTCTTCGCAGTTCCTTCAACCGCATCCAGCAACCACACGCTGGGTGGTATGATTTTTTTGGTCGTTGCCGGTGTCAGCGATGTTTTGTCAAACTGCATGGATGCTGTGACCGCATAACGTTCGTCCAGCCAGTAAACAAAGTGGGTAAAAGCCGCATGCCTTTTTTCATCGCCAAGCATGATCTGTCCCACTGCATGCAACTCACCTGTTTCCCGGTTCGGTTTATAGATGTCGATTACGCTGTTATCGAAAAAATAACCCGTTCCAAGACCAATAGTGCCTGAATTGTTGAAGTTGATGCCATGTGTCTGCTCGGTATACCCGGGTATGCTGATCGGATCCACGCTGGCCAGCTGGTTCGTTTTAAGGTCAATAACCCGAACCCGGTCAGAAGTAAATTCAGTCATATACATGAAATCCGAATAAGGCAGAAAAGTATTGCCGTGGATCTGGGTCCCGCGGCCTATCAACCAGTTCGGTACATCCTGAACATCGTTGACCGGCTCCACAAACGGTAATTCCGCGGGTGTATTCGGACTATCCGCCACCATGACAGATTCCAGATTCAGTGCGGCAGTACCGGCATCCCAGTCAATACTGATGACTTTCAATGCAATGATGTAGGAAGAATGATCCTGGGTATTATCGGAGGAAATATATATCATGTCTCCTCCCGGCAGTACCGCTGTATGCTGCAACGGAATATCACCCGGCCATCCGTTGATGCTCTGCGGATCAACGATAATCAATTTGTCGTTTTCATAGTTAAAGAGATAAATCACGCGCGTGTGGTAGTCAATTGCAGTTACCACCGGTTGCAGATAATTGTTGTACACAGTCGGACCGCTCGCATTGAGTATTCCGGCTGAAAATGCCAGCAAGCCGACAGCCGTTATCCAAATCAAGCGACTTAGCGTCTTTATTAGAATCATATAAATTTCCTCCAAGATTGACATAAAAATTCTCAAACCAAAATAATTCTATTTCAATGGTTTGAGATGACTTCATCGAGAGTGGCAAATACTGCACCCCTATCGATGTTTTGACCCGATACGAAGCTGATACACACGATTCTTATCGGGAAAAAGCACTGCAAAACACCCTGGCATCATAGTCAGGCTTGTGCATTCTCAATGTGAGTTTTCCCACAACTCATCGCTAACGCATCATTTATGCTTGTCGCCGCTGCTTAAGTCCGGCATCCATATTTTTTCCACACCATGAGAAATTATGGAAAAAACCGAATTTTACAGTATGAGTACGAAGCGTAAATCAGGAATAGACCAAAATTGTAAGAAGTAATAAATCCTTCATGGTTGGGGATGCTGTTTCACTGCACTTCTTGTGTCATTAAATTGCAATGAGTCAGCCCTATCATCCCGACTGCCAACGCCAGGAGGCATTATAGAAACGCTTTGTTACAGGGAAATAACACTTTGTTTTCAATTTCTTTAAAGATTTTTTACATGAGGAACAAAATGAATAAGCATTTGACAGCTATGATATTGACCGGCTTTGCTGCATTAATCGCCTTGCCCCCTGCATCTGCAACAAAAATGTCACTTGTCGGCAGAATTCAATCTGAATACAGCCACATCAACATTGAAGGACATTCCAGTCAATCCACGGTAAATGATCCCACTTTCTTTTCTTCATGGGGTTTTCGAATATTTGAAAATTTAGGCAATGGATTCAGGGCAGTAGCTATGATCGATTTTGGTTTTGACACCGGAGGTGCCCCACAAGGCAGTCGGGAAATCTTTGTGGGCATCCAACACGATTCCATCGGAACCTTAAAAATCGGGCGGACCCACTCACCATTTGCCGATTTTGCCGGCGGCTGGACTATCGACCCGCTTGTCTACACAACTTTGCAGGCTGCCGGCAGCGGTGGCACCATGGTTGCCAGTGCAAATGGTCTCGGAGCCGGCGCGTACTCTGCGGTGAACAGCGTGATCCGTTTTACTTCCGCAGATATTCGCGGGTTTTCATTCGCCGCCTTACTGATGCCCGGCGATGCGGATAAACTTGAGGCGCATCTTGGCGGCCCACTGGGTGGAAACGGCGGGAACACGGGTGCAACCGGCGGAGAGGATGGTGAATGGGATGTGCAGGTAGCAGCCAAATACATTTTTGACTTCAGAGACCACAAATTTCAGGTTTTTGGCGGTTATTCCCGGGATAACGTCAGTACTGTCCAGAAAAGACTCACCACGGCAAATCTGAAAACTGAGGAAGTCGGCAGAATCGGCGGCGTTTGGTCGTACAAGGATTTTCAGCTTCAAGGTCAGTATGAATTTGTCAGCAACGCGATTGGCGCCGCCACCTGCTCGGATGCCGCGGCCTTAGGCGCCATCAAGGAAAAAGCAACCCGACAATGTAACTCCGCAATGAATCCCGGCGGCAACGGTGAAGTCTGGTATGCAGGCGGTCAATACAAACTCGGCAACGCAACGCTGATTGCACAAGGTGGCATGACCGATGCGGACCGTACCGTCTTTCTGGATAAACGTAAAGCCAGAAGTTTCACAGTCGGCGCACTCTACCATTTAAGCAAACGCACGAATTTTTTCGGCGGCTACCAGCACGTAAACGTTATTGACAGAAATGAGACCACTGATCGTGACCGTAACACCTGGACCGTTGGCTTGCGTCATTTGTTCTGAAACTCCGGTTGCGCCATGACCTCACGACATCAATTCTTCATAAAAATTTAAATTGATTGTCATTTTATGTACATAAACCTTCTTTAAAGTACACCCCGTACCACTGGTACACAAAATTCGTTAACCACCATGGAGCTTAAATTATGAAACTTCTTAATATCACTGGCAGTTTTTTGATTCTGGTACTGACCTTCCCTGTGATGTGCGGTTCGTTGTATGCACAAAGTGAAACATCCATCATAAAAAGTTTCCGCGACAATGCCGCGGGCATAGCCACCAGTTCTCTCAGCGTACGGCAGATCAAGGAAAAACTGCTCAAACTGCGAAGCGACTCTCCCTCACTTTCGTCAAACGAGGCCAGCTTCAATCCTGCCAGGAAAAAGATTGAACCGAAATAATTCTTTGCTTTAGAAATATCTTTTATTCCCATTTTTCTCTTAAAGCGGTGAAAATGTAAATCCTGTTTTCACCGCTTTTTATTTCAGCGCATTCGCAACACAAGGCGCAAGACACATTTTTGATGTCATGTTACCCACCGTTGGACAAAGAAAAACAAAGCATGACAAACGATTGCATCAGCGTACTGCCTGCTCCAATTCAGCCAGGAAGTGTCTGATTCGCTTCGCATTCACCCCCAGATCGCTGATCCCTACTCTTGATACCGAACGCATATCGACTCGCGTTGTCTGTCCCGTATTCTGAATACGAATGATCACATCATCCTTAAATGCCATAATGGGTGTTATCGCGGTCGCTTCGATAGTTCCACTTGCCGCTGAGGCTTCGGCAATATGCCATTCACGCGATTTGACGAGTTTCAGCGCCTGTTCGAATACCACTTCCGGTGAACGGTTAAGTATCAACGGCTTCAGATCGGGATAGCCTTCACGCTGTAACTGATCGAGATTATCCGGCGATTTCCGGTCAAGCGGATTATCCGTCGCGGCCCGCAGGCTTTTAATGACATTGAAGTCCGGCGGATGATCCAGATCGGTGGAAATATCATGGATACGCGGCACACCGGAACCCGCCAGCACGGAAAACAGAACCGGCATAGCGACTACCAGTCCCAGCAACATGCCAATCAAAGCCGGCATGGCGCTTTTACGCCGACGTATCGCGCCAAACAGTGCGAGTACACCCGACAAAGCGGCCAGCAGTCCACACAACGCCGCAATCGCCAGCCCCGGCACAGCAATCTGAAAACCAACCCACTCCAAGCGGTATGCGACCACTGCCGACACTGCCAGCAAGCCTGCGAACAGCGCCAGCCGGATACTGATTTTTTCTGAACTGATCCTATTCATCTTAGCCTTGCTATTCTCATGCACCCTGCTTATTTGCCGCGCCAGTGCACGGAATATAAATCATGACGCCGGTCTTTCAGATTCTGTACTGTACCCGCATTGCGCGCAGTACGCAGTGAATCGAAGCGCAGATCGGCAATTGCAACGGTTTCAACGTTCGGCGTAGTGTCGGCGGCAATGCCATCCCGGTCAAACGGAAAATCGCACGGCGTCAGAATACAGCTTTGCGCATACTGGACGTCCATGTTGGCAACATTGGGCAGATTGCCCACATTACCGGACATCACCACATAAACCTGATTTTCAATCGCACGCGCCTGACTGCAATACCGCACCCGCAAATAACCTTGCCGGACAGCAGTGCAGAAAGGCACAAAAATGATGTAGGCGCCCTGGTCGACGAGATGGCGGGATAACTCGGGAAATTCGGCATCATAACAAATCAGTACACCGATGGGGCCGCAATCGGTTTCAATGACATTGAGTGTATCGCCGCCTTCGATATTCCACCAGTAAACTTCGTCCGGCGTCGGATGTATCTTGGATTGTCGGTGAATGGAGCCATCGCGCAGAAAAATATAGGAAATATTCTCCACGCGTCCGGAAGGCATATGTGTCGGATGCGAACCGCCAATGATATTGATATTGTAGCGCAATGCCAGATCACGCATGGATTTGGTAAAGCGTTCCGTGTATTTGGTTAACGCCTCAATCGATTCGGCCGGTGAAAGACGCTGATCTTCGATTGACAACAACTGTAAAGTGAACAGTTCGGGAAAAACGACGAAATCACCATTATAATCCGCGATAACATCGACAAAATATTCGATCAGACGGATAAATTCTTCAAACGAATTCACCTTGCGCATCATATATTGCACAGTACCCACGCGTACCGTTTCCTGCACGCGCCCGCCGTAGTTCTTGTGCCGTTTTATTTCGGCCTCTTCCGGCACACTGGGATTGCGCCATATCAGGTGTACACCGCATCCCATGGATTCACGGTCGCCGGGCAGATAATTCCTGATGACGCCCAATACTTCAAAACCGTTCCGCAGCTGAAAGGTAAGCACCGGATCACGCATTTTTTTCTGCACAATCTGTGCGACATAATCATCTACATCAGGATAACGTTTGGCTTTTCTGGCGTAACTGGGCAATCGCCCTGCGAAAATAATGCCTTTCAGACTCAATTCCTGACACAGCTGCTTACGTGCATTATAAAACCGCTGGCCTATCCGATAACCACGAAAAACCGGATCGACGCATACTTCCATGCCATACAGGTATTCTCCGTCCGGATTGTGTCTTGAAGCATAGCCATTTCCGGTTATTTCCACCCAAGTATGCGGCTTTAAGGCTGTTTTTCCAGCAATACGGAAACTGGCGCAGTAACCGACAATATCCTGGTCATATACCGCCACTAGCTGGCCGCCGGGAAAGTTATTGATCTGCCCCATCAGCGCGCCTTCCGAATAAACCGGTATATCGCTTCCCTGATAAACCCGTTTAACCAATCCAATCAGTTCCGGAACATCTTTCGGAACGGCATTGCGTATCGCCAGCCGGCCGGATTTTTTATTGATGATGGATTTGGGCTGCGCAGGTTTCATCGTTAGATCAGTCCATAGAAACTACCTGGAACGACGTTGCTTCTGCCAGTATAGGCCTACGCCGATCACACAGGCGACGAACAGCATGGCGATAATGTCGCGCAGGTATTCCTTGATCAACGATTCGTTCTCACCGATGAAGTAACCCAGCAAGGTCAGAATAATCACCCAGATTCCCGCGCCCAGACTGGTGTAAAAGCAGAACATCGGAATATTCATGCGCGCGAGACCGGCGGGGATCGAAATATACTGACGTATCATCGGAATCAGCCGTCCGGTGAACGTTGAAATATGACCATGGCGCTGGAAAAAGACTTCCATCTTCTGCAGGTGAATATCCTTGAACATGACGTATTTTCCGTACTGCAGCAATAATGGACGGCCCAGCCATACCGCCAGATAGTAATTAATCAGCGCGCCGATCAGACTGCCGAAAAGACCGCATAACACGGCAATCAGTATATGCATCTCGCCTTTGGACGCGAGATATCCGGCCGGGATCATGATGACTTCGCTCGGAAACGGCACGAAGCTGGATTCCAGCATCATCAATAGAAAAATACCGGGATATCCAAGACTGCCGACGGTGCTGACAATCCATGCAATGATTTCCGCAATCACATTATTCCATCCAATATGAAGTTTCGTGTATGCCGCAGCGCTTACTTTCCGCCAGCGCGATCAGACGACAGCGCCATCGTTTTCAGGTTTCTTTTCTTCCAGTCTTACCAGATCCTCACGCTTGACACCAAGCCATAACAGGATCGGGCTGGCAACCATGATTGATGAGTAAATACCGAACAGAATCCCGATTGTCAGGGCCAGCGCGAAGTAATACAGCACTTCTCCGCCGAACAACAGCATAGCGATCACCACCATCTGCGTGCTGCCGTGCGTGATGATTGTCCGCGCCATAGTGCGCGTAATCGCATTATCAATCACGGTGGTCACTTCAACTTTGCGCAGCTTGCGGAAGTTTTCACGTATCCGGTCAAAAATAACCACGGACTCGTTAACCGAATAACCCAGCACGGCAAGGACTGCGGCCAGTACGGTCAGCGAGAATTCCCATTGAAAAAAAGCAAAAAAACCCAGAATGATGATCACGTCATGCAGATTGGCAATGATGCCCGCAATGCCGAACTTCCATTCAAACCGCACAGCCAGGTAAGCCACGATACCGATCGAGACAAACAGTAATGCCAGCGCGCCGTTCTCGAGCAGCTCCTTGCCGACCTGCGGACCGACAAACTCTACCCGCCGCATTTCAACGGTGTCGTCCGCCTGGCGCAATGCTTCGAGCACGGTTTCCGACAGTTGCGCGCTGGAGTACTCCGGCATGACCGGCAAACGGATCATGACATCCCGCGATGTGCCGAAATTCTGTACGGTCACATCAGACATATTCAGACCGGTTAAAACTCCCCTGATCTGACTCAAATCCGCCGCCTGCCCGTAACTGACTTCAAGTACGGTTCCACCCGTAAAATCGACACCCAGATTCAATCCGCGCGTGGCCAGAAAAAAAGCGGACAGAATAAATGTGGCTATTGAAATAACAGCCGCACTCCGCCTCCAGCTCATAAAGGGGATGTCTCGGCTAAATCTGAAAAATTCCATGGTTGATTCCTTTACTGAATGCTTTGATCAGGCTTTCGGGTGAATTACTTTTTTCTCGATTTGCGTCCGCCGCTGCCGGTCGCTTTTTTTCCAGCTTGCGTTTTGGCGCGCGAGCTGTCCGAACCCGATAACAATATTTCAGACGATTGTGCAGAATCCGGCGCGGCAGTACGGGTCGCAGCAGATTCGACATCCGATTGACCGATTTCATCATGCATTTCAGCGCCGCCAGAAATTTCTTCCACCGCGGATTGTGCGGCAGCGACGGTCTTATCCGTCGGCTTTGCCAGTGCTGCATAGTTAAATTTCTTTTTAGTCCGGCTGTCTTCGGGTATCCAGATTTTACCGATCGGCACGGTTTCCAGTTTGCGGCGGTTGCCATACATGAAATTCACCATGCCGCGCGATACAAATACGGCGGTGAACACCGAAGTCAGTATGCCCAGGCAGAGCACGACGGCAAACCCTTTGACCGGCCCGGAACCAAAGGCAAACAACGCAATGCCTGCGATCAGGGTTGTAATATTCGAGTCCAGAATGGTGCCGGTTGCTCGCTCATACCCCGCATTGATTGCCATCTGCGGCGACACCCCCTCGCGCAGCTCATCGCGAATCCGTTCGTTAATCAATACGTTGGCGTCAATGGCCATGCCGACTGTCAGCGCCAGCGCGGCCATGCCGGGCAAGGTCAACGTGGCCTGCAGAATCGACAGCAAACCAACCAGCAGCAGCAGGTTCATGCTGAGCGCCAGTACCGAAATCATGCCAAACGACATGTAATAGATGATGATGAAAATCGCAACCGCAAGAAAACCGTACAGCGTCGAATTGAATCCTCGTTCAATATTATCGGCGCCCAGGCTGGGGCCGACTGTACGCTCCTCAATGATATCCATCGGTGCGGCCAGTGCCCCGGCGCGCAGCAGCAACGCGACGTCGCGCGCTTCCAGTGTAGTCATGCTGCCGCTGATCTGCACGCGTCCGCCGCCGATTTCCTCGCGGATCACGGGCGCGGTAACAACTTCTGTCCGGTTGCGCTCAATCAGCAGAATGGCCATGCGCCTGCCGACATTTTCGCGCGTCAGTTTTTTGAATATCTGCGCACCATTATTGTCCAGGCGGATATGCACCGCAGGCTGATTATCCTCGGTAAAACCCGCCTGTGCGTCGGTTATCCGGTCGCCGGTCAGCAAAACCTGTTTTTTGACCAGTACTGGGCCGCCGCCGCGCTCTTCATACAGATCGGAACCGAACGGAATTTGTCCGCGCAATGCCGCATCCAGATCGCGTTCCTCGTCAACCATGCGAATTTCCAGCGTTGCGGTACGGCCCAGAATTTCCTTGGCTTTTGCCGTATCCTGAACACCCGGCAATTGCACGATGACACGATCTGCGCCGGCTTTCTGAATAATCGGTTCAGCCACACCCAGCTCATTGACGCGGTTGCGCAACGTAGTGATGTTTTGCTGCACCGTGGAATCCTGCATTTGTACCAGCGCTTCCTGTTTGATCGACGCCACAAGATGGAAACGGTTGTCAACACGCTCTTCCCTGAATTGCAGATCGTCATAATCCGACTTGAGCATGCTCAACGCCTGTTCACGCGATTCAGCATCGCGAAACTTGATTGTCAGCGTTTCGCCCAGCCGTTCAACACCGGCGTAAGGAATGCGTTTTTCGCGCAGTGCGGCGCGGATATCCGCGCTGTGACGATCAAGCGCGGTGCTGATTGCCCCTTCCATGTCGACTTCCAGCATGAAATGAACGCCACCACGCAAATCCAATCCGAGGTACATTGGCAGTGCGCCCAGATTCGCCAGCCATTGCGGGGAATTGGGCAGCAGATTGAGCGCGATCATATAGTCATCGCCCAGCGAAGATTGCAGTATATCTTTAGCCTTGATCTGTGTATCCGTGTCGACAAACCTGACTTTGATACTGCCTTCTTCAAGAAAAAGACCGTCATTCTGGATATTTGCTCTTTTCAGGCTATCTTCAACCTGTTGCAGCAGAACGGTGTCTGCTTGACTGGATGCTCTAAGCGGCGAGATCTGTACAGCGGGCGACTCACCGAAAAAATTCGGCAATGTGTAAAGCAGCCCGAGAAGCAAGGAAACCGCAATAATCAGGTATTTCCAAAGTGCGTAGCGGTTCATGATAATTCAGAGAATGATTAAAAAAATGGATAAATGGATAGCAATGACATGTAGACAGATGACCTGTGCAACCCGGTCATCCTGATTGACGCACAACCGATTAATTCTTCTCGCCTGCTTTCGGCGTTTCCGCGTTACCACTGCCTTCTGACTCGTTTGCCGCAACGGTTTCCTTGTCCGCAGTGGATTTATCCTCCTGCGCTGGAGCACTTCCCTTGGCGGCGGCCTTCCTCGGCTGCTTTCCGCCTTTGGATGGTTCTATGCTTTTCAGCGTACCTTTCGGCAACAAGGTCTGCACCGAGGATTTGATCGCCAATATCTCGACACCGGGTGAAACTTCAACTACCACATAATTCTCACTGACATTCAGAATCAATCCGATTATGCCGCCGCCGGTAATGACTTCGTCTCCTCTTTGCAGATTTTCGACCATTTTCTTATGATCCTTGGCGCGTTTGGCCTGCGGACGAATCAACAGCAGCCAGAAAATGACAAAAATACCTACCAACAGGATGAGATTTGCCCAACCCGCTTCAGCTTGGCCGGATCCGGCGGTTTGTGCAAAAGCTTCGCTAATCAGCATGCTATTTCTCCAGAAACAATGAATAAAAAACGCATATATTAACATGATGCAAGCTTATGCCTGATACTGACTTGCACATTTTTGCGCAAATTCATTGAATTGCCCCATTTCGATCGCGCTTCGTATTTCGGCCATGAGTTGCTGGTAATAAAACAGATTGTGCACAGTATTCAGGTGCGCGCCGAGCATTTCATTAATGCGCTGCAGATGATGCAGATACGCGCGGCTGAAATTCTGGCAGGTGTAACAACCGCATGCTTCATCCGGCGGCGCGGTATCCAGCCGGTAACGGCTGTTGCGCAGCTTGATGATTCCATTGCGGGTATACAACCAGCCATTACGGGCATTGCGGGTCGGCAGAACGCAGTCAAACATGTCTATGCCCTGCGCTACTGCGTGAACGATATCCGCCGGCGTGCCGACACCCATCAGATAGCGCGGTTTGTCCGTGGGCAGCAGTGGCGCGGTATGTTCGAGTATCCGGCGCATATCGTCCTTCGGCTCGCCGACCGACAAACCGCCGATGGCATACCCGTCAAAACCGATCGACAACAGACCGGCAAGCGATTCCTCGCGTAAATGTTCATACATGCCGCCCTGAACAATGCCGAATAACGCATTTGGATTATCACCGTGCGCCTGTCTGGAACGTTCAGCCCAGCGCAGGCTGAGTTGCATGGAAACACGCGTTGCAGTTTCATCTGCCGGATAAGGCGTACATTCATCAAAGATCATTACGATATCCGCATTCAATACACGCTGGATACGCATTGATTCTTCAGGGGTCAGGAAACACCGGTCGCCGTTTACCGGCGAACTGAACTTCACGCCTTCTTCGGTAATTTTGCGCAGATCGCCGAGGCTGTAAACCTGGAATCCACCCGAATCGGTCAGAATCGGCCCTTGCCAACCCATGAAACCATGCAAACCACCATGTATTTCAATCACCTCGAGTCCGGGACGCAACCAGAGATGAAATGTATTGCCGAGAATAATCTGCGCCTGAATTGTCTTCAGCATCTGCGGAGACATGCCTTTGACCGCGCCATACGTGCCCACAGGCATGAAAGCCGGTGTTTCGACACTGCCGTGCGCCAAAGTCAGCGTACCCCGCCGTGCTGACTGATCGATGCGCTGTAATTCAAATTTCATCGAGTCCTCTCAATCAACATGGCATCGCCATAACTGAAAAAGCGGTATTTTTCGGTAATGGCATGCCGGTAAGCAATGCGTATCGCTTCCAGACCGCCAAACGCGGAAACCAGCATCAACAACGTTGAGCGCGGCAAATGAAAATTCGTCAACAGGCATTCAACGATCCGGAAACGGTAACCCGGCGTGATAAAAATGTCGGTCTCGCCAAAACCGGGAGTCAACCGCCCCTGATGCTGCGCCGCCGATGCTTCCAAAGCGCGCAGTGAAGTCGTGCCTACCGCAAAAACGCGCCCTCCCCTGGTTTGAGCCTGCTCAATCGCAGTCACGGTTTCCAGTGGAATATTAAACCATTCGCTGTGCATTGCATGATCGGCGATGTTTTCAACGCGCACCGGCTGAAATGTGCCTGCGCCGACATGCAAAGTCACATAAGTGATGACAACGCCACTGGCACGCAATTGATCCAGCAGCGTCTGATCAAAATGCAATCCCGCCGTCGGTGCCGCGACAGCGCCGGCATTTTTTGCATAAACCGTTTGATAACGGGATTCATCCACAGCCGATGCCTGACGGCCAATATACGGCGGCAATGGCAGATGTCCGTAATTTTCAAGCAGCGTATGTATCGGTGTTTCGTGCATAAACCGCAACGTATAAAATGCTTCTTCGCGATCCACCACCATCACCGGGATGCAACCGGCAAGCCGGAGTTTCCCGCCAAGTTTGGGCGCATGGCTGGCGCGAATCACCGCCAGCACATGCTGGTCATCAAGCACCCGTTCCACCATCACCTCGACTTTGCCGCCGCTCTCCTTGTAACCGAACAATCGCGCTTTGACAACGCGTGTATCATTAAAAACCATCACATCTCCGGCGCTCAAATGATTCTTCAAGTCAACAAATTGCTGATCACACAGATGACCCTGTGAACTGTTCAGATAAAGTAACCGGCTGCTGGTGCGGTGTCGTGCGGGATGTTGTGCAATCAAATCGGCGGGCAGGTCAAAATCAAAATCCTGCGTTTTCATGCATTCCTGTTGTATGCCACTCAAAACTAAAAGAGGCAGCATTATATACCGGCGGGGCGATTTTTCTCAAAGCAGCTTGATGAAGCTGTCAAATTCAGTGATAATGGCGCTCTTTCAAGATCAGTATCAGGGAAAAACAACAACAGCACCCCTGCATACTGGTCTGCTTGCCGAGGTGGCGGAATTGGTAGACGCACTGGATTCAAAATCCAGCGATGGTAACATCATGGGGGTTCGATTCCCCCCCTCGGCACCAAAAAAATCCCACAATAAATTTTCAATCGCTCATGTCGAACTGAAAATTACACTGCGCCAATGATTCGCCATAAATGACCTGCGCGCCGTGTTAAATCCGACAACCCCACAACAAAAATTCTTTATATCTTTATATATATATCCGCGCTCGACAAGCTGCGACGCCTTCGCGTCGAACAAATACACTCAGGAAACCTAGCCCGATGAATACCATCATCATGGTTGCAGGTTCAGAAACAACATTGCCATTACCATTGCTTCCAGTGTTTAGCGCGGTTAGTCCGCCAGCACTGTAGGATGCGTTGATGTTCAATTACGAAAAGGCGCTGCTGGCCTGGTTATTACTGAGCAAATCCGCATACGAACTGTAGGTGATCAGAAAAACCTCCTGACCTGCGCCCATTCCCACAGTCAACACAACACAATAGTGAAAATTGCTATCAGCTTTTTAAAAAGCATTTTCTTCCCAGCAAGAGCTAAAGACCTTTGAGAAACAGCGGGTTTTTTTCAGTAAAAATGTATGCATGACTTTTTCCTTGAATGACGATACGACAAACGCATCGGGTCTGCCGGGCATTACTGATTAGCGGCCTATGACACGGCCTGTGGATTAACTCGATACAAATAATTCACAGGCCGCATGTTGTTACACTGTTCTCCGGTTTCTGCATGCGCCCAATGCTACCAATGCAATGCCGATTAGCGCCAGCATGCCGGGCTCGGATATGTTTGTCGGTGGAGGGGGTGGAATAAATCCACTGATCTGGTCGATCTTGACATAGTCAGACTTTGAGTCGGCAGCGAAATTAGGCGCGAGAATCAGAAAATTCCCGGCCAGCGATCCCAGCGACTGCGTCGTATTAGTTGGCACATTTGAAAAATCCATCTTTGTAAAGCCTAATCCCGCAAGATCAGCAAATTTCTGTCCGGTAAAATCAAAACCGGCCGCCAACGATCCCACCCAGGCGCTGATGTCGGAATCATTGGATTTCCAGCCGATGCCAAAACCCGTAAAGGAATAATCCGTTGCATTATTTTCAAACACGATCAACTCTTTTTTGCCATTGTTATCGAGCGCATGCTGAGGACTTCCTGAGCTTTCACCAGCGCTTTTGACGCCCAACCCGCCGTCCCAAACAGTTAACGTGGCTTTCTGGAAGCTACTTGTAGCACTGTTACTCACTGTTGCGAAAGCCCGCGCAGTCAGTCCATAGCTATTGTAAGTAAAGGTGCAGCTGTTTCCGCTTCCGCCGGTGCAGTTCGCGGAAGCCGAATCTGTATCCCATGTTATGGGCCCAGCGAGAACCGTCCCTGTCGGGATGGCGATTAAACCCATGAACAGGATTCTTATTATTGTTTTAGTCGTGATCTTCATTGCAATTAGTCTCCACAGTTATCAATTTATTTTATAAATAGCAACATTGCTATCTACTCACTACTCAGTAACTATTCAGCCTTATTTGATAAAGCGTTTGATTATTCTGTCATTTCGAGCGGCAGCGAGAAATCTTGAGCGTTTATTAATGCGCCCAAAACCCAAGATTCCTCGCGTTGCTCGGAATGACAAAGTGCGCTGAATAGTTACTCTACTCAATAGTAAAGCAAGCAAAACTCGTGCCAATTTTTTATATTATTAATTAACAATCAGTTATAGATTATTTTTTTCTAAAATCGCATTAAGCGTCAATTTATCCGACACTTTTCTGACAGATCCCATCCCAGCCATCATAAATAACCAGAATATTGAAAAATAATCTGCGCTACCACCGCATCGTTGAAACAAATGCTGACAGCTTTCTGGAAGTTGGACGTTGCAAATTTATTCAATCTCGACTTTCTCGACTTGCGTTACAATGCATTCAATTCTATTGTTCAAATCGCATTATCCATGCTCAAGTTATACGTTTGCCCATCTCCAAACATTCCCCAAGAATTGTATTAATTAATTGATTGAGTGAGTCACCTTTATGTCCTTTAGCATAGCCGCACTGTTAGAAAATCATCATGCTGAAAAATTTGAGCTACACGAAAAGCATCTCAACAACCAGATGGTCAAGGTACTGAAAACCATCGGCTATGATCGAAACTACAAAAAAGCCGTGGGGCAATACTTATATGATTACGACGGCAATGAATATCTCGATCTGCTGAGCGGATTCGGCGTTTTTGCGGTCGGGCGCAATCACCCGACGGTCATCAAGGCCTTGCAGGAAACATTGACAGCGGAGCTGCCGAACCTCGTGCAAATGGATGTATCACTGTTAAGCGGTTTACTTGCTAAAAAAATTCTGCAAACCGTACCGGACAATCTGAATCGTATGTTCTTCTGCAATTCGGGTTCTGAAGCCGTCGAAGCCGCAATCAAGTTTGCCCGCTACGCCACGCGGCGGCCCCAGATTCTGTATTGCGAGCACAGCTTCCACGGCTTGACGCTGGGTTCACTATCGCTCAACGGTGAGAAAATTTTTCGTGAAGGTTTTGGCGCGCTGCTGCCCGATTGTGAATCGGTTCCTTTTAACGACCTCGCAGCACTGGAAAACGCGTTGCGCCATAAAAATGTTGCAGCATTTATCCTTGAGCCGATTCAGGGCAAAGGCGTCAATGTGCCCGATGAAGATTATCTGTCCGGCGTTGAACAGCTTTGCCGCAAATACGGGACGCTGTTCGTCGCCGACGAAATTCAGACTGGTATCGGCAGAACCGGGAGATTTTGGGCGATTGATCACTGGAATGTGAAGCCGGACATGATATTGATGGCCAAGGCGCTATCCGGCGGGTTCATACCGGTCGGCGGTGTCGCCATGACCGAGAAGGTCATGGACGCAGTGTTTAACCGCATGGACCGCGCCGTTGTGCACGGCTCGACCTTTTCCAAGAATAATATGGCCATGGCTGCCGGTCTGGCGACATTGCAGGTGATCGAAGACGAAAAACTAATTGAAAACAGCGCTAAAAAAGGCAAGATGCTTATCGACGGCATTAACGCGATGACCGGCAAGTATGAATTTCTCCAGGAAGCACGCGGCAAGGGATTGATGATTGCAATTGAATTTCACTCGCCGAAAAGTTTGTCACTCAAAACCGCCTGGGCGATGCTCGAAGCGGCCAACAAAGGGCTGTTCTGTCAGATGATCACCATCCCCTTGTTCAAGGAGCATCGCATCCTGAGTCAGGTCGCCGGGCACGGCATGAACGTCGTGAAACTACTGCCGCCGCTGAATCTGACCGACAAGGATTGCCGGAAAATACTCGCGGCTTTCGAGCATACAATAGCCGAAACGCACAAAGTGCCGGGTTCAATCTGGAATCTTGGAAAGACGCTCGCTGGTCATGCCATCAAAAAATAATGACAAACAACAAGCGACTTTAACTATTCAAAAGGTTTTAAACAGGGCGCGACAAGAGCAAAAAAATATTTATTGGATAACGCCCTATTGTATGTAATGAAAAAATGACTTCCGGGATGTCGTGAAATCTTTTTTTTCATTACCATTTTTTATTGCACACCGTCGTATCACTGGAATCAATGATGAATTTATCGCTTTATGATAAGTTTCGGAATTCCGTTCAAATCAGTTTGATCAGCTTGTCGACAAAATCAATTCTTTTACTACTCAGTTTTTAGGAGAAAAATAGCGATGAAAATCTTTCTGGCAATGCGCAATTCATGCTTACTCATGCTCGTTTTTCTGTCCATACAAATTCCAGTGGCAAAAGCCGATGCCGTTTCAGACTGGAATAAGCGGGCTGGAGATATCGTTGTCAATGCCAATATCGGCCCATTGCCTGCCGAACGGGCGCTGGCGATTGTACAAGCCTCGGTTTATGAAGCGGTAAATGCCATTACGCAACGTTATCCCGTGAACGATCTGAACCTCCCGGCCACAGCGGGGGCATCCATTGATGCCGCGATTGCCGCAGCTAACCGTATTGCATTGACCGAACTGGTTCCGAATCAAGAAATGGCCATTGCGCAAGCATACCGTGATGCGATTAAAGTCATCAACGACGGTTCAGCCAAACAGGCAGGCATCGCGGTAGGAGAAAAGGCAGCGCATGCTGTTCTGGCGCTGCGCGCTGATGACGGCGCATCGGCAAAGGAATCTTACCGCCCCTTCACGCGCGCGGGCGTATACGTTCCAACCGTTATTCCGGAAGCACCGCAATGGTCCAAACGTAAACCATGGCTCATGACCCATGCCGCACAATTCAGGCCAGCGCCGCCGCCCGATTTGACAAGCGAGCACTGGGCGCGCGATTTCAATGAGGTAAAAATGCTGGGCCGCTCAGACAGTCAGACACGGACTGCGGAGCAAACCGCGATTGCCCATTTCTGGGAAGAGGTGATGCCGCCCATTTATCACGGCGTTGTCCGTTCCATTACCACGCAACCAGGCAGGGAAATTACGCAGAACGCCCGCTTGTTTGCCGCTGTCACACAGGCCGTCGATGATGGTTTGATCGCCGTATTCGATGCAAAATATCATTATGCTTTCTGGCGTCCCGTCACGGCAATTCGCAATGGTGATATTGATGGCAATGACGCAACCGCAAGCGATGATTCCTGGACGCCGCTGATCGCTACACCGATGCATCCGGAGTATCCTTGCGCGCATTGCATCGTTTCCGCAGCGGTAGGCACGGTGCTGCAAGCGGAAATTGGCGAAAATGCAACGCCTGTATTAACAACCGTCAGTCAGGCTGCGGGTAATCGTTCCAGAAGCTGGCAAAGCCTTGACGAATTTATGCAGGAAGTAGTGAATGCGCGCATTTATGATGGCGTTCACTATCGTAATTCGGGAGAAATCGGCGCGCAAATGGGCCGGCAGGTGGCGCAGCTAGCTATCAAGAAATACCAATTGAATCAGAATTAAAATGTATCATCGCATCGCCTGTATCGTATTGATTATCAGAGACTTATTACAATGATTACACCGATCGCGGCGATGCCGGATTGCAATTGTTCAAAAGAACCGCCAGGCTGTCCGAGAATAGCAATCGCAGCAAGGGCAAGGCTGATTGAGCGGAATTTTTCGATTGTTTGAAGCGAATAGTCGTTCTATTCAACGAAAAGGATCGGAAAATCCAGCCAACCAGAATTGTCCGCAGTAGATCAGTCTATTCTCGGATAGTCTCCTAGAACATCGATACAATGCACCAGCGTTTGCTTGTCGCGCTCAATATCTCATCGCAACAACTCGTCCGCTACTACGAAGGCAGTGTAAGCACGGTAGTAGCCCGGACGACAAATGGCCGCACCGTTCGCTTCCCTGCCAATGTACTGCGCGCCGTTGTACAGTCAGACGGTGTGCACGGCATCTTTGAGCTGGTTTTCGATGAAAACCGTAAGTTTGTCTCCATCAAGCGTTTGCCGGACGTATAAAAACCCGCTATTCGTCTTTGCACGCACACGCCGCCCGCTTTCAATGCCGGAACAGCTGGGTTAAACTTTGAGCCTTACATGTATCACCATTTCGAATTTTTCACACTCACTCATTCTATAAGATCAGATCAATGGCCCAATACGTCATGTCCATGCTCCGTGTGAGCAAAATTGTTCCACCCAAGCGTCAAATCATCAAAGATATATCGTTGAGTTTCTTCCCCGGTGCAAAAATCGGCCTGCTTGGCTTGAACGGCTCCGGCAAATCCACCGTGCTGCGCATCATGGCGGGCGTGGATACCGAATTCGACGGCGAAGTGCAACGGTTGTCGAATATTCGCATTGGCTATCTGCCGCAGGAACCGCAACTCGATCCCGAGCATACCGTACGTCAGGAAGTCGAAGCCGGCATGGGTGAAATCATCGAGGCGCAGCAGAAACTCGATGCGGTGTACGCTGCATATGCCGAAGAAGGCGCGGATTTTGACGCACTGGCCGAAGAACAAGCGCGGCTGGAAGCCATTCTCGCCACCGCAGGCAGCGACACCGAGAACCAGATGGAAATCGCCGCCGACGCCTTGCGCCTGCCGCCGTGGGATGCGGTGATCAAAAACCTGTCCGGCGGTGAAAAACGCCGTGTGGCGCTATGCAAGCTGCTGCTGGAAAAACCCGATATGCTGTTGCTCGACGAGCCGACCAACCACCTCGACGCCGAGTCGGTCGAATGGCTCGAACAGTTCCTGGTGCGCTTTCCCGGCACCGTCGTCGCCGTCACCCACGACCGTTACTTCCTCGACAACGCCGCGGAATGGATTCTGGAACTCGACCGCGGGCATGGCATTCCGTGGAAAGGCAACTATTCCAGCTGGCTGGAGCAGAAAGAAGCGCGGCTGGAGCAGGAAAACAAACAGATCGACGCGCATATGAAAGCGATGAAAAAGGAACTCGAATGGGTGCGACAGAATCCGAAAGGCCGCCAGGCGAAATCCAAGGCGCGTCTGGCGCGTTTTGATGAACTCAATTCGCAGGAATATCAACAGCGCAATGAAACACAGGAAATTTTCATCCCCGTCGGCGAGCGCCTCGGCAATGACGTCATCGAATTCAAAGGCGTATCCAAAGCCTATGGCGACCGTTTGCTGATCGACAATCTCAGCTTCACTATTCCACCCGGCGCGATTGTCGGCATCATTGGCCCCAACGGCGCAGGCAAATCGACACTGTTCCGACTCATCACCGGCAAAGAGCAGCCTGATTCCGGCGAAGTCAAAATCGGCCCGACCGTTCAGATCGCGCATGTCGATCAGGCGCGCGACACGCTGGAGAACGACAAAACCGTCTTTGACGCGATTTCCGGCGGTAATGACCTGCTGACAGTCGGCAAATACACCACCCCTGCCCGCGCTTACCTGGGCCGTTTCAACTTCAAGGGCGGTGATCAGCAGAAAATCGTCGGCCAGCTCTCCGGCGGCGAACGCGGACGCCTGCATCTGGCGCAAACCCTGATTTCCGGCGGCAACGTCCTGCTGCTCGACGAACCATCGAACGACCTCGACGTGGAAACGCTGCGCGCGCTTGAAGACGCATTGCTCGAATTCGCCGGCTGCGTGCTGGTCATCTCGCACGACCGCTGGTTCCTCGATCGTATCGCCACCCATATCCTCGCCGCCGAGGGTGAGTCGCAATGGACATTCTTCAACGGCAATTATCATGAATACGAAGCCGACAAGGTCAAACGCCTGGGCGAAGAAGGCGCGAAACCGAAACGGATACGCTATAAGCCGATCAGCCGGTAAGCAACATCGCATGTCAATATCCGTCAATTTGCGGAATCGCTAGCAAATGTTCTGACGTGCGCATGCACCACCCCATTTCCATGCGTTATAGGAGAAATTCACAGCATTGAGTGACATCAAGCTTCGTCTGTTGATTTTTCCAGAAAGGAAATGGGCCTGGAGTATGCGCTCCGGATGAAAGCAAGCCTGGTTTGTGATGCATTGCGAATGGCGATCTGGCTACGCCACCACCAGAGAATGGATAGTCAATTCGGATTGTGGATCAGCAATGGCGGCACGACCAAACCCGCTATAAAACGCAACAGTGTCCGGCATTGCTTGACCATCAGGTCTATCACACTCCCTTCCTTCCACCACTTTAACAAGATGTTAAACGGGGTAATTGCTTACACGCGCATCGACCGATGCATCTCCTGGAATTGTCGAAATTTCTTACAGTTGATGTCATTGGCCTTGAATTTAACAATACTTTTCATAGTGTTAAAAAAATGGCATAAAAATTGCTTATTATTAATTAGATTCCTGGATTTTTTCATCAATCACATCCATTCTTCATGCAGGAGGCCATATGTCCATCATTAGCAGTTTTTCATCCGCCTGGGGTATTCTCGTGGCCAAAAGCGACAATCAAACTGACACGATTGCCGCCAGCCGCAATGCTGCCGGTCAGTTGCTCATCAATAACGGAACTGTATCGATCAATGGTGATATACCGACGATAGCCAATACCCGGAGCATCCAGTTGATCGGTCTGGGTGGTGATGACGTACTTTTCCTGGACGAAAGTGGCGGCGCGCTGCCCATGGCTGTATTGATCGGTGGCAACGGCGACGATCAATTAACCGGGGGTAGCAGTGGTGATCATTTGCGCGGCGAAAGCGGCAACGATACATTGCAAGGTCGGCTGGGTGTTGACAGGCTTTCCGGCGGTGACGGCAATGATAGCCTTATCGGCGGCGACGGCAATGATCTGTTATTCGGCGAAAGTGGCAACGATATTTTCATCTGGAATCCCGGCGACGATAGTGATGTGATCGACGGCGGCGCCGATATCGACACGCTCCTTTTTAATGGCAGCAATGTTTCAGAAAGCATCAACATATCGGCCAATGCCGATCATGTTAACTTCTTCCGCAATGTGGCCAATGTCGTGATGGATCTCAATAACACCGAGGTAATAGAATTTTTTGCGTTAGGTGGCGCTGATACGATCACCGTTGGTAATCTGACCGGTACCGATGTGAGTGAAGTGAATATCCATCTTTCCGCTATCGGCGGCGGTGGCGACGGCCAGGTGGATACGGTGATTACTCACGCCACTGACGGCGACGATGTTATCGAAGCTTTGATAAGCAGCGCAACCCGGATTGCTGTATCAGGATTGCCAGCGCTCACCTCAATTACCGACGCGGAATCGATCGATCGGCTTGTAATCAATGGTTTTGCGGGGACCGATACGATTAGTGCAGACACGCTTTTATCGGGCACTATCGGCCTGACGGTGGATGGCGGTGACGGCAACGACACGATCATCGGCAGCCGTGGAGGGGATCAGCTTCTTGGCGGAAACGATAACGATTTTATCGATGGTCAGGCCGGTAACGACCTGGCGCTGATGGGAGCAGGTGATGACGTCTTCCAATGGGATCCGGGCGATGGCAGCGACATCATCGAAGGTCAGGCGGGATTTGACACGCTGGATTTCAATGGAAGCAATGCCTCGGAAAACATTGACATATCAGCTAATGGTGGACGCGTGATATTTTTTCGCAATGTCGCCAATATTGCGATGGATCTGAATGACGTTGAACACATCCGGTTTTCCGCACTGGGTGGTGCTGACAATATGGTTGTCGGCAATCTGAGTGGCACCGATGCGACACAGGTGGAAATCGATCTGGCCGCTTCAACAGGCTCCAATGCGGGTGACGGACAGGTTGACAGTGTCACAGTGAATGGCACAACAGCCGGGGATGTCATCAGCGTGACAGAAACGGGTGGGCAGATACTTGTTAACGGCCTTCCAGCGCAGGTTCGTATCGCCCATGCAGAAGTCAACGACAGACTGATTCTTAATGGTCAAAGCGGTGACGATGTCATTGATGCGAGCACGCTGGCCTCGGGAATGCCCGGACTGGATTTCAACGGTGGATTGGGGGGCGATGTACTGATTGGCAGTCAGAATGGCGATCGATTCCTTGGCGGCGACGGCAATGATGTCGCCATCATGGGGCCAGGTGACGACAGTTTTGTATGGAACCCTGGTGATGACAACGATGTGATTGAGGGCGGCACGGGTTTTGACACGCTGCTGTTTAATGGCAGCAATGTTTCCGAAAATATTTCCATATCCGCCAATGGCGGCCGTGCCAGTTTCTTCAGGGATGTCGCCAATGTAACGATGGATCTGAATGATACCGAAGCAATCGAATTCATGGCATTAGGCGGCGCCGATACAATTACCGTGAACAATCTTGCGGGTACCGATATTACTGAAGTCGACATCAATCTGGGCGCTTCGGGAGGCGGAGGCGATGGTCAGGCTGATGTGATTAATGTCATGGCCACAGCAGCCGACGATGTCATCTTGGTAACGATGGCTGGCAGCGATATCATCATTTTAGGTCTGGCGGCGACGGTAGTGGTCCGCAATTTCGAGGCTGCCAATGACCGGTTGCACGTGTCCGGACTGGGTGGCGACGATGTCATTGATGCCAGCGGCGCTACGGTGCCTGTTTTCCTGGACGGTGGTGATGATGATGACGTCCTGCTGGGCGGCAGCGCGAATGACATTTTATTTGGCGGCAACGGCGACGACGTGCTGATCGGTAACGCAGGCCTGGATGTCCTCGATGGCGGGCTGGGTGATAACATTCTCATTCAATAACGGGCATCACTAAAAATCCAGATTTCGTCACAACACTTTGTTACTCGCAAAAAATGTTTCCTTACATATCAATCATATGCTGCGTCAATACTTTTTGTTCACGCCGCGTTTTGCTCATTTTCTATTTAAAACTTTGAATTTTTAGAGACGCCCTAATTTTTTTCTGGAGAGCATTAACGATGAGATTTCCTTTTTCAACACAGCTGACAGCCGGAGCGTTATGTTTGCTTCTCAATTCCGCAGCTTCAGCAGCCATCACATGGCTTGATCAGAGTGGTTTTTCGGGTTCCGAGACAGTGGTCGATTACAGCAATGGCGCACTGTTTACACCGGTAGACGGCCAGATTATTGATGGCGTGGCACACGGCTTCACGGTTGGCGGCGCGGCCTCAGCCGATGCAACCATTGATATACTCCTTGGCGTGACGGATTTCATCACATTGGAAAGTATCGAGGGTGATGCCAATGGCGTACTTTCATTCAGTTTCGGAAGCACGCAAACACGCCTGGGATTTGGCTGGGCGTTGACGACAGCCACTGGCGGCACGATTGAATTGTTCGACAACCTGGATGTTTCGCTGGGCGCACTGCCATTCAGTGGCGCACCCGATTCATTATATGGTTTTGAAACGGGCTTTGCCGGCATAGAAAGCGATATGCCCTTCGCACGCGCTGAAGTCACTTGGAACGGGAACGGCCGTTTCGCTGTCGATGACTTGCATTTCGAATCCAATCGCGTCGTGCCCGTTTTTGAACCCGCCAGCCTGCCGCTCGTGCTGATCGGCAGCTTACTCCTTGCGGCATTCAGGATTGAATCGACACGAAAAGTGCGATGATATGCATGACCATGATTTTGTCGCGCCAGGAAATACCGATGCACGGATGAACCTGACTCGACGAAACATGGCCAGGGAAAAGCAATCAGTGAAATGACATCCTGGCAATTCAGGCGGTAAATTATTTATTCCGACTACAGCATTGGTCACGACAAGATTAACCAGAGTCGTCATAAAAAAACAAAATAGTCTTTCCCGATTACAGCCTGACGGCTACAATCCTGCAAACGGGAATCGGTTTTGAAGTCATGAACGCCTAGGCCGCCAAACGATTGCGGCGATCAATTTGTAAACAATGCAACTATATGAAAGCCAAATCATCGCATTTTCATAAAATAGAAAGCAATATCCTGCAATGCTCTATGTCATGTTTCATTTTTGACGCAAACTATTGCGACAGGGAGATACATAACTCAATATTAAAATTATTAAAACCACCACTACCGCGTTCCAAACCGCGTTCAGGCTCGAATAATTCTAAAGAAAATGGAGAAAATTTACCCTTCATTTTTACTGTTCCTATAACAACTCATCCGAACACGCTGGATAATAAAGAGCGTCGCAACAGAGATCGCTATGCTGTTATTGTTGGACTGCTGGAGTCAGGTTATATCCCGCACCATGAACCAGCCAGAATGAATTTCTGCAGTAGTAAAAATTACGATGTACGGTGGGAGTCTTTTAAGCATAAAGAGAACACAAGTCTTAAGATAATTGTCGTATGGGCGGATAGCGATGCTATCTGCAAATCAGAAAAAGACTTGAGCAATAAATCAATAAATTGCAACAGCAACAAAGATAGAATCAGACGCCTAAAACGTGCTAACGATAATGACGAAGAACTTGCAGACAAACTTGTCAATGAACTCAAAAAAAATCGGAGAATTAGTGAATTCTCCGAAATAGCTATTATCACAGAGCAAAATTCTGCTAAATCAAACAATCTTGCGAAAGCGTTTTATAACAAATTTAGTAATGGAAATTCTGATGAGTCACCGAAAAATGGCGAAGCAAAGAAAGAAAATAGCTTTTTCTATTTAAAAGGGTTGGACTCTTATCAACCAGTTATCGAAAGTCAACGTCCTAACAACAAGACTCAATCGTCCACTCAATGGGAACAAAGATACTCCATAATTGATCAACACAATCCGCCTATTGGTTCGGCACAATTTGATTATTTACAGCGATTAGCGGAACAGATTAAAAAAACCCATCAAGACACAGACCCCAGAAAGCGGATCAAAGCGGTCGGTGTATTCGGCAGTGAATTTTACGACAAGTTGATTATTTTCCAGGCACTTCGCAGGGAAATGCCTAATATCGTCTTATTTACAACCGATCTGGACGCACAGATGTTTCATTTGAATCATTGGCGATGGACCAGAAATCTGATTGTGGCTTCTCACTTCGACCTAAAATTAGGCAAAACCAATCAAAGTCAATTTCCACCTTTTCGGGATAGCTTGCAAACGGCTTTATATGTGGATACGATGAATTATGCAAAGGAAATCAATAGACAAGCAAATGGTAATCCATTAGCAGATGCGAAAAATAATTCATCACTGATTTTTGAAATCGGTAGAAATGGTCCTGTGCACTTGAAGGATACGAAAGATAAACAAAAATCCGAATCTATTTATCCGTTCGACGACTATAACAATATAAAACACCTAAATGAAACGTTCTGGGTACTGGCTGTTGTTTCGGTAATTCTTATTCTAACACTACAACAGATTTTGCCACATTCCAACACATTAGTAATATGGCTATTACTGACCACTGGTTTGGCATTTTATTTCACGTTTGAAGCAATCACTGATAAAGGCGAGCCTTTTAGCTTTACCGATGGTGTCAGCCTCTGGCCCACCATCCTTTTGCGTTTTCTTTCATGTTCACTAGCGATGGCATTCATTTACAGGGCAATCGCGCTTAAAAGTGCTTGAAAATAGAATTTAGATAAGGTAATAACGTTATCATTTTGATTTTAAATGATAGTGAAACCAACATCTTCAATTATCCATCACTTTTCGAGCATTAAAGACCCCCGAGTAAACAGACAAAAGAAACATCAGCTACAAGATATTTTCTTTATCAGCATCTGCGCCACGATATGTGGTGCAGATAATTGGGTTGCCATTGAACAATTTGGCTTGGCAAAAGAAGCGTGGTTCACCGAATTGCTGGGCTTGGAGCATGGCATACCTTCGCACGATACCTTCGGGGAAGTTTACGCCGCCATTGATACCGAGCAGTTCAGCGCTTGTTTTTCCCGTTGGGTTGCTGACTTGGCCAACATCACGGAAGGCGAAGTGATTGCAATAGATGGCAAGTGCTTGAGACGTAGCATCGACAAGGCCTCAAAAAAAGCCGCCATCCACATGGTCAGCGCTTGGGCTCAGCGCAACAGTCTGGTCTTGGGTCAAGTTAAAGTCGATGACAAATCAAATGAAATTACCGCCATTCCCAAATTGCTTTCAAGGCTTGATATCGCAGGAGCAGTGATTACTGTCGACGCCATGGGTTGCCAAAAGAAAATTGCCGAACAGATCAAACAGCAAGGCGGTGACTATGTGTTTAGCCTGAAAGGTAATCAGGGCAACCTGCACGACGATGTAAAAACATTTTTCAAGTCATCTTTAGCGCCGGCAGTGACTTCTGTTAGCTATGAAGGCGCGCATGGCCGAATTGAAACTCGCTCAATTCGAGCAACAGCCGATATAGCTTGGCTCCAGGAACGGCATGACTGGAAAAGCTTACAAAGCATTATTGCCGTTACCGCCAGAAGAGAAACCGATAACAAAGTGACCGAGGAAATACGCTATTTCATCAGTAGCCTTGATACGAATGATCCGAAGCGATTAGAGCGTGTGGTGCGGGCGCATTGGGCTATAGAGAACAATTTGCACTGGGTTCTTGATATAGCCTTTGATGAAGACAGCAATCGGACTCGCAAAGGACATAGTGCTGCGAATCTGGCTGTTATCCGGCATATCGCCCTGAATCTGATCAAGGTCGAAAAAACATCCAAAGTTGGCGTCAAGATCAAGCGTTTAAAAGCTGGATGGGATAATGACTATTTATGTCGGATTATTGGGATAATTTAAGCGCGATTACCCTGCCCTTCCTATAGATTTCTTGTGGTTTTCTTTCCTTTTAACGATATACCTCATTTTTATAACAATAAAAGAAGACCCTATATCTATCATAGATTGGAAAGAAAGCGATGCCAGTACGGCATCGAAAGAACCTAAAAGGTTGTGTTATCAATCCATTGCAACTGCACATAACTCTCTTTGGAGTGAATATCACGCTTATGGACATCTTCATCATCGCATGCTGCGGGTAACCGCGATGTGGTTACTTTTTATTACAATCGCGGCTTTGCTTTATTACCTGCTACCTGACTGGCCGGCGCCGCATCGCGGTGAAAAAGATGGATATGGCTTATTCTGGCAAGTTGCCAGTTTTTCGGTAATCATGGTGCTAACATTTCTGGTACTGGACGCATTAAGGCTTTGTTATTATTGGATACAAAAGCTGCACACAAAACTCGACGAGTTATCCACCAGAGATAGTACTGCCAAATACCATTATTCCGACACAGAAATTAATAGCACCTCGAAATTGCTTGAAGAGATTGTCATCTTGGTCGCTAAAAGGACAAGAGTCATCGACAAATTGATTTATTACCCATTGCTTACCATCATGTTAATGCTTTTCGCCAGCATCAGTTATTTTGATAATCAGGATTTTCCCAGGAGCATGGGCATTACCTTTGCTGCCAGCATTACATTACTTATCTTTGCTGGCTTTAAGCTTCGTACCGAAGCAGATCGACTTAAATTTAAAGTCATTCAGTGTCTTGAAAATTTATCACATGAGAAAGGCCACCTCGTACAGCAACAAGTGGATAAAGCGATTCAAAACATCAACACCATAAGCTACGGCGCATTCCAATCCATGCAAGAACAACCGGTCATGCGAACCTTATTATTGATACTGGCTTCGCTCGGGCTTTTTGCAGGAGAGTATTTGAAAATGTTCGGATAAATCAAATCCGCATTTCAAAATTTCCACAAACGCCGACCAAAACCTAGCAAACCCACTAATCCAAGTCCAATAAGCGCAATAGTCCCAGGCTCAGAAACCTGCGTTGTACCCACATCGCCCGAATGGACTGCCCATACAAAGTGAAATAGTGCACTCTTGCTGGCCAGATTCTGAGTTCCAACACTGAAATCAAAGGCCATCGCCGCATTCTGCTGAATTTCTGTAGACCAATAATTATCAGACTGAATATTAGAAAAAAGAGCCAAATCAGGATCATTACTACTCAAAATAGAAGTAAGCGATATACCACCAAGTTCATTATAAAAAAATGCTCCCATCTCGCTATTTACACACACACCTGTACATAGCGGACTAATAGGAGTCGCTGGCAATCGCCATCCCGTAATTCCCCCTATATTCAAGCTGGCCGCCCAGGCATTGGCACTGGCCCATGTCATACGGCCATCAGTGCTTGAAGCGCCATCATCAAAAACAGAACCTGCCCCTGCATTTGCATCGGCAAGCCAAGTAATGTCCAATACCGTATCATAATAGGCCAATCCACCCAAACGACTAATTAGTGCCGCATTCGTTTGCGCACTTGCGCCTATGAAGAGGATCGCCCACAATGTTTTCAAAAAATAACCTCGATTCATTATCACTCCCCTTTGCTCGAATAACTCTATAGCTGCTTAATAAATCATATCTTCAGATTAAATGAAACGCTGTTCAATTAGTCATATATTGATAACAAGCAAGGATCATGCCAAACAACAAATACTATTGATAATTAATATGTTGTGTAACACACTCACTCAATACTCAAACGAAGTGTAAAATAATTCGACAAAACAATCTACTACTTGATTGCAAGAAATGCTTATTATTGATAATGCATACTGAAGAAACGAAAATCTATAGCTAAAAACACAACCAAGTTATGGATACGCAGGCCGCCTGCCGAACCAGCAATATTCTGGTAGAAGAAGATTACCAGAGGGTTGCGGCGACTAATTTGTAAAGCATACAGATTACATTCGGACGTATAATTCCACACCGGAATACAAAGAAGGAAACAAGTAGTGCTAACAGTGATTGAGCAGAAAAGACTACATTTTTCAAAAAATACCGAGGCTAAAAAAAAATCTCTGTTCGGCCAGTTTCTTACCCCTGAAAATACAGCTGTATTCATGTCGAGTCTTTTCCCTGACGGAGAAGACACCTGCTACTTACTGGATGCAGGCGCAGGAATTGGTTCGTTATCAGCAGCGTTCTTGGATAGATGGAGAGCTGGTGGATTTCGCTTTAAACAGGTTGTGATGGATGCCTTTGAACTTGACTCCGCTCTAACCAAACACTTGGCACAAACCTTGGAGAAATACAATCACAAGAACGATTTTATATGCAATATCCATGAAGAAGATTTTATTTTTGCCGCAACCGAGTCACTGGCAGGCAGTCTTTTTTCTCAACCATTAGCACGCTACACACACGCGATTCTTAATCCGCCTTACAAGAAAATCAACAGTAATTCTGCGTATCGGCAATCCTTGCGCCGTGTCGGTATTGAGACAGTAAATCTTTACAGCGCCTTTATTGCACTAACCGTAGCATTGGCTGCACCAAGCGGGCAAATCGTTGCAATCATTCCTCGTAGCTTCTGCAACGGGCCATATTACCGTCCGTTTCGTGATTTCATTCTTGAACGGACAGCCATTCGGCGTCTGCATTTATTCAAATCCCGCAATAAAGCGTTCAAAGATGACAATGTATTGCAAGAGAACATCATTATTCTGCTGGAGCGCAACGGCCGACAGGGGCCAGTAACGGTTTCGACATCAACAGATGACACCTTCACCGATCTAACAATCCACGAACACCCATTCGACCGGATTGTGTTCCCGGATGACTCTGAACGATTCATCTACGTCCCTACGTTGCCCGAACCAAACACCATCGAGCTATCCCCGAAATGCCGTCACACGCTAATCGACCTGGGTATCAACGTCTCGACCGGGCCTGTGGTTGATTTCCGAATGAAAGAATACCTGCGCGGCATGCCAGAGCCAGGAACCACTCCTTTACTTTACCCAGGGCATTTCATCGGACAAAAGACTACGTGGCCCATTGCAAGCATGAAGAAACCTAATGCCATTGATCGCAACGCCAATACCGAAAAGTGGCTTTATCCCAGCGGCTTTTATTGCGTGGTGCGTCGCTTCTCATCAAAGGAGGAAAAGCGCCGAATTGTAGCAAGCGTGGTGGATCCAGCTATATTTGATGATGCGCCCATGCTGGGTTTCGAGAACCATCTCAATGTGTTCCATGAAAACAAACATGGACTACCCGAATCCTTAGCCCGTGGATTGGCCGTGTTCCTCAACACAACTGCAGTCGATGAGTATTTTCGTCGCTTTAACGGTCACACGCAGGTCAATGCTACCGATCTCAAGATGATGAAGTATCCTTCGCGCTCCGCTTTGATCGACCTTGGCGCGTGGGCCAAACTGGAAGGAACACTTACACAAAATCAGATCGACAACAAGCTAAAAGCTTTGATCGAATGACCAACAACAAGAACAAGCAAATCGAGGCTGCACTGCAAGTCCTCGCATCTTTGGATTTCCCTCGCGCGCAGCAAAACGAGCGTTCCGCCCTATGCCTGCTGGCATTGCTTAATCTAACGCCAGACAAGCCATGGATCATGGTGGAAAATCCACTGATGGGCATTACACCCATTATGGATTGGGCACGAGAGTATTACAAAAAAGACTATGCACCGAACACTCGCGAAACGGTACGGCGGCAGACCATGCACCAATTCGTAAATGCAGGGTTAGTCCTTTACAATCCAGACAAGCCGGATCGACCTGTGAACAGTCCCAAGGCTGTTTACCAAATTGAACCAGCCGCGTTAGCTCTGCTTCGCACCTTAGACACACCGCAGTGGCACGACAATTTGACGGCATATCTGACTGAGCGTGAGACGCTGGTTGCTCGTTACGCAAAGGAACGCATACAAAACCGCATCCCAGTCGAAATCGCACCGGGCAAACGAATTACGCTCAGCCCCGGCGAACACAGCGAACTAATACGCGCGATAATTGAGGATTTTGCCCCGCGCTTCGCGTCGGGTAGCACGTTGGTTTATGCCGGAGATACGGGGGACAAGTGGAGCTATTTCGATTCTGTCTTGCTGGCAAAACTGGGCGTCAAGATCGATTCCCACGGCAAAATGCCTGACGTAGTGCTGCACTATACCCCAAAAAACTGGCTGCTTCTGGTGGAGTCTGTTACCAGCCATGGACCAGTCGATGGCAAGCGGCACGTCGAGCTTTCCAGTCTCTTTGCTGAATCGACGGCCGGATTAGTTTATATAACCGCCTTTCCAAACCGAGCCGTTATGGGCCGATACCTCAGTGAAATTGCTTGGGAAACGGAAGTGTGGGTAGCGGATGCACCCTCACATCTGATTCATTTCAACGGTGAACGTTTCCTTGGGCCATACAACGCGCATTAACAGTTCTATCAAACATGCGTATTAGTCGAGACAATACTCGCGATGATTGTTTGTGCATGTATTTTAAAACTGCAATAATCGCCGACCTTTTCTGCTGTTCGGCTATGAAAGCACTAACCAAACCCCGGCCAGTAATGGCTGTCGGGTAAAGGCCGTTTGCCGAATATCGCCTGTCCCACGCGCACGACGGTTGCGCCCTCCTCTATCGCCAGTTCGAAGTCGCCGGACATGCCCATGGACAGTTCGTCAAACGACAACCCCGCCGGTGCGCTCTGGCGCAACCGTTCCTGCAGTTCGCGCATTCTGACAAAGCAGGCGCGCACGCGCTCATGGTCGCTTGAGAAAATCGCCAGCGTCATCAGCCCCTTGACCCGGAGTGATGCATAATCCGGCAGTTGCCGGACGAAATCTTCCACCTCTTCCGGCGGCAGGCCGAATTTGCTGGCTTCGCCCGAGCTGTTGACCTGCACATAAACATCCATGCCGCGGCCTGCGGCCTGCAGGCGCTTGTCGAGTTCGGCGGCGACTTTGAGGCTGTCGAGCGCCTGGAATTCATGCGCGAAACGGGTGATATATTTGACCTTGTTGGTTTGCAGGTGGCCGATGATGCACCATTTGATCGCCAGATCGCTGAGCAGCTCGGATTTTTCGCGCGCTTCCTGCACCTTGTTCTCGCCCATTTCCTCGCATCCGGCGGCAAAAGCGATGCGCAACCGCTCCGCCGGTACGGTTTTGGTAACTGGCAACAGGCGCACGGACGACGGCTCGCGCCCGGCTTTGGCGCAGGCATCGGCGATTTTCTGCTGGATGGTTGCCAGATTAGTTTTGATTTCGTTGAGTTGCTGTTCCGCCGATGCTGTCGCTGCTTCCAATTTGCTCTCCTAAACGCGTTGTGTTGCCTGATGAAAAACCATTTTCCAGTGATCGCCGCGCCGTTGCCAGACGGAACTGCGGATCGATCCCCGATATGCTTTCTGTCCGCTCTGATCCTTGTCCGCTGTCTGTGCCGGATCATGCCTGACTGCGCGGTAAACCGCTATGACCATGTCATTCGATAGCGATTTGATGCGGAAATCCGCCAGTGACCAGTGCTGTGCGCTGCCCTTGTTCTGCAACCATGCCACCACGTCCTGCCTGGAATGCGCCTGTCCGTCGCTGCCAATTTCTTCGAATGCGCTGTCCAGTAGTTCGTCGATCACCGCCGGATGCGCGCGCATGTCGGTATGCAGCAATTTCAGTTCCAGTTGCATGATCTGCGCGGCAAGCGGCTCCATAGGGTGCCGATAATCGCTACTTGACGCGCATGCCGGGCTGCGCGCCGGTGTCGGGGCTGAGAATAAACAATTCCCCGCCGCCGCTGCCGGCGGCGAGCACCATGCCTTCCGACAAGCCGAATTTCATTTGGCGCGGCGCCAGATTGGCGACCATCACGGTCATGCGCCCTTTCAATTGCTCCGGATCGTAGGCCGACTTGATACCGGCAAATACTGTGCGCTGTTCGCTGCCAATGTCGAGCGTCAGCTTCAACAGTTTTTCCGCGCCTTCGACATGCTCGGCATTGACGATTTTCGCCACGCGCAAATCGATTTTGCTGAAATCGTCAATCGTGATGGTTTCGGCAATCGGTGCAGCGGTTTTCGGTTTGTCGCCCCCTGTGGCCTCGGTTGCGGCTTTAGCGCCGGTCTTTGTCGTCCCGGAATCCGCCGAAAGGCTTTGTTTGTTCGCGGCCACCAGCGCGTCGATCTGTTTGCCGTCGATACGCGTCAGTAAATGCTGGTACGCATGAATCGCGTGCCCGGCGGGCAGCAGCAGTTGCGATACCGGCTCGTTCGCGGCAAGGCATGGCCAGGTCAGTTTGCTGCAATTCAGAAAATCTTCAACCTGCCGGATGGTTTCCGGCAGAATCGGCTTCAGATAGCGCGCGAGCAGATAAAACAGCTGAATGCCCAGGCTGCATATGCGTTGCAGGTCGGCCTCCCTGCCCGGTATTTTGGCGATTTCCCACGGCGCCATTGCATGAATCATTTCGTTGGCTTCATCGGCAAATCGCATGATCTGGCGCACCGCAAGCGAGAAATCACGCGCTTCAAACGCTTTTTCGATCGCATCCGGACGCCAGTTGGCAAACCGTTCGTCAACAGTTTGTTGTAAAGTCCTGTAGTCTTCTCCGTCAACCAGCCGCCCGTCAAAACGTTTGGTGATAAACCCGGCGCAACGGCTGGCGATGTTGATGAACTTGCCGACCAGATCGGAATTCACGCGCGCGACAAAATCATCCAGATTCAGATCGATGTCTTCCATGCTGCCGTTCAGCTTCGCCGCGTAGTAATAGCGCAGCCATTCCGGATTCAATCCCTGTTTCAGATAGCTGTGCGCGGTGATGAAGGTGCCGCGCGATTTGCTCATTTTTTCACCGTTGACGGTCAGAAAACCATGCGCAAAAATCTGCGTCGGCGTGCGATAGCCGGAATAATTGAGCATCGCAGGCCAGAACAGTGCATGAAAATACAGAATATCCTTGCCGATGAAATGATAAAGCTCCGTTTCGGCGTCCTTGCGCCAGTAGGCGTCAAAATCGATATTTTCGCGTGCGCACAGGTGTTTGAAACTGCCCATATAACCGATCGGCGCATCGAGCCAGACGTAAAAATATTTACCGGGTGCGCCGGGAATTTCAAAGCCGAAGTAAGGCGCATCGCGCGAAATATCCCAATCGGACATTTTGTTTTCTCCGGCATCGCCGAGCCATTCATGCATTTTATTGGCCGCTTCCGGCTGCAAATGACCCGCGCGCGTCCAGCGGCGCAGAAAATCGACGCAACGTTCATCCGACAGGCTGAAAAAATAATGCTCCGATGATTTTTTCACCGGCGTGGCGCCCGAAACGGCGGAATACGGATTTTTTAATTCGGTCGGCGTATAAGCCGCGCCGCAGGCTTCACAGGAATCGCCATACTGATCCTTTGCGCCGCATTTGGGACATTCCCCTTTGACGAAACGATCCGGCAAAAACATGTTGCGCTGCGGGTCATACAGCTGCTCGATGCCGCGCGCGGTGATCAATCCACCCGCCTTCAGTTTCTGATAGATGTCTTCGGCGTAATGGCGTGTTTCATCGGAGTGCGTGCTGTAATAATTATCGAAATGAATATGAAAGCCGGTAAAATCGCCATAGTGCTCGTCGTGCACGCGGGCGATCAGCGCTTCCGGTGTAATGCCTTCCTGTTCGGCGCGCAGCATGATCGGCGTACCGTGCGTATCATCGGCGCAGACATAGTAAATCTCATGTCCGCGCATTTTCTGAAAACGCACCCAGATATCCGTCTGAATGTATTCCACAAGATGGCCCAGATGGATACTGCCATTGGCGTAAGGCAGCGCCGAAGTCACCAGAATTTTTCGCTTGTTCATCGTGTTTTTGTTCGAATGTGTGATTTGACGCTTATTCTAACAAATTGTGCGTCATGCCTGATATTTGTTACCATGCCAATTTAATGTGAATCCATTTCTGTTACTGCACCGTCAGTGACAGCAGCCGTATTGAGGAGTTTTTCCAGTGACCATTTCTGAACAACAAATCCAGTCCATTCTGAGTTCCGTCATCGACCCGACAACCGGAAAGGATTATGTCGCCGGCGGTTCGATACAGAATATCCGGATCGATGGCAATGACGTGACACTTGACGCCGTGCTCGGTTACCCGGCCAACAGCATCAAGGCCGATGTGCAGCAGCAAATCACCGCTGTTTTGCAGGCAATTCCGGGAGCCGGTAAAATCAATGTCACCGTCAGCAGCAAAATTGTGCCGCACGGCGTGCAGGGCGGCGTCAAACTGATACCTGGCATCAAGAATATTATCGCCGTAGCTTCAGGCAAAGGCGGTGTCGGCAAGTCGGCAACCGCGGTCAACCTGGCGCTGGCGCTTGCTGCCGAAGGCGCCAATGTCGGCATTCTGGACGCCGATATTTACGGTCCTTCGCAACCGCAAATGCTCGGCATCACAGAAAAACCCGAATCGCTCGACGGCAAATCGATGGAACCTGTAATGGCGCATGGCATACAGGCCATGTCCATCGGGTTGCTGATCGATACCGAAACGCCGATGGTATGGCGCGGCCCGATGGTCACCCAGGCCTTGCAGCAGCTTCTGCATGACACCAACTGGAAGGACCTGGATTATCTGATTGTCGACATGCCCCCCGGCACCGGCGACATCCAGCTCACGCTAGCGCAGAAAATACCGGTAACCGGCGCGGTCATCGTCACCACACCGCAGGACATTGCCCTGCTCGACGCACGCAAGGGACTTAAAATGTTTGAAAAAGTCGGTATTCCGATTTTCGGTATTGTAGAAAACATGAGTACACACACCTGCTCCAGTTGCGGCCATACGGAACCGATTTTCGGCACCGGCGGCGGCGAAAAAATGTGCCGCGATTATCAGGTCGACTTTCTGGGCGCATTGCCGCTGGATATCAAAATCCGCGAACACACGGACAGCGGCAGACCCAGCGTCATCGCCGAACCTGACAGCCAGATTGCACAGACCTACCGACTGATTGCGCGCAAAATCGCGGTGAAAGTAGCCGAATCAGCCGAGGATCACTCAGCGGTATTCGCCAAGATCATTATGGAAGATAATTAATGACCATCAAATCAGACAAATGGATACGGCGCATGGCGCTTGAACACGGCATGATCGAGCCGTTCGAACCGGATCAGATCCGTCACAGGGACAATCAGCGCATTGTCTCTTACGGTACATCGAGCTATGGCTACGACATACGCTGTTCGGATGAATTCAAATTATTTACTAATATCAACACCACCATTGTTGATCCCAAGAATTTTGATTCAAATTCATTTGTCGACGTCAAAAATGATATCTGCATTATCCCACCCAATTCATTCGCGCTGGCGCGCACGGTTGAGTATTTCCGTATTCCGCGCAACATCCTGACCATCTGCCTGGGCAAATCGACGTATGCGCGATGCGGCATCATCGTCAATGTCACGCCTTTTGAACCGGAGTGGGAAGGCTATGTTACACTGGAGTTTTCCAATACGACACCGCTACCCGCGAAAATCTACGCCAACGAAGGCGTCGCCCAGGTCATCTTTTTTGAATCGGACGAAGTCTGCGAGATATCCTACAAAGACCGCGGCGGTAAATATCAGGGCCAGAGCGGCGTCACATTACCGAAAATCTGACGGAGGCGATATTCCCATGATGAAACGACCTAATCTTTCAGCCCGACCTGGAAATACTGCACTACGATGGATCGCATGCCTCAGCATTGCATGTGTATTGATTTCCACTACGACAACTGCCGCACAATCCGCAAACGGCAACGACGAATCATTCAGACATATCGAAATTTCGGGCATCTCCCTTGCGACGCCGTTTGATCAAATTGCAGGCATTCTCACCGCGCAAGGCTACACCGAAATCAACAGCCGACTATTCACCAAACAGGGCGAGTTGCAAAACAACCGCAGAACCATTTTCAGAATAGAAATAGAAGACGATGCGGACTTACACCGGATCACCTACCACCGCAGCTTGAGCGGCGGTCGCGTCAAGACTGCCGGAGGCGATGAACCGATTCCTGAATATGAAGCGGATATGGCGCAGCAATTCTACCGGTTGATGTGCGAGAATATTTCAAAGGATGCGATGAAAGAACGTCAATGTGAACCATCAACCGCCTACAGTATCACGGCTGGCAACGGGCGATTTGTACGGATAAACGATCATTATTCGATGCAGCTCGATGTCACTGCGGCAAACAGCACAATTGGCATACAATATACGCAATAATCGACTGACATAAAATAAACGCAGCGGGAAAGTTGCTCAAAACCACTTTCTGGTTTATCCTTGCCCGCCCATCGTGATGCAAATTTTTTTGCTGAAAAGTTTTAATGGAGAAGTGACCGAGTGGTTGAAGGTGCACGCCTGGAAAGCGTGTGTACGGCTCAAACCGTACCGCGGGTTCGAATCCCGCCTTCTCCGCCACGAATCTTGTATAATCAATAAGTTACAACATATTCAGCAAAAATACCATCGTCAGTCCCATCAAATAGTTTTAGACCTTGTTGTTACCCGCATCTCCTGATCAATTATCGATCAATCGGCTAACAACCGGATTATTAGTTACTTTCACCATTCTTGCACAACTTAATACACAGTAACTAGGGATAACCTTAATCACATTCCCAAAGAATAATCCCATCCACTACACCAATCGCGGCCTGAACCTTAAGGGCATTTAGCACGAAATCAGTTTACCATTGCGCAGTTCGGTGGCTTCCGGTTGGTCAGCATCTATGAATCTGGTTCGTGAACTGCAACCACGGTATTTATTGGGCACTTAGCCAAACACCTGATTAAGTAATTCACAACCCTTTCAACAGTGACATCATTGTTTACACGATGGCTTTAAGCGCCGCATCCGCTCTTGCACACGAAACCCATAATTCAGGCGCTAAATGAAGCAATGCCAACAAGTGAGAATAAAGGATTTCATCCTCACTTCCTTTCAATTCTTCAAAAGCAAGCTCAGTCAACCATTCACCGGCAAATTCTCGCCACTTTATCCGATCCTCCCGACTAGCAGAAGCGACAAGGCACATCTTCATAGCTTCTTCGATGGAGAAACCATATTGAGAATCACGTCGATAACGACGCACAAGAATACGGAGATCATCGGCTAAAGCCATATTACGAGATACGGCTGCAACTGTGGCCAATCCTTTTAGAATACCAAGAAGCTGGGATTTATTTTTCAATTTTGCAAGTGTGTAATTGCCTAATTTGAGTGCCTTTAGTGCCAACTCTGCATGACCGGGTGTAACTCTGAAAATCATCGCAGAGTTCACAAGAGCCACAAATGAAGAAGCTACGCCAGCGTCACTATTAAGTTGTTCTTCAATAATGTGGGCAATGTCATCAGGTAAAGTATTTGGGTTACTTTCAGCGCCTTCGAGTGGTCCAGGAAGGTATGGATACGGAAATTCACTTAGCTTGATGAGGCTCCTCTCGCAGTCACCTAATATGGTTTCACGTAGCTCTCCTTGACTAATATTTGCTTCATAACTGTTACCGGCAATCATGATGCGACCAAAGAAGTCCGTCTGCATTTGAGTTGCTATAGCAAAATCAGGATCCCACCGCGGCTCGGAGCGCATATCCACTAGGGTCTGCATGTAGTAGTGTTCATAGCCATTACTGACAGTCCAATCAATAAACCGGTCGTAATCTATATCGCATTGAACTACCTGTCGATGGATTAACCCAGCATGAGCTAGAGAAGCTAATCTTCGATAAAAAGGTGGCTCATCGGCAAAAAGACGTATTCGGGCTAGTTCTCCGTCGACTAAGACGAACAATGCCGAAAACAGCTTGAATTCGCTAGTATCGCTTTTCACGTCATCGTCTCGAATCAGATACACAAGACGCAGCAAAAAAGACCCAACTTCCGGTCTATCTGTAAGAATACGCAATCCAACTTCCAATGCGCCCAACCGAGAGAGCATGTCGCCGTGTTTTTCCAAATAGTCGAATGCTTTTTCCAGTTGCTCCGGCATAAGATGATCAATATTGATTCCGGTAGTCAGTGCCGAATGAGAAGAAAGTAACAAACTAAAAAGAAAACCTTCATAAGGCTGCCACTTTAATAGCTGCTCAAAGAATTTGTAACCTGTACTAATAGCATAATCCTGTATCGTTACGCTTCCGTCATAAACGCCAACGAGTCTTTCAAAATACCGCCTTGAATTCGGTACTAGAGACGAGACACTGCTCTTACCTGCCGTTATCTCATTTCTTATAGTTCGTTCCACATAAACCGGTGTATCGTGTATATCGCTAAAAAAAGCATCTATCTCGTCGTCTTCCAGTGAGCGCTCTTCCAGAATGCTTCGCCAATTGTCCTGAGCTTTGAGTGGTAAATTTACGCCGAAGGCAGATTCCTCCAGAAAACGAATACGTGTAGAAACATCTTTGGAAAGGACAGAAAAATCAGTCAGTACCAGACGCGCTTGACCGGATGAAAGGGCAATTCTTGGAAGTTCATCTTCGCGTGCATCATTCGTGAGATCCCAAATCAGATTTTCAGTATCGGTCATTTTAGCTATTCCTTTCCCAGAGAGAACGTCACGGATAGCATTGAAAAGTACAGACCGCTTAACAGTGAAACCGCTTGGCCCAACCGAAATCATAGCGTCAACCTTTAAACCGTATTCTTCCCTGAATCTCTGCTCGTTAAACAATCTCTTTTGTATGAGTGGCGGAATAAGTCTTAGCATAGCATTCTTCATTACTGTTTTTTCGCAAGAAGTATTAGCCACTATGTTGTCCGCATCAGAAATTGGAGTTTTAATTATTTCGAAAGCATCAATACGGTACCTGTTGACAAGCCATTCGTATACCTCTGGGAACTGTTCTTGTATAGGAGCCAAGATTCTTTCTTCTACCCAATTCCAGTAAGCATCGACAACAACTTGCTGGACATCAGTAGGTGGGATCAGCAGAATACTTATAAGTGCCGCACGCCCAATGCGAACGACATTGTCAGCATTTTCTGTAGCAAGACTGTGTGCCCATCCACGAATGTCGTACTGCTCAACGAGCCAGTTTGATTGAGCCGTGATCACGTTGATATCGGTTCCGCTCTTCCATAGATTTTTGAGTACACGAATAAACGTTTTTAGAGTTCCGTCCAACCAAGGGGCTTCCTCTGGAAGCTGCAGCCAGTCACTCATTCTGACGCGAAGGATAGATTTTCGAATTGCTTTAAGCTCCGCCGTTTCAATCACCTCTCCATCAACAACAGTTGATTTTCTCAGACACCATTCAAGTTCTTTTTCATTGATCGGAACAAAGAAATAGCCAGCCTGGCGAAGCCGTGTCCGATGTTCAAGACGATCTTCCTCCGATAAAACACCACTTGCCACAAAAGCATCGAGCAAATCTAGGGTAGTGAAGATAGGCTTTAGCACATTACCAGCACCAATGTTCTCATGCTGATTGATGAACCTGTCATCAATAATCGCAATGTCCCAATGGTGTGCCAAGGCCATAATTTCAAGTGTAGGGTGTTCTGGAATAACTTTTCCTTCGATCTCATCAAAATTTAGTCTACTGTTCACCTTGATGTGCCCCGATTCGATGCGGGAATTCAGAGCAGTCCGTATACGTTCTATAACATCCACAACTTCTTCGGAAATTCTTTCGTAAGAAATAAGGGCGTTAACTTCTGAAACTTCTCTTGGAGAGACCGCAGCCTTTAAACCTGCTGCTTTGAGCTTGCCGAGCAATCCCAGGTGCAGCAAATAAGTGATAGCGCGATCATCAAGATACAAAGTAGCACCGTCTGTAATGTCAGGTTGATTTGGCCATGGTTTCTCTTGCAGTTGTAAGTAAGTTTGCGCCCGTTCTTCCTCATCAGCGGTTATTTGACCTTTATGTCTCAACTTTTTTACCACCGCTAAGCAACTGCTCAAGACGGCTGTATGTGCTGAAAGATCAGCTTCCTCCTCCATCAAGCTAAAAAGCCTGTGCACCGGCGCAGAACAAACAACTATATGCTGCGTATCATCCCCGTCACGAACCTTTTCAGCCTCGGTGATCAATGACGACAAGTCTTCGCCGACTTGAGCTGAGAGCTCGCTGCTTGCAACGGTACTAGGAGTGAACTTTTCCAGCATATCCGTAGCTAGAAGATCACGAATTTTATGTGCATTCGCTATACGGCTTGGTTGATGGAATACAGCTTTCTGACGTTCCTTGAATAACCATCCAAGGGTAGAATGTGGGATATGTACAATGTTGAAGGCGTCCAGCGCTGCATCGAGTATATTCAAGAAACTCAAGGTGAGAAGTGCAGTTGCATCCAGAGCAACAGTTTTTCCGTGTATACATAATTCCAACTGAGTCCGTTTGCCGCTGTAAGCTGGAATTGCGCTTCTCCGCCTGGAATCAGTCTTCGTGAGATTAGTTAACGCAGGAAAGGTTATAAGGTCAATGAGAGTCCGATTGAGTGACCGAGCCGCAACAAAGATCGGTATTTGGCCTCGTACCAATAAGCGCCATGTTTCTGATTCGTGGCGTTCCCATTCAGGTTTTTGATCAAGAATGTCTTTTAAGCTCATTCTTTGGAGGGGGCCATTCTCATTTGACAGCTTCGCGGCCTTTTCGAGCCATTGAAAAACCTTTGGGTCATCTTCCCAGCCTGCACTTGTTGCGATGAAGTATGCAGTTGTCAGAACAGCGGGATCATCACGGGCCTTGATCACTGCTTCGAAAAGCAAATCCTTTGCATTGTGTAAACCAAGATGAAGTGCCAATTGCGCAGCGCCAATCAGATCCTCTGCACTTCTTTTGTTTCTACTCTGATATTCAGCGGCAATATAAGCAGTAAGGGAAGCCCAGTCACCACTCATAATTCCAAGATTAACTTGTAGTGCGCGATAATTCGGACTGTCCATTTCATTCTTGAGTTCAGTCAGTGTCGCTCTGGATTCAAGAAATTCACCTTCATTATACAAACCCCAAGCCAATGACATACGCAAATGGTTGGATTGCGATAGAAGATCAGTATTTTCCTTCAAAAAAAGGACCAAAGCTTTCGATCTTTGTGTACTGTTGAAGGCATTTACAAGGCGCACAGCATCACAAAGTGAATGTGTCTCTTCAAATAGTAGCTTGCCAAATTCGCACAGATCATCCCAATGTTGATGGTTTTCCAGTTGGACGACGAGGTTGATTAAATCGCTAAGAGCCTTTGTTGTTTCATATTGTGCTTTAAGAAACTCAACTGGGTTACGTCCTTGAGCATCAGAAATAATCCTTCTAAGATTCTTTTCTTGCTCTGGAGGAATTCCTTCTTCTAGTAGTCTGTCGAGTACTTCATTCGCTTTTTCTATCAAGCCTGCACGTGAAAGCATCTCGATCTGACGATACCGCATTAGTTCAGAATCGATATAAGTGGCGAGTTGATTGTAGTGGCGAGCAATGTAGTTGGCCGCTTTCTCAGGGGTCGGTTGCGCAAATGCAAGGGCGAAACGAGCAAGAGCTGCATCAATAGTCATTCCACCATTGATGGCCATACTTCGTTCAATATTTTGCTCAACTAAACCAAGGTCGAGTTTTATACCGAACTGGAGAGCGTAGTGGACGAAACCAAGCGCAGAATCGGCGTCTCGGAGCTTTATTTTTAACCTATTCTTGCCATGTTCAGTCTGAGCCGGATCGTGCAGTTCGAGCCAAAGCGCATATTCATCACTTATTCTTGCAGCGCGTGGACAATCCAGTTGCTCTGCAGCTTCAATTGCATCCAGAAAATGTTTGTGAGCGGCTCGACGCATTTCCATATAAATGGTATTCGCAGCGAGCGGAAAACTCTGTACTTCGAAGGGAACTTGCGTTAGGACTACAGCTCGAAAATCAACCGGAACAGCAGGGACAAGCTTTGTTAGGGCTGTCAAATGATGAAGAATCGGTGTTGCTTCATAGTCAGTGTCAGATAAAGAACCAACTGTATGCTCTGCATCATCCCAATAGCCCAATTGGAGTTGATGGCTCAAAAGAACACTTTTGCCGTCCGAATCCAGGTCTCCAATTGTATAGCCCGCATTATGCAACCATCTTAGAGCATTTTCAGCTCCTTCATGATGCACAACGATCATTAAACCGGCAGCGCGCGAAGCGTTCGTATTGATACTAGCGAGGGTTTGAAGCGCTGCTGATTTGTCTCCCTGTTGTGAAATGATGAATGCTTTTGCGATTTTGGCTTCTGTAACATCTTCAAGACTAATCGCATGTTTTAGAATGCCTTCCGCCTTTTCAAAGTCATCTGTAAGTGATAAGAGTCTGGCGCACCATGCCAATGCCCGACTCCTTACTTCATCCGAGCCCCCTGAAAGATTGCCATTTGCAAGGAGTCTGCTGAAGTTCAACGAAGCGCTTACCCGATCAAACTCAGAGAAGAATCTAGATTTCCGGAGTCTATCAACTTCCTCTTCTATTTTTTGGTCGATAAGCTCTGTCGGAATATTCTCATTAATATAAAGATTGACGTCTCTACCTGCGATCACATTTGTCGAATCGTCACCGGAGGAAACCGACTGTTTATTCATCTTCCACATCGCTCTTCTTCCTCTTCGTTCTGATGTTTACGTCTCGACCCGCCTGGATATTGGTTGAACTGTTACCTGAATGAATAGTTTGTGAAGATGATTCGAAAGTCTTCTTAAAGATAAAGCGCAACATCCAGACAACAACCACTACACCAGCACCGGAAAATAACCAATCTTTATTTTTAATGACCCAAGCTACAAATTCTTCCAACGAAGTTACTCCATTTACAGACAATATAAGTTATTTCTGTTTATCACTTACGTCATTAAACAGCGGCCATTATTCCAAATGGTTGGGAACATAGTTTAATAGATGATTGCTCCGCTCTACCATGCAGCCCTGGAATCGACTAACGATAATTATATCTTATCGCTTGTTGAACCAGACCTATGGTTCGTGATGACTGATAAGTAAAACCTGTCCACCACGACAAGGAAAACGATTTCAAATACAATTTAAATCACGCAACTCAATCCATATTTTCGCTCATTTCGATCATTCTGCCGGTGAGAAGAAAGACTAAAATGATCGATTTTTAAACACGCTCATATCGTTTTAAAGGAAACATTGGCGACTGCATGACCTGCAGCAATCTGGATATGACCAGCACCAAACAACCAGACGCCAGCCGTAAACTTTATCAATGGCGCTGCAAGAAAAATCACCAGATACTTGAGGCTTATTATCTGCGTGAACGTGTGCTGGTTTCCCCTGTGGAATGCTCAGACTACAACAAACGGGGGGCGTGTAAAAAGTCTGTGGGTTATGTATGCATTGTTGACCGTCAGCCGGATATTGCACTGATCAAAAATTAGGCAGCAAATAAAAAAGTGTGGTAAAAAATGTGGTAACTTTTTTATATTGAGAATATTTATTCAAATATAACAATAACTTAATATTGAAATGTGAATACCGCCTTCCCAGATGATTTATTCTCCGCAAATAATCTCTAACCTATTGTAATACAAGGATATCTATGCGATTCTAAATGCCGCATCAGATAAACGCACTGGGTGCAGTGATTATGACGTTTTTCAGGAAGCACCGCCTTGTCGGTTTCGAGTTTCTTGATCCGATTTTCGTATGTTTTGACCATTGGTGTTGATATCCAGACAAAAAAAGAAGGCTGAAACAAATCTCAGCCTTCTTTTGTATCACGAAACTTTAGGGATTATCTGAATTGCTGCTGCGCATCCAATTCACCCAGTGCTTTGTCAAATCCTTCCAGGTCGAATTTATTCTGCAGGTTCCGTAATCCTTTCAGGTATTCTTCGACACGATATTTTTGGCTCAGCTCATGGACCTGTTTCGCCAGATAAGGATCCAACACCTCTAATACACTCAGATCCCACGGTGGACAGCTTAAACATACCGGTGGTATTGGCCAGCGAGGATGCCATTCCGGATGAATCAACTCCGGCAGCCGTAATAAAACGGGGACACAGCTGGAGGTATTCAGTATTGTATAACCAGTTGCCAAGTAGTTGTTGATGACGTCAGCTTTCCGAATTTCACAAGCAGAGTACGAAGGCGCGGAAATGTTGGTCTGATCGATTACGCCTGCTTTCTCGGCTGTCACAAACGCGCTATATATACTGGATCCCGCCAATGCATTCGGGATATATAACATGACCAGTAAAGCCAGAATAGATTTAATCGTCGTGTATTTCATAACTAGACTCCTTCTTATCTTATTCATGAGGCGTTCGGCAAAATTCCCTGAATCAGATATCTGTCTCATGCCGAATCGTTTATGACTATAATTAATATACAATTGATAATCTGTGATTAACCCCACATTACTCATGAATTCGCAACCAAAGGCCTTAATTCAGCGGCCAAGTGTAATCTGCGTTACTCAAACCGAGCGACAAATTCACACCAGAAAGTTTGAAACAGGACTATTTGACCAGGTAGATTCTGAGCAATGATTAATAAAGTTACTGTCTGGCCATAGCAACCTGTTAATAAAAACCATAGCTTATTTTTCATGAAGCAATCCATAATCACAGTCAAAAAAAATACTCCCAGAATTGAGTATCAGGCTTTAATGGAAGCCGGCGAGTTAAAGCCGGATACTGATCAAATCAATGCCATTAACGCTCTGGAGCGCCTGCATGAAAAACTGACTCATTATTCCCCTTCAGGTATCCGTAACCGCAATTGGTTGTCACGCCTTTTTTCTCATGCTGACGGCACTCTTGTGCCTCCCAGTGGAATATATCTATTTGGCGGCGTTGGCCGGGGGAAATCGATGTTGATGGATTTATTTTATGAAACTGCCCCGTTGTCGAAGAAGCAGCGCATACATTTTCAAGAATTTATGCTGGATATTCATGCGCGCTTGAAAGTCTGGCACGGTCTTTCAACCCAGCAGCGCAAACTGGCTTTAAAAGATATCGTCCTTGATAGAAAAATTGACCTTGATGATCCGATTCCAGCCATAGCGCACCAAATTGCCAGCACAACGACATTGCTGTGCTTTGACGAATTACAGATTACCGACATTGCCGATGCGATGGTGGTTACACGGTTATTCCAGGAATTGTTTGATCAAGGCGTGGTGGTTGTCTCCACATCCAACCGGGCGCCGGATGAGCTTTATAAAAACGGTCTAAACCGCCATCGTTTTATCCCATTCATTGATCGTATCAAGGAAAGGATGGAGATTATTCCGCTAAACGGCCCGATAGACTATCGTTACGATCGACTGAAGGGCGTGGAAACCTACTTTCATCCGGTGAATGACGCAACAACAATGGCATTATCTACCCTTTTCTTTCGATTAACAGACCGTAATATCGAAGACCGTGACAAAGTACCCAGCGGCGAACTGATTGTCCAAAGACGCAAACTGTTTGTTCCGAAGTCTGCACGCGGCGTAGCGGTATTTTCTTTCAAGCGCCTTTGCGCCAATCCTTTGGGAGCAGCGGACTATCTTGCCGTGGCCAAAGCCTACCATACGGTGATCATGGTTGCTATTCCGCAATTCACATACGAAAATGCCAGTGAGGCTACCCGGTTCATGCATTTTATTGACGCACTATATGAGTATAACGTTAAATTTCTGTGTTCCGCGGCAGCGCCACCCCAGCAATTATATCGCTCGGGCAATATCGGTTTTGAATTCGAACGCGTGGTCTCACGCCTAATGGAAATGCAATCGAATGATTATCTGATACGCGGCCACGGTAAATTACCCCCCAAGTCCGCCTAAAATTTCAATTGCGAAAACTTACCGGTTTATTGATTGTTTCTGCCTGGTGGCGATGATATAACCGACAACAGCTCCCAGCAACATACCCAGAGGACTGGCGATAAAAATGCCAACAGTTGCCGCCTGCTGTGCATCGCGCATAATGAGCATTGGCACGAGAAATCCAAAAACGAAGCCAAAACCACCCAGAATTAGCGCTCCGCTGAGAACAGCCGCCGCTACGCCAATATTTTTTCCGGAAAGCCATCGCCAGGAATACCAGCCTACCAATACGGCAAAAGATAAGGATACTGCGGTATTGATCCATTCTTCAATACCGGTGGTAATCGAGAACATGGTTCTCATAAAAAACAAAATAAGCAAAAAGATAATTGAAATGGTTATTAATTTAAGCAGTTGCATCATCGAAGCAAATTAAAACAATATATGTGCATAATCATGCTGCACGGTAATATAAAGCACGATTTTTTCCTTCCCGCTTGGCCCGATACATAGCAGAATCCGCGTTGGCAATGAGTATTCCAATGGTTTCACCATCATGCGGATAGACCACAATACCAATACTGGAACCAATCGTCACGCTACTATTGTCTTTCAATTGTATTTCCGTTTTGAAACGATTAAGCAGGTTTTCCACAAAATGGTCTATTTCACCGCGACTTTCATCTGCCACATTAAAAGCGATGACAAATTCATCGCCCCCCAACCGTATCAGAATATCTTCCTTACGAATGGCAGTCTTTAGGCGATTGGCAACTTCAATCAGCACGTTGTCTCCTGCTTTGTGGCCAAAATGATCGTTAACCTCCTTGAAACCATCCAGATCAATAAGCAACAGCACCAGCTGTTCATTATTCTTTTTTGCATTCGCCAGCATGATATCCAGTAATTGCTCTCCCGCACGCCGATTAAACAGCTGCGTCAGCGGATCATGCTCGGATTCATATAAAACACGTTCCATCTGAAAGGTACGTTCCGTTACATCAATAACAAGCCCTTCAATCAGAGCTTCTTCATTTTTGTTTTGATCACTATGCACAATCGAAAATAGACAGTGCAGCCATCTTTCTTCACCGCGACAAGCCTGCTCAAGTTGAAGATCGCACGCCACGGACTTGTGCGTCTCGAGAATATCATTCAGCAAATCATGAACCCGATGCGGATCTGAAAACAGCTCGGGTAGATAAATATTTTTCTTTTTTAACCGGCGCTCTATCCCGGCTATACCCACTATTTTCTGAAAAGCTCTATTGGAGGATTTCAAATGAAAGTTTCGATCCAGCAGAAAAATTCCGGCGCTGGCGCGTTCAAAAATCAGTCTGAAATGTTTCTCCATGACCTCGACCTGATTACGCAGCCGCCGTTCCTGTGCGAGAGTGTCACTCACTGAAACAAGCAACTTGTTGATGTCGGACACTAAATTGCCAATTTCATTATTTTCATATCCTTTGGGGCAATACAGGCGATCATCATCGCCTGGCTTGATGCTATGCAGATTGTTCGCGATCGACTGAATCGGCGTCGTCAGCAAACGCCGCATCATAATCAGCACCAGTATAGCCACGGTAATAATCAGAACAAGCAGAATCAACATCTGCTCCAACGCGGCATGCATGACAGATTGGTTAAGCAATTCCTTGTTCAGTCGGACTTGCAACACACCCACCAGATCTGAAGCTTCAAATGGGTTATACAGTGGAAAAAACAAAAAGGTAGATGCATCCAGTAACGCAGCGTCTGTGGATACAATTTTCATGCCTGTTCTGCTCGTCAGGACAGCAGCTGAAATGATATCGTTTTCCAGCAACCCATCAATAACTTCTCTCGCCAGATCATCGTTATCAAGATACGCCGAAATTTCTGCTGGGATTTTTACTGTCACAAACAACTGCTCAATGGCCTTTTCCATGTCAGTCTGTTGTGCAGTCAAATTATAAAAATAAAACACTGTTGACGTGACAATAGCAAAGAAAACAGCGCCAGAAGTCACTAACCGGGTGACATGTAAATGTAACTTATGATTCATTTCGTTAAATTCCGTTGACGCCTATATAATCACTATTCCAGACTACGTTGAATTTTATCATCCAATTACGGTTGGAGTATTTTTATAATTCCAAACATGCTCAGCTTCCGTCAGTCCGAGGGCTCACCAGACTACCGAAAATACCCACCTCAAATGCAGTTTGGTGAATAACGGCAGCAGCGTTCAAAACTACGGCGAGGAGAAAGAAAGAAACAGAGTCGTGCACATGGCCAGCAAATAGCCTTGAATCCTGTCACGAAACACAGCGAGCTCGCGTCATGACTGATCGCCTGGATCTGAAATGAATTACGTAACCCGATCGCCATGCGTATAATAGGCGCTTTTCCAAAAAACTTATCGTTGATCCACTGTTAATACGCAAACATGACTCAGGAAACTTCGCATCTCCCATCACTTCATCAGGATGAAAATCAGATCATAACAGAGCGTCGCGCCAAGCTAAGCGCACTGCGTCAGAAAGGTGATGCTTTTCCAAATACCTTTCGCCGCGAGCATCTAGCTGCGACACTGCACGCACAATATGGAGAGCAGCCCAAGGAAGCTCTGGAAAACACGCCGGTGTCTGTAAGCGTCGCTGGGCGGATGATGCTCAAACGTGTCATGGGCAAGGCGAGTTTCGCGACCATTCAGGATATGAGCGGACGCATACAGTTATTCATCTCCAACAACGATACCAGTGAATCCGCGCATGCGGCATTCAAACACTATGACCTAGGCGATATTCTGGGGGCTGCGGGTACTTTGTTTAGAACACAAACCGGAGAACTCTCAATTCGGGTTAATCACCTGCAATTACTGACAAAATCACTACGCCCCTTGCCGGAAAAATTTCATGGCCTGACTGATCAGGAACAAAAATATCGCCTGCGCTATCTCGATCTGATGACCAATGAAAACACACGCCGGGTTTTTACCGTGCGCTCCCGGATTATTCAGGCAATGCGCGATTTTTTTGTGGCACGTAATTATCTGGAAGTGGAAACACCTATGATGCACCCGATCCCCGGTGGCGCCACGGCGCGGCCGTTCATCACGCATCATAATGCACTTGATATGGAATTATTTTTGCGCATCGCACCCGAGTTGTACCTCAAGCGATTGGTGGTCGGCGGTCTGGAGAAAGTTTTTGAAATCAACCGGAATTTCAGAAATGAAGGCATCTCCACACGGCATAACCCGGAATTTACCATGCTCGAATTCTACGAAGCCTATCAGGACTTCAACTACTTAATGGACTTTACCGAGGAATTATTGCGTGCTGTGGCGGAAACAGTTCTTGGCGCGCCGACAGTAATCTATCAGCAACGCGAAATAGATTTCAGTCAATCTTTCGCGCGAATGACTATCACACAGGCTATCATGAAATATCATCCTGAATATACTGAAGCGCAACTCAATGATCGTAATTTTCTGATCAGTCGTCTGGCGGCATTGAATATTCCTTACTCTTCCAGCGATGGTATCGGCGGTCTGCAATTATCACTTTTTGACAACACAACAGAGCATTTGCTCTTCGAACCAACATTTATCGTTGATTACCCTGCCGAAGTATCGCCACTGGCCCGGCGCAATAATCTTAATCCTGAAATTACCGACCGCTTTGAACTATATATTGCCGGACGCGAAATTGCCAATGGATTTTCCGAACTGAATGATCCGGAGGATCAAGCAGCCCGGTTTATGGAACAAGCTCAGGCAAAAGAAGCCGGAAACCACGAAGCAATGCACTATGATGCTGATTATATCCGTGCATTGGAATACGGACTGCCACCAACTGCGGGCGAAGGCATCGGCATTGATCGGCTGGTCATGTTGTTTACCGACAGCCCGAGTATCCGCGATGTTATTTTATTTCCGCAGCTGCGCAGAGAAGAATAGCAGGATTATTCCGGATTCCTGCCTTCTCAGACTCAACCTCTGGGATGATGTTTGGTGTGAAGCTGCTTCAAACGCTCGCTCGCAATATGCGTATAAATCTGCGTTGTGGAAATATCCGAATGTCCCAGCAGCAACTGTACAACTCGCAAATCTGCTCCGTGGTTTAACAAATGCGTCGCAAAAGCATGGCGTATCGTATGGGGTGACAGTGGCTTGCTTATGCCGACCGCTTTGGCGTGCCGCTTGATCAGATACCAGAATGCCTGCCTCGTCATCGCACCGCCACGGGCGGTAACAAAAACAGTATCAGTCACAATACCTTGCAGCAACAGAGGACGCGCCTGCCGCGTATAGCGATTCAGCCATTCCATGGATTCCTCACCGAGCGGTGTCAGGCGTTCCCGCATGCCTTTACCCATCACCCTGACCACACCCATGTCCTGACTGACCTGAGAATATTTCAGATTGATCAACTCCGATACTCGCAATCCGCTGGCATACAGTACTTCCAGCATAGCCCGGTCACGCAGACCTAGCGAACTGTTCAGATTCGGCGCCTGCAGTAGCAGTTCGACTTCCTGTTCAGTCAGGCTTTCAGGCAGATTGCGTATCAGCTTTGGTGCTGCGATATTCAAACTCGGATCAATCGCGATTTTTCCCTGACGCAGCAAATAGCGGAAAAATCGCTTCAGACTGGATAATTCCCGGCTGGTAGTGCTGGCCTTTTTCTTCGCATCTACTCTCGAGGCCAGAAAATTAAGCAAATCCGCATGCGTTGCATCAATTATGTGCTCTTTCTTATGGTTGTTATGACGACTGAGCCAGTCCGCGAAAACCTGCAAATCATTACGATAACTTTGCAGCGTATTACGTGCGAGACCATCTTCGAGCCATAGCGTATCGAAGAATTCGTCAAAAATTGCGGCATTTTGTTCAGATACTTTCATGTTTCAATAACCAACGTTTAATTTCCAAAGGATCACCTTCACTGGCATTCATAAAACCACCCAATCCACCATTCTTGGCAATAATCCTGTGACACGGAATAATAATTGGGATTTTGTTCGCTCCGCAGGCCCGTCCCACCGCTCTGGGCGCAGAATGTATTACTGCGGCAATCTCCGCATAGCTGGTCGTCTGCCCACACGGTATTTCCTGAATTTTCTGCCACACCCTGCGTTGATGAACCGTGCCGCTGATATGCAGCGAAAGGTCAAATATAAACTTCGGGTTAGACAGATAAGCCTGCAACTGCGCACAAACTTCCTTTGCCAAGCGTGTATCCGGTTTCTGTAATGGCGTATCTATCGGCAAATAATCGATTTCGGTTAACCAGTCTTCTTCTGTGCAGATACCTAAAACTGCAAATGGCGCAAATAACTTTGCCTGATATTTTTTGTTGTGACTAACCATTGTTCGATATCCCTGCTTAGGGCGATATTCCGAAAGTTTGATGCGAAATTATACACGCATAAGTAGACTTGCTAATTGTACTAAAGTTGCATAAACCGCCAGACTCGATATCGAACAATCGAATATAAGCAAGCGTTTTCGCTATCTCTATAGTTTGGCCAGACTACGGATTTCATCCAGATAGCGCTGGTAGTCCGGAGAATCCTCACGGGCATAGTTGAAATTTTTGAATAAGCCTGTCAGACGCGTGAAAAATTCCCGCACAACCGGTTTATCCTCCATGGCATATTCTTTATCGATGATCGTGCAAACCAGTTCGAAGCATTTCTGTTGGCGCTCCAAAGAAACCGAAACATCGACCGGGTCAAAGGCATCCTGCTGCAGATACACCATATCGAGGAACAAAGCTTTCTGATAAACGAGATAGTCCGTCAGCGTAATACCTTCTTCGCCAGTCACCTGCATCATCTGCAAAACAGCATCTCCCTGATGCAGCAACACCAGCATACGTTCAACACGAGCAATCCAGCCAGGCGCGAGTTCTTTTTCGTACCAGCCACGCAATTGATTAAGATAACGCGACCAGGAAAGCAGCGGATCCACCGAAGGATAGAAACGTTTGTAAGCACGCTCAGCGGAAAGACCGAGGAAAGTTTTAACTGTAGCCAGCGTAGATTGCGTAACCGGTTCTTCAAAATTGCCGCCGGCAGGCGATACGGTGCCGATAATCGTCAGGCTGCCTTGACCACCATCACTGTTACGAATCACGCCAGCGCGCTCGTAAACATTACGAATTGTCGAATCCAGGTAAGCCGGAAATGCTTCCTCACCGGGAATCTCTTCCATGCGGCCAGAAGTCTCACGCATCGCCTGCGCCCAGCGTGAAGTCGAATCGGCAATCAACAACACGTGATATCCCATCTGACGGTAGTATTCGCCCAGTGTGATCCCGGTATAAATCGATGCCTCGCGTGAAGCCACCGGCATTGAAGAAGTATTACAGACAATGATCGTGCGATCCATTAACGAACCACCGGTTCTGGGATCCATCAGTATGGGAAATTCGTGTATGGTTTCCACCACCTCACCCGCACGCTCTCCGCAGGCCACGACGACGACAATATCCACCGCAGAATAACGGCTGATCAGATTCTGCAGCACGGTTTTACCCGCGCCAAACGGGCCTGGAACGCAGGCGGTACCGCCCAATGCGATTGGAAAAAAAGTATCAATCAACCGCAATGTCGTAATCAACGGTTGATCAGGATAAAGTCGCTGGCACTGACGGCTGTGCAACAAATGCTCGGTAATCGGCCGCCTTACAGGCCAGCGCTGCATCATCGACATAGTGCGTTCCCTGCCCTGCTCATCGCGAATCCGGGCAATCGGTGTATCTACGGTCAGATTACCTTGCTGAATCCAGGTAATTTCGACCTCGCCGCGTTGATCAAAAGGAATCATGATTCGGTGGATAAAACTGCCTTCCTGCACCGTGCCGAGTGTTTGTCCAGCGCGCAATTTGACACCAGCATCAACCAGTGGCGTAAAAGACCATTTCTTCCGGCGATCCAGCTTATCAACTTCAGCGCCGCGCGGCAAAAACATACCGTAACGTTCATCAATGCTTTTTAACGGATTTTGCAGACCATCATAGACCTGCGCGAGCAAGCCTGGCCCGAGTTCCACCGAGAGCATTTCACCTGTCAATTCTACCGAATCCCCCACGGCCAGACCCCGTGTGTCCTCGAATACCTGCACCGTACCCCGATTGCCACGCACTTTGAGCAACTCCGCCGCCAGTCGCTCACCACTGGCAGAGCAAAGATACACCACCTCATTCTTCATTAATGGCACACGTTCGCCTTGCTCCGCCAAAGCTTCAATACCGACGATATCGCCCGAAACTGAAGTCACCACAACTTTCACCATGGTTATCCGCCCGTCGACTCGGGTTCAAAAATGAGTTGTTGGTCATTCAAAGCATCAGTAATCATGGATTTAAAACGAATGACCGCAGCGTCTTCACGCTGGCGATAAAGGCGATCGAGAATATTCCAGCGCATTACATACAGCGCCACTGCGTCAAAGTCAAAATTGTGACAATCTTCCACACGCTGTAAACGCCGCCAGGATTCATGCATCAATAATCTGTCCAACATCAGCGTGTTGCCGCTGCGCAACAAACGCACGGCTTCATTAAGCCATCCGAAAACATGACTCAGTCCAAAGGCCGGATCGTGCCAATGCGTCAGTATACGCCGGGTGTAGCGGCCAATTCCCCAACACTCACCTGCTTGCGGCATACGGTTCAGTTCACGCCGGCGCATTGCCGCAATGAATGTGCGCAACTCCAGTCGCTCCAACACCACTTCACGCAGAAAAGCACTCGGCTCTTCCCGCAGCAGTTTTTCCGCTTCAGCCATCATCGCCGCATTATCACGTTCAATCGGCAAGTGACTCCAGTGCAATACCGCGTTGATACGCTGCATGCGGGTTGTATCTTCCGCACTGAGCAGTTTCAGCGCCTTGTTGATCTGGATTCGTGATGGCGGAATAAAACGCTCCTCACGCAGTGGCGGTGGCAGATAAGGCAAGCTGCAGAGCAGCAAAGTGTAGCGTGTGCTGTCTTCCAGGATCATCGCACAACGCCTTCCAGCAGCGCACGGAAACGCGGCTGCAAATGAGCGAGCAGCAGTCTGGCTATACCTTCGTCGGTCAGTTCCACTTCCAGTGCCTCTCCGCTCAAACGCAGCGTAATGCCGCATTGATCCGGCGAACCATGACTGAAAGTCACCCCATCGCGCAGCAATGATTGCGCTACCGCCAGCACAAAATGGCTCAGGCTGCCCTCCTTGAGTGTTTCCGGATTGTGGCGCAATTCATCCAGTCCAATCACGTTGCGCGGCAATAACACCTCGACCTGCTCCGCCTGATCCAGTCCCATATCATCACGCACCCGTCCGGCCACAGTCAGAATCAGCTCGCGCAGCAATGCCTCGTCATGCAGCTGCTCGCCAATCAAGCGCCGTACTTCACCGGCAAAACGCTCGCTGAGAAAACTCTTCATCTTCAACACCGCATCGCGTGCGGCAATCTGTAAAGCCTCTTCACCGGAACGCCGCAAACGCTCTGCTTCATCACGAGCATTGATCAACATCTCGTCCGCCTGTTCGCGAGCCTGACTGACAAGCCAGGCGGCGCGACGCTCAGCATTCTCCACAATACGCTGCGCCTCTTCACGTCCCTGTTTCACGCCATCTTCACGCAATTGTTGAATGAGCTGCTCTACGCCGGCGGAAACCTTGCCCGGCATGTCTGTTTTTTGGTCTGTCATCGTACGGCCCCTTCACTCAAACCGGAATACCGGCGCTGATAACCAACGCAAAAATAAATGCGAACACTGCAAAGCCTTCAACAATTGCCGCCGGCGCCAGCGATAAACCGAAGATCTCGGGCTTGGCTTTGGCTGCATTAATTGCGGCGGCACAAGAGCGTCCCTGATAAACCGCGCTGGCTAACAGCGCAATTCCTGACAACAATCCGATACCGAAAATACCGGCGGCGCTGGTCTCGGTCATTTCCCTGTTAAGCGTAAGCATCACGACTATTCCGTAGATGATCTGCGAAGATGGCATCGCCGAAACACCCAGATACCTGCCGTGCCCGGATTCGGTTTCCAGCATCGCGCCTATAGCGGCCTGACCCGCCACCGCACAGCCTATAATGCTGCCTACCGCACTCAGAGCCATCGGCGCATACAGGCCCAACCAGCCGAGCATTACCATAAACTCACTCATGTAGAAGCTCCTTTTTCTTAAATGTGCGAAAGGGATACCCTTCGTCCGACAACCCCCAATTATAGAACTCAATAAAATTGAGGCGCAGGCCATGCACAACCCCGCTCATGACGGCCAATGCCAGATTGAGCACATGTCCGAGCAACAGTATCAGCAAACCCAGCAATATACCCACCCCCGGCATTGCCTGCATCACATCACTGGAAAGCTGATTAAAAGTCACCGCCAGAGAAGAACTGGCAAGACCCAATGCAAACAAACGCAGGTAACTGAGCACATCACCCAATGCCTTGGTCGCATGCGTCAGCGCATGGATACCGCTCAGCAGGCGCAACATGGCGCTTCTGGCATTATGTATCGGTCGACTGCCGGCGTAAAAAATCACCAGCAGCAACCCAACAGTGATGAAAATCCAGCTCACGTTGGCCAGCGTAACCGACAAAGCGCCGGTTTTTGTCAACCAGAGCATGACCGCGCCCAGCAAAAAACCGTTCCAGCCCACCGCCACCCAAGCGCTGTGATGCCCCCAATGATAAGCGGCCTTCATTCCGTTCGCCAGCATCAGGTGCAAGACGCCGATCACCACCGAGAGTGTAATCATCGAATCAAAATCGTGCATATCCAGGTGGTTCAATGCCCCTAATACACTACCCTCAGCAGGACTGACACCAAAATAGCTGCCGGCCAGCACACCATAGCTCAACGCCATACTCAGCGTAACGATCGACAAGCTGCGCAAACGCCGTCCGCCTTGACTGCGACCAAAACGCCGCCATGCGACGAGCAGCACCAAACCCAGCACCAGCGCATAGCCGGCATCCGCCATGATCATCGCGAAAAACAAGGCAAAGGAAAAAAATAATACACGCGAAGGATCCCAGTCACGATAATCCGGTGTTTGAAAAAATCGCGCCATATCCTCACCACCGGATAACACCGCTGGATTACTCAACAGCGTCGGCGGACGATCCTCGGTTCCGGGTTCTTCAATCAGCGATGCCAGGTGGTATCGTTCGGCGAACAATCGTATTTCGGTCAGACGATAAACGGCAATCCAGCCCTGCACCGCGAACAGACTGCCTTCGTCCCAGCTGGTATTGACAGCGTACCGCAGCGCGGCCTGATCCTCGGCGCGGACGAGATGCTGGCTGATCAGAAAAATCCAACGGGTTAAACTGAGGCGTTCGAAATTCAATTCCTCAATATGCTGACTGTTACGCTCCAGTAAATGATACAGACTGGAAAGCGACCGATGCCCGACCAGACTGCGCGATACTGGCATCAAGCCCGGAGCTGGCTCGCTCTGACTGATCACCACCACGTACGCAAAGCGGTCATCGCGCTGCACAATCTGGTAGGTCAAATCACCGGCAATCCGGGTAAGTTGATAGTTAGGTACCTGGTAATACCAAAGTTTATAGCCACCCAATTCGTCCGGCCTGGGTGGTATGAAATCGCCCCAAGGAATTTGCAGACGGATATGTGTCTCCAGCTCCTCCTGGCGCCGCTGCGCCGCTATCAATGCCAGACGGTTTTCTTCTGCTTTTTCCACTACCGCGTCTATGTTGAAATCCGGATCGAATCGAATCTGCAAACGCTTATCCGGCGTATCGCCCAGATGGCGCAGTGCGCGGTAAGCGGTCTCGGGACGCTCACTGGCGGCTTCACCATCTGTCTGACTTGTTGCGCGCAGAGGACTCAAATGCAGACATCCCAAGCACTGCAATTGATCCAGAACGGCTTCTTTTTCCTTCACCATACCGCATAACGTAACGCGCTGTAATCTGACAATGCTCATGTTCGAATATTCTTGAAGGCGTCTTTAAAAATTGAGCGTTTTAGGCCAAATAGAAACAAGCCTGTTAACGCAGCATAGCGTGGATAGATAAGGAAGCATTTTTCGCGAGAACACAGCGCTGTAGCACAATCTGGATTGTAATGATGCCTTAATTTTAGAATAAAGCGGCTTAATTTTTCCAATCCTGCACTGGGTAATTCTGCTGCAATAATCAATCAGAATATTTGATCCTGTGCCGAACGACGGATTTTAGCAATTTTGGCGCGCACGACAGCGGCGCGCTCGCCATCGGCAAGGAAAATGCCGATCTTGCGGATATGCTCACGCGTCCGTGGAATCAACACCTTGTCAAACAGATTGACCCGCTGAGTGATCTTCCGCACCGCTTTTTCCAGACGCCGCTGGCGCTCCTGCTGCACCTGCATTCGCAATCGCAGCGTCAAGGCTTCAGCCATTAACTCCTGAACCCGGTCAACCCAGTGCGGGCGAATCAAAAATGAATAGGTACGCCGCTTAAGGTGCACCTGCTTCAATACCGGCAGGCAAATACCCAGCACATTTTCTTCGCTCACTTCGCTGCCCGTGATTGCCACCAGATGCTCGAGTTCTACTTCATGATCCGCCAGCATCGGCAATTCACGGGCAATTATGCTATCCAGCTCATTCAGACGATTCCCGGTTTCATGCAACGCCTGTCGCGCCTTCGCACGTTCGGCGATCAGCTGTTTACGTTTGAGATCCAGTGAAGGGAGAAAGCGTTGATAAATTTTGAGCTGACGCTCCGCTTTATGCAGCGTTGATTTACTCAGCGACAGTCTAGGCACAGGCTATTCCGCCGCATTGCCAGAATCAGCCCGTCCCTCTTCTGACTGACGGCTGTGTGGATAGTATTTATCAATCAACGATTGTTTCATCAGCAATTCTTCCGCTTCAAAACATTCCGCCAGCGTCTGCCAACTGAGATCCAACGCTTTCTCCAGCGTCATGGAAACGCCGATAGCCATAAATCTTACGCGAAACAGGTCACCAAACTTCAACAGACGGTGATCATAAGCAGACAATTCAAACGCCATGGCCTGCTTCTGCCGTGCATCACGCGCTTCAGCGTAAAAACGAATCATGGTATTCATGATCTGTGCATGATCTTCGCGTGTGATCTTTCCCACGACATGCTGTTTCAGACGAGAAAGCGAACCGAAGGGATCCAGCGCGCCATCATGCAGATAAAACTGACCCTCCGTGATATAGCCGGTATTATCCGGAACCGGATGCGTAACATCACCGCCTGGCATCGTGGTGACGGAAAGTATAGTGACCGAACCGGCGCCTTTGTAATCACATGCTTTTTCGTAACGCTTTGCCAGTTGTGAATAGAGATCGCCCATATAACCGCGATTGGAAGGCACCTGATCCATCGACACACCAACCTCCTTCATCGCGTCGGCAAAAGCGGTCATATCCGTGAGCAACACCAGCACCCGCTTGCCCTCCTCCACCGCAAAGCGCTCGGCCACCGCCAGCGCCATGTCAGGCACCAGCAGGCGCTCGACAACCGGATCAGAAGCCTGATTGACAAACATCACAGTGCGGCCGAATACACCCGCATCTTCGAATGACTTACGAAACAAGTAATAGTCGTCGAAAATCAGTCCCATGCCGCCAAAAACCACGACATCAGCATCCGCCTGAATGCCGATTCTTGCGAGAAACAGGTTATATGCTTCTCCGGCCACCGAGAAAATGGGAATTTTCTGGCTTTCCACCAGGCAGTTAAAAAGATCGATCATCGGCACATTGGTGCGTATCATTCTTGAAGCAAGCTGACGGCGCATTGGGTTGACCGTGGGGCCACCGATTTCCACATGCGGATCGGCAGAGAGATCGGGGCCGCCGTCCAGCGGCTCACCGGCACCGCCAAATACGCGTCCGAGTATATTCGCAGAATAGACAACCTGCATCGGGTGGCCGAGAAAGTATACCGAAGCCTCCGTGGATAGGCCTTTGGTGCCGGAGAACAGTTGCAGCGTCACTACATCGCGATTTAGCCCGATAACCTGCGCAAGCGAACTGCGCCCGTCGCTGTTTTTTACCACCGCTATATCGCCAAACCGCGCCAATCCACTTCGCGCACCTTCGACTGCACTGACACGAATGCGCAGGATATCGCCAACAATTTCCAGCACATGACAAAAACGAATCAGCGTTTGCGTCATGAGAAAAAACGGCGCTCTAAACCAATAGAATAATTCCTCAACAATTCAACAATATGTGTTCTGTATTGAGTACTATGAGAGCATCTAAGTGCGTTTATAAAGCGACTGTTTCTGATTCTATTCATTGGGCCCGGTGAATGTTGGCTGTATGAATAAGCTTGCATAACGAGCCTGACTTACTCCAACAAGTATTCAATTTCAAGAGCAGGCCGCAATGTTGGATCTTCTGCATAGTCACTGCTTACGAATGTCTTCGTATTATTGTTGCCACTAACAGGCACCAATTTCCATCCGAAGTTTGATCTGCCATTTTGAATTGCTTGTACTCCCTGGGTCACATCCATAACTAACCATCCTGGATTCCATAAAACCGAAGCTTCACCGTCAAATTGACTATCGATATCCGTTCCAATACCGACAGCACCCGCCTGATTCCAGAAGACTGCTAATTGACTTTCTTTCCAGGTGACTTCACTTTCGAGCCAGGGCGATAGCAATGGATGTGCTCGATAAACATGATCATAATAGGATGACTTATAAAGTTTTAATTTTGCTGAAGTAATCACTGCCCGATCAGGAATAATACCGCCTTCCGATTCAAAAATTGCAAATTGAATTAATGAGCTAAAGCGTGATCCCGTCGGTTTGTCCAGCAGTTTTACATTTTTTCCAAAATTCACAAAAGCATGAAATTCATAAAGATAGCTGTCCCATACATGAGCAAAATTATTGAGTCCTTTCTGTAACGTGACGCGAAGGTTATTACCTGCTGATCGTGTTACGTCAATACCTACTGCAGCGGAATTAACAGTTAAAGCACCATTATCGGTTGCTACTACGTGCAACGTGTGCATGCCTTCTGTCGCATTCACCCAAACGAACTCGTATGGTAATTGAGTAACTTCTCCAAGCAGCGCACCGTCGACATAGAAGGCCACTTTTGTAATGCTGCCATCGCTGTCACTGGCGTCCGCTGTCAGCAGTATAGACGCGCCAACTTCAAATACCTGCCCGGCACTAGGAGCTGTCAGAGTCGCCGCAGGCGGTTGATTGGTCAAGTTTGAAACAGTAATTGACGCGCTTAGAGAGGTTGCCTGTCTACCATCATCATCGGTAGCTACAGCATACAGGACATGCGTGCCAGCGGATGCATTTTCCCAGGAAAGTTCATAAGGACTGCTGGTATCTTCGCCCAATAAAATTCCGTCTGCGTAAAATTCAACTTTAGCAACAATGCCATCCGGATCACTCGCGTTGGCTCTGAGTAAAACGGATGCGCCTTCCACAAATTCCATACCTGATGACGGGGTCGTCAAGCTAATAGCTGGTGGTAAATTTATAGTACCGGTATCCGGTATATATTCGATTTCCAGTATGGGTCGAAGTGCAGGATCAGTATCGTATTCACTGCTGGCAAATTTTTTAGTATTGTTATTACCTTTTACTGGCACAAGCCTCCAGCCATAATTCTGCCCGCTTGCACTCATTGCCTGGACACCACCCGTTACATCTATATTCAACCAGCCGGGATTCCAGGTCACGGCTCCCTCTCCATCATGAACAACAGCGATATCCTGACCAAAACCCAGTCCACCAGGCACATCCCACAAAACACCAGACTCTCTTTGTGTCCAGGTCACGCCAGTTTCTGACCAATCATGCAAAATCTGGTGAGCACGATAAATGTAGTCATAGAATGATGTTTTGTATAAAAACAGTTTTGCCGATGTAATCGTTGAACCATTGGGCACTGGGCCGCCCTCACTGTCAAAGATTGCAAAACGAATGACTGAAGCAAAGCGACTTCCGCCCGGCTTATCCTGCAAGAAAGCATTTTCCCCGTAATTGACGGCACCAAAATATTCATACAGATAGGCATCAGTTGTCCCCGAATACCCCCCTGATCCCTCCTGCAGGGATATTTTTACGCTATTGCCCGCACTGGATTGAGTTACCGTGATCTGACTGAACTGCGATGTCGCCGTACCCCCGCCATTATCTGTCACAACCGCTTTCAGATTATGCGTGCCAATTGCAGGATTCGTCCAGACAAACTGATAAGGTGCGCTCAAAACCTCATTGAGTAAATTATCATTCGCATAGAATGCCACTTTTGTTACAAAGCCATCAAGGTCATTCGCGGTTGCACTGAGCTGAATGGGTGAACCAAATTGAAAATTGGCCCCCGAAGCAGGTGAAGTTAAATTTACAGTGGGCGGCAAATTAACTACAACGGAAGGATTGACCGTAATCGACACGGTTGAAGACGTTGTTTTTTTATTACTATCATCAATGGCGACAGCTTTCAGCGTATGCGCTCCGATTGATGCATTTGTCCAGGAAAATTCATAGGGACTGTTGGTATCTTCATTCAGTAAAACACCATTTGCGTAAAATTCAACTTTGACTATACTGCCGTCGGTATCGCTGGCATTGGCTTTGAGTAAAATGATGGAGCCCTCTGTAAATTCAGCGCCAGTGGATGGACTGGTCAAATTAACCGCGGGTGGAAAACTCGCTGGACCTGAACCTGAAACGTATTCTATTTCCAGAGCAGGGCGTAAAGATGGATTGTCAGTAAACTCGCTACTCGAAAATTTGATCAGATTATTATTTCCCCCCTTGGAAATCAGTTTCCAACCAAAATTTTGTCCACTTGTGCTCATATCCCGAACACCCGATGTCACATCAATTTCAAGCAATCCCGGATCCCATGCCACCATTCCTTCACCATCCGAATCATTGGCGAAATCAATACCCGGTGTATTAGCTCCCGGAGTATCCCATAATGATCCGGATTCTTTTTGCAGCCATGTCACACTGCCTGCCCCCCACTCAGATATTAATCTGTGAGCACCATAGACATGGTCATATGCAGAAGATTTATTTAGTGATAATTTTGCCTTGCGAATCAAAGCGGCATCGGGAATTGGTCCACCTTCACTTTCGAAAATTGCAAAGCGGACCAGCGGCGCCAAGCGCGAACCGACTGGCCGGCTTTGTAAAGTGTGACTTGCCGACAGGTTACTCGTGCTCAAAAATTCATCCAGATAGGTATCGATAGTTCCTGTGTACCCATTCAAACCATTCTGCAGTTTTAATGTTTCAATCGTATCAGCGGACACAACGACGTTTATGGGGCTGGATGCGGCTGAAGAGCCGTCAGTAAACAAGGCGGTAGCCGTTAATTCGTAGGAACCCGGTATTCTGTTTGTCCAATCCAAACTATAAGGTGCGACATCCGATGAACCAATGAGATTGCCATCCAGAAGGTACTGTACGCGCGATATCGTTTTTCCCAACGCATAAACCGATAGCTCAACCAACTGATTTGAATACACAGTTTCACCGTTTTGCACATTCACCAGAGATATGCCTTCATTCTCAATTTCAGGTTGCCAGTTTGTTGGCTTATACACCCAGACGTCTCCAGACCGTGAATCAAATAAGCCTATGAAAGCATCCAGTGCGCGTGCATATTTCCATTTCCCAAGAATTGGATTAACTACACTGCCCTGCTGGGGGACAGATGGGCCTTCGGGCGTTACACGGTTCAGCACCCAATTTCCTGACGACAAATCCTGCGGGGGTATCAATTGCCAGACGTCTTGCCCTCCATCCCATAAAAGAAAAACCTGTCGCTGATGATCATAATCAAGCCCATAGTATACTAATCTGCTCAAATTGAATGTTCCGCCAGTTACTTGAGGCGTGAAAATCACATTCGACGGCACTACGCCCTGTGGTTGGTCGAGATTCCAGAAAGTAAATATACTGCCGGCTGTTCGTACAAAGATTTTACGTTGTGGATCATAAGCACCAGCACCCTGGCCAGCAAACGTCGATCCTGCTGCTACCTTACCAGCCACTTCGTAAGTATCTTGCGATGAATCTGAATTTGAATAGGCAGAATAACGAAACAAATTCGCATTGGTCTGAAGATATAGAACATCAACATTATTTTCTTCAGCATATGCACTCACCGTATTAATAAAATAATTAGGTAAAATGGCGTTAGACGCAGAAGAAGTCAGGTTGTCCCGATTGCTCCACATGTTTTTACCAATAACATCTGGAAACAACTGTGGATTAACCTGCGAGCCCGTTGTACCACCAACAGCATTCCCATCCGCCAAAGCAGGATCGAAAAAATACGGTCCGGTCGGAGAGCCATTGGTGTGAATGTAACGGGTACCTGTGTTAAATGCAGCGCCGCCAAATGTAACAAATCTGTTCAGAATTGGGAAAAACTCAGAATTATCATAAGTATGAGCGGAGACGGGCGCATTAAAAACGCCATCGATACTTTCGTAATGCCCTCCTGCGATCTGCTTCACCTCCGACGGCAGTGAAGCACGCACCCAATTGCGTGTTGAAGACTCCCAGAAATAAACTTCATTTCCAGGATAGTTCGCATGACCACCGCCATAAATAATTATATTTCCTCGATTGGAGTCCCAGGCCATCGAGCTCCATGCCGCAATGATACTGTGCGGTGCGCCAACAGAGGGCGCATCTGGAGGGGCTGGTCGTTGCTCGAGCGGCGTCCAGACATCATCGTATCGGTTTGCATTTAGTTTTACCCAACTATTCTCAGGCGCCAGCGCCAGAATACGAGCGATATCGGTGTCCAAACCCAATTTCCAGGCGCCTTCGCTTCTTCCTGCCGGTGAAACTAAAAATACAAACAACACAGAAAGACAAATATTTTTTAATATGTTGTCAAACAGCTTATTTTGTGGTTTTTCCATGATCTGGTCCCTGCTCGTGAAGACACACTCCTCCGCTGAATCCGCGAATAGTGGTTGAAAAATTAGCGTCGTATCTTTAGCAAGTGGGCCAGTAAGCTGTCGAGAAACATGCTCGTAGAGCCGATGCTAGGCAAAAACAGGGAACACAAGCAAAACACAGCAAAGAGCCATCGAATCAAGCAGTAGAGCAAGGAGCTTGTGTCGACTAAAAAATCCAGTTCATACTTGATAAGTAATTACTTCGAATCTGTTTTTTACACCACACTAATAGCACAGATAGTTTTAACTACAAACTTCTGCTAAAAAAAGCAGTACTGAAATCAGATACTACTAAACAAGATCAAGCGATTCAAGTCACTTTTTCATGGCGGCATTTTCTGCGACTGGTACAAAGTCCCATAATGGAATCTCTAATTCATTGTTTTTATTATTCTGGGGTTTTATAAAATAGCTTTTTGCAAAGGTCTCGTTCTTTGATCGTTTGATTCCGTGCAATGGTATGGCAATCGGGCCAAGGTCGTTTTTCATGGTGATTGTCAGATCATGCTGGCTTCTTGCACGGTCTAATCTTATGCATCTGGCAGATTGAGACGTGCAGCTTGCCTATAGACTTCCTTAAAAATCTGCACTTCAAGGTTGGATTCGTCAGATTGATACAGTTTTTTCCAGCGCAAACATATTACTTCTTCATTAACCATCATGTAACACGATTGTCACATTAAATTGGTAAATTGACCCGACCAATAAGTTCACACACAACGTTTAATTTGGAGAAAAAAATGGTGAGGTTAGACAAAAGGGCACGATTATCAATTTACTCAGCCGCGCTACTGGGTGCGTTTGCCGCTGACGGCCTTGCGGCGACGGCGACTTTCGATCCGGCAACGGGTATTGTCGATATGCCCGTCGTAGAAGTTTTAAATGGCGCATCTTCGGCATTCTACAACGCACAACTGCAAATCAGTGGCGATGGCTTGCAACTGATTGATGCGGCGTCGATTCCGGTCGCCAAGGGACAACAGCGCGTCGTGTTTGATTCGGCGACGGCCGCAGTACACGTGCCATCCGTAGTTGTCGGCGCGGATGAATACTACGTCAAGCTGCGACTGGTTCCAGGCTCCAATCCGCTGCGCTTCACAATCGATCAGCTGGTCAATAACCAATTTCAGGGCTGCCCGAGCTTCTCGACCCCCGGCGTTGCTTCAGGCTCCTGTGTTCTGAGCGGCGAAATTACGCAGAATATCACACTGACGAAAAACATTCAGTGGGTATTGTCAGGTGGTGTATTTATCGGCGGCGACAACAGCAATAACGCCACGCTAACGATTAATCCCGGCACCCAGATCTTCGGTCAGCAAGGCGCTGACTTCCTTTGGATCAGACGTGGTTCGAAAATCTTTGCCGAAGGCACGCCGGACAATCCGATTGTCATGAGTGGTCCACTGCAGCAATCCGCCGGTGAGTGGGGCGGTCTGGTGATTTCCGGTAACGCACCAGTCAACGGTTGTAACGTCGGTGTCAATCCCTGTGAAGTCCCGTTTGAAGCCATCACTTCTGAATTTTTCGGTGGTAACAATCCGAATGACAACAGCGGCATAATCAAGTACACGCAGATACTTTTTGCCGGATTTCCCGTGCGTCCCAATGAAGAATTGAACGGTTTTACTTTAAACGGCGTGGGTGCCGGTACTCTGATCCAGTTCGTCCATGTGCATGAAGGCATTGATGACGGCGTTGAAATGTTCGGCGGCACGGTTGGACTGAAACACCTTGTGTTGACTAATAACGGTGATGACAGCCTTGACTGGGGCAGCGGATGGACCGGAAAAGCACAGTTCGTTCTGGTTAAACAGGCTCCCAGTGACGGCGATCGTGGCATTGAAGCTGACAACAATGAAGTCAATAACGACATCGAACCCCGCGCAAAACCCATATTATCGAATATGACTTTGATCGGCGCGCCGATCGCCACGCAAGGCATTCTATTGCGCCGTGGGACAGGTGCGAATATCTGGAATACCGTCATTACCGGCTTTCCTGACTGTATTTCAATCGATGGAGAAGCTACATTCCTGAACGCAGGAACACCTGGCAACCTCTCCGGTGATTTGACCATGGTCAATTCATTTGTCAATTGCGCCAATAATTTCAATGATGGCAACGGTGCTACTTTCTCAGTGGCAGAGTGGTTCACATCGCAGTCCGGCAACAGTACTGAAGATCCGCAGCTGAACGATTTTCTGCCTGCCTTTGGATCCCCCTTAACGCTTGGCGGCACACCGGTTAACGATGCTTTCTTTGATGTAGTCGACTATGTCGGCGCATTCAAAGATGCGAATGACGACTGGACACAGGAGTGGACTTTTAACTTCTAATCCTAAAAATGTAACAGGAAGCATTGGATTCGCACCAAAAGAAAAACCTTCCGCCGCCTGAGTTCAGGCGCAGCGGAAGGTTTTTTACATGATTTCTTATAGCAATAAGCTGAATGCAGGAAGATGTAAAACCGGATTTTAAGTGCAAAGCGTGTATAGTTTTTATACTGCAGATAACGCAAACAGAACCAGACTCGCCATGCCGATAATAAAGGTCACAAAGGGAAATATTCCAATGGGAAGACCTTTCTCAACTTTCTGAAGGTGCGCAAGAGACTGAACACCGACTGCGTATTGTTTTGCAGTTAAAATATATCCGAGCGTGAAAAAGGAAGCCCATGCCGCAAGGACTATGGTCAGCACAAATGAAGCGAGAGATAGCGTTAGCAATGTGACTGAAGAATGTTCAGGCAGCTCCCTTATAAAGGCCGCCACAACGACAATAGCGCCGCTGCTTAATGTTGCCAGATGCTTGAACAAATCCACTCGGATTTTAAAAAGATCAGATAAATCATCGATATATTCTTCCAACTTTTCTTGATCTTGCATAACCAGCGAATCTCCCTGTAGTTGTTGAATCATTTCCTGATCCACATTATTTTACAACTCAGAAATCAGTACGATTCCGTCGAAACAACTACTCAGCCGGCGAAGCCAGAACTTCGGATGACAACTTTGCTGGCGTTTCTAATTCCCTTGCTTTCAATAGTTTGAAATTATATGAAATTACATTTTGCGAAAATCTCCGGCATGCCGGAGATTTTAAGGTCACAATGCACTTTGCAGGATAAGCGACTTAGTCTCAAATCGGAAGATCACAGAAAGAACGGCAAGGATCCGACTACAACGAATCCTTATTCCGAAAAAGTAAAGTGCTGGCGATATGCTTTTCATTGCGAAAGATGCGATTAACATCTTCCGCGACAAGAGAATCCGTGACAGAATACTGGTCTATTATGGATTGTCTGTGGTATCAGTGGCCGCTTCAGATGCCGTTTCAATCACGTCGCTGTCTTCATCAGCCAGCACGGCTTTCATACTTAAGCGCAACCGGCCCTTGTCATCTGCTTCAAGAACTTTGACACGTACGGTTTGCCCTTCATTCAGATGGTCTGTAACGTTGTTGACCCGTTCCTTAGCAATCTGGGATATATGCAACAAGCCGTCCTTTCCGGGCAACACGCTGACAATAGCGCCAAAATCCAGCAGCTTCAGTACCGTGCCATCATAAATTCTTCCCACTTCGACCTCTGCGGTGAGATCTTCAATGCGTTTTTTGGCAAGCTCACCATTTTCAGCATTAACACAGGCAATAGTCACCTGACCGTCATCGGTAATATCGATCGTTGTTCCAGTCTCTTCGGTCAGTGCGCGTATTACGGCCCCACCTTTTCCAATGACATCACGTATTTTTTCCGGATTGATCTTGATTTTGATGATGCGCGGCGCATGTACCGAGATACTTTCACGATTAACCGGCAAGGTTTCTTTCATGATGTCCAGTATATGCAATCGCCCTTCGCGCGCCTGCAAAAGTGCGGCATGCATGATTTCCTTCGTAATGCCCTGTATCTTGATATCCATTTGCAAGGCCGTTATGCCCTTATCGGTACCAGCTACTTTAAAATCCATGTCACCGAGGTGATCTTCGTCGCCAAGAATGTCGGTTAAAACTGCAAAACGGTTGCCTTCCTTAATCAATCCCATGGCTATGCCGGCAACATGCGCTTTCATTGGAACGCCTGCATCCATTAATGCAAGACAACCACCGCAAACAGAGGCCATTGAACTGGAACCGTTTGATTCAGTAATTTCTGAAACCACCCGCAGCGAATACCCGAATTCTTCCTGCGACGGCAACACTCCAGCCAAGGCACGTTTGGCAAGACGCCCATGACCTATCTCACGGCGCTTGGGCGTGCCTACTCTACCGGTTTCGCCGGTAGCATAAGGCGGCATATTATAGTGCAGCATGAACCGTTCGGAATAATCACCTTGCAATGAGTCAATTTTCTGCTCATCACGTGTGGTGCCGAGTGTTGCCACAGCCAGAGCCTGAGTCTCGCCGCGTGTAAAAAGCGCGGAGCCATGCGTACGGGGCAACACACCATTGCGAATAGTAATAGGTCGCACTGTTCGCGTTCCACGACCATCAATGCGTGGCTCACCGTCAAGAATTTGATTACGTACAATTTTAGACTCGAGTGCAAAAAAAGCCTCTTCAAAAGCATTAGCTCCCGGTCCATCTTCAGTACCAACGCCGAGTGCCTCGATAGTTTTCTGCCTGACTGCCGCAATAGCTTCGGTGCGCGGTTGTTTTTGCTTCACTTTAAATGCATTACGCAGATCAGCTTCAGCCATCTGGGTAATTTTATCTTCCAGCGCAGTGTTCTTTTCAGGCGGCGTCCAGTCCCATGCTGTTACACCTGCTTCGTCCGCCAGTTCGTTTATGGCATTAATAACCGCCTGCATTTGTTCATGCCCGTACACGACTGCGCCAAGCATGATTTCTTCAGTCAATTCGAGTGCCTCGGACTCAACCATCAATACAGCCTGCTGGGTACCCGCCACAACCAGATTTAATTGCGTACCTCTGAGTTCAGTCGTAGTTGGGTTCAATACGTATTCATTATTGATAAAGCCCACGCGCGCGGCGCCTATCGGACCATCAAAAGGAATTCCGGAAAGTACTAATGCGGCTGACGTACCAATGATTGCTGGAATATCTGGATCCACTTCCTCATTTGAAGACAATACTGTAGCCACGACTTGCACTTCATTATAAAAACCTTCAGGAAAGAGCGGACGAATCGGACGATCGATAAGACGTGAAGTCAGTGTCTCTTTCTCGCTTGGACGGCCTTCCCGCTTAAAAAAACTGCCTGGTATTCTACCGGCGGCATAAAATCGTTCCTGGTAATCAACCGTCAATGGAAAAAAATCCTGCCCCGGCATCACGTTCCTGGCGCCAACCACAGTAACCAGCACGACTGTGTCATCCATGGTCACCATTACTGCACCATGCGCCTGCCTCGCAATTTCTCCAGTCTCCAGTGTCAGTTGATGTCGCCCGTAAGTAATACTCTTCTTGATAGGTTTCAATTAATAATCCTTTTTTTCAGGTAAGACCACCATTCAGTCATACCTGTTTTTACAAATAACAATGTACTGAATATCCGCGCATTAGCAAAAACTGCGTGCAAACAAATTATTTACGTAAGCTGAGACGATCGATAAGTGTTCTGTAAGCATCTTCATTATTACGTTTCAGATAATCCAGCAGTTTGCGGCGGCGACCAACCATGCGCAGCAACCCGCGACGGGAATGATGATCTTTGACATGAGTTTTGAAATGATCAATCAGATCATTGATTCGAGCAGTTAAAAGTGCAACTTGCACTTCAGGGGATCCGGTATCACCGTTATCCCGCTGAAAATCACGCACAACTTGTGCTTTTTGCTCAGTTGTAACAGACATAAGCTTCTCCAATTAAACCTATTATTTGATATCTAAAAAAGCGGGATTTTACTCTTTAATAGCGCCCTTGTCCAAAACTGATAACACAGTGCGGCTGGATTTTTAGCAACCTGAATGTTTTTGTTGAAACAAGTGATCAATTTATATCCCCGCGCCAAGTGAGCGCAGCACAGTTACATCATTCCGAATGCAGGTTTGAAGACAAATCGAGAGACTGACGCTTACTCGGGAAAAAGAACCAGATATTTTCACCAAACACTTACACTGGTATTGAAATTAATCCGATTCTTCTCCCCTGTTTTTTCTATATGTCGCTAAATCGGCAATATTGCTGAAACGATTTCAACAGGTAGATTAAATCTGGGCATTTTCCCCATCATGTCCTGATGGATTGGTGAATTGATCATTCAACGCCTGGATATAATCATTGGCCTCATCGACAATTTCGTCAATCGTTCTTTCAGTCACCTCGTTCCATCCCGCAGGTTTTTTGAAAAGCATGCTCCGGTATGGCAGCGTGCTTTTAGTAAAAGCTTGAGCATATTGTCTACAGGACTCATGATCATGCCCCATTTCCTGATTCAATTTTTTCTTGATACCGTTTGCCACTACCTTGCGTACGGTAAAATGCAGATAAATCAGAACGAATAGGACGGTCACAGTAGCAACAGGCGAAAATGTCTCATCTCCAGGAACAAGCGTATTCAACAGATCCCAGGATTCAGTGTAATGAAGTCCCGTCCCAGCCAAGGCCGCCAACACCACCAGCAAAATACCGTCAAACAGCAATACTTTGCTCTTCCATTCACTCAACATACTAGTCAACTTATCAACCATCTGGTTTTTAACGGCTTTTGCCGTCTGCTCCAGTTTGCCGACAATGCGGTAAGCACGCTCGACTTCAATCTGTTGCATGCGTTTAAGTATATCCGCCATGTCTTCGTCACGCTTTTTCTCAAAGCGTTCTTTGACTTTGGGATTACTGATCGGAACGGCTGCTTCCGGGTTGTAAATACGATAAAAACGTCCAGCAATCAAGCCGACTTCGGCAAGCGAACGCTGCCAGGCAGAGACAACTTCTTCGGGATTATCTTCCTGAGCGGTAACATCAATCTGATTCAGAATGTACAGAAACTTGTTTGCATCCGCACGATTCACGCTGGCCGAAACCAGATACGCCAGCGTATCCTGCATGGCTTTAGGTTCCGGATGGCGCGCATCAAAAAATACCAGAACCAGATCCGACAAATTAATAATATGCTGGGTCAGTCGCAATGTCGATGCGCGCTGACTGTCTGCATCAAACCCCGGAGAATCGATCATAATCTTGCCGCGGATATTCTCTGACGGACAGGTCTTTAATTGCAGATAGGCATCAATGCGCTCTTGACCTGTCTCAGAAATTTCCTCGATGCTTTTACTGATATGAAAAAAGGGAAACCGCGGGTCGGCGTCCAGCGCGACACCGGGTAATGTTTTAGCTTCATTATGACGGCTATAGCAGATAACCGTGAATTTATCATCCACCGCCTGAGTGCCTGTGCGCTGCAACTTCATGCCCAGATGCGAATTAATGAAAGTCGATTTTCCCGCTGAGAAGGTGCCTAAAACAGCGATCATGGGCCACCAGGTCACACATGTTGCGTAAGATTCGTCTCTGCCGATCAATCCCATACCGTATCCGATATAATCCAGTTTCCGGAAACTTTTTACGGCTTTAGCCAGTATTGGATTGTCCGGATGCTCATCGGCAAGATGCTTTTCCAGACTATTCAAGAGTTTACTAATTTGTGTTGAACTATATGACATAAGGGCCCCTTTTTTTCTTTTCCTGCGCACCTTCAAAAAAAGTGCGCGAGATACAGTAAGTTAAATTCTAATAATAAAATCAGCGTCCAGAAATCCTGTCTGATAGCGTGGCACAGGATCGTCAAAATTGAAAAATTTATTTCACTACAAATGCAAGTGAGAAAAATTTCAGTAAAAATAAAAGCATCCTTGCGTGGCGATTCTACCAAGAACAAACTCTGCTTACCAGTCAGTGATAATCGTCGGCATAGGGCTTGCGATAAATCCGCAATCTTTTCCGAGCAGAAATAATATTTCCTTCAGTCATCTGCTAAGATTATTGCCATCCGATTACCCTGAACATTATCCTTACTGAATTTACCATTGATCATGGAATCACCAGGAACCAACAACACATCGGGCAACAAGCAGACAACCGAGCGTTCACCGCATATTGGGCGCTATGTATTGATCGGTGCATTAACAGTCGCACCGCTATGGGTAACCTGGCTGGTATTCGAATTTGTGCTGAAAATGCTCGCCCAGATGGGCGAACCGATGTTAAAAGGTGTGGCGCGTGCGGTGCGGCCACATTCTGACACCTTAGCCTCCTGGCTGCTCGACTCCAGCTTCCAGCAGGGTGTTGCGGCTTTACTAACGATTGCAAGTTTGTACGGTATCGGATTGCTGGCTTCTTTTGTCATTGGCAAAAAAGTTATTGAACTTTATGAGGATATTCTGGCCAGATTGCCCTTCGTACAAACGATTTACGGCGCCACCAAACGTTTCTTGCACACCTTAAGCCAGCCGCCGGTAACCGGGCGACGCGTGGTGCTGATCAGCTTCCCTTCCACCGACATGAAAGCCATCGGCTTCATTACCAAAGTCATGCACGACCCTGAAACCGGAGAAGCGCTGGCAGCGGTTTATGTACCCACATCACCGAACCCAACTTCTGGTTATATTGAAATCGTTCCGATGAAAAATGTCGTCGTAACTGACTGGAGCACCGAAGAAGCAATGACATTCGTGGTTACCGGCGGCACCAATGCACCGGATAAAATCCGCTACAACAACCCAAAATCACCGTCTGATATTGAATTGACCGAAAAAAGCAACACAAACCAGGATAACGCAACTGAAAAGAACTAATGCTTGTCAAGTCTGTCCGGCAAATCTTTCAAAAACCGTCCTGCGCTCAACAACTGACGCCGCAGCAACGTCCAGTTCTCGGCTTTTTTCTGTTCATCCACGCACCGCAACAGACGTGATCTCAACGCCCCTTCCTGCTGACTGAGAATAGCCGCCCAGAGCGCGTCATCGACGTTATAACCATGTCCTTCCATAAGACTGACCGGAATCACATGTTCAACCGGAACCGCCAGATCGGCTGCGATTGCCTGCACAGCAGCACGGATACTGGCTGCTTTGGTATTTTGCGGCTGTGTCAGATCATACGGCGGATTCCATTCACTCGCCGGACGCAAACGATCGATATGACTGGCAACCACCAGCAATGGCGATGGACGGCGTCCGGCTTGCTTCGACTGTGAACTGCGCAAAACATCCAGACATTCACGCTCGCATTGCCGGTCAGGACGGTTTACCGGGCTGACCCATAAAATCAGATCGGCGTCTTTTGCCGCATCACTTATTTGCCTGGAACCAAAATGCGCACTATCACACCCCGGACTATCAAAAATCAACGCCTGTGTCAATCCTTCACGCGACAATACAAACGGCTTCAGCATCCCGGTACTGCCGGGCAAAATATCAACCGAAGACTTCAGTGCACCGAACAATGCATTGATCAGGCTTGACTTGCCGGCATTCGACCGCCCCAGCACCAAAATACGCAGTGGTTCTTCTTCAATCCTGGTTGATAAATCCTGCGCCTCTATGCTACACATTTCCGCGCTGGTGCGCGCCGTGCGCGCAGTTGCCGGTTTATCGTCGGTCAACACTAGACGACCGCTGTAAAGATCAATCGCGTAGTAACCGACTTTGCGGATATAGGTTCTGAGAAACCACCGGTGCAATTCGTCGCGCGCCTGTATGAAACTGCGTTCGCGCAATTGGCGCCATGCTTCTCCGAGCAACGCATCGACCGGATTGACAATCGCACGGCCCGCCCGGTACAGACCAAACACCTGCTCCGCCTTGTCTTTCCAGCGTTGTATGCGAAACAGATCGCCCAGAGTCAACCGGTTACTGAACGGAATATTTTCCGCCACGTCATGACGCAGATCACGGCTTGCGCGCTCGATCACCAACAAGGTATGCGGTACTGTCAGTTCAAAGAGCGGTTTTTCCACATCAGGGTAATAACACCGCGCAACCGTTTCCATCGTCCGCCGCCCCAGCGCCAGAATCCAGCCGCCCTCTTCCAGCGGCCAGTCTTCCGGTTTGCAATCCTCCGCCAGCGCCTGCACCTGCACCCATGCAGCATCCGCACTCGACGGCCATTCCGGATTCGGCTCGGTCGCCGCTTCGGCAAGCAGCTTGCGCTCACGTTTGACCAATAATTGCTGCAAGCCATAGCCGATTCCGCTGCTGATCAGCATAGCCAATGCCCAGAACAATAGAAAGCTGTTCTGCCACAGCCAGACCATGCCGAAACCCAGCAACCCCAGGAACGGCAAAATCAGCAACAGAAAAGCCAGCAATCTGAGCGGATCGATACCGTACGGTAATGCTTTCATCAAGATCCGCCGCGCCAGCGGTCTTTCAGAATCGCCGCGCCGCGCTCGAGTTCCTCGGCATAAATACGACGCAGGGTTTCAGCATCCACATTCAGTTGATTTCGGCGCCGCACAAAGAAATACACGGCAGCTTTACCCAGTGCATAGGTTGTCGCACTGCTGGCGCTAGCACCCCATAACGCGCCCAGCGTCTGTCCGAGAAACGGAATGGCTTTGGACACTGTACGGCCAACCCATCGCGCCAGATACCCTGTCGCCACACCCGCACCCAACAGACCGAGAAATTCGGATATCGTGCGTTTATCCCAAGACTGTCCGTAAAGCACCGCCAAGCTATGCAGCAGCTTCGCCTGCACTGCCGTCACCGAGACGAGATCAACCACCGGCAAAGCGCCGAGTCCTGCCGCAGTTGTAGCATAACCGACGATATGCTGATGCGCCGTGCGCTCAAACAGGTCCCGCACCTGCGCAGTGCTGCTGAGCAAATTTTCCAGCCCCAGCGATGATAACGCCTCAATCGTTTGCCACAAGGCTTCAATGCCATACTCCGCCGGATCGTAACCATCTTCCGGCAGCGTCAGATCCACCGCTACCCAACGCACCGGCGCATGGCCGGGCAAATCCGCGGCAAACACGCGCTGTACCCGCAACGCGCGTTTCAAGTCAAACGGCACGGTATCCGGCAACGGTTCCTGACCGTAAGGCCAGGGCAGCACATGCCGGCCACCGGGTGAATAGCATTCATGCAAGCCGGTCTGCACAATCAGCAACGGCCATTCCGGATGACGCGCACGCACTGTGTGCAACACATCAAACACCGACTGCTGTTGAAGATCTGCGACTTTCATCACGGCGATCAGCAAATGCGACTTGGATTCGCAGTAGTGAATGTCATCACCGGGATCATAGGCCACTTCGCCGAGGCCACGCGTATCGAGAAAACGCACCACCGGCGCCTCCGCAGGAAAATCGTAAAACCGCGACTGCCGCGTGCACGGCTGAAAACCATTGCCAATCTCGGCGTTTTCACTGCCGGTCAGCGCGCGAATAATCGACGTCTTTCCCGCCTGCGTCTTGCCGATCAACCACAATACCGGCACCGGTATTTTTTCCCGCGCCTCGCGCAGCGATTTTTCCAGCAATGCTTCATCGACCTTGGGATCGAGCAATTCCTTGCGCAATTGCGCCCAGTAATCGCTCCAGTTTTTTAAGTAACGCCAATCCATCAGGCAGATAAAACGGGGTTACAGCAGTGCCGCAAAACCAGCTTTGATTTAAGCCGTTCCCGCCATTGATCACGTTTCTGCACAAACGATAACATGGCATGCGCCGGGCTGGTGGATGGCAGGCGTGTCAGGTGCATCTGCCGCAAACCCGGGATGTTTTTGCTCAGCACATCCCGCCTGAAATAGACTTCCGCCTTGGCGCCGTTGAAAAAAATATGGCGGATTTGCGCATGCTGTGTGAAAAACAGTTTGAAATCATTGACGCGCCGTGAAGCGCTTTCTATGCTGGAATCCAGACTACCTTGGCGTCTGCACGATTGCAACACGTCCCAGAGCGCGATGCGCGCTGATTTCAATGCGGTAATTTTTTCGGCATACGATGCGACTGTCGGGTCAAAATCCAGCAGTTCTCCCATGATACGCCAGAAGACGTTTTGCGGATGCGCGTAATATTGATTTGCATCGAGCGATGCCTTTCCGGGTATGCTGCCCAGTATCAGGATTTCAGCATGCGGATCAGCGATCGGTGCAAAACTGTAGATCAGTGTCATACCTTATCAGCTGTTACGGCAGCTTATCCACATAATAATGCCGAATGGGTTGCAGCTCATGATTTAATTCGTAAACCACCGGTCTGCCCGTCGCCAGTTTCAACTTCATGATCTGCCGCTCGGTTAACTGATCGAGCTGCCCCATGAGTGTACGCAGTACATTTTTATGCGAAACAATCAATACACTTTTGCCCTGCGCCACTTGCGGCCGAATAACCTTCCGCCAGTAAGGTTGCAGTCTTTCCGCCGTCTGCTTGAGACTTTCACCCTGAGGCAATTCGGTTTTATCAATACCTGCATACCGGGGTTGATTGCCGGGAAAACGCGCATCTTCCATAGTCAGTAGCGGTGGTACGCCGCCATACCGGATTTGTGTGCGCAATACAGGCCAGAGACCGAATTTTCGCACAGCCGCCAGCCGCCCCATTCCCTCCAGCGCACCGTAATGCCGTTCGTTCAAACGCCAGCTATGGCGCACAGTTAACTTATTTAATTTCATCGCTGCCAGTACCGCTTGCGCCGTTTCGGCGGCACGCTGCAGTGACGATGAAAAACAGCAATCGAAGTTAAAACCGGCATGCAGCAGCAAATAGCCGGCATCCATTGCTTCCTGTTTTCCTTTGGGACTTAGCGCGACATCACTCCATCCTGTGAATACCTTGTCCCGATTCCAGATGCTCTGTCCATGCCGCAGCAGAACAAGCCGCGTCATGCCTGCGGCAGCCGCAGTTCCGGAAGAAAAACGCACCGTCATTGGCGGTGCAGCGCCTTTTTCGATGTTTCGGCCGTCTGTGAAGATTCCCGCCAGATCCGTCTTAAAGCATCCCACAATCCGCTGCGCACCGTGGTCAGATAAAGCGTATTGTCACCGAGTTCATTGACCAGGCGGCGATGCGCCTTGCCAAGATTGTGGTATGGCATACTCATGAACAGATGATGTGTGGCGTGAAAACGCAGCCCAACCGGCGCCCATAGCGGCGTTATCAACGGATGGCCGGGCACATTGACCGAATCCAGATACTGCTCGGCATGACTCATCGGTTTCTCACCCGGATTGCGGTAAGCGTGCGCTGCCAGCGTGCGCAAGGAATTCAAAATAAACACCATTGTTGCGACAAGATACCAGAGCACCAGCACATCGATTGGTAGCACATCCAGCAGTATCAACGACACCACGGTCGCAGCGAACAGAAACGCAGCCAGTTCCTGGCGCTGCCAATTGCAATCGTTGCGAACGGCATTTTCCGCACGTTTGTAGCTCGGATCAATCGTCAGCGACGATGCTCGCTCCCAGACGATTTTACGCAGGAACGGCATCAAATACGACAATGGGACGAGCAATAGGAAGCGCATCAGCAGCACTGGCGGTATCAAAAAGGATAGCAGCACATAGCCCACCATTTCAATCGGCCTGCGCGTAGCGAATGGCACATATTCTCCATCCTGGTGCGTACCGTAGACATCGCGCCGGTGATGATCGTTATGTACGCCATCATACGTAAATGAAGGAATCATGAACGGTATGCCGCATAAAAAATTCCATGCCATTCTGAACGTTTTGAATGTGCCCTTTTTCAGGTGCGCAAGCTCATGTACAAAAATTGCGGCGCGATACAATGCCAGCACCGCAACCACATAAGCGCCGACCTGCCACAGCGAAAACCATGGTGACAGCAGCGCCATAAAAAACGCGACCCAGCCCACCAAACTGCTGAACAGAAAATCCGTCCAGTAAATCCACGGATTGGGCGTCATCAGATCGCTCACCAGGTTATGTGCTTCACGCAGCGGAAAAACTGCTGCGGGTGCTTCCGGCTCAATTGCACCCTGATTTTCAGTCAGTTTATTCACCGCCGTTTCCGGTAGCGCGATGGTTTCTTGAGTTTCTTTCCCTTCTGCAAATTCATTCATGACCAACAGGTTTTGATATGCGTAATAATCTTTTGATTGATTGTTTCATTCGTTTCATTGACATGACCCAGCTGCGGCGCGGCAGGCCATCCTGCATCGACAAACGTTATACCCGCAAACAATTTGGACTGCGCATAACGCGGAATAATATGAAAGTGAACATCCGGATCGACCATCATCAGCATTAAATAATTGATTTTGTCGTATTGGAATGCTTTGGTCAGTGTGAATTCAATCTGGTTGATGACGGTGTGCATCTCGGTAAAGCTGGCTGCGCCAAGTTCTGAAAATGCCTTGGCCGGCTCATGCGCAATCAGCACGAGTGCTCCCAGTGTGGCCTGTGCGGGGCGCAGCAGCACGCTCCAGTATTGAAACGAATGAATTATTGTCTGCGGTGCGCCAAATTTGCGCATGGTATCGTTGAGTACAGGTGCATTCATTCTTGCTCCTCGCAACTAGCGGGTAAAAAGCATACTTGCCCTGGCCAGATCTTCTATAAAATCAATCTCGCACCAGCGGAATCCTTTAACGGAACATGAATTCACCTGGTGTTGACCGGCGAGTTTATCGATAATGGATAAATACCAGGATTTCAGTTCGGCCGGATGACGCAATGCGCTTTCTATCGCCTGACGGAAAAGAAGCGGTCCCTGATCGCGAAAATAGACCAGCCCTATCGACTCCGCATCAATTTCATTCGGCGGGACTATCTTGCTGACCTGTTTAACCCAACCATCCGCATCGAGCTGTACTTTCATATCATCGGCATCATAACTTTTCTTGAAATCCACACTCAGTGTAATCGGGGCTGACGGCGAATTCAACACCTGCGTCACCAGCGCAGGCTCAATCACGGTATCGCCATTCAGCAGCAGGAAATCGCTATCCATCGCATTGCGCGCAAGCCAGCAGCTGGCCAGATTATCCGCCACTTCATAAAATGGATTAAACACAACCTTGATATTGGATTGTTTTGTATAGTTAGCGTGCAGTAATGCTTCGATCTGGCTGATCTGAAAACCCGCAACGATAATAATTTCCTTGACACCGGCAGCGGTCAGCGCATCAATTTGCCAGGCCAGTACAGGCTTATCAGCAACAGGCAGCAGGCATTTGGGCAAATTCTCAGTCAGCGGCAACAAGCGCCGCCCCTGACCGGCACTCAGAATAATGGCTTTGACGGCGTTCACGAATACGTTAAATTTTGATATGTGATAAAACTGGCAATTCTACCGCCAATAGCGATGTTGATTGTCAATTATTCATCGAAAAGATCAGTGGTCAGAAAGAAAGACTGCTGATACTGCGCAATGATGCCATGGTTTCGCGGATCGTTTTCAGAAACACCTCCACCTGTGCCAGGGTATTCGTATGACCCAGACTGACGCGCACCGCGCATCGCGCCAACTGCGGATCGACCTGCATGGCCTCGAGTACATGACTCTGTCCGGGGTTGACACTCGAACACGCCGCGCCGCTGGCAACCGCAAAACCCGCCTTATCCAGTTTGACCACCAGCGTATCACCTTCCATATCCGGAATTGCAAAATAGCAGGTATTCGGTATACGCTCGGCATTCGCGCCAAAGATCACCGCACCCATTTCGATCAGCCCCTGTTCCAGGCGCTCCCTCAGCCGCGCAACATGCTGCGTCGCTGCTGCGACACGCGCCACAGCCCGTTCACAGGCCACACCAAAACCAACAATCGCCGCCACATTTTCCGTCCCGGATCGCAGACCGTTTTCATGACCACCACCGTAAATCAGTGGTTTTAATAACAGTCGTTTATCCATAATAAGCGCCGCCGCGCCTTTCGGACCATAAATTTTATGCGCGGATACAGTCATGGCGTGTACATTGAGTTTGGCGAAGTCGACCGGAATTTTACCCAGTCCCTGTACAGCATCAGTGTGCACATAAGCGCCATGCATGCGCGCAGTGTCTGCAATCGCCGCCACATCCTGAATCACACCGGTCTCATTATTCGCCAGCATCACCGAAACCAGCGCGGGTTTCTGCACTGTCATCGTTTCACGGGCAACGGCCACATCCACCTGCCCGGCCTGATTTACCGGCAAGTACCGGATTGTCCAGCGCTCGGTGGCGCGCTGCGCCAAAGCCTGCGCCGGTTTCAGAACACAGGGATGCTCCACTGCGCTGATCGCAATATGTCCGGCATTCAGGCTGTCTGCCGCACCGCGGATAAACAGGTTGTTGGCTTCAGAACCGCCGCTGGTAAAAACGACCTGCACCGGCTGTACACCCACAGCGGCGGCCACCTGCTCACGCGCCTTGTCAATCGCATACCGCGCGGCCATGCCATACGCATGACGGCTTGATGCGTTGCCGAATTCCTGCTGGAAATACGGCAACATCGCATCCAGCACTTCATCGTCCACTCGCGTGGTGGCATTATGATCAAAATAATGTAATGTCATTGTTAATTCAGTCCGGAGAACTCATTTTCTATCTTTACTGACCAACACTTTCGCCAACCAATTCCTCGATTGCATCAATCATCATCCCAGCCACGTTAAACGCTGTCTGCGCATGAATCTCCTGCATTCCGGTCGGACTGGTGACATTGATTTCGGTCAGACAATCGCCAATGACATCCAGGCCAACCAGCATCAATCCCTGCCGGACAAGTTCCGGGCCAAGGGTTTCGGCAATCAGTTTGTCCTGTGACGACAACGGCCGAGCCACGCCAGTTCCGCCCGTATTGAGATTGCCACGCGTTTCCCCGGGCTTCGGTATGCGCGCCAGCGCATAAGGCACCGGTTTCCCGGCGATCATCAATATACGTTTATCCCCCTGGGTAATTTCCGGCAGGAAACGTTGCGCCATGATCGTCCGAGTACCATAGTGTGTCATGGTTTCTACAATGACATTGATATTGTGGTCAGCCGCATGAATACGAAAAATGCTGGCCCCACCCATGCTGTCGAGCGGCTTCAGAATAATATCCTGATGTTGTTGCAGAAACTCAAGAATCAGTGTTTCTCGGCGAGTAACCAGTGTTGGCGGTGTGAACTGCGGAAATTTTGCAATGGCCAGTTTCTCGTTAAAATCCCGAATGGCGCGTGGACTGTTAATGATGCGAGCGCCCTGTTTTTCCGCCAGCTCCAGCAAATAAGTGCTATAGATATATTCCATATTGAACGGAGGATCCTTGCGCATCAATACGGCATCAAATGCCTGCAAAGGCATGGTTAATGTCTCACCCAGGTGATACCAGCAATTTGCCTGCGCCGTTTTTTCGTTCACGTTCATCGTCAGAATCTTGACAAAGCTGACCACTGCACTATCGCGCCAGATGATATCGTCCTGGTGAAGCACATAAACCTGATGATTGCGCAGAGCCGCTTCACGCATCATGACATAACTGGAATCCTTGCTGATTTTGATGTCTTCAAGCCGGTCGATAACGAATGCAAGCTTCACTGGCACACCCCGGTCAATAATTTACGTGAATCAATGTGCTGTCTGCTGCAATTCCCGTGCGGCGGCGAGCAGCGCAAGCCGGGCGATAACGCCATAGACGTAAAATCGGCTTGGCATCAGATTTTGCGGCTTGACGCAATCTGGCATCAAACAGTCGGAGTCGAATGATAATGGTACAAAATACATACCCGGCGCATTCAAATTCTCATCCTTCCCGCGTCCGGTATGCACACGATAAAATCCTCCGATAACAAAATGATCGATCATGTAAATCACCGGCTCGGCAACCGCCTGATTAATGTTTTCGAAGGTATAAACGCCTTCCTGCACCAACACATTCGTTACCGCCATACCTTCTTTGACCACGGCCATTTTATTTCGCTGTTTGCGATTCAGCTGATACACCTCCGCCCCATCCTTGACGGTCATGATACCCATGCCGTAAGTTCCGGAATCGGCTTTGACAATCACAAAAGGATCTTCCTTGACACCGTATTGCTGATATTTTTCACGAATCAACGCAAGTATTTTGTTGGTCGAACTGGCGACACAGTCTTCTCCTTTCTTCTCACGGAAATCGATTTTCCCACAGGAAGTAAAGAAAGGATTAATCAGCCAGGGATCGATATCGATCAACTGAGCAAACTCATCCGCCACAGCGTTATAGGCCTTGAAATGCACTGATTTTTTTCGCGTCGCCCAACCTGCATGCAGGGGCGGAATCACGGTTTGAGTCAGATTCTGTAATATCTGCGGAACGCCATTCGATAAATCATTGTTCAGCAATACCGCGCATGGATCAAAATTCTCCACGCTCAACTGATTGTTTTTCCGGATAACCGGTTCCAACGTAATGGTCTGTCCGTCCGGCAAGTTGAAAGCGGTTGCTGATTTGATCTCGGGTAATAATGAACCAATGCGCACATTCAATCCGGCATGTCGCATGATAGTTTGGATCGCAGCAATATTTTGCAGATAAAATGTATTACGCGTGTGATTTTCCGGAATCAGCAAAATACTGTGCGCACTCGGACATATTTTCTCAACCGCTGTCATGACAGCCTGTACACAAAGCGGAATAAATTCAGGATTCAGATTATTAAATCCACCCGGAAAAAGATTGGTATCAACCGGAGCCAGTTTAAATCCGCTGTTGCGCAAATCCACCGAACAATAAAACGGCACGTCATTTTCACACCACTTACCACGGAACCAGTGCTCAATCATTGGCTTTAAGGTATTGATACGATTTTCCAGCTCAAGGATTGGCCCTTGCAGGCCTGTCAGATGCGGTAACGGCATTACAGGAATTTCGATAGAAATTAGAAAATTGGAAATTTATCTGGAAACAGAATCTAAATTGGCGAAAATATCAGTCGCGCAGTCGCAGGCAACCGAGATAGTATAGCATCAAGCGCAATAAATTGTGTTCACCGTCCGCACACGTAAAGTCCCGCGCAATAAACCGCTCAACACCCTTGACCTATAAATCGGTATTTTCACGAAGAGTTTGTGTCAAGCGGTTGCGCGAATAGGAAACACCAACAGTCTCAGCACTATTCCTCTGACACAAATATCAGCGGCATCGCATCCCGCATCTGATTTTAAGAATCGCCGAGTTACTCGATAGGTAAGCAGATTCTTAACACCGCCTTAATCATCTTTCCCACCTCAAAACCCTACTGCTAGAAGGTGATTTATAAGGATTTTTTCTTATTTATTCAGCGCCCAGACATAGACAGTTTTGCTCTAAAAGTGTATATTCTACGTTCCGCCCTTTGCTCTTATGAAAAGGGGCAGGTGTCATTTGTATCCATTTCGCAGGTGGATTAGCCTCTGAAATTGATGCGATGACAGATAAGAAGGCGTATACAAAAAAGCGCAATGTTTATCATTTATGGAGGGAGATATGATTAAAGCTGTTCAGGCAGTTGTTGGACTGGGATTGTTATGTTTTGCCGCTACGCAAGTAGCAGTAGCTGCAACAGACATCTCAAAATTACCGCGTATCAAACAGGAACTGGTGGCTCCGCCAGCGGTTCCAAAACACGAACAGGCCGTCACAGGCGGACCGAGAGTCGTTGAAGTACGCATGGAAACCACAGAGAAATTGATTGAAGTTGCTCCGGGCGCGAAAATCTGGGCCTTGACTTTCAATGGTTCTGTTCCAGGACCATTGATCGTTGTACACGAAGGCGATTATGTTGAACTCACACTATCCAATCCCAAGGAAAGCACATTGGCCCACAATGTGGATTTTCATGCTGCAACAGGCGCGTTGGGTGGCGCTGGTTTGACGCTAGTTCAACCTGGTGAAGAAGTTGTTTTACGCTGGAAAGCGGTTAAACCCGGTGTATTCGTTTACCACTGCGCACCTGGTGGCACCATGATTCCTTTCCACGTTATTTCCGGCATGAGCGGCGCCATCATGGTATTACCACGCGACGGCTTGAAAGACGCGAAAGGTAATGCATATCGTTATGATCGTGCATTCTACATCGGCGAACAGGATTTCTATCTGCCGAAAGATGGCAAAGGCAACTTTAAAGAATACGCTTCACCAGCTGCCGGCATGCATGAAATGCTCGAACTGGCTAAAGGTCTGATTCCAACACACGTCGTATTCAACGGCGCAGTTGGCGCGATCACGGGCGACAATGCATTGTCAGCAAAAGTTGGTGAGAAAGTATTGTTTATCCATTCACAAGCTAACCGCCAATCTTATCCGCACCTGATCGGTGGTCATGCTGATCTGTACTGGGTAGGTGGTTCATTCAGCGACGTTCCGTTGACAAGCCAGGAAACCTGGTTTGTGCCAGCCGGCGCCGCTGTTGCAGCAGCCTATGAATTCCATCAACCAGGTTTGTATGTCTACCTCAGTCATAACCTGATTGAAGCGGTATTACTCGGTGCAGCATTGCACATGAACGTTGAAGGCAAGTGGGATGATGACATGATGACTCAAGTCAAAGCGCCTGCAAGCTTCGATGCTAAAGCTGCAATGGATCACTAAAATAATAGACTTCACGTAAAACTATTGAAGTGACTTAAGCTGAAACGGCTCCAACTCTGGTTGGAGCCGTTTTTTTTTTCGCCCCTCGTCAAGCCATATACTCATCAGCCAATTTAAATCATCAAATATCATGCCGATCAAGTCTCTCATTCGAACGATTCCGCATTATCCTCACCAAGGAATTATGTTTCGCGATATCACCACGCTGTTAAAGGATTCGCTCGGTCTACGCACCACAATTCAGGAAATTGCAAAACGTCATGCGACACATGCCATCGACAAAGTTGTCGGCATTGAATCACGCGGCTTTATCATTGGTGCACCGGTAGCCTATGAACTCAAAACAGGATTTGTTCCGATCCGCAAACAAAACAAGCTGCCCGCGCAAACAATAGGCCGCGATTACCAGCTCGAATACGGTTGCGACCGTATAGAAATTCATGTCGATGCGATACAACCCGGTGATCGTGTTTTACTGATCGATGATCTCATTGCTACCGGCGGCACAGCGGAAGCAGCCGTCCGGCTGATACAGGATATGGGCGGAGAAGTCTATGAATGCTGCTTTGTTATTGATCTGCCCGATATAGGCGGACGAAAACGCCTCGAAAAGATGGGTTGCAAGGTATTCTCATTGTGTGAATTCGAAGGAAAATAAACAACATCCCCCCCCTGATCAAACGTGATTTTTCCTGCAGAGGGACAAAGTATTTATCAATTTCTCATGAATACCACCAAAACCGCCATTACTCATGATCAGTACATGATCGCCAGGAACTGCAACTTCAGCGATAGCTGCTATTAACACCGGAAGATCAGTATAACATTGCATTTTAGCGCCGAGCCCGACCAGTGCGTCTCCAATCCAGCCGGCATCGCGACTATAACAAAAAACAGCATCGGCTTGCGCCAGACTATTAGCAAGCTTATCCTTCCAGACACCCATTTTCATGGTATTTGAACGCGGCTCAAGCACCGCAACAATGCGCGATTGACCAACATGATCGCGCAGACCGCTGACCGTTGTCTGTATTGCGGTCGGATGATGCGCAAAATCATCGTAAATTGTGACGCCATTCACTTTCCCGCGTATTTCCATACGGCGTTTGACGTTCCTGAATAGCGACAAAGCTTCCATGGCAACATCGACTGAGATACCCGCGTACCGCGCGGCAGCAACTGCCGCCAGAGCGTTCATCCGGTTATGCTCGCCGAGCAAATCCCACTGCAAAAATCCCTGCGTTTGTTGCTGATAAAAAATTTCTGCTGCATGATTACCCTGCTTTACATGCCAGCCATCGCTGACGCCGAATTTCTCCACAGGCGTCCAGCAGCCTTGTTCCAGAACTTGCTTCAAATGCGCATCCGCGCCATTCGCGATAACCAATCCCTCACCGGGAACAATGCGTACGAAATGATGGAATTGCCGTTGAATTGCCGCAATATCCTGAAAAATATCGGCATGGTCAAACTCAAGATTATTCAGGATCGCAACTCTGGGTCGGTAATGAATAAATTTTGAGCGTTTATCGAAGAAAGCCGTATCATATTCATCTGCTTCAATCACAAAGAATGGTGAAACCGTGCGCACATCTTCCGACAAGTTGAATCCGATGCGCGCCGAAGTGGCAAAATTCTGCGGAATACCGCCAATCAGGAATCCTGGATGCAAACCAGCGTATTCGAGAATCCAGGCCAGCATGGAGCTGGTGGTGGTTTTACCATGCGTTCCCGCGACTGCCAACACCCAGCGATTGCTTAGTATATTTTCCGAAAGCCATTGCGGACCTGAACTGTACGGTAGATTCCGGTTTAATATGGCTTCCATTAATGGATTGCCCCGGGTAACCACATTGCCGACCACGAAAATATCCGGCCTGAGCTGAGTTTGATCCGCGGAAAACCCTGAAATCAATTCGATTCCCTGTGACTCAAGCTGCGTACTCATCGGCGGATAAACATTTTGATCACAGCCCGTTACCTGATGCCCGGCCTCTTTCGCAATCGCTGCGATTCCACCCATAAAAGTGCCACAAATACCCAGAATATGAATATGCATAATCAATCCAATAAAAACTTAATCATTTCTGCTGAATATTATCGCACCCCCGGTACCGCTTCCGGTTGTAATATTTTGCATACAATTGTTTTGTCACATCCCGCCGCAGGAGCCGGTTTACATGAAAAATAAAAACCAGCTTGAGAACCAACCCGATACGTTTGAAAAAATGCTGCTTCCATTGGCGCTCTGAATTTCGAATGTCGCCATCCAGCAAAACAACGCGACCGATCCGATTCAGTCGAAGACTAAGCTCCACATCTTCCATTAATGGATAGTCTGGAAAACCATTCATACTTTCAACCGCCGTGATACGAAAAAACTGCCCCTGATCACCAAAGCTGGCGCCAGCGAATGTTGCACGCACATCATTCAATAGTTCGATCAACAGCAACTTTGCACTTGAATCCATAAAACGTTGCCCCACAGCGCCACCGATCACATCTGCATTCCTTTCGAGCATGGCCATAATCCGTCGCCTGACATCCGCACCACACAGGCAATCAGCGTGAATCACCAGCACCACATCCGAGCTAATCGCTGCAACTCCAGTTCTGATTTGAGCACCACGTCCGGGGCCGCCCATAACAACACGAACATGCATAGTCTTTGCAATCGAAATCGTGCGATCATGAGAACCGCCGTCGCAGACAACGATTTCGTCTGGTGGTGGCTGCATGGCTTTCAGCGAGGACAAACACGTCTCGATATGATTTTCTTCATTCAAGGCAGGCACAACCACAGCCAATGTTTCGGGTTTCCGCCATGCCTTATCCGGGCAGAACTTGCGCACAATCACGAAACGCATCTCATACACCAGCAGCAACAGAAATGGCAGCCATATTATCCACATCGCCCAAACGGGCAACATCCACGCATCACCCTGCACCACGCTGAATACTGAGAAGAAATAGGCGCCACTCGTGAAACTCAAAACCAGCCAGGACAAACCGGGAAACAGAACCATAAACGGTATCACCCACAGGACATACCAGTAGTGCACTACCGGCAGAAACAAAATCAGCGCGGCCAGCGTTAAATACACCGCTTTAGGGAATGATAAAATCGACCTGATTATCCATAGCGCCACGATTCCCAATAGAACCATCACGACACCGGTCGCGGAAACTGTATCACCCGTCAGCATAGCACTGAGCGGACCATGCACCGGCCCATTGAAAGCGCTAAAACCACCAAAATGCCATAGTCCATGGAACAACCCCGGCAATGTCGCCATGAAATGCAGCGATGGAATAACCAACGGAATCAGGATAACCCAGCTTTTTTGCCATTGACATCGCCATACATAAAGCGGCAACAAAGCAACCGCGATAACTTTGATCTGAATAGCCATTCCCAGCCAGAACCAGGCCCAGTAGAACTTCCGGTCTTCAGCAAACCAGACCGACAACAGGATGGCCAGTATCAACAGCACGTCAAAATGCGCCTCACCAGCAACAGCGAACAATGACAACGGATTCAACGCATATATCAATACATTGCGCAAAGTCAGTTCATAGCGACCGGACAACGCGATCAACATACCGATGACACATAAGTCTGCAATGATAAACAGTATTTTAAAAGCCCACGGCGTATAGGCAACACTGCTGATTCCGGCAAACAACCATTCGGCCAGCGGCGGATAAACCGTCAACCTGTCTTTATGGTTCATCGCTTCCCAATAAGCATCACGGTAAGGCAAATAGTGCCGATGATTCGCCGGAAAGGTGTATGGGCTCTCACCGGCGGTAACCAGCTTACCTTCCCATAAGTAACGATATACGTCATCCGATTCCGGAATACCCATCATGCTCAATCGAACAATCAGGGAAACGAACAGGATCAGACCGATTTTCTGTGATACGCGAAAACCATCAGGAAAACCTGCCCAGGCACCCAGGCAACCCAAAAATGCCAGACCATAGGAAATCAGCATGGCATACCCTTTGCAAGCATCTGCCCAGCCTGTCCAGTGCAATGTACCGGCAAAAAGAATCAGAGCGACTGAACAACAAAAGAATGCCAAACGGGTATTAGGCATAATCCCGGCCATGACACCGTCTGGTATACAATGAAGAGAACATCAAGAAACCTGTCAGTCCTGCGTTAATCCTTCAATGAAAGAACGGATGCCGACCAGTAAAAAGCCACATGCGTATATCAGCAAAAAAGGTCCGATCATATAGTGCTTTGCTTCCAGATAATACAGCAGACTGACTATGCAATAGAGTCCCAGTAGAATCTCTAAAACCGGAAGAACGCCTGTTCCTATCTGATAAACAGGATATCGACTGGTTTTTGCATCACCCTGCTTAGGTGTTCGGACAAAACCACTTTTTATGTTCAGCAGCGCTTCAATGACCGCGCGCGTATTGGAAAGTGCTATGCCAACACCGATACACATCAGCACCGGCAGATAAAACAGCTTCTTGAAACTGCTTTTGGCAACTATCTGACTCGTCATATACAGTGAACTCGGCCCGCAGATAGCTACGACAATGCACGCCATTAATAGCGTCATGATCTGCCATGGCAGACTGACCGATATTATCAGCAAAACCGGCAGTGTCAGTAACGATAACACAACCATAATGGGGTGGATGCTGTAATGCGTCAAATGTAAAAAGGCCTGTATCTTCGCCACGGCGCTCGCGCTGGAACGCAACACGCGTGAAAGCAGCTTCAACGCTGTCTGCATCGATCCTTTCGCCCACCGGAATTGCTGGCTCTTGAATGCGGTATAGGTTTGCGGTAATTCCGCAGGCACCACGACATCAGGCAGAAAAGTCGCCCGCCATCCCGCCAGCTGGCAACGATACGACAAGTCCATATCTTCAGTCAGCGTATCGGCCTGCCAGCCGCCGGCGTCTTCAATCGCCGATTTTCGCCAAACACCCGCCGTGCCATTGAAATTCATAAAAAAACCATTATAAGCCCGCGCGCTCTGCTCGATCATGAAATGACCGTCGATGCCGATGCTTTGCGTTTGCGTCAGAATCGAATGTCCGGCATTCAAATGCCCCCATCGCGCCTGTACGAAAGCCAATTTTTCGTCCGTAAGCAACACCGGGATCATTTGCCGCAGAAAATTTTTATTGGGTACAAAGTCGCTGTCAAATATTGCAACAAATTCGCCTTTGCAAACCGCCAGCCCCGCAGCCAATGCGCCGGCCTTAAAGCCTTGACGACTGTCGCGGCGAAAAACCTGAATATCCTTACCGGATTGTCGCAGCGCCGCGGCAACAGCATCAACAATGGCACAAGTCTGATCGGTGGAATCATCCAGAATCTGGATTTCATGCTTTGCAGGTGGATAATCGATATCAGCAACAGCGCGAATCACGCGCTCGGCAACGTTGGCTTCGTTATAGAGCGGAATCTGTGTCGTTACATGCGGCAATGATGCATTATCCGGAGAAATAGTTTGTATCGATTCAATTTGCTGACGTAGACACGCCACCGCACGCCGACGCGTTTTCCAGAAACGCCAGACCATATAGTAGCAATTGACGCCATAAATAAACAGCGCCGCAATGCATAGTCCGTAAATACTCAACAAAATATGTTCAACCATCTGAGATCCGGAAGGGTTTGTTACGATTTACGGATTAAACCATCCCTGCGTTCCCGTAAAACGTAAACGGCGTCTCTGAGAATTCGAAGCTTTAACAGGCTGTTAAACAAGAAATGAACAAAACGCGACGCGAGCAAAAAATATTGGCGCAGCATATAGTACTGTGTATGGAAACATTTTTTGTGAGCACCAGCGTGTTGTGACAAAATCTGGATTTTTAGAGATGCGCTAAAGATAAATCCAACATACCATTCAGGAACGCAGGGCTTCAATCAATTTTGCCAACGCCTTGCCGCGGTGACTGATCGTATTTTTTGTGTCCAGATTAAGCTCCGCAGCCGTTCTGCCGAGTTCAGGCAGCAGAAAGTGGGGATCGTAACCGAATCCCCCATCACCGCGTGGCTCGAGAATAAACTCGCCATGCCACAAACCCTCCGCGATAATGGGTTGCGGATCTTCGGCATGACGCAGCAATACAGCAACGCAATAATAATATGCGCTGCGATCCGTTGCGGTTTTCAGCGCTTCCACCAATTTCATGTTATTGCGCTGATCGGATTTCGGTTCGCCTGCGTAGCGGGCTGAAAAAACCCCTGGCGCGCCTTTCAAGGCATTGACGCAAATACCTGAATCATCGGCTAGCGCAGGCAGTCCGGTTTGACGGCTCGCATGGCGCGCCTTGATCAAGGCATTTTCAATGAACGTCGGATGCGGTTCATCAATCTCGGTGATATTGAAGTCGGATTGCGGCACAACCGCAATCTTCAGTGGTGCGAGCAACGTTCCAATTTCCCGCAATTTACCTTTGTTTCCGCTGGCAATCACCAGATTTTTCAAATCGAACATGGCGTCAGGCAATCCCCAGCGTTGTTTTCTGGATTGTAATTAATTCCTGCACGCCTTTTTCAGCCAGATCCAGCATCTGATTTAATTCCTGACGGCTGAATGCGTGACCTTCCGCCGTGCCCTGTACCTCCACGATCTCGTTGGCGCCTGTCATGATCACATTCATGTCAGTATCACAGGAAGAATCTTCCTGATAATCAAGATCAAGGACGGGAATGCCTTGATAAATACCCACCGATACAGCGGCCACATGATTACCTATCGGTGTTGTCTTGATAGCCTGCCTGCTGAGCAGCTTGCCCACGGCGTCATGCAACGCGACAAATGCACCAGTAACGCTCGCGGTCCGGGTGCCGCCATCAGCCTGAATGACATCGCAATCAATCTGTATCGTGCGTTCGCCAAGTCTGGACAAATCAACAATTGCGCGTAATGATCGGCCAATCAGACGCTGGATTTCCATAGTCCGGCCGGACTGTTTCCCACGGACGGCCTCACGCTGCATGCGTTCATGGGTTGAACCGGGTAACATGCCATATTCCGCAGTAAGCCACCCCTGATTTTTTCCCTTGAGAAATGAAGGCACATTTTCAATGATATTTGCTGTGCAAATGACTTGAGTATCACCATAGGCAATAAGTACAGAACCATCTGCATGTTTGGTGTAGTGTCTCACCATGTGAATCGGCCTGATTTGAGAAGGACTGCGACTGTGACTGCGTATCATGAGCATAGTATGGTTTGAATTTAGAAACGATATACCGGTTTGAACGGAGCCCCGCTGGAAACTGTCAATACTTCATAGCCGTCGTCGGTCACCAGCACGGTATGCTCCCATTGCGCGGACAGACTGCTGTCTTTTGTCGTCACTGTCCAGCCATCGGGAAGATGACGTATAGCCGCTTTACCGGCATTGATCATGGGTTCAATCGTAAATATCATGCCCGGCTTGAGCTCCAGCCCCGTGCCCGGCTTGCCATAATGCAACACTTGAGGATCTTCATGGAATTTTTTTCCAATACCGTGACCGCAAAATTCTCTGACCACGCTGTAACCGACGCTTTCAGCGAGTTTCTGTATAACATGTCCAATGTCGCCAAGATGATTGCCAGGCTTGACAACCTCAATTCCGCGCCACATGGCTTCATAAGTCACTTCGCATAAACGCCGGGCTTGAATTGAGGGCTCGCCAATATAAAACATGCGGCTGGTATCGCCATGATAACCGTCACTGATGACGGTGATGTCGATATTTAAAATATCACCGTTTTTTAATTGCCTCGCACTCGGTATACCATGACAGATTTGATTATTGACCGAAGTGCAAATGGATTTTGGATAAGGCTTGTGCCCTGATGGCGCGTAATTCAGCGGCGCGGGAATAGTTTTCTGGATATCAACCATGTAGTTGTGACACAGGATGTCAAGTTCTTCCGTTGTTATTCCTGGTTTTACGAAAGGCGTAATGTAATCGAGCACTTCGGATGCAAGCCTGCCAGCCACACGCATTTTCTCGATTTCCTGCGCGGATTTAATGGTTACCTTCTTCATATATATTTAAGCGTTCTTATTCGTTTTGTGAAGACATCTATTGCTATCACAGATCGGAATTTGTTTTTCTGACATGCAATGGATAAATTTCATGTGTATATTTTTATTATAAGCGCTCGCAGGTCTGCTGTTCCATATTACTGTCGGGAAATTGATCAGTCAGATAGCCAAGCGTTGCGGCTATCTGTGGCTCAGTATCAAAAATCAAATACTTTTTTAATTCAATTTTATGCTGATAAATCATTGCGCTGACTTCACTTTTTTCCTTCAGTTGCTCCAATAATTTTTCAGCAGCCGCCTGATTCTCGAATTCACCAAAAAAAATCGCGTTTAATCGTTCCCCAGCTTCTGATACGCGATGACTGATAAAACCCAAATTTCTCAGTTTGTTGATTTCTCTTTCAGCAGCCTGACGGTTACCGAAAGGCGCAGTATATACCTGATATATGCTGATCGATTTTGAAAATACCTGTTTATATGATCGTGGCAATTTCAGCTGATCTAGCACAGCATCAGCGCGCGACAAGTCTTCTTCTGTAAAATCCCCCCATACAATGCAATCCATCGAAGACTGTAGCAGGATAATTTTCTCGGGACTCACCGCAAGTAAAACAGGTTCTTGCTGATGGGATTGAAAATTCATCATGCCTGCGAATAAAATATTGGCAGCCAATAGCAAAGAAAATATTTTCCTCATTAAGTTATTAAATTTATATGTGCATTTTCACAAATCTTGTTGTGAACAATGTTATGCCTTGATAAAATGCAACGTTGATCTCACAAACCAAAAGTACCAGAATTTTGATGGCTTAAAAATACGGAATTCAGAACATTATGAAAATGATTAAAAAAAGTTTAGCAATGGTATCAGTTTTTGCTCTGGCGCTAGCAACAACAGCTATTACGGCTGAAGATGCGTTAGAAAATGAAAATGCGGAAATTGTAGAACCGAGAATTGTAGATGGCGTTCCCGCTGACGTTGTTGCAAAAGAACAGGAAATCGAAGCAGCAATAGCAGCTGGCAACCCAGCATCAGGCCAGGAAATTGCCGCAGGCGTCTGCGCCGGTTGCCATGGCGCAGATGGTAACAGCATGATTCCAAACTTCCCGAGTTTAGCCGGCCAGCATCCTGAATACCTTTTAAAACAATTAATGGAATTTAAAGCCGAGGAAGGCGAAACAGCCGTTCGCAACAGCGCCGCCATGACACCAATGGTTGCGGCACTCAGCAAAGAAGATATGGCTAATCTGGCTGATTTCTATGCATCACAGAAACCAGCACCTGGTAATGCGGCTGGTGACAAGGATCTTTTGACGTTGGGTAAAATACTTTACCATGGCGGTAACATCGAGAATGGCGTGCCTGCATGCGCAAGCTGCCACGGCCCTACCGGCACAGGCATTCCGCCACGCTACCCTGCACTGGCAGGCCAGCATGCGGACTATACGCTTAACCAACTCGATTTATTCAACAAAGGTGAACGCACCAATGACAACAAAGTCATGCAGGATGTGCTAACACGTATGAGCGGTGCCGAAAAACGCGCTGTATCAGCCTATATTCAAGGTATGCGCTAACAAAACGCAGAAAAATGCAATCGAGGAGACAATACCTGACAAAACAGATTACACAGGTAGTTTCTCAAAACTCTGCTAAAACAGAAATGCGGTAAAAGAAAGTTCAATAGATTATTGTATTCATATTCTTTTACCGCAGTACCTCGCGTTTCTTCTACCAATCAGTAAAAATACTGTCCGCCGCCGACAACGTTTCGTTGATTTCACTGTCACCATGCATGGTGGATACGAATCCGGCTTCAAACGCCGACGGTGCAAAGTAGACGCCTCTGTCCAGCATTGCATGGAAGAATCGGTTAAAGGCCTCCCTATCGCATGACATGACCTCAGCAAAGCTACTCGGAATGTTTTTGCTGAAATAAAGACCAAACATGCCACCTATTGACTGTGCACAAAAATCAATACCGTGTTTACAAGCACTAGCGGTCAAACCTTCAGTCAGCTGGCGGGTTGTGGTTGCGAGATTGTCATAAAATCCCTTTTCCTGTATCAGCTTCAGTGTCGTCAACCCGGCAGCCACTGCAACGGGGTTACCTGACAGAGTTCCGGCTTGATAGACTGCGCCAACAGGCGCAAGACATTGCATGATCTCGCGTCTGCCGCCAAACGCAGCCATCGGCATACCACCGCCAATCACTTTGCCAAGCACTGTAAGATCAGGTTTAATCTGATAAAGTCCTTGCGCGCATTCAAGACCAACGCGGAAACCTGTCATTACTTCATCAAAAATCAACACACTGCCATATTGTGTACATAGTGCACGCAATGTCGACAGGAAATCCGCCTTTGGTGCGATCAGATTCATATTCCCCGCCACAGGCTCTACAATGACGGCGGCTATCTCTTCACCAAATTTCTTAAAACTCGCTTCCAATCCGGACAAATCATTATAATCCAGTACAATGGTGTGCCCTGTGGTTTCCTGCGGCACACCCGCAGAGCTTGGATTGCCAAACGTCAGCGCACCCGAACCGGCTTTAACCAGCAGGCAGTCATCATGACCGTGATAACAGCCTTCAAATTTGATAATCTTGTTACGCCCGGTGTAACCACGAGCAAGGCGTATGGCACTCATCCCCGCTTCGGTACCGGAACTCACCAGCCGCACTTGTTCGATCGAGGGAACCAGATTGCAGATCAATTCGGCAATTTCCAGCTCGGCTTCGGTCGGAGCGCCAAATGTCAGTCCATGTTCCACTGTTTTCTGTACCGCTTTGACCACATGAGGATGCGCATGACCCAATATCAGCGGCCCCCATGAGCCAACATAATCGATATAACGCTTACCATCAACATCCCAGAAGTGTGCGCCTTGACCGCGCTGAAAAAAAACGGGCGTACCGCCAACTGATTTAAAGGCGCGCACGGGTGAGTTCACACCGCCGGGGATATATTTCTGGGATTGTTCAAAAAGCTGTTGGTTACGTGAAGTCATCAAATCACTCTCAAATATAATCAATCAATTCAAAATAGGGTTTTTATCTCAAACTGGAAAAAACCGGGAAAACTTTTCCGCCGTTTCGCGTATATGCCTGGCCTGATATAACGCCTGGCACACCGCAATCGCACACGCACCGGCTTCAATTAACGGTAACGCATTCGCTGTATTAATGCCGCCTATACACACCACGGGCACAGCAAGACTATTTTTAACCTGTTTCAACATGCCGATTGTCGCAACAACCGTGTTCTGTTTTGTCGAGGTTGGATAGAATGCACCGAAGGCAACATAATCAGCGCCCTGTATCTGGGCCGCATGTGCCAGATCCGGCTTATTGTAACAGGATGCGCCGACGATTTTCCCTGGACCAAGCTGCTTTCTGGCCGCCGCGACACCGCTATCATGTTCCCCTACATGAACGCCATCAGCGCCAATTTCCAGCGCCAGATCCGGATCATCATTGACGATCAGCGGCACGTCATATCTTCGACACAGCTGCGCCAGCAGCTCGGCTTGACTGCGGCGCAAAACAGCATCTGCTGTCTTGTTGCGATATTGAATCAATCGCGCACCACCAGCGAGCGCCTGTTCGGTCCGGGCTATCAAGGCTGCTGTATCCGTCATATCCGGTGTTATGCCATACAAGCCGCTGATAATGCGGTCATGACGGCTGCGACTATCACGGTTCATGACTTTTTCTTGCTGACGATACTGTTGGCGAAGTCGGTCCAAAAAAGTCGATTAGGAATGTGCTGTCCCATACCAGGACGAAAGCTTGCATTCAACGTCTGCCAAGTGTATTTCTGACCGGCATAAACACTTTCATTCACGGCCAGACCGTTGGCCATGGATGCGGCAATCGCAGAAGCCAGCGTGCACCCTGAGCCATGATAACTGCCTGGCAAGCGCTTCCATTCATCGCTGCGCACCCTGCCAGCGGCACTGAATAATGTATTCGCAACATCCGCTGTGTTTTCATGCGTACCGGTAATCAGCACATACTCACACCCCATATCCAGCAACCTGTGCGCACACTCATCCAGCGACAAAGTATCCGGATTATTGTCTTCATCATCAAATGCAGCGAGACGCCGCGCTTCCAGACTGTTGGGCGTTAGTAATGTTACTTGCGGCAGCAACAGTCCGCACATCGCGTCAATCATGTCGTCATTGGCCAATTCATCACCTCGCCCCGAAGTGAGTACAGGATCCATGATCAGCGGTATTTCCGGATAATCCGATACAATCTCGGCGATTGCTGCGATGATCTCAACACTACCCAGCAAACCAAGCTTGAAGGCATGCACAGGCATATCTTCCAATATTGTCCTGGCCTGATTTTCAATCCATTCCGCATCCAATGGCAGCACTTCCTCGACACCGGTCGTATCCTGAACTGTAATCGCGGTTATGACAGGCAATGGGTGGCAACCCATGCTGGCTATGGTGAGCAAATCAGCCTGTATACCCGCTCCACCACTGGGGTCATTGGCTGCAAACGAAAGTACATTTGGGGGTGGCTGTAACATGCATTAATACCGTAAAATAGCATTTTAACTCAAATGGAAATGACGAGCTATTATGTCTATGGAAGAAAATCAGAACTATAATCGTTACATGTGTTTAATCTGCGGCTACGTTTACGATGAAGAAAAAGGATCACCCGAGGAAGGCATTCCTCCGGGCACGCGCTGGGAAGATGTCCCTATCAACTGGACCTGCCCGGAATGCGGGGCACGCAAAGAGGATTTTGAAATGGTGAAAATATAATGCGTATTCTGCATACCATGCTGCGCGTTGGTCATCTCGAAAAATCACTTGCCTTTTATACCCAGGTACTGGGCATGAAGCTTCTGCGCCAGAAAGATTACCCCGACGGACGCTTTACACTGGCATTCGTCGGCTACCAAAATGAAACCGATGGCGCGGTATTGGAGCTCACTCACAACTGGGATACCAGTCACTATCATCTCGGTGAAGGTTTCGGACATATCGCCATTGAAGTTGATGATGCCTATAGCGCCTGCGAAGAGATTCGAAAGCGGGGCGGAAAAATAACGCGCGAAGCAGGTCCCATGAAACATGGCGCTACAATCATTGCTTTTGTGGAAGACCCTGACGGATACAAAATTGAGCTTATCCAGAAAAAGAATCAATAAAAACAAAGCTTTTACTCCGCTCCACCACAAATGTGCTTGAGTGCGTGCAGAGCGGATTTACCTTCACGTATCGTTAGCGAATACTCAGAAAAATTTGCAATCACTGGTCTAATTGTTGCAATTCAATCGGATAAAACTAAAAAAAAGCGCATGACAGCCGATTATTTGAAACAGAGTTATGATTATCCATATTTTTCAAAGAATCTGACGATAAAATGCAACATAGCATCCCACTGGAGCCATCCACAGCAAACAACAATCTTTCAACATCACTTGAATTTGATGATATCAGATTGAAAGTTGGCGACAAACTACAAGTCAAAGCAAATCCTTACGGAAAAAAATTGGGTATTTCACCCAGAAGTGATTATTGTACTGTTCATGTTATCGGTTACGTTCCAGAAAAAACCCTGATCATTCATCTGCCGGAGACGAGTCGAAAGCCCGGCAATCCATTATTCCTTGAAGGTGAACAACTCCTGGTTCGTTTTTTCAATGGACAATGCATATTCAGCTTCAATGTTATTGTCGAACACGTCGTAAAACTGCCATTCAAATACATCCATCTATCATTTCCCAGAGAGATATCTGGACAAACGATACGAAAATCAATCCGCATCAAAAGCAATATCGAAACAAAAATCTCATTCAATGATCAATCCTATGATGGAAATATTACCAATCTCAGCGCCACAGGCGCCGAGATCTCCATTCGTGCTGATTTGGGAGAAAAAGGAAATGCCATTGGCATTGCGTTTAATGTCGAATTAGAAGACAAAGCTGTTTCTTTATCACTACAAGCACTTATCCGGTCATTTCAAATCAGCAAAAATGAGATTGGTATTTTAATATACGGGATTGAGTTTATCCAATTGACACCTGATCAAATCGCAACCTTGCGCAACTATATCTATAAGGAATTGATCGACAATCATTGCAAAATCACATAGTTTCTCATTATCAGAATACCGATCGGATATTCCGCGAACAATATTTCTCGTCAAGCGCGCCCCAACTATCCAATCCCACTAAACAGTTTCGCAAGCTCTCTTACAATTCACATAAAGCTTGTGCATGACCTACTTTAGCAGCATCACTGAGCGGATCTTAAATTCCGATTGAAACATCTGGGTCTCCTGGATGACGTCAATACGATTCACGCGTAAACTCTCTGGCGCAGTATGATTATTTGTAAATGACGAAGTATCACTTAGTCACTGCGACTATGCCTGCGCTGTACTGGTATTGCCCGATGACCTACTGGTGCAATATTCACGTTAAGGTATAATATCCGGTTTATTTATTTTTTGAATTGTTGGAGGTTTTTATGCCCATTTATGAATATCTTTGCAATTCATGCGGCGTCAGGAAAGAACATATCCAGAAGATGAGCGACGCGCCGATCACAACCTGCCCGGCGTGTGGCAGTACGGAATATGTCAAGCTGATTTCAGCCGCCGGATTTCAGTTGAAAGGCAGCGGCTGGTATGTGACTGATTTCAAGAACAAGCCGGTCACAGCAAAATCTGAAAAAAGCGATGCACTGCCGCAATCTTCGGAGTCCAAAGCAAACTCCCAAACAGCAGCCAAAGCAAGCTCAAAAATAGACACAACACCACCTGTGGCAAAATCGAATGAAACCAAGGCCAGTGTTACTACACCCACTGCAACTGATTAATCAAGTAAATTTTGCGATTCATTTCTTAATTTTTTCAATTCAATATCTGTTACTTCCAGCCTGAATACATATTATGCGCACAAATTACTGCGGAGCCATCAATACCCAATATCTCGATGAAATCGTCACTCTGTACGGCTGGGTGCATCGCCGTCGCGACCATGGCGGAGTGATTTTTATTGATCTGCGCGATCGCGAAGGATTGGTGCAAGTGGTCTGTGATCCCGACAATATTCAAACATTTCAGCTCGCTGAAAAAATTCGCAATGAATATGTACTGAAGGTCATCGGCAAAGTCAGACGACGCCCTGAAGGTACGGTCAACCCGGCGCTGTACAGCGGAGAAATCGAAGTGCTGGTAGTCAATATGGACATCCTGAATACCTCGCTGACACCACCGTTCCTCATGGACGATGACCATATCAGCGAGTTTGTCCGGCTGGAACATCGTTATCTCGATCTGCGCCGCCCGGTGATGCAGTCGAATTTGCGCCTGCGGCACAAGGTGACCATGGCGGTGCGCGTTTTTCTCGACCAGCAGGGGTTTCTCGATATCGAAACACCGATACTGACCAAATCCACGCCCGAGGGCGCGCGCGATTACCTAGTGCCGTCACGCGTCAATGCGAACCATTTCTTCGCGCTACCGCAATCACCGCAATTATTCAAGCAATTACTGATGGTTTCCGGATTTGACCGGTATTATCAGATCGCACGCTGTTTTCGCGACGAAGACCTGCGTGCCGACCGGCAACCCGAATTCACTCAAATCGATATTGAAACTTCTTTCCTGACGGAAGCAGAAATCATGGCACTGATGGAAGCCATGATCCGCCAGTTGTTCAAATCGGTCAGCAATATTGAACTGCCTGATCCGTTTCCGCGCCTGACCTATGCCGAAGCAATGCACAAATACGGCAGTGACAAGCCGGACTTGCGCGTCTCACTGGAATTGACGGAATTGACTGACATCATGAAAGACGTGCCGTTCAAGGTATTCCGTGAAGCCGCTGAAAAACCGAACGGCCGGGTTGCCGCCCTGCGTGTCCCTGATGGCGGCCAGCTGACACGCAAGGAAATCGACGACTACACGCAGTTTGTCGGTATTTACGGCGCCAAAGGACTGGCTTATATCAAGGTCAACCATCTCGCTGAAGGGCAGGCTGGATTACAGTCACCCATACTAAAATTCCTGCCGGAGGACATCATACAGACCATACTTGAACGCACCGGCGCACGGGATGGCGACCTGATTTTCTTTGGCGCGGACAAGGCCAAGATTGTCAACGAATCGCTCGGTGCGTTGCGCATCAAGGTCGGGCATCAGCACGGCCACGCTACGTCAGACTGGCAGCCCGCATGGGTTGTTGACTTCCCCATGTTCGAATGGGACGAGGAAGAAAATCGCTGGCAAGCATTGCACCACCCGTTCACCTCTCCGGCGGATGGTCATGAGGAACTGCTGAGCACCAATCCCGGTGCGGCATTGTCAAAAGCTTACGATATGGTGCTTAATGGTTCCGAAATCGGCGGCGGTTCGGTACGTATTCACCGCCAGGATGTTCAGTCAAAAGTGTTCCAGGCACTCAATATCTCTGCCGAAGAAGCACAGGAAAAATTCAGCTTTCTGCTTGAAGCGCTACAATATGGTGCGCCTCCCCATGGCGGCATAGCTTTCGGACTGGATCGCATCGTCACATTGATGACCGGTTCCGAATCAATCCGCGATGTCATCGCATTTCCGAAAACACAGCGCGCACAGTGCCTGTTGACACACGCACCGAGTACAGTTGAGGAAAAACAGCTCAAGGAATTGAATATCCGGTTGCGCAAAACTGAGCAAGCTACATAGCCAGGGCTTTTCGATGAATCGTGATATTTCGACATACAAAATTCCTGTATCCGTTCTGGTGATCATTCATACACCGGATTTACAGGTTTTGCTGCTCGAACGCGCAGACCACCCGGGTTATTGGCAATCAGTCACCGGCAGTCAGAACGTGGGAGAAACGCTACGGGAAACAGCGATTCGTGAAATCAATGAAGAAACCGGATTAAGTCCGACAGCTTACCCGCTGTCATCGCTTTCGGATTGGGAAACGGAAAATCAGTATGAAATTTTTGAAGAATGGCGCTGGCGCTACGCGCCCGGAATAACGCACAATACGGAGCATGTTTTCAGTCTATGCCTGCCTGAACCTAAACCCGTAACAATTGCACCGGAAGAACATCTCGCGTATCGCTGGCTACCTTGGCAGCAAGCTGCCGAAAAGGTTTTTTCCTGGACGAATGCCGAAGCCATTCGCGATCTGGTCTCATATTACGAAAAAACCAAAACGGCTCATTCCCCCTGTCCGATAATCTGAATCAGCTTATCAACTTCAATACGCTGCGCCTGTTGTGTTAAATCGGATGTTTCGGTGAACGGTATTTGGCCCAGCAACGGCGCGTCAATTCTATGCTGTAAAGCGGCAATATTTTCCTCCAGCGCCAGCATGCCGGGATCAACGCAATTGGCCACCCATCCGACAAGACACAAACCAGCGTGTTTGATTGCCTGCGCAGTCAACAGCGCGTGATTGATACACCCCAGCCGCATACCGACAACCAGCATTACCGGCAGATTCAGCGTCCGCACCAGATCAATAGTTGTTTCATAAGTGTTTATCGGCACCAGGAGTCCACCAGCCCCCTCAACAATAACTAACTCGGCATTTCTCGCTAATCGATCGTAACATTGCCCGATATACGCTATTTTTATCGTCACACCTTCTTGCCGGGCGGCAATATGGGGTGCAATGGGTGTTTGCAACGCATAGGGATTCAGATCGTCAAGCGGGACATCTACATTGCTTGCGAAGCGCAGCAATTCGACATCCCGCCACTGGCCGTTCTCACAGCCGGCGGCGATCGGTTTCATGCCGACAACCGCCATATTCCGGGCTGCCAGCGCATGCAACAGCAGGCAGCTGATATATGTTTTGCCGACACCGGTATCGGTGCCGGTTACAAACAAGCCTGAGGGCATTGTACGGGTCATTCCATAAGGATTTGTCTGCGCAGTTCAGGTGTCACCACCGTTTGCTTTGGCGGCAATTTCCAGGCATGCCCGTAGACAACTTCAAAAGTCGCCGGCAATTTACCGTTGGCGCGCAAGGTTTCATATTGTGCGATAACCTGTCGCCATTTTGCTTTTCCGGTCAATCCCGGGCGCTTGCCTTGCCCGACAGTATGCGCGCCGATGGCTTTCAGATCATGCATGACGCTGCGTACATCGTCATAAGTCAGCGTGATATATTCCATATCCATAACTGGCGTGGCGAATCGATTATGCACAAGCAGGTCACCGATATCATGCATATCGATGAACCGGTTAACATGCGCATACTGATCCACCTGCGCAAAAGCATGCCTGAGTTCTTTTAAGGTATCAGGTCCCAACGTACTGAACATGATCAGGCCATCTGTTGACAGCACACGGTTAATCTCCCGAAAAGTACGATCCAGATCATTGCACCATTGCAGTGTCAAATTAGACCAGACCATACCGATGCTTCCATCCTTGAATGGCAATTGCTCAATATCAACACAGGCATACTGCACTGTACTTTTCTTCCGGAATGGCCAGAACCGCGAACCACCGCTCGGTCGTTCTTCCTGAGATCGCGATTGCAGAAGCATGCCGAGCGCAATATCGGTAGCCAGCAATTGACTATCAGGATAGCGCTTAGCCAGTTTGCGGCTGCCGTAACCGGTGCCGCTGCCGGCGTCCAGTATTCTTTCCGGCATATATTTGATCAATTCCAGGCGTTCAAACATGCGATTACTGACTTCACGCTGTAATACCGCTGATTGATCATAGCTGGCTGCCGCTTTTTCAAACGCATTACGCACCTGGCGCTTGTTCAGAATAAAATCAGAATGCATGAATACAAGTCACGAATTGCTCGGGGTCGGACAAAAAAGGCGCATGACCGCATTGCGGAAACATGACGAGTCTGGCGTTTTTCAGCTGCCGCGCCATCCATTGCGCAGCGCAAGGGTGTGTAATCACATCACGATCACCATGCAGTAGCAGCACAGGCTGTGTTATGTTTTGCAGTTTGCCGCGCAGATCATTCGCCTGCAAAATCGCAAGTCCTTTTTGCAATGCAGCATAATCCGGCCGCTCACGCTCAAAAAAACAGGCGCGCAATTGTGTTAAAACATGCGTCGAGCGCTGTTCCCCGTTGATTTGCAAAGTCAGAAAACGATTGATGGTCGTTTTATAGTTCAGATGCAGATTCTCCAAAAAAAATTGCAGAAATCGATGCTCCATTCCCCATGACCAGTCCTGTTGCTGCACAAAACAAGGCGTAGTTGCCACCAGCACCAGTTTTCTTATCCGCTCAGGATTGTTTATTGCAAGCTGCATGGCAATCTGGCCACCGAGTGACCAACCGCAAACGATACAATCGTCGGGCAGATTTTCGTTGATGACTTCAACCACATGATTGAAGTCACCGGGTTCAAGCATCGGGCTGAGACCATGTCCAGGCAGATCAAACAAATGCACGCGATACTTCATCGCCAGCTGCTCACGGACGCCCCGCCACACGCCGCCATGCATTGCCCAGCCATGCAGCAAAACCAGATCCGGGCCGCTGCCCAGTATTTCGCAATGCATCGGTTGCTTAGACATGCGCATCATGAACAGCCGCTATTTTATGCAATTCATCGGTCAGAAACTGTATATCCGCTTCTTCATGCGCAGCGGATAACGAGATGCGCAATCGCGCGGTGCCTTGCGGCACGGTCGGCTGGCGAATCGCAGGCACCAGAATGCCTTTCTTTTTCAATGCGCTGCTTACGCGCACCGCATCTCGCGCTGTTCCTATGACTAAAGGTTGAATGGGTGTATTCGAGGGCATTAATCGCCATTTTAAAGATTGCAGGTTTGTTTTTAATAATTCAATCAGCCGGTACAGTTTATCGCGCCGCCAATCATCATTTTCGATCCGCTCCAGACTTTTCAACAAGGCGTGAGCCAGTAAAGGCGGACTGGCTGTCGTATAAATATAGCTTTTTGCCGTCTGTATCAGCGTTTCTGCAACCGCATCCGCAGCCGCGACAAACGCGCCAAACACACCCGCAGCTTTGCCCAGCGTCGCCATATAAATAATTCGTGAAACGACTTGTTCAGAGGGCAATGCTCTCCCTGTCGAAGAAAACAATACACCACGACCTTTATTACCCAATACACCAAACCCATGTGCATCGTCCAGCAGCAACATGGCATCATAGTGCTCGCACAATTCGATCAATCGGTCGATCGTCGCAATATCGCCGTCCATGCTGAATACTGCATCGGTCACAATCAGTTTGCGCCTGCAAGTTGACGCAGCAAGCTGCCGTTCAAGCGCAGCGGTATCGCAGTGGGGATAGCGAAGCAGGCGCGCTCTGGAAAGCAGCGCCGCCTCGTTCAATGAAGCGTGATTCAGTTTATCCGCAAAAATGGCGTCACCTCTCCCGACCAATGCAGTGATTACACCCATATTGGCCATATAGCCCGTGGAGAACAACAACGCCGCCGGGAAACCGGTAAAATTCGCCAGCACTTGCTCCAGGGCATGGTGCGCCGCACTGTGTCCATTGATGAGATGCGATGCACCCGCTCCCACTCCGTACAGCCGGGCGCCTTCGCAGGCCGCCTGCACCAGTTCTGGATGACCGGCGAGACCCAAGTAGTCATTACTGCAGAACGAGAGATATGCACGATTGTCAATAACAACACGCACTGACTGCGGGCCCGCCGTAACGGTACGGTGACGTTTTAAACCTTGCTGCTCCCGAACATGCAGCTGTTCGATCAGATCAGGAAACATGCATTCTGCTAAAACTCAAATTCACAGCTCAGGTTACAACTAAAACCGATATTACAACGATTGCACACCCAGTTTTTCGAATAAAATTTGATCTTGTCGCGCTTCAGGATTACCAGTGGTCAGTAATTTATCACCATAGAAAATGGAATTCGCGCCCGCCAGAAAACATAACGCCTGTATTGCCTCCGACATTTCACGCCTGCCTGCGGATAGACGCACCATCGCTTTCGGCATGGTGATCCGCGCTGCGGCTATGGTACGTACAAATTCAAACGGATCGAGCTTAGCGGTTCCATAGAGCGGTGTTCCTTCGACCTGCACCAGATGGTTAATCGGCACCGATTCTGGATAAGGCTCCAGGTTGGCCAGTTGCGCAATCAGCCCCGCGCGCGCCTCGCGCGTCTCACCCATACCAACGATACCGCCGCAGCAGACATTGATCCCAGCGTCACGCACCTCCTGCAAGGTATTCAGTCTGTCCTTATACTGCCGCGTTGTAATGATTTCTTGGTAATAGTCAGGCGAAGTATCCAGATTATGGTTATAGTAATCCAGCCCGGCATCACCCAACTGCTTCGCCTGTCCAGGTTTAAGCATGCCCAGCGTGGCACAGGTTTCCATGCCCAGATCCTTAACTGCACTGATCATCGCGGTCATCTTCTCGATATCCCGCTGTTTAGGGCCGCGCCATGCAGCACCCATGCAAAATCGTGTGGCGCCCTGCGCTTTTGCAGCCGTCGCCGCAGCGAGCACATCATCAACCGACAGCATATCCTGATTCTCGACATTGGTGTGATAACGCGCCGCCTGCGGACAATAACCGCAATCTTCCGGACAACCACCGGTTTTGACCGATATCAGCGTAGACAACTGAACAGCATTAGCGTTATGAAACTCGCGGTGTACCTGTTGCGCCTGAAAAATCAGATCATTAAACGGCATATCAAGCAGCGCCTGTATTTCTTTAATAGGCCATCTGACTGGCTTGTCTGCCGAATGAGTTATACTGTCGGCATTTTTCAGATGACCGGTTTGATCAGCGGTGAATGAATCGCAACGCATATGATTTCCTATAAATTGATTTGGCCTGTTTGATTTCAACACGTGAAATGTCAATGATGATTACGGATTCGGGTGCTGTTGTCAATTTTAACCGGGAAAATTTTTGTATATTTACACCCGACCTTGGAAGCTTTTTTTCATAAAAATTGCATCTTATGTGATGCAACGTGTACACAGGATTTTTGCGATGCTTGCCTGCAACACTTACCCGGAATCCCCGCTCACCACTGCCCGATTTGTTTAAGTGCGTTTGCTTTCCATCCAGCACAGCCGCATCGCTCACAGGTATGCGGTTCGTGTCTTGCCACCCCACCTGCCTTCGACGCCACAGTTGCCGCATTAACTTACACTTTTCCAGTCGATGCACTGATACACGCATTAAAATACCGAGCGCAACTGGCCATTGCACCTATTCTGGCGCGATTACTGATTGACAAACTGCGGTATCTGGAGTCTGCTCACAAACCCGATTTGATCATACCGATGCCGCTGCACGCCCGGAGATTACAGGAAAGAGGTTTTAATCAGGCTGTTGAAATAGCGCGCTGCGTCGCACGCGCAATGAACATAAAAATGGATCTTGACAGCTGCAAGCGTGTTCGCAATACGCCGCCACAAACCGAATTAGCCTGGAAATTGCGTCAAAAGAACGTACGCAATGCATTCAATTGTACGCTGGACCTATCGGGCAGCCATGTCGCTGTCATAGACGATGTAATGACAACCGGCGCCACATTGCATGCTTTAGCGCAACAGTTACGTATAAAAGGTGCCGCAAAAATTTCCAACTGGGTCATTGCCCGCGTTCAATCGGACCCTATTCAAGCTATTCCAGATGTCAATTTTTAAAGAAATTCTTAGTTAACACGTGCAGTTATCATGTTTCATATCATTCTTTACCAACCCGAAATTCCTCAAAATACCGGCAATATCATTCGATTAAGCGCCAACACCGGCGCTCAATTGCATCTGGTGAAGCCATTGGGATTTATTCTGAATGACAAGCAATTGTTAAGAGCCGGGCTCGATTATCACGCATTAGCCGCTGTCAAAATCCATGAAAATTGGTCCAGTTGTATACTCGCACTTTCAGGGCACCGTCTGTTCGCTATTACCACCAAAGGAAACACACGTTACGACAGCATTAATTATCGGCGAGGCGATGCCTTTATATTCGGCGCAGAAACATGTGGATTGCCACAGGAAATTCTAACCAGCATTGGAACAAAACAGCATGTTCGTGTCCCTATGACCCCAGCTAGCCGCAGCCTGAATGTATCCAACACTGTCGCCATTATCACGTACGAAGCATGGCGGCAGAATGGATTTCAGGCTGGAGTTTAGATAGCTATCTGGACTGTTTGTTACTGAAGATTCAGCGTTTCGTTCAGGATACGCGGCGTTACAAAGACTAGCAGCTCACGCTTGTCGTCACGTTTCGCAGTATTTCTGAACACATGGCCGACATAGGGAATATCGCCGAGTAACGGCACTTTATTGACCACATTGGCCTCGTTGCGCTCGAAAATACCCCCGATGACAACGGTTCCACCATTCTCCACCAAAATTTTGGTTGTCACCTTTTTGGTATTAATTGCCGGCGGCAAGAAAGCATTTACGCTTTGACCAATCTTATCCTGATTAACACTGAGCTCCATATCGATCTGATTATCATAGGTAATTAGCGGCCTGACTTTCAGGCTCAATGTCGCGTCGACAAATCGAACACTCGTCGCACCGCTACTCGTTGCTTGCTGAAAAGGCACGCGATCACCCTGCTCGATAATTGCTTCCACACCATGCGCAGTGACTACACGCGGACTCGCAATGACCCTGCCTTTGGTATCCGTTTCCAAAGCGGACAGCTCGAGATTAATCAAACGACCATCATTGATTTTCAACAGGCTTAAACCTAACGTAGCAGGCCCACCGACTGCCGCCGCCGCAGCGGCAGGCAGATTGACATTCAGATTATCGCCACCAGCTACTGATTGACCACTGACCAGATTACCCGAATCGATGACATTACCCGAAACACCCAGTCGTTGACTGCCCAGGTTGGAAACATTCTTAACGCCAAAGCGCGCACCAAGATTTCGGCTGAATGTTTCAGTTGCCTCTACGATCCGCGCCTCGATCATAACCTGCCTTTCAAACACATCGAGTCGTTTAACACGTTTTCTGATTTCAGCTATTTTGACCGGAATATCGGTAACTGTCATTGTGTTACTGATCTCATCAAGATTGATGGTACCTCGATTACTCAGCATGCCTTCAAATGATATCGAATTTACCCGACGATGATTGAGCTGGAATGTTTCAGTCATCAATGGCTCCATTTCCGAAATCTGCAATCTGGCTTCCAGATCCAGCAATTCTCGATCCGCCAACTCCTTGCTTGGCGCAACAAAAATGACATTACCCGTTTGCCGCATGGCCAGACCATTGGATTGCAATACAATATCCAGCGCCTGATCCCAAGGCACGTCCCGCAAACGTAAAGTCAGATTACCACCAACGGAATCACTGGCGATAATATTCAGATTGGTAAAATCGGCGATAACCTGCAGCACGGCACGAATCTCCACATTCTGAAAATTGAGTGACAACCGCTCGCCTACATAACCCCCATTCTCACGCCTGCGTTTTGCAATTTCGTCCTCGTCTTCGGTCAACGATCGAACTTCCAGAACAAACTGATTCTCCATTTGACGCGCGGAATGCTCCCAGCGTCCAATAGGCTCAACTATCATCCGCACGTTATCGCCTTGCACGACAGTATCAATAATTTTTACAGGTGTTCCAAAGTCAATAACATCTAATCTTCTTTCCAGATTACGCGGCAAATAGGTGTCGACAAATTCCACCACCAGATTTTCACCCAGTTTGCGTACATCAATACCTGTTCCGGCATGCATCATATCAACGACAATCCGGCCTTCACCTGTTTCGCCACGTCTGAAATCCACATCCAGCACACTATTGAGCGCTTTCTCAGATACATCGCGAGTAAATTGCGCGGCTGTTGCGCTTTCTCTCTGATGACGATCGGAAACTGTATTCAATATGATCAACAGCGATTTTTCCTGAATCTGCGTATCATGGTGCATCAATCTGGAGAGATTCAGCACAACTCGCGTCCGATCACCAACTTGTACAATATTGATACTGTGCAGATCGCCTTCGTCAATGACCTGATAATTCTTACCCAGACCATTGGAGACATTATAAAAATCGAAATAGATTCTGCTTGGATTACTTAAAGCCACACCGGGCGGCGTGACCTCCAGCATTTCTTCCAAGACAAGCTTGACAACAACTTGACCATCCTGCATGGTCGATATATCTATTCCCTTCAGATTATTAGGTTGCTTCCCTGCTTCAGGATTAAATTCTGCAAGAGCGGTGCTCGCTACTAAAAACGACAGCACAACACACCATGACCCAGAGAAAAAATTTTTGAACAGCGATAAATTCATTGCATGACTCCTAATTTTTTAGCATAAGTGTGCTGACTCGCTCCGTCCACTCATTGACGCCGTCTTGAATTATTTCCCGTAATCTGATTTCCGATTCTGAGATTTGACGGATTTGTCCGAAATCCTGGCCCAGATAATTACCCACAGCGACTCGATACAAAGTACCTTCCGGTGATTTAATCACGCCATAAAATATTTCATTCTGTTCTAACGAACCAACCATCTGAAGACTTTCCAGCGGATAGCTTTCTAAAAATTCCTTACGGCGATTTAAATCAGGCTGTAAATCGCTGCTGACATGCTGTACCTGTTCATTTTTTCTGGGTGCGAAAGGACTCGGAATATCAAAGGCAGTGTATGTAAATGATTCATATGTCTTCACCGCAGGAAGAGGATCAACATGACCGGCCAATCCCTCGCCGGCTGTGCTGACAAATGCTTCCAGATCGCTATAACTGCTGCCACCTTCACAAGCGACCAGCAAGGCTGAAAGCAGCAGCATAATCTGGCGATTGACTTTATTCATCGCACATGCCCTCCTTGACCTGCCGCCGCACTTGTTATTTCAGTCTCTTCCAGATAACGAAACGTTTTTGCCACAGCATCAAATACCAGAAGCTCATCACTTCCGGGTGCAATACTGATATCGTTCAATGTCACAATGCGCGATAACTGCGCAATGTCACTGGCAAACGCGCCAATATCATGATATTTTCCCGTGACTCTGACGGTTACAGGCAGCTCAGCATAAAATTCATGAATTGTTTCGTTTTCCGCGGGCTTGAAAAGCTCGAATTGTAATCCACGCCCCAAGCCTGCCTGATTAATATCGATCAGCAAAGCTTCCATCTCTGACTTATTCGGCAATTGTTTCAGCAATTCACTTAATGACTGCTCGATATCGTGCAGTTGCTGCTTTAGAACCGGCAAGTTTACCGCGCTTCTTTTTTTAACCAGATAGGTATCTTTCAGAGTCTGTTCTTCAGTTTGCACATTTTCAAGATGAGTCAACTGATCTTTCCAGACAAAATAATAGCCCCCTGCTATCATCGCGATGAATAACACCAGCAGCGCCAGCGCCACAATCTGTGTTGGCCATTTCCCCGGATCATTGGGGTCTAAATACTGTAGTTCCTCAATCAAATTCATAGCGAACAACTCTTAAAGTACTTGGAATTCTTCTATATCACTGCTGCGTGCGGATGACTTCAGCCTGACATTCAAATTGAATTCATTCTGACGAATATTATTTACATTCACCGCTTTAATCTCTATGAGAACAGGTGTCTCAAGCCACCGGGATGACTCGAGGTTTTTCATCAGTGATGACACCCATGTATTGGATTGCGCATAACCATTCAAATTAACATTCTGACCATTTTGCTTGATGCTTTTAAGATAAACACCATCGGGCAGTTGCCTGACAAGTTGATCCAGTAAATGAACCACCTCAGCGCGATTACCTTGTAACGTTTCAACAACGTCCTTGCGCGACAGGAGTTCCTGGGTTTGATTTTTAATATCCTTGATTTCGGCGATCTGCCGATCCAGCACAGCAATTTGATTATTTAAAAACTGATTACGGCCATTTTGAGTTTCAATCTCTCCGGCGATAACATCATATCCCGCCCAGATAATGAATAGACTCACCGCAAAAACAACACCTGCTGAAATCCCGATCTGCTGCTGCCGGGCCTTACGTTTTAACTCGCGGTGCGGAAGTAGATTAATTCGTATCATGATAGATCAAAGCTCCGCATAGCCAGACCACAGGCTATTAAAAGTGATGGCGCATCCGAATTGATTTGCCGCGGAATGATGCGGCTGGATAAATCCATATTTAAGAAAGGATTGACTACAAGCGTACTCACTTGAGTGCGTGCAGAAATAATGTCCTCAAGCCCGGGGATTGCAGCGCAACCACCCGCAATAAGAATATAATTGATTTCAGTATATTGCGTGGACGTGTAAAAAAACTGTATGGCGCGCATCACTTCAATCGCCAGTGTTTCGCAAAATGGACTTAAGACATCTGTTTTATAATTTTCCGGCAAACTGCCATTACGTTTAGCCCTTTCAGAATCTTCCAGGGACAGATTGAATTGGTTATGTATTTCCTGTGTCAGTTGATCACCCCCAAAAGGTTGATCACGCATGTAGACCGATTCACCGTTATGCAGCACATTAGTTTTCATTACTGCCGCACCGATATCCACAAGCGCCACAATCTGATTGTCACCACCATCGGGCAACTGATCCTTGATCAATTCATATGCTGCTTGCGCGGCATATGGTTCGACATCCATGATGATGGTTTTCAATCCTGCCACCAGGGCAGCGGCCACCCGATCTTCCACCTTTTCTTTACGTGACGCAGCAATTAATACTTCCACCTCATTGGGGTTTTTGGGTAACGGCTTCAGAACCTGAAAATCGAGATTAACTTCATCAAGCGCGAAAGGAATGTATTGACTGGCTTCATTCTCCACTTGAAATTCAAGATCCTCCTCGCGCTGTCCCGCCGGCACGATTATTTTCTTGGTAATCACATCGGATGCAGGCAGCGCCAATGCGATATTTTTACATTTGGAACCCAATCGCTTCCAGCCTTGATGTATGCTTTCACCGACCGATTCCAAATCCAGAATGTTGCCATCCTGCACAGTATTGGCCGCCAATGGTTCAATAACATAGCGCTCAACGCGAAAACCTCCTTTTCCCTTACCAACCTTGGATAACTCAACCATTTTCACTGAAGAAGAACTGATATCAACACCTATCAGCGACGGTGAATTTATTTTCATGAAGTCAAGATTGATATCAATTTTTCCCTTGAACATTGTTTTATTTGAGGCGATACTCACAAAAAATATTAATAACAAAACAATTTAAAACGTATGAGGCGCTACCCATCAGCCTAGCCGCTTCTACTCGCACCTAAAAAATCTAACGATAATTCTGACAGACCTAAAAAAATATGATCTACGGAAAAAAGGGATATATACCCCTTAAAAAACTTTCCAAATTAAAACTTCACCAACTTTTCAATCGATTTTCATGATCACTCGCTGGTTTTATTACTTTTTTGTTGTCACCGTTGGCACAGGCATAATCGGGCTATTAATGCTTGTTTTTGCCGCATTAGTGACCTATTCATCATTACCGTCGCTGCAGGCGCTCACTGACTATCGTCCCAAAATACCTTTGCGCATTTATAGTGATGAAGGGTTATTGATTGGCGAGTTTGGCGCCGAACGGCGCAATCTGGTTACTATCGGAGAAGTACCCAAGCATCTGAAACAAGCCATACTGGCTGCTGAAGACGATCGTTTTTATGAACACAGTGGCGTTGATTATTTAGGCGTGTTACGCGCCGCCTATTCCAATTTCGTTGCCGGTGGCGTGCGTCAGGGTGCAAGTACCATAACCATGCAGGTAGCCAGAAATTTTTTTCTGACGCGGGAAAAAACCCTGACGAGAAAATTCAGTGAGGCGCTACTCGCATTCAAAATTGAGCGTAACTTATCCAAGGACAAGATCCTGGAACTCTATGTCAATCAAATCTATCTCGGTCAACGAAGCTATGGTTTTGCCGCTGCTGCGCAAACCTACTTCGGGAAATCATTGCAGGAAATAAATATGGCGGAAGCCGCCATGCTTGCCGGTCTTCCCAAAGCACCTTCAAGCTTCAATCCTGTTGTTAATCCGAAACGCGCAAAAACAAGACAGATTTATGTTCTGGGACGCTTACTGAAACTCGATCATATTTCTGAAGCGGAATATCGGCAATTGGAGAAACAACCCGTTCCGGTCATAAAACAAGCACGGGAATTTGCAATTCCCGCAGATTATGTCGCTGAAATGGCAAGACAGGCCATTTATGACCGCATGCAGGAAGATACCTATAGCAGAGGCATTAGAGTTTATACCACAATAAGAAAGCAGGATCAGACAGCCGCATATCAGTCATTGCGCGCCAATGTGCTGGAATATGACAAGCGCAGAGGCTATCGCGGACCAATCACCTATATCGATTTGATGCAATACGGCACCGATCAGGGAAAAGCTTTCGATGAAGCGCTTGATGACATCAGCAATAGTGGAGACATTATACCCGCGGTGGTTCTTTCAGTAAAAAACAAGGAAATACAGATTTACGCAAAAGGTGGCCAGCTTCTGCAACTGAAAGCTGATGGATTAAAATTTGTAGAAAAATATCTCAGCGAAAAGAAACAGACAGATAAACGTTACATCAGCCCCGGCGCGATCATCTACGTTCAACCGGATGCTGAAAAAAAATGGCATGTTACACAACTGCCGAAAGTTGAAGCAGCTCTGATTTCTCTTGACCCGAATGATGGCGCCGTGCGGGCATTGGTAGGCGGTTTCGATTTCCATCTCAACCAGTTCAATCATGTTACGCAGGCTTGGCGACAACCTGGCTCCAGCTTTAAGCCATTTATTTACTCCGCATCGCTCGAAAAAGGATTCACTGCTGCAACGATTGTTAATGACGCCCCGCTTTCTTTCAGTGCGGCGCAAACAGGCAGCAAATCATGGGAACCGAAAAACTTCGACGGTCGATATGGTGGACCCATGCGCATGCGCGAAGCGCTAGCCAAGTCAAAAAATCTGGCGTCGATAAGAATTCTACAAGCCATCGACCTGCAATACGCCCGGGATTATATCACCCGATTTGGATTCGACGCAGACAAACATCCACCATACTTGCCCATGGCGTTGGGCTCCGGATCGGTGACAGTATTGCAAATGGCGGCAGGGTACGCTGTTTTTGCCAACCAGGGCTATCGTACTCAACCCTATTTCATCAAGCGTATTGAAGACGAACAAGGCAATATCCTTGAAGTCGCACATCCGAAGACACCAGCCAATGGCGCTACCCGCGTTATCGATCCACGTAATGCATTTATCATGACCAGCATGATGCAGGATGTTATCAATTATGGCACCGCGGTGCGTGCAAAGCAGCTCAAGAGAAGCGATCTCGCCGGAAAAACCGGCACAACCAGTAATTTTATTGACGCGTGGTTTTGCGGCTTTCAAAAAGATCTGGTCGCCGTAGCCTGGATTGGCTATGATGAACCGCAGTCATTGGGCGCTAACGAAACGGGCGGACGTATTGCTCTCCCCATCTGGATGCAATATATGAGCGCAGCTTTAAAGGATGTGCCGATTGCAAAATATACACCGCCGGATGGCATTCTGGCTGAAAGAATCGATCCAAATACCGGCTTGAGAGTGACATCAAATGGCATAACGGAGTATTTTTTTCGTGAACAGCTGCCACCTATAGCGAATGAATTTATCCCTGATTTTGGTGGTACCTCCCAAAACTTGAAAGACCAGCTGTTTTAAATATGCTTCAGCCTGCGCCACAGCCATATCAGCAATAAATCACTAAAAATATAATGACCTTGGTGCGCGCTATCCGAATGCTTTTGTACAGCTTGGTCAGATACTACAAACGGCGATGATTTTGACTTATCATCCTTTTATGCAGATTGGCATAACAATGACTACAATATTTCGAATATGAGGCTAATTATGAAACTTTCTATTACAACATTCGTCACCCTGTGCACACTATTCTCAGGTTTGTCATTCGCAGAGCGGATTCCATTCGGACATCAGGTCAGCACAGTGCAAAATTATCACCGAGCGACACCACAGATAGCCATATCCGGTCTGATCGGCGATGGTGGCGCTCCGATATTGGCTGCGCACGGCTTTCGAACCGTTATTGACATGCGCACCGCCAATGAAGGCACACGTGAAGAAAAAGCACTCGTGGAAGGCGCCAGCATGATATACATCAACATTCCAATGACTGTCGCCAATATCAGTCAGGAACACCTGGAAGCATTCACCAAAGCCATCGAACAATCACCCAAGCCAATTCTTGTCCACTGTGGATCAGGTAACCGCGCTGGTGCGATATGGGCAAGCTATCTCATCAGCAAAGGCACAGAAGCTGAAGCAGCTTTGGATGAAGGCCGCAAAGCCGGTATGCGCCCGCCGTTGGAAAAGAAAGTCAGAGAAGTTTTTCTGCAGTAATCGCTTAAAAAGATCACTTCAAGAGACCTTTGCACGGTGTCATGAGCGGTACGAGAACAAGGCAAAAATTTGCGAAAAAGCGGAGTTTACACGATGTAAATGAGCATTTTTCGCAAATTTTTAACGCCATTATCGTGCCGCGTAGTAACCGTGCAAAGGTCTCTTCAAGTCATCCACTGGCAAATGGTTTCCACCAGCCATTCAGGCGCATCAAGCGGCAGGTCGTGACCTGCGGTTTCGTGCTGAAGATATGCGGCGCGTAAAACCTGCGCCAGCCGGATACTGCAACGATAATCGACCAGGCGGTCCGCTTTGCTCGCAACAACCAGTACAGGCTGCTGCGGCTGCGTATGCAGGGTAAATTGGATTGCGGCCAGAAGCTGACGAACCGCATTCCTGAAGGAAACCGGATTTTGCCGCTGCCAGCTTTGCCAAGTTGCAAGCTGCGCGGCGTCATGGGTGAATTGATTGGATGTCAGCGCCAGGATATCGGCTTCACGCTGCGCCGGTGAATGAAACAGCATGTTCAGAATACGAAACCCGGTCAAAAAACGCAGGCGATGATAAAACGGAGACAGATGTCTTACGCTGGTGTTGATCAGCACCGCCGATTTTATTTCATCCGGATAGCGGGTCATCCAGTCGATGGCGATCATTCCACCCATGGAAATGGCGATGAGCGTGAGATTCCGGCGCGAGGCAACCTGCGCGCGCAAGGCATCAGTCATGCCGGCAATGCTATCGGGACTGATCAGGTGATTGAACCGGCCATTACCGGGAATATCGGGGGTAATGATTTGCGCTTCAGGAAAGCGCTGCTGAAGCAAGATTGTAAATATCCCCCAGTGTCTGGCTTCGCGCAATAAGCCACGAATGCAAACCAGCGTTACGCTACTGCTCATACCAAAGCGCCAGCGCGAGTTCTTCCATTTCAGGCGATTGACTTTTATCGAGCCAGTTCTTGTACGACAGCGTCGCATGCAACAGAAAATCGAGCAGAATGAAATGGCTACGCAAAACCCGCCGCAGGCGATGCGGCTTGATCGGATGATAAAGTCCCAGCAACTGCCTCAGTTGCAGCGGATTTTTGCGCACCCAGCGCCAGGAGCCCATCTCCAGCGTCAGTGGCAGAAACAGGCGACCCTGTTCAATCGCCTGCAAATAAAGAAAATCCCATAAATCCCCGTGCACCAGGTAATGTCTGGATTGCGGCTCAAACAGATATTCCTGATGCGGATAAGTGTGCATGAACAGTTTACGCAGATAATAGACTTCCTTGATATGCCTGATCGGTTGAATCCGGCTGCGTGCATATGGAAACCAGATCTGATTGCGGTAGCCAAATCCGGAATGACAATCGAGCACCATACTCAGCGGCGCCGGAAAAACCTCGCGGATAACGAAATCACACAATGCCTGTGCCTCCGGCTGCATGGGTTCGCCAGCCTTGCCGCGGTACCACGGCAACAGCGGTGAAATCCTGTGGCCGCCACCCAGCCAGATCGTTTTCTCCTGGCTGTCAATCGGTGCATTGCGCATCAGGTCCACGCCCTGGCCATTTGACCGCGTATTGTTGTACATGCCGACAGGATTAACCAGCGGCAGAATATGAATTCGCACTTTCTGCAGCAGATCGGCCGTCACCTGATCCCAGGCCAGGCGTTCGAGCAAACCTTCCAGGAAAGTGATGACGACTTGGGTGCCGATGCGCTCCAGTCCGTGAATGCCCGCCACATAGGTAATGCAAGGCACATTGTCGGCACGGTTGCCCAATGTCAGCGCGTATACCGGCAGCAGTTCATCTTCGCAAGGCACATGACAAAGTACTTTACTGAATAAGTGTGCTTTGTCGCTCCATTTGATAATGGATTCTATCTGCTGCAGTTCAGGTATGTTTTTCAATGTCGAATAGACCATACCTGCGTTATGGGCGAAGTGCGCTGAAATAGCTCAAGTTGATCATCCGCGCATCATATCACCTGGACTGCAAACCATCAGTTTTAATAAAACTGTCATCAAACTTTAATCCTAACGCCTACCCAATCAAAGTTTGACCTGCTGTAACCAATTCATCATAAAAATTTAATTTTCACGTCATTTTCCTGTCACTCAGTTGGTTTATAACTCGGTTTCTTATTTAACAATCTGAAAAAAAGGAGAGAAACAGATGAGCAGCAAACTGCATCCCGACGGGAAACTTAATCCAAGTCATACAAGCAGTAATGACAGTGCAAACGGCAGTATTCTCGAAATTATCGAAGAGCGCCGGTTAAACAGACGCGAATTTCTGAAATCATCAGCAAGCGCCACTGCGGGCGCCGCCGCGCTGACCGTGATGGGTACGGCAACCATGGGCCATGCTGAAGCCGCAAAAAAACAAACCACCAATATTGCCGATACAATCGGCTTTACCGCTGTCAGCGCCAATACGGTTCCAATGACCGACGGCGTTACCGTGCCGGCTGGCTATACCGCCAGAGTCCTGGTGTCGTGGGGGGATTCATTAACCATGAAGCCACACTGGGACAGCGCGGGTGCAATGGACGAGGAAACCCAACTTCATTGTTATGGCGCACATACCGATGGCATGCACTACTTCCCGATGCCGGGGCCACTGGGCAACAGGCGCGGACTGCTGGTAACCAACAGCGAATACTGCGATCCGCCGCTGGTGAATAACATTACGCCCGCTTCCGCCTACGCCACCGTAAACATGACACTGGACATGGTGCGCGCCCAACAGGCCGCGCATGGCGTCAACATTGTCATGATCAACAAAAAACTCAGAAATGATAAATGGGAAGTCGTTCGGCATTCACCGTTTAACCGGCGCATCACCGGTAATACGCCATGCAGGATCAGCGGCCCTGCCGCCGGTCATGATCTGATGAAAACAACCAGTGACCCGTCCGGAAAAAATGTACTCGGTACGCTCAACAACTGTGCGCATGGTTATACACCCTGGGGTACCTATCTGACCTGCGAGGAAAACTGGAACGGCTATTTCTCCAACGAAACAGGCGATGTTGAAGGCGAACTGGATCTTGACCGCAAATTCAACATTATCAAAGGTCAAACGCGTTACGGTGTGGTCAAGGGTGGTTTCGGCTACCGCTGGCATGAAGTGGACGAACGTTTTCGCGCTGACCTGCATCCCAACGAACCCAACCGGTTCGGCTGGGTCGTGGAAATCGATCCTTTCAATCCCTGGGATACGCCGGCAAAACGCACCGCGCTCGGACGTTTCAAGCACGAAAGCGCGATGGTTGTCGTCGACAAGGAAAACCAGGTCGCCGTATACATGGGCGACGATGAACGCAATGAATACGTCTACAAATTTGTTTGCGCCAGAAAAATGAACCGCCGTAACCCGAGAGCAAATCGCGACCTGCTGGATGAAGGCATTTTATACGTAGCCCGCTTCGACGCCGATGGTTCCGGCGAGTGGTTACCGCTGATCTGGGGCCAGAGTGGGCTGACACCAGAAAACGGCTTTGCCGATCAAGCGGAAGTGTTGATTAAAACACGTCAGGCCGCGGACCGCCTGGGTGCAACCATGATGGATCGTCCTGAATGGATTGCCGCGCATCCGGTTACCAACGAGGTTTATCTAACATTGACCAATAACAACCGTCGCGGCAGCACGCCGGCTTCCGGCAACAATCCTGATGGCACCAGCAACGCCGGCAGCGCGCGCCCTGCTGTTGATGCGGCCAATCCGCGTCCGGACAATGATTACGGTCACATCATCCGTTGGCGCGATGACAGCGGCAATGTCCAGTCCACGCATTTTGAATGGGATATTTTTGCGCAGTGCGGCGATAAGGCCACAACCAAGACACTGGGCGGCAGTTACAATCCTGACGGTCACGACGGCTACACCGGCAATATCAATGGCGATGACTATGGCGCACCCGACGGGCTTTGGTTCGACAAGGATGGACGTCTATGGATACAGACCGATCAGGCAGGTGACGCCACAGGCGACTGGGTCAACATCGGTGGTAACGTCATGCTGTGCGCTGACGCCAAAACCGGTGAAACCAGACGCTTCCTGACCAGCCCGCCACATTCTGAAGTCACCGGCGTGATCACCACTCCAGACGGCAGAGCCATGTTTGTCGGTATTCAGCATCCCGGAGAGGATTGGGGAGCCGGATTCACCGAAAACTCGACATGGCCGGACAACGGCTTTAACGGCCCAACCACATTCAACGGTTCAACCGCAGCGAAACCACGTTCTTCAGTCGTCGTCATTACAAAAGACGATGGCGGCGTCATTGGAAGCTAAATGAAAACTAAGCGGAAACCAAGCGAAAGTTAAACTGAAAATATAAAACTTGCTGTTTCTGCATTCGGCGCAGTACAGCAGATCGAAGGGTGGCGACAAGCCACCCTTTTTTATCGACTGCTTGCCAGCGATACGGGTAAAAATCGAGAAATGCTGCCTATGAAAGAAGTGAGCAGCGTTATCGGCTGGCTTCAGGAGCCGGATAAATCATGATAAGAATTTGATGCCCGCTGGCATGATTGAGATCGCTGAAATAAAGCTCGGCGAAAAATTCCTCGCCGTTCATGGCAATGACTTTAAAATAATGGCCAATGCGTGACAGAAACCGTAAATAGGAACTTACCCGTTCGCCGCCTTTTTCAAGCAGATCGGTTTTTGCCAGACCTGGCAGCATTTGTGAAACATGCAACCGGTCATCAAGCTGCACCGAATAGTCCAGCAACCGGGTGCCTTCTTCGTTGACGCCCACAATCACCCCATCGGTTGACAGCAGAAGTGCCGCGGCCTTGCCGGGAAAAACACAGCCCCAGGTTTGTTCATGCGTAGCGGTTACTATTTCTGTCATTGCTGTTCTCCAGTGGTTGTACATGGCTGCATTCTGTCATTCTTTTATGACATTTTTCAGTCACTTGCATGACAAATGCAGCATTCTGTCGTGATGAAGAAACGGCAAAACTTTTATTTTCTGAAAGCTTGTTGCGCGCTTTGAAAAAGCACAGTGATTAGCCTGTTGCTGTACAAATGAACAACGATCTCAATTGCGTGCAAAACAGCCTGTTACAGGACATGATTACGCATCATTGTCACCATGCCGCACATCATTGCCGCTGACCATGTACACCACATATTCCGCAAGATTGCGCGCATGATCGCCGATGCGTTCCAGTGATTTCAGAATCATGACGCTATTGACGATATAGCGCATATTCCGGGTATCTTCCAAAACGTAGGAAGTCAGAACACGAAAACTTGTGCAGAACTCCTTCCCAAGATCATTCGACGCCAGCAGCGCTTTCGCGCGCTCCTGATCAAGTGTATGCAGAATTTCAAAAGCTTCCTTGAGCAGCGCACAGGCATGATCGCTCATAATACCGATATCACGCAGCATATATGTGCCTGTAAGTCCAATTTCCTGGTTGCAGATCCTCGCCGATAACTGCGCAATCCGGGCGGCTTCATCACCCAGCCGTTCAAGATCGGTCACCATTTTTGAAAAAGCCATGACAGCCCGCAGGTCACCGGCCAATGGTCCTTCAGTTGCAAGCACTTCAGTTATTGCGTTATCAATTATTTTTTCCAGCCGGTCTACCTGGCCTTCCTTTTCATTGACGCGCGCTAGAATCTCCTGGTCGGGTTGCTGAAAAGTGCTCAACGCCAATTGAATTTCTTCGGTTACCAGATCCGCCATACGCAAAATTTCTTCATGCAGGCGATTGAGTTCGCCGTCAAAACGGCGCAAGGTATGACCTTCAAACCGCGCGGGCATCTTATTATTCTCCCAGTATTGTTTAGAACGTAACAGCCTGTTAACCAAAACGGCCGGTGATGTAATCTTCCGTTAGCTGATGCAGGGGATTCATGAAAACACTTTCCGTCGTCCCCACTTCAATCAAATCACCGAGGTGAAAATACGCGGTACGATGCGAAACCCGCGCCGCCTGCTGCATCGAATGCGTCACGATGACAATAGAATATTCAGCGCACAATTCGCTCATCAGATTTTCAATGACAGCGGTGGCAATGGGATCCAGCGCCGAGCAAGGCTCGTCCATCAGAATGACTTCCGGATTCACCGCAATCGCGCGCGCGATGCATAAGCGCTGCTGCTGACCTCCGGACAAGCTGGTACCCAGCTGATCAAGCTGATCCTTGACTTCCTGCCAAAGACCCGCGTTTTGCAGACTGTTCACTACAATTTCATCAAGATCTGTTTTGTTCCGCGCCAGCCCGTGAATACGCGGCCCGAATGCAATATTCTCGTAAATCGATTTAGGAAACGGATTCGGCTTCTGGAATACCATGCCGACTTTCGCGCGCAATGGAACGACGTCAATGGCGCGGTCATTAACATTCAAACCATCCAGCCAAATGTCGCCAGTGATGCGGCAATTATCGATGGTGTCATTCATACGGTTAAGGCACCGCAGAAAAGTGGATTTTCCGCAGCCGGACGGGCCGATCATGGCCATAACTTCATGCTGACCGATATCGAGCGTTACATTCTTTACTGCATGCTTGCTGCCATAATGCACATTAATATCCGTACAACGTATGCGCGGATTTTCAACAACAGCGGCGCCGACGGTCTGTCGATCCTCCCGCGGTACGGTAGCCGAGGAGGCGGCTGCCCGGGCGTGTTTTCTGCGCTCTCCCCTGCGGCGTTCGCTCGAAAAATTGAGTGGTTTTTCCAGTACGGTTGACATGAATTTTCTCCTGAATTAAGCGATTACCATCGGCGTTCAAGCTTTTTGCGCAGGATTACCGCCAGCGCATTCATGGCAATCAGAAATCCCAGCAACACCATAATCGCGGCTGAAGTGCGCTCGATAAACGCGCGCTCCGGACTGTCAGCCCATAAAAAGATTTGCACGGGTAAAACGGTCGCCGGTTCAAAAATGCTGGACGGGATATCGACAATGAACGCAACCATACCGATCATCAGCAAAGGCGCAGTCTCGCCCAAAGCCTGCGCCATGCCGATAATGGTTCCCGTGAGCATGCCTGGCAACGCCAGCGGTAATACATGAAAAAAAACCGTTTGCATTTTTGAAGCCCCCACGCCAAGCGCGGCTTCACGGATTGATGGCGGCACAGCTCTGAGGGCCGCGCGACTGGCAATGATGATTGTCGGCAGTGTCATCAGCGTCAGTACAAGGCCGCCAACCAGCGGGGCTGAACGCGGAAAGCTCATAAAATTGATAAACACCGCCAGCCCCAGCAATCCAAAAACGATGGAGGGCACAGCGGCGAGATTGTTGATGTTGACTTCAATCAAATCAGACCACCTGTTTCTGGGCGCGAACTCTTCCAGATAAACCGCTGTCGCAACACCGATGGGAAACGACAAGGCCAGCGTCACCGCGAGCGTGAGAATCGATCCCATCAGAGCTCCCCAGATACCGGCCAATTCAGGTTCCCTTGAATCACCGGAAGTAAAAAACGCCGTATTGAATTGAAGTGACAAACGCGCCTCGGTCTCCAGCGTGTCAAGCCACGCCAGCTGAACGTCGCGCAAGCGTCGTTCAGCTTCAGGCACATCGCGTTTGATGTAGCCTTTGATCAGCATGTCCACATCATCACTTGCCGGCACCCACACCCGGCTGATCTGGCCAATCAGGGCAGGATCAGCCAGAATCCTGTCACGCAGATGATATGCTGCGCCGAAACTGACCAGATCATACAGCAGACGCTGTTCCTGGCGGCTGGTGACCGCCGGGAAGGCCGTTCTTAAGCTTTGCTTGACCAAACCACCATAATCCGCGGTTGACAAAACCTCGTAAATCCGTTCGCCTGCCGGATCGAGCTTTTGTTCGTCAAAATCTATTTCCAGTTGAATATAGGTTTGCTGAAAAGCCGTATAGCCTTTCGAGATAATGCTGAAAAACAGTGCACACAGAAAGGTCAGACCTAGTAACAACGCTAGCAATCCTGTGCAACGGAACAACCGTTCAACGGCATGCCGCCTGGCCAGTCCGGCGTTAATCCGCTCAGCAACAGCGTGCTTGTCATTTGATTGTTTATTCATATTGTTCGCGGTATTTTCGTACGATATATAAAGCGATCACATTCAGCGTCAAGGTCACGGCAAACAGCACCAGCCCCAGAGCAAATGCCGCCAGCGTTTTGGGACTGTCGAATTCCTGATCGCCAACCAGTAATGTAACGATCTGCACGGTAACCGTGGTAACCGATTCCAGCGGATTGGCCGTCAGATTTGCCGCCAGCCCCGCCGCCATCACCACGATCATGGTCTCGCCTATGGCGCGAGAGACAGCCAGTAATACTCCACCAGCGATGCCCGGCAATGCTGCGGGAATAATGACTTTTTTAATGGTTTCCGACTGCGTCGCGCCCAGCGCGTAGGCGCCGTCACGTAATGATTGCGGCACTGCGTTAATGGCATCGTCGGAAAGCGATGATACAAAAGGAATAATCATAATACCCATCACGACACCCGCGGCCAGTGCGCTTTCCGAGGATACACTCAACCCCAGCGACTCACCCCAGCCCCGAACCAGCGGCGCCACGGTCAGTGCAGCGAAAAAGCCATAAACCACCGTTGGTATGCCTGCAAGAATTTCCAAAAGCGGTTTGCTTCTGGCGCGGATGGCCGGAGAAGCGTATTCGGATAAATAGATGGCTGTCATTAAACCGAGCGGCGCAGCGACCGTCATCGCAATCACGGATACCAGCAGGGTTCCGGCAAACAGCGGCACGGCACCGAATGCACCCGAAGAGCCTATCTGATCCGAACGTATCGCGGTCTGCGGACTCCATTCCAGACCCAGCAGAAAATCCGTTAAGGGCACCATCTGGAAAAAGCGCATCGCCTCAAATAATACGGACAACACGATGCCCAGCGTCGTAAAGATCGCGATAGTCGAACAGATCATGAGAAAAATCAGCACGGTACGCTCAACCTTGTTACGCGCCCTTTGCTGCACGTGAATCCGGTTCCAGGCGAACGCAGCACCGCCAGCGCCCAAAGTGACAACCAGCGCAAACAGTAAACCGCTGCTGACGGTTTGTATCTGATTGTAAAGTTGCGCGGCTGCCGTTATCTCGGATGATACTTGGCCGGCGGAAATATTTTCCTTCGCCAGATTGACGATTTCGTTCAGTACAAGATTAAGCTGCTGTTCGGGTAGCGTAGTGAAAGCATCGGGCAGGCTGGTAACAACAATGCCTGCCACAATCGCCGATTCAAAGAATAACCAGAACATGAGGATGAACAGCGCGGGGATACCGCACCACAATGCCATGTAATAGCCGTAATATCCCGGCAGTGAATTCAGTGCGGCAACGTTGCCGCCTGCAACTGTCAACGCGCGCTGACGCCCCAGATAAAAACTGATGACTGTCATTGCGGCGAGAATGAATAAAAGAATGAATATCTGCATTGGAATCTGCCGAGTCAAGCCTGGTGGTAAAACGCAAGCACAGTCATTGCATCAGTTTTTGTCACTGAACTGATTGGCGCGCAACTGTCGGCTATTTTCAGCGAAGCGAATTCGCTCTTCCTCCGGCATAGGAATCAGTCCTTTGTCAGCAAGATAGCCGTCATCACCCCATGCTTTCTCGCTGCTCAGTTCATGCAGAAACTCAGCGATACCCGGAATCATACCAACATGCGCTTTCTTGACGTAAAGAAACAACGGCCGGGATATGGGATAGCGGCCATCTGCGATCGATTCAAACGTGGGTATCACGCCGTCGACTGCCGCGCCTTGCATCTTGTCGGCGTTTTGATCCAGAAAACTGAAACCCAGAATACCCAGTGCGCCGGAATTGGCTTCAAGCTTCTGCACGATCAGGTTATCGTTTTCACCCGCTTCGACATAGGCGCCGTCTTCGCGGATGGTGTGGCAAACTGATTTATAGCGCTGTTCATCATTTTTTTTCAAAGCGGCGATCCAGCCAAATTGCGCGCAGCCACCTTCCATTGCAAGTTCCACAAATGCATCGCGGGTACCGGAAGTCGGCGGCGGGCCCAGTACTTCGACCGTCACATCCGGCAGATCGGGATTGACTGTCTTCCAGGTTTTATGCGGATTGACAATCAAATGCTCACCGCCCTTGGGATCCGGAATATGCTTCGCCAGCGCCAGAAACAGATCTTTCCGGCTTAACGCCAGCCGGTTCGCTTTTCTGGAACTACCAATCGCAATGCCATCGTAACCAATTTTAACTTCAATGATTTCAAGCACACCGTTCGCAACACACGCATCAATCTCTGACGGCTTGATTGCACGTGATGAATTGGCAATATCAGGATAACGGGTGCCAATGCCGCCGCAAAAAAGCTTGAATCCACCGCCTGTGCCGGTAGATTCGACTTTGGGCGTTTTGAACCGGGTCGTCTTGCCGAATATTTCCGCAACCACTGTCGCGAAAGGATACACCGTCGAGGAACCCACAATACTGATGAAATCCCGCGTTGTCTGCGCCGATGCCTGCGCGGCGAATATAAAGCACATCGCAGCACACAAGCTGATATTTCTTGTCATTTTTCATTCCTTGAGTCAATGCGATGACGAAAGACCGCGATTGTTATACAGGGCAATCACAAATTCGGATCATCGCCATTCAGGGAACATTGTCACGCTTTCGCGTTACAAAATGATGACAACAAAATGCCGCAGAACATGAAATCTGATCTTCATCCCGGATTGTCCATTAGAAAATTTCTATGGACAATCCGGGATGAAGTACCGCGGTAAAAAACAGGAATTTTGGAAATATCCGACAAGAAAAGTCCCATTCTATGAATAGAATAGGGCTTCCTGCACAGCTTCTCTGTCATGAACATTTAAGCAAATGCGCAGATCACGTTACACTTACAGATGTATACGAAAGCTAAACAGTTAGTGTCTGAACATCAGAAGGGGATGACCAACCTCAACCAGGCCGTGTAACCTTGGAAACGATTCTTGGCGTACATTTCATTCTGCCACTGCGCAATCAATATCGTTCCAGTCGGACTGTTGTAGATCACGCTGGGTCCGATTGCAAGCACTTCGCCTTTGCGCCCCGAAGACCAAGGGCCGAGCAGCGGTGAGATTGTTTGCCCATCGAGTTTGTCGTTGGTTGTCTGTTTTAGATAATAGCCCGAAAGTCCGGTGCCCCACAAACCAAAACGCTTGCCGACAAGAAAGTCAATATGGAGTTCGTCACCGGATGCGTAATTCATTTTCGGTTCGCCGATGACAGCACGAAACGCCTTATTCGTGCTTTTGATGTTATACATGAACTTACTGGAGATCTCCCACCCTTTTTCAGAGAGCCAGGTTACTGCAAAGAGTGGCTCGATGCTCCAGTAATTGGAGCCGATGCTCCTCTGCGGATTACCGGGTTTATACTTGCCGGTGGGCATGCGAATATCCAATGCCGCTACCCAGTGCCAACTACCCGAATGCCAGGATAAGCCAGCCGGACTGATGGTTATGTCACCTATCCCGACGACTGAAGTGTAGTCTCCGCGCTGCATGCTTTGATGCACTATCGGCATGACAATGTGCATACCGTAATTACCCCCTAGGATACGCATTTCAGTGATGTGAATAAGGCGAAATGCATTGAACCAGGCGCTAACTGATGCATCTGACACCTTGTTGCCATCGCCATTGTGCAGGGAGCCGCTGTAGTGACCAAAATAATTGAGAAAGTGATTACCCGCAGACGGTGCTGCACCTGCCAGCCAGTTTTCGGCACCGTTCGGGTACTGATCGCCACCTTCCTTCGCGATTGCACCCCCCGCAACCAGACCCAGCAGAACCAATGCAAGGCCGCACAACTTGATGTTCATGCTTCCTTTTGAATGCTTTCCTTGTACTTCTTCATGGTGATTTCCACAAAATTTTCAGAGTGGAATTGTCCATTGCTTCTTGTATAGAATAAAGACTGTTTTTTGGATAACATTGCTCTATCAATGGAGCATTAAACATGGAATTTTTAAACGACATGGCCTTGTTCGTAGAAGTTGTCAAGGCCAAAAGTTTTCGTGGTGCTGCCGATACTATTGGAATGCCAAACTCAACCCTGTCGCGGCGGATCAGTGTGTTGGAAAAGACGATTGGGTTGCGTCTTTTGCATCGCACAACACGCAAGATCGAGTTAACCGAGGCAGGTCAGATTTATTACGAGCGCTGTAAGCGCATCGTCGATGAAGCCAGACTCGCACACGAACAGCTCGGCGAAATGCTCGCACAGCCCAGTGGTATGCTACGCGCTTCACTGCCTGTAGATTTTGCCGTGACCTACATGGCACCCCTGATCGCCGAATTTGCAAGACTCTATCCGGGCATCGTCTTCGATTTCGATCTTACGTCACGGTGGGTCGATCTGGTGAGTGAACCTTTCGATGTGGCAATCCGCATGGGAGAGCCGGAGAATTCACAACTGATCGCACGCCCATTGGCCGTACTCCCTGCATACCTTTATGCTTCGCCCCAGTATCTTGAATACTCGGGAGAACCTGCCGAGCCCGCCGATCTGGCGTATCATGAGTGTCTAGGTATCATGAAGGCCAGTACATGGACACTGCACGATGGAGTAAACACCACCAAAGTTTCTATTGGTAGCCGGTTCACGCTCAACAGTGTTGGCATGATTTGCCGTCTGGCAACACTCGATATGGGCATCATCATGATGCTGGAAAAAATTGTCGCTGATGATCTTGCCAGTGGGCGATTGCGTCGCGTACTGCCCCAGTGGCATGGAACTCCGGTCTCTGTCTACGCCGTTACGGAGACCCGGTTACTGCCCGCAAAAACAAAGCACTTCATTAAGTTCTTACGGGAGCATCTGGGCAAGGCCTAACAGGATGCGAAAATTTCCTCTTGTGCCGCGTGCAGCTACCAGTCAAAAGCTACCATAACGCATCAGATCGTAAGAAATTAGAGTGAAGAAGCGTCTTCACTTCGTCAATAAAAAGCTCAAAATAATTCACGCAGCCCCAAACCGGTGAGCACTATTCAGTGAAATGGCACAGTAGCGGGCAATGGCAGCACCGCGAAAACTCTTGGATTTTGGCAATTTTCACGAACAGCGCCATGTCATTCGGAAATTGCATATCAATTGCTCCACTGATGGAGCAATGTTATCCAAAAAACAGTCTTTATTCTACATAAGAAGCAGTGGACAATTCCACTCTGAAAATTTTGTGGAAATCACCATGAAGAAAAACAAAGGAAGCATGAACATCAAGTTGTTCAACCTTGCGCTCATCTTGTCGGGGCTGACTGTATATCACAACCGGTACACAATTGAACTGAACAATGCACATGTATCGCAGATTAAGCACTTTTCCCGCAGGAGATTCAATACCGACGTGGCATCTCATTCATCTTATCCGTCCTCTTCTGCTCATTCATGCCGACTACCTCCTGAATAATCAGATAATTGATTTTCGGGCAGACACCATAATGCATATATTTCTATGAAGGTATATCACTTCATGAAAATTTAATTATACCCACGGTAAGGTTATTAAAAAGTTTATAGGGAGTTATTTTATGAAGCGTATTATTAATGCAGTTACTATTGCTCTGTCAGTTATGCTGATAGCCGCGTGTGGTCGTCCTACGGTGGTGATCAATGAAAGAGAAAGGGAAAATTATGAAAAAAAAATTGCTGGTGAAAAAATAGAGTGTCCATTTGGACTAGATGCTAATGGATCGTGTTTGAAAGAAGGTGATGATGGCATCTGGAATTATTAGAAATTTTGTGTCATTCCTTTATCATAAATTTTGTAGGAACTCGCATAAGTCCGATTAGCTTTGCGTAATCGGACTTTTTCTTTTTCGGATTTTCCGCATTTTCCTTCATTCTGCATCCCGGCTTCAGGATTTCCACCTGAATACCGATTTTTTCCAATCAGGCGGCACTGTACCGGATCATACATAACCTTAACGCCGGATTACGCTTCACTCATCCGGCCTGCACCGGCTGATACACCCACACCCGGCTCACTTCAAAAAATCTATCGATTGGCTTTCACCGATCAATACTTAAGGATAAATCCCACCCGGAAGCTCACCGGCTCGACAGGATGGAAATGGAAGTCATTCACACCCGCCAGGGACTCTCCCGGCAGGCGCGAGGTATAGAAATACGTGATCGCATCATCCTTGCGATTCAGTATGTTGAATACTTCAGCCTGGATGCGCAGCGACCGGCTGACCTCATAGCCCAGCATCGCTGAGAGCAAAATGGTGCCATTCGAGCGGCTGGAATTGTCTTCGTTCAGTGCGCGCGGCCCGAGATAGCGTAACCTGGGGCCGCCATAGAAACCGCCGAAAACATCATGAAATGTCGCGCCTGTGGCAACCACCGTTTCCACGGCATTGGGCACATAATTGCCTTCACCGGCAACCGTGTTGCGGAAACGCGAGTGCGAGAAACTGAAGTCGGCATCCAGCGTCAGCCAGTGCACCGGCTGGTAGTAGTTGGTGAATTCAAGTCCATAGCGGCGGCTGGGCCGGCTTGCTTCGGTGGCGCCCGCATCTCCGACAAAAACCAGTTCGGATTCAAGATCCATCCACCAGACCGTCAGCGTGCTTTGCAGTCCGCGAATCCAGGTCGAGCGGATGCCCGTTTCAGCACTGTATGTGCGCGCCAGCGGATCGGCGCGATTGACGGCGTCTCCGCTTGTCGGGTCGATGCGGGTGTTGATTCCGCGAGCGTCGTTGCTGTGAAAACCGAGTCCGCCGTTCAAATAAACCTCGGTATCCGCCCAGGGACCAAAGACAATACTCAATTTCGGACTGACCAGGCCATCGTAGCGTGTGCCGTTGTTTTGCAGGATGTTGCTGTGGCTGTTGTCGAAACGGAAACCGTCAAAACGCACACCCAGATTTGTGCGCAGCCATTTCCGCCAGTGTATTCTGTTTTCCAGGTAAGGACTGATGCTGGTCACCCAGACCGTGTCCTGACGGGTAATGCCAAACGTTTTCTGCGCATGGGTTTTGGTCAGGGCGTTTTGAATGTTATCGTTGCGCAGTTGAACACCCAATGTTGTTTCAGCATCGAATGCGCCGATGGTGTGAAACAGGGTGTGGCTGGCCGCAAAGCCGGTCGTCCAGCGGTCGTCCGGCTGGCCGAATTGATCGCCACAGGTTCGAAACAGTTCTGGAGAAACCCGGTTGCCGGGCGGCAGCCCGCGTAATCCGGCGCATCCCGCCGGATTGGTCGTCTCGTTATTATCCAGAAGAAAGGAAAAATTTGAAAACAGATCCAGCTTGGAATACACCCCGTACGCCATGACGGACGTTATGCTGTTTTCTCCGCGCATACGCCAGTCGGCGGTCAGACTGTAGCGATGACTGTTGCCGCCGTCGGTCGGATCCAGCGCGCCGAACCGGCCGACCAGGCCTTGCTTGAGCGCGCGCCTTGGAATTTGGTCGGTTGCCCGCCAGTCAGCATGTGTCGCCATGGCGGTGATACGCCAGCTGTGATGGCCATATTCACGGCTGTAGCGCAACAGGCCGTTGAATTTCAGATAATTATTACCCACGTCCCAGGGGCCGTCATTGTGCACGACTTCTCCGGCATATAAAACATCGCCTTTCAGAAACTGATGCGATCCGGCTACCAGTCCGCGATAGTAATCAAAGCTGCCGCCGGTAAAGCGGAACAGATTCTCGGGCAGGCGGTTGAAGTAGCGGATATTGGCTGATCCGGCGCTGGAAAAATCGCCCGTGTCGGCAAAATAATTGCCCTTTCTGAAGTCAATCGATTCGACAAGTTCGGGAATCAGAAAATTAACGTCCGTCCATCCCTGGCCGTGCGCATGCGAAAGCTGATTAACCGGCACGCCTTCAATCCGGGTCAGAAAGTCGGTGCCATGATCCAGGTTGAAGCCGCGCAGGAAGAACTGGTTCGCCTTGCCTTCGCCGCTATGCTGAGTGGCGATCAATCCGGGTACTGTTTCGAGTATCTCGCCGGGCCGGGTCAGCGGCCGGTAGCGAATTTGATCCTGTCCCACCTTGCCTTGCGAGGCGCTGTCAGCCATGCCGATCAACTTATCCGCGCGCCCGGTGACGCGCATTTCATCCAGAACCACATGCGCCAGCCGGTCGCTGCGTGAACCGGATTTCATGGCGTTCGCATCAATAGGCGCGGCAGCGTCATGCGCATGAAGGCTTGAGCTGACAAAGCAGGTAATCGCCAGAACGGCAAGCTTGAAAATCAGAATGCCGGCGCCATGCAAAAATAGCGTGGCCAGCATAAAACCGGTGGTGTAGGAGGCAAGACTGGCGGATGCGGATATTTCCTGCCCGTGCACGTAACCATGAAAAAAAGCAAACAGCGAAATAATGATGATATTGACGGGCGTGCTGAACCGTATGCCACGCACAATCAGTGCGCTGATCGAAAGGCAGGACAAGAGAATCACCGCTTCCGCACCCGGAATGACCAGGCTTGCCGCGCCAATCAGGCCGCCAAGGCTCATCACGCCGACAAAAACAACCGGCAGCACCCACAGCGCCTGTCCGCGTATCTGCGCCGCCCAGACACCAACGGCAACCATCACGAGCACATGATCCCAGCCAGTCAATGGATGCCGGAAGCCTTCATTCCAGTCGCTATCGAAATGGAAAGTGAATGTCAATTGCGCGGAAGAGGAAGACAAAAACGCAATAAATAAGCCTAGCAAAAGTAGCGAGATCAGCAAGCAAAACGCGAAGTACCTTGTTGGAATATATCGGACAGGCATTTTCGGTTTGGCGGGCAGGTTAATGAAGTACTATGTTGAATTGACTAATTTTCTGCGATATCCGTTATGAAATTAATTCAACCTTTCCGGTTTTCAGATGATATACCCCACCCACGATCTTAAGTTTCTTGCTATCAACCAACCGACTTAAAATGGGTGGTTGTTTTCTTAATTCTTCAACATTAAGCACAACATTTTTTTTAACAATATCAAAATAACGATCACTGGAAACATAATCCGGGGCTTTGCGCACCGCTCTGACCGCCGGAGTCAGTGCAGTGGCAATGGTCTGTATATGCCCGGGAAACTGTTCGTAATTATCGGTTGCGTCAATCGCCGCCTGTATCGCGCCGCAGCTTTCATGCCCCAGAACCATAATCAACGGAACATGCAAAACAGCTGCGGCATATTCCAGTGTTGCAATAAAATCCGTTGTAATGTAATTACCCGCCACGCGCGCCACAAACAAATCTCCACGCTGTTCATCGAAGCAGAATTCAGGACTGACACGGGAGTCAGAGCAACTGAGAATACAAGCGAAGGGATTCTGTCCCCTGACCAGATCGAGACGTTCGTCTTTAAAATTAAGCGGCGTTGACTGATTGCTTACATAACGCTCGTTCCCTTTCATTAACCGTTCAAGGGCTGCTTCCGGACTGAGCACGTTCTCCGGAATAGGTGGCAATTTGACCAAGCCCGACATGGCTTTTGCCTCGTTTGAAACTGGCAAGGCCAGCCCCAGCGGAGACGCTGCGAGCATTTTCAGCAACAGGCGTCTTTGCTGAGATTTTTCAGTGCCTGATGCCGTAGTTTCCTCGATTTTCTGCATATATTTTTACTCCATGATTAACTTTAAGATGACCAGTGTTTAGACATACTCGCTGCAAATAGAAACATCCACATGGTCAGTACGAACGGGAATGTCAGCGTGGGTAAGCCGACAGGCGCCAGGAAGTTGGCCAGACTCGCTTGGCAAATCACGGTCAGCACACCCGCCAGCAACGCCAGGAGGGCTGTTCCAGCAGAAGGTTTGAGAAAGACCCAGCCAATGGCCATCATGGTTAATACGGAATTAAAGGCATACAACCCCATTTCGATTAAATTTTGACTTGCGCCCAGTAGCACCGGCACCAGTACGCCGACAAATGCGCCACAAAAAGCCATAAAAGCGCCCCGCCAGGACGTGATCGCGATACCGATTAAAAATAAAATGCCAACCAGAACATTGTCCGCAAACATAACTTCAGCAATGCCTTTCGTCAGCGCCACATACCACAGTTCAGTCGTTTCATTCGCCATGGACAACCAGGCTGTCATCGGCAGATCGGCGCTTGTGATTGTTTCGGGGATTCCGGGTGCGGGCAGCACGGGACCGCGCGAAAGGCTGTCAAATGAATAAACAGCAATCATAAACATCCAGCAGGTCAGAACAAAGGGTGATGTCGAGGCGGGAATTTTATACGGTGTCAGAATCCGTATAAGGGCTGCCAGAACGACACTCGACAGTATCGAAGCGAGAACAACATACACCCACAGCAAAGGCGTATTTTCGAGAAATAGAAACAGACAGGGGCCAACCAGTGTTCCGTTAAAACCGTAAAGTCCTGCGTCAATGTCATCCTCAGAAAAACCCAGCATATACGCTGTAATGGTACTGGTCACGACACCGACGGTAGCTGCAAGTCCAGCAGTTACGCCACCGATATACAGTGCAATTAAAAAAAGCAACCCCGTAATTGCATTACCGCAAAAAAAAACCTGCCCAACGCCCCGCAGGATTACCCGAATTGGACGTGGTATAGCCATGTCTAGTTTTATCGCCCATTGCATTTTTTATCTCCGGATCATGTTTAATTAAAAATTCCTTGCACCCGAGTGTTCCGTCAGAAAATTAATGCGTTTTCATTTCTTCAAGCAAACCTTGCTTGACAATGAAATCGATAATTTCCTGCACCCCCTGACCGGTGCGCAAATTAGTAAAGACGAATGGCCGGTCGCCACGCATTCGCTTGGCATCGCACGCCATCACTTCCAAGTCGGCACCGACATATGGCGCCAAATCGATTTTATTGATAACCAGCAATGCCGAACGTGTAATCCCCGGTCCGCCTTTCCGTGGTATTTTTTCACCACCAGCTACATCAATGACATAAATGGTCAGATCGGATAATTCAGGACTGAACGTGGACGCCAGATTGTCGCCACCGGACTCAACCAGTACCAGATCAAGATTGGGAAATTCCTGAGTAATGCGGGAAATTGCTTCCAGATTGATGGATGCATCCTCTCTGATAGCGGTATGCGGACAACCGCCTGTTTCCACACCGACCAACCGCTCCGCCGGTAATGCTTCCGCACGCAGTAATATTTCCAGATCTTCCTTGGTATAAATGTCGTTGGTGATAACCGCCATTTCATACTGATCACGCATTTTTTTGCTCAGCACCTCACATAGCGCGGTTTTGCCAGAACCAACCGGACCGCCTATACCAACGCGAAGTGGATTCGATTTATGTGTCATGTTACATCCCAAGTAGTTGTTTTAATTAAGATCGATAAATTCGACTGTATTGTACTTCATGCATCATCGACAAAATGGATAAACCCGGCGACCAATTGGAAAGTTCATCGTCTTCAAGCTGCTGCGCATGATTGACCGCTGCTTCTATAGCCGGATGCAGAGAAAGCAACAGGCGTTGCCCTGAAACTTGTCCAAGGGGCACGGATTTTACGCACACCAGCACCTGATTCTCGACGATTGAAAATAAAAACCCTGATAAAGCGGCGTCAGGTGAAATTTTCAATGCGACAGCCGCACAGGCAAACGCGGTCGGCAGGGGAACTTCCGCCTGACTTGCCAGGATCGCCTGTAACGATTCATCCGCGATGTTCAAATCCAGTATCAGTTTGCTAAATGAATAGCCCATCTGAATCGTTTCGGCGCGAAATTCCTGCGTGTCACGCGCTGCCAGAAACAATTCCGTCCAGTGCGTGACATCCGCCGCATCGTTATTTGCAAAGGCGCACAACAGACGCCAGAAAACAGGTGCTTCAAAATCAGCCACAACTGATAAGGATTCTGAAATCCAGTCGCATGCAGATTCTGCATTGGAAACGTTGCCGACTTCGATTGCCGTTTCCAGTCCTTGTGAATAAGTATAAGCGCCGATCGGCAGCGATGGGCTTGCCAAATGAAGCAAACGCAATAACTCATTAATTTTTATACCAGTCGTCATTTATTCTCGGGCAGTGAATGGTTTTTCTTCGCCGGTTATCCAGCACCAGCCGGTTCAACAAGCGCTTGAACGATATCAATTAAAGATAACGATCAGAAAAATACGCGCGTGTTTTTGCAGTGCTGTTGCGCTGCTGGCGGAAAAGTCGAAACTTTCACGCTTCAGGGTTATTATTCAACTTTTCATCGTGTTAAAAGCGATACTTTCAACGCAAACTCAGTAAAAGAAAGGGTGTTGTATCTTTCTTTTACTGAGGACGCCAGTTAAACCGGTTTTTAGAATAAAAAGTAACGCTGCGCCAGTGGAAGTGTAATCGCCGGTTCGCATGTCAATAGCTCCCCGTCAGCACGCACTTCATAGGTTTCAGGATTAATTTCCATTTTTGGCGTTGCACCGTTATGAATCATGTCCTTTTTACGTAGACCACGTGTGTTTTTGACCGCAATCAATGGTTTGTCGGCTTTAAGATGTTCAGCCAGACCAGCCGCCAAAGAAGCCGCCGACACAAACGTGTAACAGGTGTTTCTGAGCGCGGTGCCGTATGCGCCAAACATATACCGATAGTGCACCGGTTGCGGCGTCGGAATCGATGCATTGGGATCCCCCATCAGCGCAGCAGCAATCATGCCACCTTTCAGTACCAGCGACGGTTTAGCGCCGAAATGCGCCGGCCTCCACAGCACTAAATCAGCATATTTTCCAACTTCGATCGATCCCACCGCGTGCGAAATGCCATGACATATCGCCGGGTTAATCGTGTATTTCGCGATGTAGCGCTTAACCCGGAAATTATCGTTTCTTGCCGAATCTTCCTTAAGTGCGCCACGCTGAACCTTCATCTTATGCGCAGTCTGCCATGTCCGGGTCACCACTTCACCGATACGTCCCATAGCCTGTGAGTCTGATGACATCATGGAAATGGCGCCAATGTCGTGCAGAATATCTTCGGCGGCGATGGTTTCCTTGCGTATCCGCGACTCGGCAAAGGCAACGTCTTCCGGAATGGATGGGCTTAAATGATGGCAGACCATGAGCATATCCAAATGCTCGTCGAGTGTATTGCGCGTGTAAGGACGTGTTGGATTGGTTGATGAAGGCAGCACATTCTCCAGCTCAACGACTTTCATGATATCCGGTGCATGTCCACCACCCGCACCTTCCGTATGAAACGTATGGATTGTTCTATCCTTCATGGCTTTGATGGTGTTCTCCAGATAGCCGCCTTCGTTAATCGTGTCGGTATGGATCGCCACCTGCACATCCAGTTTGTCCGCGACGGTCAGGCAATTATCAATTGCTGCATAAGTGGTACCCCAGTCCTCATGAAGCTTCAAGCCACAGGCGCCCGCCAAAACCTGCTCTTCATTCGGCGTCGGCAAACTGACATTTCCCTTGCCAAAAAAACCGGTGTTCATGACCATGCCGTCCGAGGCGCGCAGCATTGATTGAATATGCCACGGGCCCGGCGTACAGGTTGTCGCCAGCGTTCCAACCGCGGGGCCCGTCCCACCGCCCAGCATTGTCGTAATACCATTCATCAAGGCATCTTCTTCCTGCTGCGGACAGATAAAGTGAATATGCGTGTCCAGTCCACCTGCGGTAAGAATCTGCCCTTCACCGGCAATAATTTCCGTGGCGGCGCCTATCGCCATCGTGACACCGGGCTGTATATCCGGATTACCCGATTTGCCGATGGCGGCGATTCTGCCATTTTTCAGACCGACGTCTGCTTTCACAATACCCCAATGATCGATAATGATGGCATTGGTAATGACCGTGTCCATAACGTCCGCGTGATTGCGCTGCGACTGCCCCATGCCATCGCGAATGACTTTACCGCCGCCGAATTTGACTTCCTCGCCGTAAATGGTGTAGTCGTTTTCAATTTCGATGAACAGTTCTGTATCCGCCAGACGAACTCTGTCACCGGTTGTTGGTCCCATCATTTCGGCGTATGCCTGACGCGAAATTTTAAAGCTCATTTTTTCTGCTCCCTCTGATTGTTTACTCTGTAGCGGTTGTTTATCACCGGAGCGATTAAACAAGCGGTCCCATAACTTTTTGGTTGAATCCATAGACTATTCTGCTCCCTGCCAAATCGACGAGCTCGACGGTGCGTTCCTGCCCTGGTTCAAAGCGGATTGCGGTGCCTGCCATAATATTTAATCGCATGCCATAGGCTTCCTGTCGGTCAAAACTCAGTGCCGAATTCACTTCAAAAAAATGAAAATGCGAACCAATCTGCACAGGCCGGTCTCCGGTATTAGCGACACGGATCGTTTTGGTTTTGCGGCCGGCGTTCAATTCAATTTCACCGGGCTCGATAAGGGTTTCTCCAGGTATCATGATCATATTCTCCTTCCAAAAAAGATTAGGATATCGGGTTATGAACGGTTACCAGCTTGGTACCATCCGGAAATGTTGCTTCAACCTGAATGTCGTGGATCATTTCAGGAACACCTTCCATGACATCCGCGCGCGTTAATACACGAGCACCCTCGGACATGAGTTCAGCAACCGTGCGTCCGTCACGGGCGCCTTCCAGAACGGCACAGGTAATCAATGCAATTGCTTCCGGATAGTTCAGCTTTACACCGCGCGCTTTGCGCCTTTCCGCAAGCAATCCCGCCGTAAATATTTGCAGTTTATCTTTCTCTCTTGGTGTTAGATCCATCATTGCCTCCTTGTATCTTGGTTATTAAAAATGCATGAAACGATAAAACACGTACTGTAAAAGTAAAACCGGGTTGTATTGTTCAGGTTTTCCACATACGCGGAACTTCAGCTGCGCGCCCGAGCAAAGCCGGACGCAAAACACCCCAAAGCTTTAACATCACATCTCGTGCAACTTCACTGGAATTGCCCAAATAACGCGCCACAATCACGGATTTCACCTGCGAGACACCCAGTATTCCGGCGCCATTATCGACGTCAGCCATCTGATTGCGCAGCGCATTGATTAACTCGCTGGAATGCAATGAATCGTTCACGGCCAACAATGTAGCGCAGACAGTTTTATTCGCCAGAACATGCGAACTGCGCATCGCTTTGTCACCACCGAGTAAATTAAGCTGTTCGTACCAGATTAATTTATGGTCACGACGTATGCTGATTTTTTGCCTGATTCTTCCTGAATTAAACGATTCGCCATGAGCAGTGCGGCCAAAACAAAAAATTTCGCAACCGACATAAGTTGCTTTTTTTTCCAGATTAACGTTTTGAACCAACTCAACTTGCGCATCGTCGAAAAAGATTGTTTCCTGCGGCAACCATTCCATTGCACCGCCTGTTTTTACGTCAAGCGTCACATTCTGATACGAAATGCGGCCATTGGACCGATACCATTTTGCGGCGCCCGGTGTTGTCACCTGCACATGAGCATCGGCTCCGACATGATTGGCGATTTCCAGTCTGTCGCCGCCAACCACGCCACCGGGTGGATGAACCAATACAATATGACAAACCTCCGGGCCTTCGGGATAAAAAGGCTTTTGCACATAGAGTTGTCCGAAATGTTTACGTAAAGCCAGTCTGGATCTTCCAGCTTCTTTATCGAACGTCAGAAAAATGCTCGCATCCGGCTTTATATCAGAGTTTGATTGTACTGATTTAAGCTGCATCCGTCTGGTTGTTTGCGCTTCGCTGACACTCGGTTGATTGCTACTGCTTATTTTGTCAATAACAGAAGCTCCCATCTCTGCAATGTGTTGAAAATCTGAATAAATGGACATTTTTCATCGGTTGTTAATGCATAAGTTTTCATGCCGCTTTTTATGCGGTTCAATTTTTTCGATAACTAAATTTGTATTTGGAATGACAATTTAAAAACATTGACCTTTTCCCCAAAGGCATCCGGCGCGTAGTTCAAACCTTTCGTAAACAGGTCGCCATATTGATAATAGGCGGAAACCCGGGCATTGAAGCCATCAATAATATAATTCACCCCCCCTTCAATCTCTTCGCGGTTACTGCTGTTATCCGGCTGTACGCTGGTAAATCTGCCGTATGGCTGAAATTGACCAATTCCAATTCTGGTCGGAATTAAATAAAGTCCGGTAACCGTCCAGGACTGTCCATCAAAAATGCAGAAACAACCCTCGTTTAAAAATGCGGCCCTGTTATAGTCTGCATAAAATTTCTTATACTCACCATTAAACGTAAGAACACCCAGATTATCAGGGAGCACTTTCTCGAATACTGCGTCCGTCACCCAACCAAAAAAATCGCTGCTGTGCTGAAGTGAACCAGCGCCATTCTTTTGATAGGAAAAACCGAATGCAAGCGCGAGAATATCACCGGCTTTACCGTAGTAAGTTTGGCTTGTGTAATAGCCGGGATTTTGCTCGGGATTTAAAAAGTTGTAAGTCAGGCGACCCGCCCACATGACATTGTCTGTCTGATTGGGGCCAATATTATTTTTGGAGCTCAATCCCCGGTAAATACCACCCGCATAGCTCAGCGTGCCTGGGACAAAGCCGGGCTCCAGACTACCCCAGAAGGTAGCGCCGTCATCACGACCGTAACGGCCGGCTCCACCTGCGCCGAAATGCGTACTGAAGTCACTGGAGAAAAAAGGCGTTTTAAAAGGATCATGCGTCGCCTGGAAGAAGGGACCGCTCAATTCGCCACGTTCTGTCGGGACCAGCATACGCCCCCCCCAGATATTGAAATAACGGTTATATTCAAACTTGCCAACCGCATCCAGTACTGTGAAAAGGATTTTTGGATTGTCACCTTTATCGGTGTTGTTACACCAGAAACATTCCGTATTGAATTCAAACTTGATATAGCGATGGATCTGACCATTCACATAGATACGGGCATTGTCATTGCTGTACCGATCTCGATAATTGTTTTGAGCATTTTGCGCCCACACACCGGAACCTCGATAACCGGCGCCAATAGTCAGCCAACGGTAATCATCATATTCCATTCGGAATTTATATTTGTCAAATCCGACTTTTACATCACCTATCCGAGTATGATTGTTCTGAAAATTATTACCATTCAACCACCAATTCTGCTTTTCCCTGTCGCCTACGCCGCCTGTTTCGTCATGGCCCGGCGTGGCTTTAAAGCCATTATTACCGGAAGCTTCGGCATAAACAAATGGTGAACAAACCGCTCCCGTAAATATTACTACCGTGGATAAAACTAGACTTCCAAGCAATTCCTTATAATGCTTTAACAAGCCGCCAAGATACTGCTGCCGCCATTGCTCTCTCTTCGACCAGCACTTGTTAATACCGGACGCCGGGGACATCCGTAAAAAAATAAACTTCATTCGCTATCTCCCTTTCCATAACAACAGATAACTCGCAGTAAGTTGATCATTTGAATAAATCAAACCAGTCACATTCAAGTAAACTTTTTGCCTTGCACAACAATCAAACTGAACATTTCTCTATAGCTACAATTCTCTTACAAATCGGCCACTATTAATACAGCATACTCGGCAGCTGAAAATATTAAGTCAACTAGCAATCTTCTGTCATTAGGGAATCTTTTGTTTTCTGCTCAGGAAAATCATGATTTCCAGTTCAGGAAAATCGTGATTTTTTAATCAGGGAAACCTTTATTTTTTTCTAAGGTAAAGTATTAGACACCACCTTCAATGTCAAATAAATACTGACGATTCAGCTGAAATATTCCAATCCTGAAAATTTGAAAGATAAAAAAATCAAATTTATAGACACTTGAGGTGCTATCCGAAAGTATTGACAGTTTTATATGAGTTGAAGTCTACTAGCACCGGATTTAGTAATCTGATACCAGAGAATGTCACATGTCAGCACAGCATCCTTCAGGTTTCCAAACAGAGAAAACCAGAACAGGTGTGTATGTATCATCTATCAACGTCATCAGGGATTTCAAGCAGAAATCATTAAATATTTTCAATAAATCGAAGAGGATCTGCTCAATATGGATTCTAAAAAACTATTAGTTACTACGGATTTCTCCGATGCGTCATTTGCCGCAGTTGCTCATGCAGCAAAAGCGGAAGAAAATCAAATTACGCTTTTAAGTATTCTTCAAACTGGCGATGTACCACCCGGTTTGTTACAACAAATGCCCAATCCGGGTGCTATCCAGGAATATCGCGAGAAAGTTTTAGAACAAACGCGAGACAAGCTCAACGCTGTCGCCAGTCAGTATTTTACCAATGCGAATGTTCATACCGATGTTGTTGTATGCGAAGAAGATGTTGCAGCTGAAATATGCAAATATGCTGAAAATAATGCTATCGATACCATCGTCATGTCTGGCCAGGGTAGAGGTGCGCTGGGTAGCTTTTTTATTGGCAGTACTGTACAAAAAGTTTTAAGAATGACCAGAATTCCGGTTCTGGTCATTCCAAAAACGACTGGATGATGAAATAAAATAAACAGCCTGTTCAAGCTCGAAAAGTATCTTTCAGCAAAAAAACAATATTCGGGCAAAATAAAAAATAGTTATCCACAGAATCAGATAAAGGAATATCAATGCTTATATTGAATGCGAAAGTATCGCACACCGGCCCAATCTACGCGCAATTGGTTCTACCCTATGAGTTGCGTGTTAACAGCCGTCTGCGAACTGCATTGGCCTCAGGCGAGGAAGTCGCCATTCTTACGCAACGTGGCACAGTTTTGCGTCATAACGACTTGCTGAGCAGTGACGACGGCAAAATCGTTCAAATTATATCCGCTGATGAACCGACTTATCGTATTACATGCAATTCGGCACATGACCTGCTGCGCTGTGCTTTTCATTTAGGCAATCGTCATACCGTTACGCAGGTAGCGGATGGTTATCTGCGAATTTATCAGGATAGTGTACTGAAGGAAATGCTCGAAGGACTCGGCGCAACAGTCATTGAAGAAACAGCGCAATTCGAACCGGAGTCAGGTGCCTACAGTACAGGCGAACATCATCACGACGGACACGCTCATGACCATGATCATGGTCACCATCATGGTCATAGTCACGGTCCGTTAGCACCGATTCCAACACGCCAGAAGATTCACCGCGCAACCGACGCTCAATCGTCCTGAGGCACTCGACACACCCCATGAATAAGCCATTACTGCGTCAGCTGATCTTTATTACAGCACTGTGCCTGTTTCTGAATCCAGCACAAGCCGGAAAGACGAACAAAAAACCGCATGTTGTCACCACTGTACCGCCAATCACCAATATTGTAGAAAACGTGGGCGGTTCATTGATTACGGTAACCGGCATTGTTCCGAATGGAATGGATTCGCACACATTCGAACCTGTTCCGACGGATGCAAAAACGCTGGCTGACGCGGATATCATCATTGTAAACGGCTTGAATCTCGAGGTGCCGACAATCAAGCTGGCCGAGAAGGTAAAAAAAACCGACACACCAATTGTGCAACTGGCAAACGAAACATTGCCCGAGGAAGAGTGGCAATATGATTTCAGTTTTCCTAAGGAACATGGCAATCCAAACCCGCACCTTTGGCCCAATATTGCACTGACAATACGCTATGCGGAACTCATTCGCGACCGGTTGGCTGAATATGATCCCCATCAAGCGGACTTATATGCAGCCAATGCTTCGACGTATATCACCAAACTCACTCGCCTTGATAAAGCGATTTTTGCGTGTGTCGAAACCATTCCTGAAAATAATCGCAAGCTGGTGACTTATCATGACTCGTTTGCCTATTTTGCACCACGCTATGGAATGGAAGTTATCGCGGCTATACAGCCGGCAAGTTTCACTGAACCCGGCCCGCGTGATATTGTTCATATCATTGAGCAAATTAAACGTGAAAAAATTCTGGCGATTTTTGGATCGGAAGTCTTTCCCAGCAAAATCATGGAACAAATCGCCCGTGAGTCAGGCGCCGCCTTTATAGATGAGCTCTCAGATGATGAATTGCCTGAAAAACCCAACCATTCATTTATCGGCATGATGGTTAACAATATCAAAATTATTACTGAGGCATTAGGCGGCAATCCAGCCTGTGCCAGTCATATCGATACCAGTAACCTGATTGATTAGTTCGCAGGATGAACCCTGCCATTCAACTGATTGATGTAACCACCAGTTATGAAAATAATGTTGTTTTCACGCGTTTATCGCTTCAGATAGAAGTGGGCCAATTCGTCGGCATCGTCGGCCCGACTGGTTGCGGAAAAACAACATTGCTTAAAACGATTCTTGGCGCACAAAAAGTGTTTTGTGGGCAGGTACTGTTGAACGGCCAGCCGGTTGATCGAACTCATAACAAAAAAATCGGCTATATCCCACAACTGGAAAGTGTTGACTGGAGTTTTCCGGTTACCGTTGGAGATGTGATTATGATGGGTCTCTATACCGGCAAACGCCTCTTGCCATGGCAAAGCAGAGAGGAACGCGAGCGTGTTGAGGACCTGGCCGGAAAATTAGGAATTTACAACTGCCTGCGCCAGCATATCGCGCATACATCCGGCGGACAACGTCAGCGCGCGTTTCTTGCGCGTGCTTTAATTAGCAACCCGAGTCTTCTGGTGCTTGACGAACCAACTTCCGGCGTGGATATTAAAACACAGCACGAGGTTCTCCATTTGCTGGGTGATATTAACAGCCAAGGCATGACCATCGTATTGACAACACATGATTTAAATGCTGTCGCCTCTCATCTGCCTTGGGTCATTTGTTTTAACAACGGCATCGTTGCCGAAGGCAGGCCGCGTGATATTTTTACCAACGCCATTCTCACCGAAACCTATGGCAGTGACATTATCATTATTAAACACGGGGACTACCATCTGATCGCCAACAGCACGCCTTTAAAGTTCAAGCACAATACGTAACGCCAGCAATGCAAATTATTCTGGAACCGCTTCATTATGAATTTTTCCGGCATGGTTTAATTGCTGCCATTCTCGTCGGTGCTTTGTGTGGATTGATCGGAGTCCATGTAGTGCTGCGTGGCATGAGCTATGTCGGACATGGTTTGTCTCATGCTGCATTTGGCGGCGCTGTCATTGGATTCGTGCTCAACTTCAATTTTTACATTGGCGCCGGCATCATGGGGCTACTTGCCGCACTATTGATTAATCAACTGACAAAAAACAAAAAAATTAAATCAGATGCTGCTATCGGCATTGTCACAACCGCCATTTTCGCGCTTGGCGTGGCGGTCATCAGCCAGCAACGAAATTTAAACAGAAGTCTCGAATCCGCATTATTTGGCAATATCCTGGGCATAACGAACACCGATTTATTGATCATTGGAGTGGTTACAGCGATCACAATGAGCATCATGTTTCTGTCATACCGATCGTTGCTGTTTGCAACTTTTGATCAGGAAACGGCGCAAATTTTCGGTCTAAAAACGGAAGTCTTGCAGTTATTATTTGCAGTACTGCTCACACTGTCCGTCATAGTCGCCATGAACATCGTTGGTGTAACGATGATCGCAGCAGCATTAATTATGCCCGCAATGACGGCGCGTATGATGACCGATCGTTTCAGTCTGATGCAGTTATATTCTATTGCAATCGGTATCGTGATTGGTGCCGGCGGCATGTATCTAAGTTATTTTTTTAATGTTGCCTCTGGCGCCACAATCGTTTTGTTCGGTGCTGTCATATTTTGCCTTTCTGTAATGATCAGACATATTCGGGAAAAAATCACTTTGCAAGCAAATTTACATCGCCACGGCAACCTGATTCATTCTCATCCGATCAACAACAAAAATCACAATCACACCAATGAGATTAAAAATGAAAGCAAGTAAACAAATTGTCAAACCATAAACACTACAATCCACAGCCATTACGCTAATGAATCTATTGCTGCCCACTGACCCATCGCGTTGCATAACGAATCAATTCAGTACTGTCTTTCAAATTCAATTTGGAACGAATATTTGAACGATGCGTCTCAATTGTTTTTACGCTTCGCTGAAGTAATCTGGCAATTTCCTGACTGTTGTGCCCCTGACCTATTAAATTCAGCACGCCTAATTCACTCGGTGTTAACGTATTGATCAACTGTTCAGTGTCAGAGCGCTTTATTGTTATTTTATTCAATAGCTTCACATACATTTTCTTGCTCAGAAAAATGTTGCCCTTGAGCACCTCACGAATAGCTTTAACCAACACTTCTCCGGACTCCTGCTTCATGACGTAGCCACGTGCTCCCGCCTGCAAGGCGCGCTCAGCATAAATTTCTTCGTCATTCATGGAAACAAAAAGTACGGGCAGTGCAGGATACAATGATTGTATGTCTTTTATTATCTCAAAACCCGACACTGTTCTGAAGGTTACAGCTAACAACACGATATCCACATGACTGTTTTGTTTTAATGCTGCCATCGCCTCACAACCATCTTTAGCTTCAGCACATACTTTCATATCAGGCTCCACGTTGATGAGTATCGCGATGCTTTGCCGCATCATGGCATGACCGTCCACCAGCATTACTTGCGCTTTTGAGGTTGGCATAAATTAATCAATTATTAGTCTATTTATTCTAAATATACTCCAGCAATATCCGGTACAAGACGGCAGCAGCATGAGGAGGCAAACATAAATCAGGATTGGCCAGAATTATCTCCTTCAATACTAATTCCATCTGTATCCGATGTCCATTTGACAGCGCCAGTTTGGACAAGCCTGAAAACTCACTGAACTGCTTTGTTAAGACAAAACCATATCCGGCAGCGATAATTCTCAGTTTTTATCCGCCTGTACGATAATCAATAACACCTGATTAGTAAAGAAAACTCATGGACTCCGGAAAAATCTTCAAAAAACATCCCGGACAAACAACAAGAAAACAGTAAACGTCTTGGAAAAACTTGATTTTCCCATCGGCTGGATACGTGCCTGAATGAACCGGAATGATTTAGTCGATTAACGAAAAACTGCTAAGACATCGCTTTTCTCAGCTCAGCCAAATTCCATTGCGATGCATAACGAATCAAGTCAGCACCATCCCTTAAATTTAACTTGGTGCGAATATTAAATCGATGTGTTTCAATTGTATTAACACTCCGGTTTAGCAGTTTAGCAATTTCCTGACTGCTATGCCCGGCGCCGATCAAATGAAGAACTTCAAACTCACTGACAGTCAGTGTACTAATTAATTGCTCGGGTTCAGTATATCCAGCTGAAATTTTTCTCAGCAGTTTGGCATGCATTCTTTTGCTCAGATAAATATTACCTTTTAGCACTTCGCGAATCGCAGTTAACAATACAGTACCTGTTTCCTGCTTTGAAACATACCCGCGTCCGCCAACCTGCAAGGCTCGTTCAGCATAAACTTCTTCATCATGCATTGAAACAAAAAGTACAGGTAATGCCGGTTTCAGAAGATGCATACCCTTAATGACTTCGAAGCCAGGGATAGTTTTGAGTGTTATATCAAGCAGAACGATATCCACGCGTCGTCCATTTTTTTTCAGCTGGGCTAAAGCTTCACCGCCGTCACCGGCTTCAGCACACACTTGCATGTCAGGTTCCTTGTTAACAAGTAATGTAATGCCATGACGCATCATAGCATGATCATCCACCAGCATTACTTGTGTTTTTTGATTTGACATATCAAGTTATTCGAATTGAAGACAAAACATTGTGCTACTTTAGATCGGATGAAATCCCGCCGGGGTGGCCCTGCCTGAATCATCGTGTCGTATAATATCATCATCGCCCTTTTTACACTTTCAAAAAAATGAAACTGCTCGATCCTTTGTTGCCATGATTACTTCTCGCTTTTGATTAAAAATCTGCCGACAACGGTGGGCTGAATCAAACCCGACTATACACCAAGGCATCTCAATTCATGCCAACAAAGGTATCAAAGATATTAATAGTCAACTGGTTGCATAATCCACTCAGGTTGCGTTACTTTAAAGCGCTGATTTACGGATCAGAACCAATCGTATTATTTTCTAATTCTGAGTGTTTTATCAAGCTACTTGCGCATGGGTTTAACGTACACTCACCCCGGGGAAGCTCTGAAACAACGTGGCAAAGATACCATGCCGGAATCTGGTCGAGGTTACGGAGTCTGGCAGATCATTCGTAACCCGTGCAGTATCCGATGAATGGAATCTTTGGAACTACAAAATCGGTATGGTCTTATAAGAATGGAATTAACATTTTCCATTAACAGGCTATCGAAAATCGTATTCGAAGCAAGCAGTACAAAGCAGAAATCAACAAAAACGCAGGGATTATCCATGTTAAATAAGCATTTCCAATCCGTGCCGGCACTGTCGAAGATTTCCTTAACGGTTTGTTAAAAATTTCCCGAAAGTTAAATACCGGATAACCGGCATCAACTTTCGGTCGAGAGCCTATCGTTACCTGCCTATTGATCTATCGTCAAAAGCGAAATTGTTTACGACGACATGCCCTCCTGAAACAACGAGATCGGGATATTCCAGCAACTTGAATCTTTCAAACGGATTACCACGGACAGCAACCATATCAGCCAGCGCATCCGGCATCAAAGTTCCCAGATGCGGAACGCCCAGATTCCTTCCGGCGTCGGAAGTGACTGCTTTGAACACATTGAGCACATCCGGAAATTCAATTTGCTCACCACTGGTCAACATCAGCATCCAGCGCATTTCTTCTCCATTGATTCCCCAGGGGACATTATCGTGCCCGATTTCCGATCCATAAATAAATTTGGCATTTGTTTGCTCCGCATGCGCCATGATATGTGCCAGCGCATGCATATTGGCATGCACACCCGCACAGGATGACAACGTATCAACTGTCGTTACGAAGACGACGCCCTGCATGACAGCGCGATGCAGCAGATCTTCACGGATTGGTGCGCAAGGTATATGCGCCCACTCATCAACACCCGCATTCAACGCCATTTCAACACCGGTATCTTCGCCGACATGCGCCAGAACGCGCTTGTTGAGCGCATGCGCCTTGTTGACAATGGCCTGTAGAATTTCTGGCGACAGCAATGGCCATGGCGCGGACGGAATCTCACCATGACCATGACCGGACATCCAAGGTGCACCTTCTTCACCACCTGGTTCGAGCGCAACCTTGATTATCACTGCACCGCCCGCCACAAGCGCCTCCACAACCTGTTCCGCCTCCGTCACAGTCGCTACCGGCAAACCAATCCCACCAAATTTTTCATGGGCTTGCGCATCGTCAGAGGCATGTTCAGCGCCATGTGCTTGTCCAAAAATATTTAAAGGATAACCGCCGTGGGCTTGAATAATCGGCCCTGAGCTAAGTAAACGCAATGAACCGTTTCCACCCACTGGTTTATGCAGAGGCCCGCCAGTATCCCTGACTGTTGTTATGCCATGCTTTAATACGGTGTCACGCGGCACATTCTGGAACGAAACATGCGCGTGCGATTCGATAAAGCCGGGCAGAATGGTCGCATCACCCAGGTCAATCTCTTTTTTGCATTGTCCGGCAAGCTGTCCGTACTCGCCGACCTGGATGACCCGATTGCGGTTAATCAGAACCGCCGCATTGTGATGCAGATCAAAACCATCAAATACACGATCCGCGGCAAACAAGTAACAATTTTTGGATTTTATGACTTTATTCGTCTCCGCGATCACTTCACCTTGAATGGACAAACTTAAGGCAAAGACTACTATTAGCGGCAAAACCAGACCCGCAGCCTGTAAAACAATACCATTCTTCCTGTTTCTATCCGGAAGCGATGCAAATAAAATTTTGTGCATTATTCTCTCTTCTTGAATCTGACGATTCTATTAATTTTTTATGTGAAACCTGATCGAGATTAACCAAGTTACAAAGTAGCTCAGAAATCCCCCGGCGTAGTTTAGGGTCAGGATCAGAGCTTGAGAATGTGGCAAATTGTCGCACGTCCAAATTCTGATCTTGTTGGGGTCACGCTGCCTGATCAATAGTTTGTCGAAACAGAATTAATTTTTTACGGATTCAGGTAAACCGACAATAGTCCTGCCAAGGAGACGGCTTGATAGCCTGGAGAGTTTTGTATTTTTGCGAAAATTACTTAATATCATACTGTTGCCGAACACATCGACGAACTGTCCGCTTGCTTTGTCTATCAGGTGTTCGCGCAAGTAACTTTCCTGAATAAACCCTAACGCCAGCACATTTTTCTGGGATGATGTATTGTGACCGTATACCGCTGTAGTGATTTTATTCAATCCCACACGATTGAATGCATAATCGAGCACCAGCAGGGTTGCTTCCAGGGCAATCCCGCACGCACGATCGGCAGGATCCGGCAGGCCAATCTGAAACTCCGCGCGCCTGTGCTGATATTGAATGTCAACCAGATTGGCAATACCGATACGTTTCCGGGTTGATTTCCTGAAGATAATCCAGTCGACCGTTTTGAGCTGGCATGGATGCTTCTCATGGGCCTGCGACAACGTGACCGCCAAATCGTCAATGTGTTGATGACGTGGAATATAGCGGTTATATAAATCCATAAATGCTGCATTGCCGTGGCATTGATGCAGAAAGGCGGCATCTTCCGCATGGTAACGCCGTAAAATCAGCCGCTTGCTCTCCAATGGTACGCGCCATACCGGATCAATCTCCAGGCAATTGTGTTTCGCCTGAATAAACTCCGGGCGCAGCGCCACGGCACGTAAAAAATGTTCACGAGCTTCGTCAATCCTGCCGAGCTGTTTTAGTCCCAGTCCCAGATTGTTATGTGCTTCCGGATAATTCTCACGCAATCGCAGCGCGTTACGATAACAATCTATTGCCGCCTCAGTGTTTCTCATTTTCTGTAAGGCATTGCCGAGATTATTCAACACCTGAGGATTATTGGGTTGCAATACCAGTGCACTGCGGAAGCTGTCAACCGCATCACTTAACCGATTGATCGACAACAAAATACTGCCTAGTATATTGTGCGCTCCGGCATCTGATGCATCATACGCAAGCGATTGCTGGCAACAGCGTATGGCTTCTTCGAAGCGCCCCTGCTCAAACAGGGCATTAGCATAATTACTATGGAAATCAGCCCTTCGAGGTGAAACCGCAATGGCTCTGTCGAAAAAATCATTCGCCAATGGAAATTCACGGTTTTTCGCGTAAATGATGGCCATCAGGTGAAGCGCATCGGGCTGTTCCGGTGCAGCCGCGCAAACTTTACGGCAGTATTCGGTCGCTTCTTCAAACTGTCCGTTTTGATAACAGCGCACCGCAGCCTGAAGCAAATCGGTCACCGCTTTGTTATTTTCCGGCGCCACTATTAAGATCCTCCATTACCGAATTCAGCCGCAAGACTGTTCCAGCACGCACAATACAAAAAACCCGCACGACCACTCATTGCCAAACCATGCGGGTTAATCAGAAATTTTGCTAGAACAATATTGGCTCAAGCAATGGTGGGAGTATCATCGTGGTCACCAGAGAATCCGTTGTTGAAAAATTCAGCGTGGTGGCATCCTGTATACCCGCATAGGGATTACCGGCCAAATCGGTTACCACACCGCTATCCATTTGAATGAAGTAATCGGTATTGGGGATCAAATCAATTGCCGGATTAATATAGACACTGCTATAACCGTCAAACATCACCTGACTGCTATCCTGGATATCAATCGTGCGAATATCAACGCCATTGCTGATCGTAATGTTTCCGGCGCCGATAGTCACCCATTCATCAAAATACAAGGAAATATCGCTGCCCACCCAAACTTCGGTTGCATCATCACCAGGATAACTAAAAGCCAGCAATGGACTGGAGTCGATTGTGGTGAAATTAAGCGTATCCGGGTTGTTGATCCCTGCATAAGTATGCCCTTCATTATCCAGAACTGCGCTTGGCGCAATCTGAATGTGGTAGCTGGTATCAGCAATTAGATCCTCAGTGGGATCGATGATGATCGAGTTACCACTCTTGCCGCCTGTAAAAATCACCTGATCAGTATCATTAATGTCTATCGTGCGCGTATCTGAACCATTACTGATGATGATTGCCCCGCTGCCCGCTACAACCGGTTCATCAAAATACAGCTCAATATTGCTATCTACTTTTAAGGTTCCCTCGTCTCCCGGATTACTCCAGCCCAGTAATGGCTCGGAACCAATGGTCATGAAATTCAGAGTTTCATTGTCGTTGACTCCGTCATAGGCATGACCGCCGGTATCCAGAATTGCACCGGCTGCGATCTGGATGTAGTAATTGGTTTCCAACAGCAAGTCATCAACCGGATCGATAATCACGCCACCATAACCATCAAACATCACCTGAGTCGCATCCTGGATGTCTATCGTACGCGTATCTGAACCATTACTGATGATGATTGCCCCGCTGCCCGCCACAACCGGCTCATCAAAATACAGTTCAATATTGTTATCGACTTTTAATGTCCCCTCGTCCCCTGGGTTACTCCAATACAGCAAAGGTTCCGGGGCAGTAGTCATGAAATTCAAGGTTTCATTGTCGCTGATCCCAGCATAGGCACGGCCATTGGTATCCAGAATCGCACCAGCAGCTATCTGAATGTGATAATTGGTGTCTGAGATCAAGTCATCAAGGGGATTGATGATAACGCCATTGTAGCCATCAAACATCACCTGAGTCGTATCCTGAATGTCTATCGTGCGTGTGTCTGAACCATTACTGATGATGATCGCCCCGCTGCCCGCTACAACCGGTTCATCAAAATACAGCTCAATATTATTGTCCGCTTTTAAGGTTTCTTCGTCCCATGGGTTACTCCAGCTCAGTAGCGGATCAGATGCAATGGTCATAAAATCAAGAGCCTCAGTGTCGTTGATCCCGGCGTAGGCATGACCATTCGCGTCCAGAATCGCACCAGCGGCTATCTGAATATGATAATTGGTATCCGGAATCAGGTCGTCAACGGGATTGATGATAACGCCAGCATAACCATCAAACATCACTTGAGTCGCATCCTGGATATCTATCGTGCGTGTGTCTGAACCATTACTGATAATGATCGCCCCGCTGCCCGCCACAACCGACTCGTCGAAATACAGCTCAATATTGTTATCCGCTTTTAGTATCCCCTCGTCCCCTGGGTTACTCCAATACAGCAAAGGTTCCGGGTCAGTAGTCATGAAATCCAGTGTCTCGGTGTCGTTGATTCCGGCATAGGCATGGCCACTGGTATCCAGAATCGCACCAGCGGCTATCTGAATATGATAATTGGTATCCGGAATCAGATCATCAGTGGGATTGATGATAACGCCAGCATAACCATCAAACATCACTTGAGTCGCATCCTGGATGTCTATCGTGCGCGTATCTGAACCATTACTGATAATGATCGCCCCGCTGCCCGCCACAACCGGTTCATCAAAATACAGTTCAATATTGTTATCGACTTTTAATGTCCCCTCATACCATAGATTACTCCAGTTCAACAGCGGATTGGATGCCGTGGTTATAAAATTCAGTGTTTCTGGATCGTTGATGCCCTCATAGGTATTGCCTGACGCATCCTGAATCACGCCGCTGGCAATCTGAATGGTGTACTGGGTGTCAACAATTAAATCATCGGTCGGATCGATAACGATTGACGACCCGCCCTTTTCTCCGCTGATAAAAGTCACCTGATTCGTGTCATGAATGTCAATTACTCGCGTATCGATACCACTGCTAATGATGATATTGCCGCTGCCCGCGACGACGGATTCATCAAAATCGAGCACGATATTCTGATCAATCTTTAATGTTCCCTCGTCCCAGGGGAAATTTGAAATTAGTTGCGGAGCCGTCGTATCCGAGGGATCGATAATCATGAAGCTTTGATTTACCGGTACGCTGCCGCCATGGCCGTCAATGACGCTATACTGCAATTCGACTGCACCGGTAAAATCCGTATCCGGGGTAAAAAACCATCCGCCTGGCATTTCTGTCAGTACGCCATTTGTTGCCACGAGATTTGCGACTGACAGTACATCACCCTCGGGGTCGGAGAATCCGATCAATAAATCACTTTCAAGAATCCTATACGATGCATTTACCTCACCATCATTAAGATCAATCAATGTCCCAGAAAGTACCGGCGGATCATTGACACCAGCAATTTCCACCGTCGCAGTCGCCCAGCTTAGAACGCCATTACCCAGTCGAATGGCATAGACAAATGTATCGATGAGCGACTTATCAGCAGGCAACGACACCAGTTTTGCAAGCAGTTCCGGCGTATAGGAATAGGCAACCTTGCCATCCGCGGTAATTGAAATGTGCGCCCCCATGATGCTCGATTCGGCAATATCAACCCCATCACCGGTCAGCAAATCGGTTGATCCGGGACCGATGCCATCATCAATCGACCAGAGCGATTTTGCATTTCCACCCCCATCATTGGCCATGACATCCAGAATAAAAGTCTGGTCTGTGTTTCCGGTAACAGCGCTCAAGGAAAAAAGATCATCCTTTGCTTGTGGTGTTTGATCCAAAGCCTTTCCCGGCGTAACGCGGCCATCTTCATTTCGGGAATTTACTGCACGATTGATTTCAGTTCTCATGTACGCACCTTTTATAGTCAATGGGACAAAAACAGTATACATAATCGCTTCATTATGTAGTGTGTGTTTTCTCACATTCGAAATGTACTATAGCGTTGCGCTATTCAGCATCCAAAACAGACTGGCTATATCTGGATTACTCCTTGGATTCCTGCATGGTGATGATTTCAGAGCAGATACTCGCGTGTTCTGTTACCAAACACAGAAAAATCCGCCTGCGTGCTGCTCGCGCAAAAAATCGACACCTTACCTCAGACCTGTATACTTTCAATCTTGAACAGATCCTCGACCGATGTCACATCTCAAATATACAGACCCAGCACTCCAGGCACTTCATTCCATTTTTGAGCGGAATCTGCAGGACTGGAAAAAAGAATACCCATCTATCCGCGCCATAGAAATTCCGAACAAGGATTTTCTTTACTGCCAAGGAGATCGCTGTACCGACCTTTTCCTGATCAAAGAGGGTATTATTAAACTTTCTTGCCTCACGTTACAGGGTAATGCTTTAACCCTGGCGCTGCTCAGGCAGGGAGATATCATTGGTTGCGTTCATAACGACAGCGCCGATCAAGTGATGGAAGAAAGTGCCCAAGCGTTGGGTAATGCGGTGTGTTATTGCATCGGACACGATGATTTCAGGCAACTTATTTCCAGCCGGACGGATCTGGCATGGCTGATTTTCCAGTTGATGCACACCCGGCAAAGGCGGATCGAGCAAAAGCTGCGCACGATTTTGACCGATTCTGTCGAGCAACGGATTGTCGCAACGCTTCTGGAACTGGCGCAACTGTTCGGCGCGCGCTGCACGCATGGCTATTCACTGGAAATCTTCCTGACTCAGCAGGAACTGGCCGATCTGGTCAGCGCCAGCCGTTCCGTGGTCAGTACAATCATGAACGACTTCAGAAATCGCGGCTTTCTGGAATATACGCGCGATCAAATTTGCATCAACGATGCCGCCTTACTTAATGCAGTTTTCATAAAAGCATAATTTTTATCAAGAACTGTTTTCCGGATAACAGACTGGTACCTGCCTGCTTCTTAAAATGGCGTTGTTATCAATCAATCGTCAGAAAAGGAGTAAAACAATGAAAGTAATTTCTGCACATCAACACGGTTATCTGGATTATCTGACCGTCGGTATCTTTTGCTTGCGCTGACAGTCTTAAGCAAGCCAGATGCCTGCGATGCTGGCCTATATACTTGCCGGTGTGCATTTGATGGTTACCCCGGCAACAGATTTCCCCAGGTATTTTCAAACTATTGTCCTTTACGCTGCATGGCTGGATCGAACGCATCGTCGGTCCGGCGCTGCTAGCCGTTCCTTTTATTCTGGGTTTTGCCGAAGAACCGGCCGCAATGTACTTTTATCTTGTTATGGGTGCGACTGTGATTTTGCTCGGATTGCTTACAGATTACCGGAACATGCGGCCGGGGCCAGTCGGTAGTCTTTCGGGCTTTTATAAAGCGCCGTCCCTTTTCCTTTCAATCGCCGGTTTCCGCTACGTGCATGCATTCCAGCGCACACGCCAAGTTCTGCATGCACGGGCCCGGTTACCTCTTGCGTATTTACAAACAGTATGTCGTTAATTTTGTCAGTGTGTAAGCATCAACACATCCACCTGTCATTTGCCTCACTTTAATGATTTAATGAACTCCGGCGCTAACGGAAGCAATTCATCGATACGACTATTGGGCCAAGTGGGGAGTTTGGTGAGTGTTTCTTTGAGCCATGCGGCTGGATTGATGTTGTTGAGTTTTGCGGTGCCAAACAGGGTTTGAATGGCGGCAGCACGTTGGCCGGCGCGTTCCGATCCAGTGAAGAGCCAGTTCTTTTTCCCGATGGCGATGGGGCGAATGGTGTTTTCTACCGGATTGTTGTCGATCGGCAGATGACCTGTTTGTGCGTAGCGGCTCAGGCTTTTCCAACGTTTGAGTGTGTAGTCCAGTGCTCTGGCGGAGCCGCCGCCATTTGCGGTTTGTAGGCGGGTTTGAGTCAGCCATTCCTGCAAGGCATTCAGCGCAGGCAGACTTTTTTCCGCGCGCAGCTGTTGACGCGCTTCGACACCCAGGTGCTTGGCTTCTGTTTCAATCGCATATAAGGCGCCGATGCGCTGCAATGCCTCGAATGCCATTGGACTGGCGTTGGCTTTGTGCAAATCGAAGAATTTGCGCCGCGCATGCGCCCAACAGCCCAGTTCGATACATGGCGATGCTGTTCTGGAGAACAGCGGTTTGTAACCGCCATAGTCATCGACCAGCAGATGGCCTTGCCAGTTTTGCAGGAAGTTTTGCGCATGCCGGCCGCTTCGACCGGCTTGATAGTCGAAGATGACGATTCGTGGCCCCGAGTCAAGATCGTTACTGCGGTAGGCCCATAGATAGGCCTTGCGGGTTTTGCCGTTGCCGGGTTCCAGTTGCGCGATGGGCGTTTCATCGGCATGAAGCATGTTACCCTGCAGCAAATGCCAGATCAGGCGATCAACCAGCGGTTGCAGGGCTACGCCTGTACGGCTACCCATTCCGCCAGTGTGGAACTGGGTAGCGTGACTTGTTCGCGGGCGGCCATTTGTTCCAGGCGATAGAGCGGCAGATGGTTCAGGTATTTACTGGTTACCACCCAGGCCAGTAAACCCGGCGCTGCCATACCGCCGTCGATCACTGCCGGTGGCGCCGGTTCTGCAGTGATGGTTTCGCAAGTTCTGCAAGCGTACTGTGGCCGGATGTGACGGTGAACAAAAAATCGAGCGGGTTCAACATCGAGCTGTTCGGTAACGTCTTCACCGATCTTAACCAGCTCGCGGCCGCACTGACCGCATTAGCAGGATTGCGGCTCGTGGCGATGTTCAACGCGGCAAATGATCCGGCAACGGTTGGTGTGGCACGACCGCGGTGTGGGTTTGCTGTCTTTTCCGGTTGACGTGTCGATCTGTTCGATTTCTGCATTGACGGCAGCGATGTCGCCAGCACCGACTCATCAAACAGACTCGGATGTTCAAGGTATGCAGCGATTCGTTCTTCTTGCCAAAACGGATCTGCGACGCGTGCGCCAGTTCGTGGTGAGCGGATCTTGAGTTCCTGTGCGCGAATCTCTTGCTGTGCCTGCTTGAGCCTGATCAAGCAACGTTTGAACATATGTCGACTACCTGTTGTTTGGAGCCGCATCGAGGTTCAATTGATCAACTGGGTCAATGATTTCATGGCGTATTGTCCAAACGCATAAGCTACGCACGATTTTGACCCAGCCTGTCGAGCAGCGGACTGTTGCAACGCTTCTGGAACTCGCGCAGCTGTTCGGCGCGCGCTGCACGCATGGCTATTCACTGGAAATCTTCCTGACTCAGCAGGAATTGGCCGACCTGGTCAGCGCCAGCCGTTCCGTGGTCAGTACAATCATGAACGACTTCAGAAATCGCGGTTTTCTGGAATACACACGCGATCAAATTTGCATCAACGATGCCGCCTTACTTAATGCAGTTTTCATAAAAGCATAACTTTCATCAAAAACTGTTGTCCAGATAACAGACTGGTATCTGCCTGCTTCTTAAAATGACGTTGTTATCAATCAATCGTCAAAAAAGGAGTAGATCAATGAAAGTAGTTTCTGCACATCAACACGGTTATCTGGACTACCTGACTGTCGGTATCTTTTTACTTGCGCCAACAGTCTTAAGTTTAAGCCAGATGCCTGCGATGCTGGCCTATATACTTGCCGGTGTACATTTGATGGTTACCCTGGCAACAGATTTCCCCTTGGGTATTTTCAAACTATTGTCCTTTACGCTGCATGGCTGGATCGAACGCATTGTCGGTCCGACGTTGCTGGCCGTTCCTTTTATTCTGGGTTTTGCCGAAGAAACGGCCGCAATGTACTTTTATCTTGTCATGGGTGCGACAGTCATTTTGCTCGGATTGCTTACAGATTATCGGAACGTATAGTCCGATACCACTCAGTAATTTTTCAGGCTTTTTACAAACCGTTGCCGCTTTTTTTCTTCCAATCGCCGGTTTCCGCTGCGTGCACGCATTCCAACGCATACGCCAAGTTCGCATGCACGGAACCGGTATACCTCTTACGTATTTACAAACAGTGTGCCGTTAATTTTGTCAGCATTAATGCCCGCTGCCTTGCACTGCGTTCAATACCTTGATCCGGTGCATGAGCCATTGCGTAATATGTTGCAAAACTTCACTTCTGCGCGGCTCGGTTAGAAATAGATGCTGATGATAGCGTGAATCGGTCAGTTCAAGATAGCAATTATCGCTATGGTTATTCAATGTCGCATGAATAAAATCTTCACTGCCCCAGGCAGGTGTAATCGGATCTTGCGCCGAATAAATCAGATCATAGGGCGTATCAAATGCATGCATTTGACGGCGGAATAGCACAATTTCCTCTTCAATCCCCTTTGCGTAGCGTGGCACGGTGCGACGAATAATCCAGCTGTCATCGCGAATCTTCTTTTTTTCTTCCGCACTGTCGGTCAGATAATCCACCACCCAAGCCGGGGTTACAGTCGAAAATGCACGTCGCAGTCCTGGCAAGGATAATATTTCAAATACACCTTCCAGAACCGGCACTGTCAGGAAAGCCAGTACCTGATTGAACGCCATCAGTGGGAACGGTTCATCATGTGGATTCAGAAAATGCGTTTCGGCATGAAATGATAATTTGATGATCGGATTGACCAGCCAACCCAACCACCCAGGCGGTTCACTTACGGCAAAGCCCGGCCCGAGAAAAACAACACCTTGCACACGTTCAGTTATAGCGTTCCGGTTTTGCAGCAGGAAGGTCGCCGTAATCAATGCGCCCAGGCTGTGCGATAAAATAAAGACCGGATAATCGGCCTCACCATGCGCATCACAAAGCGCGATAGTTTTTTGCAGCGCCAGATCGAGGCTTTTACGCGCGGGATCAAGATTGCCAAGCGCAGCTTGCGCCAGGTAAGCTTCGCTGACGTCCACAGCTTCAGCGCCTGTTCGTAATGCCTGGTCGGCCTGCCACAAAACCAGATTGGATAAGCCATGCGCCTCATAATCAAATCCGGCGACCATGAAATTCCGTTGCATAAAATAATACGCAACATCACGGTAACGACCGATATGCTCATTCATACCATGCACCAGCAACAAACAGGCTTCTGGCTTCATACGCCCTGCCGGATACATCATTCGCAGCAACAACGGCGGCTGATCACCGGTTTGCGGAATACTGTTTTCCTCGCCCCAGGCCGGGTAAGGCGTTGTCGCATATTGCTGATGCGCACAACCCGGCAGCAGCAATAAAAGCAGCAATGCAAGTATTGCCGTGATGTTTGCATAAACTGGTTTTATACGCATACTGATTCATCGATTATCTTTATCGGACACGGTATCATCTCATAACACGGATTGCTGATGCAGCACATAACAAAACACTCTGCACAAAATTACACAAACACTATTCATTCATTGAAAAATCCATTCTTAATCATGACTCACGAATACTGGCTCAATCGCTGGGAGCGCAACGAAATCGGCTTTCATCAGGAGGGCTTTAATCCATATCTTATGGAATACTGGCCACTTTTAAACATTCCGGATAGCGGTAAAGTTTTTCTTCCACTGTGCGGAAAATCCCGGGATATGATTTGGCTGCACAATCGCGGACACGCCATCTTTGGCGTGGAACTGAGCAAGTTGGCTGTCGCAGATTTTTTCCAGGAGAATAAATTCAATCCTATCCGACAAGCAGAGCGAGACTTTACTCGTTATGCAGCGGGCAGGATAACAATCCTTCAGGGCGATTTTTTCAATTTAAATAAAAAGCATCTGGAGAAAGTCAGTGCCGTTTATGATCGCGCATCGTTAGTAGCGCTTCCCCCGGATACGCGCCAGCGGTATGTGCGGCACATGATGCATCTACTACCGCCCGCAACACAAATACTGCTGGTTGGTTTCGATTATCCTCAAAGTGAAATGCAGGGCCCGCCTTATGCCGTATCCTCCCAAGAAATCAGTATGTTGTACCAGCATCATGCTGAAATCAACCTGCTCAAACAGGTCGATGTGCTCGATGAGAATCCGCGCTTCCAGCAGCTCGGTCTAAGCAGGCTCGAGGAAAATATTGTTTTATTGACCACAAAAAGCTGAATCACGTAATCCTGTCTGGTGCCGACCTTTTCCGGCGCTTTGCGTTTATTGTAACTTCAGACTGAATCTATGAAATTTTCCGAAATATTTGATCGCTGAAGCTTCTCTACAGAACCAGATCGCAGTCACAGCCAAATTCATCTTATTCGTAACTTCCCAGCAACCGAAACCCTAAACCGGGTATCAACTGCCAGCAACTCAGTCTGTAGTGCAAAAAAAGCCATGTTATTTGCTTGTTATTTCGCTTATTACCGCAAAGCAACATCTTCCATAATGTGGCACATCAAATTCAGGAGCTAAGATGTCATGTCAGAAACAGCAGCGATAGAAAAATCGAGCAGCAAGAAAGGACTTGTTATCATGATCGTGGTCGCAATCCTGGCCATTGGCGCTGGCGCTGGCGGCGCATGGTTCTTGATGCAGGGTCAGCAGGAAGATGAATACGAGCCGGCGCGACCCAAAAAAATACCGACGGCATTCAAGGAACTCGACGTATTTACTGTCAATTTACAACCTGAAGAACGCAATCAATATCTTCAGGTGGGTCTGACTGTAAAAATTCGTGATACCGATGTTTCACTGGAAATCGACAAAAAAATGCCGGAAATCCGCAATCGGATTTTGCTGTTACTGACCAGCAAAACAGCAGCCGATCTGTCGCCGCTAAGTGGAAAACAACAATTAAGCGGCGAAATAATCGATGAAATCCGCAAGACGCTTGACTCCGAGATGCTGCGCGAGGAAGTGATGGATGTTTTATTTACTTCATTTGTCATTCAATAATATAACATGGCTGAAGACTTTCTCTCCCAAGATGAAGTAGATGCGCTGCTCAGAAGCGCAACTGGCGAACAGGACGAAGAAAAGCAGGCAGAAGATACGCCCGGGATCAGGACTTATGATCTCGCAACACAAGAGCGCATTGTGCGCGGGCGGATGCCGACGCTTGAAATTATCAATGAACGGTTTGTACGGTTATTTCGTATCGGCTTGTTCAACTTCGTTCGCCGAACGATCGATATCACGGTGGGCACAGTCAAAGTTATCAAATTCAGTGAATTTGTCCGCAATCTGGTAGTACCCACCAATCTCAACATGATTCACATCAAGCCACTGCGCGGTACAGCGCTGATGGTGTTCGAACCCGATTTGATTTTCCTGATTATCGATAATCTTTTTGGTGGCGACGGGCGTTACCATACACGTGTTGAGGGACGAGATTTCACTGAAACCGAACAGCGGATTATCCGACGTTTGCTCGACATCGTATTTGAAGAATATGAAAAATCGTGGAAACCGATTTATCCGGTCAATTTTGAATATATCCGCTCCGAAATGAATCCGCAGTTCGCTTCCATAGCGACACCGAATGAAGTCGTTGTCTGCGTCTCTTTTGATCTCGACTTGGGCGGTCATGGCGGCGAGTTTCATGTATGCATACCTTACTCAATGGTTGAACCCATACGGGATATTCTTTACAGCACATTGCAGGGTGAACAGATGGAAGCAGACAAACGCTGGATCAAATCGCTTTCAAAACAAATTCAGGGCGCCGAAGTTGAATTGATTGCGAATCTGGGACAGACACGCGTCACATTTGAACAAATTCTAAGCATGCAGGTTGGTGATGTCATACCCATTCATATCCCGGAAATTATTTGCGCACAGATTGACGATATACCCGTAATGGAATGCCGCTACGGCATTATAAATGGTCAGTACGCTCTTAAAGTGGACACAATGCTTGCTCATACCGAAACCGAATAACCGCAGGGGACTTACATGACAGACGCAACGACTACCGATGAACTGAATGCGGAAGAAGACTGGAACGCAGCTCTGGCAGAACAGGAAGCTGCCGTTCAACCTACCGCCAATAAGAATGGCGATGCATTTTCTAAAACTGAAGCAGGTACAAACCATTCGGATATTGCAAATAAAAAACATCAGGAAGAGACCGAGAATGACGTATTCTCGGGCGCAAGAAATGCGCAGGCCACTGTGTTCAAGGAATTCTCATCTGACAATCTGGGCAGGAACGCCGTCAACGATATTGATCTGATTCTGGACATTCCAGTGCAACTCACTGTTGAGTTGGGCCGCACTAAAATCGCCATCAAAAATTTGCTCCAGCTTGCGCAGGGTTCGGTTGTTGAACTCGACGGGCTGGCCGGTGAACCCATGAGCGTATTGGTTAACGGTTGTCTGATCGCACAGGGCGAAGTCGTTGTTGTAAACGACAAGTTTGGTATCCGCTTAACGGATGTCATCACACCGAGCGAGCGGATTCGCAAACTCAATCGATAGTATTTTTAAATTATGCCAAAACAATTCTCAGCCTTTTTATCATTCATTTCATTGTGCATCTTCTCAGCTCAAGTGTTTGCTGAAACGGCTCAGAAAACGCCCATTGCGCCGGAATCGATCATTGGCGCCGACAGCATGGCAAAAATGATTACCGGCCTTTTGCTGGTGCTGGTTATCATCATCGTCAGTACATGGGCGCTGAAGCGCTTCTCCATTATTCCGGCGATATCCTCAAGCCATCTTAAAATTATCGCCGCTACCGGCGTCGGTCAGCGCGAACGCGTCGTTATCGTTGAAATTGGTGAAACCTGGCTGGTGCTTGGTGTTGCCCCTGGCCAGGTGTGCACATTACATACCCTGGAAAAAACCACACTCGAAACGGAAAACAAAACACTGAAACGCGCCGCATCGGAATTTTCCGATGCGCTGGATAGCAGTATCGGAAAAAGTCAAGTAAAAACTAATTAAAACAATCCAAGCGATTCGGATATTTACATACCGAATAACCCGATTGATTGTTTTGAATCCATCTTTCACAGGATATCCTGACATATGCACCGCTTTCTTAAGATCACCACCGTTTGCATAGGTCTGCTTTTTGCAGTCATCAGTTTACCCGCAGCGGCGCAGCAATCGGGCTTTCCTGCATTTACCAGTGTTCCTGGACCGGATGGCGCCACCACCTATACGCTGGGCTTGCAGACTTTCATTCTGCTGACATCGCTGACTTTCATACCAGCAGTCGTGTTGATGATGACCAGTTTTACCCGTATTATCATTGTATTGTCGTTGCTGCGTATGGCGCTGGGCACGCAATCCTCGCCACCCAACCAGGTATTGATCGGGCTCGCACTATTTTTGAGTTTTTTTATTATGTCTCCGGTCATCGACCGGGTTTACAACGAAGCTTATCTTCCTTTTTCCGAAGATAAGATCGATATCATGCAGGCTGCTGAAATCGCCGGTGATCCATTACGGACTTTCATGCTGCATCAAACCCGGGAAAGTGATTTAGCGTTATTTGCCCAAATTTCGGATCATGATGAAATTGAAGGTCCTGAACAGGTACCATTCAAAATACTGGTGCCGGCTTATATCACCAGCGAATTAAAAACAGCTTTTCAAATCGGTTTTATCATTTTTATTCCGTTTTTGATTATCGACATGGTCGTGGCCAGTGTATTGATGTCCATGGGTATGATGATGCTCTCACCCATGATTATTTCATTGCCTTTCAAGCTCATGCTATTTGTGCTGGTAGATGGCTGGCATTTATTGATTGGTTCATTGACGCAGAGCTTTTATGTTTGACATCGAGGAGATAATGGAATGACGCCAGAAAGTGCGATGACCATTGGCCGACAGGCGCTTGAAATGACACTTATAGTTTCTGCGCCACTGCTGCTGGCCGCTCTGATCACCGGTCTGATCGTCAGCATATTCCAGGCGGCGACACAGATCAATGAAATGACATTATCTTTTATTCCCAAATTATTTGTCATGTTCCTGATCATGTTACTGGCCGGCCCCTGGATGATCAGCATCATGACCGATTACATGCACCAATTATTCACCGGCATTCCCTGGATCGCATTGAATTGAATATAAAAAACCTCAGTTGACCATGATCAGTGGCTGACCAACGATATGATCCAATGAACCAATGAAACAATTCGAGCAATATCAGTTCATCCCAATGGTAAATCAAACTATGGGGTTTGTAGTTTGAAGGCTACGGTATTCCATACGCTGAGAAAAATCACCTGGAATCGGTAATTTTTCGTGAAATAGATGATTAGTATAACCGACGCCGATCTGAATACCGCCATGGCGGCATTTTTATGGCCTTTATTCCGAATTCTGGCATTGATTGCCAGTGCCCCGATTCTCGGCAATCCCAGCATACCTGTTCGCGTGAAAATCGGCATCGCTGTACTGCTGACACTGATCATCGCACCAACGATACAACAGCCACTACCGCAAGTAGACCCATACTCCGGCATGGGACTGATGATTCTGATACAGCAGATTGTTATTGGCGCTGCCATGGGGCTGGTCATGCGTATTGTTTTCGTCGCCGTGGAAATGGCGGGAGAAATTATTGGTTTACAAATGGGACTTGCGTTTGCCATATTCTTCGATCCGCAGAATTCGGGACAACTGGCCCTAATTGGCCGCTTCCTCGGAATTATTGCCAGTCTGGCTTTTCTTGCTATCGACGGTCACCTTATTATGATTGCGCTGATCGCGCAAAGCTTTAATACACTGCCCGTAGGTCCGGAAGGTTTCAATTTACCGACTTTCAATGCATTGGTGCTCTGGGGTAGTGAAATTTTCAAAGCCGGCATGCTATTGTCATTGCCAGTGCTGACGGCATTATTGATCACCAATCTTGCACTCGGCATTCTGACCCGCGCCGCGCCGCAACTGAATATTTTTGCAGTCGGATTTCCGATCACGCTGTCAATCGGTTTCTTGATGCTTGCGCTCAGTATTATATTTTATTCACCTATTCTGGAAAAATTAGTGATGGAAGGATTCGAAATGATGGCTGGCTTGGTGGATATTACCGAAATTAATATGCCATGAGATGCCTGTCAGCCCGAAATCCGGTTTGCGGTATTTTCACCGTTCGCTCAGTTGGAACAACGTGAGAAACACTTCCAAAAAAACAGAAATAAGCTGAATAAAGCCGTTTTATTCGCGCAGAAAGTTTTATAGCCATTGATAGAATGTCATATAAATGGCAGGTTATATTGATTACGGAAGGAGTGCAAAATGGATCTAAATCAGGCAATCGAGAAACATGCGTTATGGAAACTCAAATTTCGTACCGCGATTAGCGCACAAGAAAAAATGGACGCAATAACCATTGCCAAAGACAATTGCTGCGAACTTGGCAAATGGCTTCACGGCGAGGCTAAAGCAAAATTTGCCGCCTTGCCCAGTTATTCATTGTGTGTTGCAAAACATGCAGCATTTCACAGCGAGGCCAGCAAAATTGCCCATACCATCAATGCAAAAAAATACACCGAAGCCGAAGCCATGCTGAACGCCGGAACACCCTATGCCATGGCTTCCAGTGAAGTCGGTATCGCAATTACAAAACTGAAGAAAGAATGCGACCTGTGATTCCCTGAATATGAGCTGGCGACGCCATCACATCAAGCAAAATAGCCCGGAAAGTTACATTTATCAGGCCTGAAAATGATATTCAAGTCACGTTTAATTCAATCGTTACGAAAATTATCGCCAACCCAGGAAGCATTGAATGGCATAAGCCCCAATGAATCCAACGATCAACTCTATTTTTTCGATACGCCCGGATCGCAAACACATCATTCTATGCAATCAAGTCAATCCTTAGTTACGGTCGAAGATATTGAGCAACAGCTCCGGACACTGCACCATGAGCGCCTGTCCGCAGAAAGCCGGGCGATTCAAGAAGCCCAAAAAAGACTTGAAGTTGAGATTAAAGCAAAAGTCGCCGCAGAGGCCCGGGCGAGAGCAGAAGCCAATGCACGTGTTGTAGCCGAGGAAAAATTGAAAACCGAAGCTTTGGCAACCGAAGAAGCCAGAGCGCGCGCGCATGCCGAAGCACTTGCTTTGAATGAAGCCAAAGCAAATTGGCAAAAAGAAACTCAAGCCAGACAATTGGCTGAAGAAAAAATAAACAGCGAAAAAGAGCTGGCGATCATACTGCATGCAAAACTGAAAACGGAAACAACACTCATCGAAGAAAAACGCAAACGCGCCAAACATGAAGCCATGGTACTCGATAAAGTCAGTGCCCAGCTGCAAGCGGAAAAAGAAGCTGCGGAAGCTTCCCGGCAGAATACGCCGGAAACAGCAACAGCACAGAAGTCAGCGCTTGTTGTAACCCAAATTGAAACATTCGCAGAAACACCGGACGAAGAACAGGAACTGGAAAACGAACACCAGCAAGCCGTTGAAACCGAAGCGCGCCAGCGCACGGAAACAAAGCTACAGCTGGAAGCACCCGCATCACAATTCGCATTGGAAAACGAAGTGCTTGTATCGCAATCCAAAGCCGTAGCTGCAGCCTACTTGCAAGCGGAATCAGATGCCAAGTATGAATTGGAAAATCGCATCAAAACAGAAACATTAGCAATCGAAGAAGCAAAAGCACGCAAACAAGCGGAAATACGCGCGGCAAGTTATGCGGAAACCAACAGACAACAAGAGATACAAGTCAGGCAACTCGCTGAAGAAAAAATCAAGGCTGAGCAAGAAGCCGCGGCTTTGCTCGAAGCCCGGCTCAAAGCAGAATCGACGTTAGCAGAAGAAGCGCTGGAGCGCGCAAAACAAGAGACTGTCGCACTGGAAAAAATCAACGCGCAATTGCAGGCTGAAAGAGAAGCGAAGACATTAGCTGAGAATAACGCAACAATTGCCGAAGAAGCACAACAAGCTGCCATGGCGGTAATCGATGCAGAAATAAATGCCAAGGCGCTGATTGAAATAAAAATCGAAGAAAGCAACAAATTGCTCGCACTGATAGAAGGTAATAAAATTGCTGAACAAAAAGAAATAGAAGCAATACAAAAGCGCATCCAGCTTGAAAATGAAATTCGTGAACAGATCAATCTCCGCCTTGAAGCTGAAGAAAAAGCCCAGCAAGATGCTGAAAAACTGCTGCGCATTGAAACAGAAGCGGCACAAGCGGCACAGGCGCGTCATGAAACCGAACAAAAGCTTATTGAAGAAATTGATGCACGCATGCAAGCCGACAATGCCGCAAAAAATGCTGTAGAACGGAAATTAGCCGCAGAGCAGCGTGCGCGCGCCATAGCAGAAGAAAAAGCGTTACTGGAACAAAAAACCGCCGAAGAATTCAACGCCAAAGCGGAAATTGATCAGAATCTCCTGGAGGATACAAAACTTCGCGCTCAGGCAATAGCAGATTCCAGGACAGCCGCCGCGGAAAGAATGGAAATTGAGCGGAAACTAACCGAATTGGCGGTTATTCGCGCCCAGGCGAAAATGGATGCGGCAAATAAGGCCAAAGTACAACTGGAATCAGAAAAGAAAGCAACTGAGCTTGCCCAGGCCAAAGCCATAGCAGAAGCTGATGCGCTGGCAGTCATTGAAAAACGTATTGAGCTTGAGACTAAGGCGCTTGAAGAAGCAATGTTGCGCGAATCCGTTGAGCGCATGGCCACCGAAGCCCTGATTGCGCGCTCGGAAGAAAACAAAAAAGCAACCGCGGCGGCCACGCAAAGAATACGCGCAGCCCTGGCTGTCACAGAATCTCCACAGGCGCAATTGTCTGAAATCTCCTTGCAGCTGGTAAATAAGGAATCGACTACCCCGGATAGTCAATCATCCCCCAGCGATCAAGTATTTGACGAAGATAATGAATACGCCGATCAGGGCAGTGATATCGCGACCACCCGAAGAAGCCGTGCAACTGCCTAATACCGTTGTTTGACGTTGTTTTGCCGTGTGGACAAACAGCGAATAACAACTTGATATTGCACTGCCTGTTAACGCATCATTAGCGCTTCCATGCAAAAAAACCGATACAGGAGCGCTAAATGATGAAAGCATATTTTGCCGCAATTAATTCCCTGAAAACCGCTAACGGCTTCAGGTCAGCACTGTTTTTCGATCATTACCGGTTATTTCTAGTACTCGTTACAGCACTCTCCGCCTTTGACTGGGCGAGCAACGCGCAGGCAGCCGCCGCCGAAAAAATAGCCGCGCAATCCGATCAAACAAGCCTTTCCATATCACTCTACCAATCCAATCTGGCGCTAATCAAGGATACACGCAGTTTGATCCTGGACAATGGTTGCACACAGCTTGTCTGGCTGGACATAGCCTCCGAAATCAAACCGGAAACAGCCTGGCTGCGACGCTTGCAGCACCCTGAACATTTCCAGGTGCTTTCCCAGCACTTTGATTTAAAAAGATTAACCCCGCAGGATTTGCTTGAAAGTCATGTCGGCAGAACAATTACCGTCATTCGCACTCATCCTGTTACAGGAGAAGAAACCCGCGAACCGGCGACCCTGCTATCCACGAATGGCGGCGTGGTGCTCAGTTTTGATGACCGTATCGAAACAGAAATACCCGGTCGCATCGCTTATTCGGCGATTCCTCCAGGTTTGCACGACAAACCGGCCATGCACATCTTGCTGAACACGGCACCCGGCAACCCTTCCCGGCACGATCTGGAATTGACCTATTTAACGCACGGACTGTCCTGGCAGGCGGATTATATTCTGGAACTTGATCCTGATGAACGCCATGCCAATCTGACCGGCTTTGCCGCTTTAACAAACCAGAGCGGTATTGATTTTCATCATGCAAAAACACAGCTGATCGCCGGGGATATTAACCAGATCAACCCTGCCAGAGCCCCTGCCGCCAAGCGGCTCGGCAGAGAAGTCGAAACACTGAGTGCTGCGACTTTTGCCGACATGGCGGCCGAACCGCAGTTTGAGTTGCATCGCTATACCCTGCCGGAAAAAATTACGTTGCGCGGCAACCAGACCATGCAGGTCTCGTTTCTGTCGGCACGCACTGTTCCGGTTAAAAAACAATTTATCGCGGAAGGACAAAGCCACTATTATTCAGGCCACTACCAACCATCCACACAAAAACAGGCGGTTGACATTTACGTCAATTTCAACAATACAGGCACGGGTCTCGGCATTCCGCTACCTGCGGGCATAGCACGCGCCTATCAAGCTGATCCGCAAGGCGATGTCCATTTTGTCGGTGAAGACAGGATGAATCACACGGCAAGTAACGCAACTGTTCAACTCAAACTGGGACAGGCGTTTGACGTTTCCGTAGAGAAAAAACAGACCGACTTCAAGAGAATCCCCTCACCCGATCAAACAATCCGCCAATTTGAAACGTCGCATGAGATTGTTCTGAGTAATGCGAAAAAAGAAACGGTAACGGTGATTGTACGTGAACCGGTACCGGGTGACTGGCACATGCTCTCGGCGTCGCTGCCTCACCAGAAAGTTGCCTCGCACCTTGCCGAATGGCAAATCGAAATACCGGCTGAAAGCCAGACGATCCTTACTTATCGTATACGCACGACATTATAGGCAGGACGGTTGACTGGACAAAACCGCCGACTGTCCACCAGAGCAATGAAGACTGCATACATTGAATTACTCTTCCAGCGCCATTTCCAGTTCAAGCCAGTCTTCTTCGAGCGCCTCGATTTTCGTTTTCAGCGCATGATACGCCACGTTAAGCTGATCGATCTCGGTGCGCGTGCGTTGCGTATAGGTTGCCGGATCAGCCAGCTGACGGTCCGCTTCGGCCAATTCCTTTTGCGCAGCATTCAAGGCGGCTTCCAGTTTTGATTGTCTGGACAGCAACGCTTTCCTGTTTGAACGCGCAGCGGGCTTTTGTCCTGTTTTGTTCATGACCGCGCGTGATTGCGCGGTCTCTTGCACGCGCCGGTTTTCGATCCAGTTTTTATAATCATCCAGATCACCGTCAAACACCTGCACCCGACCATCCGCGACCAGCCAAAGCTCTTCCGCGACCGCGCGCACCAGACTGCGATCGTGCGACACCAGCACCACAGCGCCGGAATACGCATCCAGCGCAAATGTCAGGGCGTCGCGCATATCGAGATCGAGATGATTGGTGGGTTCGTCAAGCAATAACACATGCGGCTTCCGCCATGCCAGTAACGCCAGCGCAAGACGGCTTTTTTCTCCGCCTGAAAATGTACCGACGGGTCGATTCTCGGTATCTCCACCCATGCCAAAACGGCCCAGAAAGCTGCGCAATTCAAGTTCTGTCTGCGCCGGCGCCAGACGCGCCATATGCTGCAACGGCGTAGCATTGCTGTCCAGATGCTCAAGCTGATGCTGCGCAAAATAGCCGACACTGACTTCCCGCGCGGATTCCACTGTACCGGAATCAGGACTGAACTCTCCCGTCAGCAGCTTGATTAGTGTTGATTTACCCGCGCCGTTGGGTCCCAGCAGCGCAATCCGCGCACCGGCTCGCAAGATCAATTGAATCTTTTCCAACACAGGCTTGCCGTCATAGCCAAAAGCGGCATCGCTCATCCGCAATAGTACATCGGGGCTATATTCGGGCGCATCAAATTTTAATCCAAAATAACCATTTTCCATCTGCGCCGGTGTGATTCGCGTCAACCGCTCCAAAGCCTTGACGCGGCTCTGTGCCTGCTTTGCCTTGGTCGCCTTGGCGCGAAACCGGCGAACAAAATCCTCCATGTGCGCAATCTGCTTTTGCTGTTGCTGATAGGCCTGCGCATGCTGTTGCAAACGCTCGGCATGTGCGCGTTCAAAATCATCATAATTACCGGTATAAACATCAATCCGGCGATTGTTCACATGTGCGATTCTTTCGGTACAAGCATTGAGAAACTCCCGGTCATGCGAAACGACAATGAAGCTGCCCGGATAACGCACAAGATATTGTTCCAGCCAGATAATAGCTTCGAGATCCAAATGATTGGTCGGTTCATCCAGTAACAATAAATCAGCGCGATGCATCAATGCACGCGCCAGATTCAAGCGCATGCGCCAGCCACCGGAAAATGCGCTGACCGGCTGCTGCAATGCCTCACTGGCGAAACCAAGCCCGCTCAATAGCTGCGCAGCGCGCGCCTGCGCGCCATAGCCATCAATCGTTTCATAGCGTTGCTGCGCCTCAAACCACGCGGCATCGTGCGCTTCCTGCCCAAGGATATGTTCCAGTTGACGTAGTTCGATATCACCATCCAGAACAAAATCCAGTACAGTCTGATCGGAGCTGATAATTTCCTGCTCGACGAAGGCAATGGTTTTACCGGTCTGTAAATTCACATCACCGGCGTCCGGTTTGACAGCGCCGCGAATCAGGCGAAACAAAGTTGATTTTCCGCATCCGTTCTTGCCGACCAGGCCCACGCGTTCCCCTGCAAACACTTGTAGATTGCAGTTCTGCAGCAGCGGGACGCCACTCTGATGGAAGGTTAACAACTGAATATTCAGCATGTCATAAATAACACTGCAACAAAATTTAAAATGCCAATTCTACGGACAATGCTTATAAAAATAAAACTTCCAGAAAAATAAAAAAAGCCGGCTAAAGAATATAAAACGATAAACAACAACCCATTAGCGCATTTAATTCGGGAATGGATGAATTATTATGTTTAACAATGTGTGTAACAAAACATTTTTTATTTTCTAAAAAAATGCTTGACAACTACAAATCATCCACAATTTCAAACTGTAGCCGGATAATCCAATGCAAATTCCCGTAAACACTGGAAGTTATGGTAACTATATGAAATATAATTATTTTTTTGAAGCATAAAAATTAATCGGGCTAAAAAATACCGTTATATAAGGATAGGTTATTGATAAAAACTACATTCTATCCACAAAGTTATCCACAGTTTTTGTGGACAAATTTTGTGGGTAAAAACTGTGATTCCAAAATTTTTGTTTAATGCATTGAACCAGCAAGAAAACCCAATTCATATCTGCGCAATCCTGTTTCACTTTTAGCTATCTGTTGATGGGTTTACGCGATGCATTTTCCTGTTACGCCCACAATCCGCTTTTATGTTATAGTTTTTAGGGGCAAGTACCGCATCGCACATCAAGTCATAATATTACCGCTACCGCCCCAAAAACGCTTGATTACCAGACTTCGGATGCGAATATAGCAATCAAACCAACAGCAGCAATTACGCATTCCTAAATTTGACGGTGTAGCATCCCATCCTGGAGGACTCAACCATGGCCGGACACAACGATCTCCGTGAAACCATTGTCACCGCAGCTGTTGCCCTCGCCGAACGCTCATCCTGGGAAGCCGTCCGATTGTTTGATATCGCAGCGGAACTCAATATTACACTGGATGATATCCGCGCTCATTTTCGTGAAAAAGAAGATTTAATTGACGCCTGGTTTGATCGTACCGACGGCATCATGCTTAGAACAGCAGAGCAGGATAATTTTCATGCGCTATCGTCACGTGAGCGCCTGCACCGGCTGATCATGGCATGGCTCTGTGCGATGGCTGATCACCGCACGGTGACACGGCAAATGATCGGCTCAAAGCTCGAGCCGGGCCATATCCATATACAAATTCCCGCAATCATGCGGATAAGCCGCACGGTGCAGTGGCTGCGCGAAGCAGCAAAACGCGACGCTACATTTATACGTCGCGCGTTGGAGGAAACCGCATTGACCACGATATATCTGGCGACGTTTACCTATTGGATGTTCGACGAATCTCCCGGATCGCAAAAAACCAGCGACTTTCTGACACAAAAACTGCAACTGGCTGAAATTCTCGATCATACCGTATACGGTGCCTCGCATCGCCACACAGATGACATAGCCGGCGCGCACCCGGGCCCGGAAATAAAACCCCGGCTTCTCTCGGCAAATGTTTCAAGTGTTTCCGAGGCATATATATCAGAGGTCAGTCCGGCAGAGAAATCCACCGTCGCGGGAAACCGCACAAATCTATAATAAACAGTGGATCCTCTGACGCACGCACTCAGCGGCGCTTTGCTGGTTAGCGCCTTCACCCGGCGATCGCGGCAGACAATACAGCCGGATCACCAACCGTTACCCCCCACCCTGCCGCTCCGGCTGAAAATCGCCACCGGCTTTGCCGCCGCCGCTTTTCCCGATATCGACTTTGCATTGCGGCTCATCGACACCCTGGTGTATCTGAACTGGCATCAAGGACCGACACATTCGCTGATACTGCTCCCGCTGTGGGCCTGGCTACTGGCGCAATGCTTCGCGCAATTATTCCGCCAATATGCATGGCAGTTGTTTTTTATACCCGCTTGTCTTGGATTGGCCATTCATATCGCGGGCGATCTGATGACATCGTATGGCCTGATGCTGTTCGCGCCATTTTCGACCGAGCGTTATTCGTTTCCGCTGATTTTCGTCATCGATCTGTGGTTCAGCCTGATCATCATCGCGGGCTTGGCGACATCATGGTTTTATCCCCTCCAGCGCACAACTGCGATGGCTGCATTGGCTGGACTGGGTATTTATGTTTTTTTTGTGTCAACCTTATATCATCAAGCAATCGCGGTGGCGCAGCACTATGTGAAAGCCAATGCATTACACCAGGCGACAGTCAGCGTACTGCCACAACCACTTTCCCCTTTTCACTGGAAACTGATCATCCAGCACAACGATAATTACCACGTCGCACAAGTTCGTCTGCGCAAAACAGCACCGTTATCCGGTCATGAAACAGCAACGACTATAGGGCCATGGCGGAAAATCATGGCGGCGTACCGTCCCGTCACAGAAAATGCATGGATTGATTATCATCAGTTTGGCGACGATCCACACCGACGGGATGTAATCCGTAGCGCTTGGAATGCACCGGTATTCGAACCTTTTCGCACATTCTCGATCTTTCCCGTGCTTGAGCGGGTGGAAGAAAACAACCGCAGACTGTGTTACTGGTTTTACGATTTGCGTTTTGAATTTCCGCAACTGCCGCCGTCATTCCGCTATGGCATCTGCCGACAGGAAGGTGAAACCGGCTGGCGCATGCTGCGTCAGCGCGGTCTGTTTTATATCGATTAGGAAGTGGCTTTTGCCGCCATCGAATGCTGACCTAGTGTGAGCGTCATGATGTCGGTTACATTGTCGGTATCGCGCAGAACCAGCGGCTCAATGCCTTGATTGCGCAGTGGCAACAGGAAGCAGAATCAGATTTTGAGCAATCTGGCGAGAAGGTACGCCGGTTTTACGAACTGTACTATGCAGCGAAAAGCTGGCATCGGCAAAGAAAGATCATTGCTAAAATCGAGCACACCAGCAAAGGCAATAATCCGCGATACATTGTGACCAATCTGACAGGCGAACCGCAATTCCTCTACGATAAACGTTACTGCACACGCGGGGACATGGAAAACCGCATCAAAGAACAGCAGCTAGCCTTGTTTGCCGACCGCACCAGTTGCCATTACTGGTGGGCCAATCAATTCCGGCTGTTACTGTCTTTCCTTGCTTACATCCTGCTGGAAACAATACGTCGTGTTGCGCTGAAAGACACAGAACTGGCAAATGTCTATGTGAGCACATTGCGCCTGAAGTTAATCAAAATCGGCACTGTTATCCTGCGCAACACACGCCGCATTCGCTTGCTACTTGCAAGCAGTTGCCCATACTAAAAACTCTTCTTCCATGTTGCGGCCAAACTGACGCCTGGATAGCACATTTCAAACATCCCAAGCTGATTTCTACCGCAGGAAGTGAACCTGTGGGGACAAACCACAATTTAATACGACTTTATAACCAAATCTGCTGTGAAATTCGAAGCATCAAAGCGAATCTGGAGACAAATCTAATCCAATTGGCATGTTTTGTCATCCGACCAACAAGATTCTGATATTTTTTTAGGTTCGTGCAATATTCGGGTTAAATCAATAATTCGTATAATATATCGTTACGTGCTTTTTTGTTTTAAAGTAATTGCGTAGCCTCCGTGTAGACTTTTTGATCAATTTCTAAACGGAGTAATGCGCATGGAAGTGAACGCATTAAGCATTGTCAAAAGGCAAAACCATAGCATCAACACTTGTGCTACGGACGAACCTCGACGATACCATTATGTCTTGCCAGACCGCTAATGACTCGTCCAGCTGAATTACGTACCTGCAGCACCTGCCCATCCGATGCATCCGACAACGCCAAGCCTTCTGAACTGACACTGAATCCACGTCCCATTACTGTCAGTTTTACATTTTGGCCTCTCAAAATAATGAAAGGCGCACGCACCATATTCGGCCGCACCGGTTGACCGGCGGTAATATTTACAGCTGCAATTTTTCCCACAGCTTGCGAAAACTCTGTGAAAACACCTTCCGGGAATTGCGTGAGATTAACCATTTGCAAGGATACATCATCGAATCCTATCGGCTGATCACGCGCAATAGGTCGTACCACATAAAGCACATTAGTCATGACTCTGATTTCTGCCGGCACGTAGATGGTCCAGCCGTATTCACCGCCACACCGTACGCCTACAGAAGTCTTCCCCCACAACCGGTTACCTGGCGGTATAAAAGGCTCCAGATCGGCGCATCTAGGTAACGTAATACGGCTATCAATCTGGCCCACTTCGACCTGCACAATTCCGCCGGAACTGCTGGCATGGCTATCAATAAAATCTTTTACCGCATTTTGTATTAAAGAAACATCTTGATATTGCGATAGCGAACTTCCTGCTGATGAATTGAAAGAGGCGCTAATAAGAAGAAAAAAGATAAACCATTTTAACGATCTACTATGCATTATGATTTCCTGAAATACATACTGTTACAACAGTTATTGATAGTCAGAAACATCTTAAAGCCAAGGAGCATCTCAAATCACTTAAGCAAAGGGCGATTTCCAGCTTTATTCTCAACTTCATGCATTCTGCGATTACCGTAGCATAGCTGACCATACGATTACTTTAACAGGCCTGTAGCACATCGGGCCATTTTCAGTGAGAATGGATATGATCAGCAAACTCGATAAAACCCTCAATTTTCACCATCAGGCTCTGGGACTTAGAGCAGCAAGACAAGAACTCCTTGCCAGCAATGTTGCTAACTCGGATACACCGAATTTTAAAGCCAAGGATATTGATTTCTCGAGCGTGCTGCGCGAAAAAATATCCACGGCAACCCCAGCATCTACACTTAGAACGACTTCACCATCGCATATCAGTCACGGCGGCAATAATGGTATCAGCAACAACATACTTTACCGCGTCCCCCTGCAACCCAGTATCGATGGAAACACTGTAGATATGGATTCCGAACGTACCCGGTTCGCGGACAATTCGATTAAATACGATGCGAGCATAACATTCATCAACATGCAGTTTAGAAATCTGTTAACCGCGATGCAGGAGCGATAATCATGTCCCTATTTAACGTCTTTAGTATTGCAAGCTCGGCGATGACTGCGCAATCCCATCGCCTTAACGTTGTCGCCAGTAATCTTTCCAATGCGGACAGCGTTACCGATTCCTCCGGCGAGCCCTACCGTGGCCGACAGGTTGTATTCAGCACGCTTAAAGCCGATGAAAATGGAGCAAGTGGCGTGAGAGTCGCCGGTGTTGTGCATGACGCATCCCCCATGAAGAAGGTTTTCGAGCCGCACCACCCTCTCGCGGATGAAAATGGTTACATAATCAAACCGAATGTCAATGTTGTCGACGAAATGGTCAACATGATGTCGGCATCACGTTCCTATCAAAACAACGTCGATCTGATGAATACAACCAAGTCTTTACTGCAAAAAACCCTCACTATTGGACAATAGGAGATAGACCCGCATGAATTCAGTACAAGAAACCAGTAGACAAGCACTACCCGCCACAACAACCGGCGCATCGCAAAAAAACAGTATCGAGGAACCACAAGAACGTTTCCTCAAATTGCTTGTAACGCAGATGAAAAATCAGAATCCGTTGAATCCGCTTGATAACGCTGAAATAACCAGTCAGCTTGCGCAAATCAGTACAGTCACCGGCATCGATAAACTGAACAACACATTGGAAAAATTTCTTTCCGGGATAGAAGACAGCCAAGTCATGGAAGCGGCGCAATTAATTGGTCACAAGGCATTGGTTCCAGGAAATGACCTTTCACTTGAAAACAATGCAGCACTTGGCGGATTTGAGTTGCCCCAAGCGGTCGATCAGTTGAGTGTCACCATTCTGGACAACTCAGGTATCGCGGTACGCACCCTGGAACTTGGCGCACAGTCTTCCGGAACAAATACATTCCTATGGGACGGCATAACCAGCAGCGGCACACAAGCAATTAGCGGCAATTACACTTTCTCCGCCAGCGCTAAACAGGGTGACCAGGAAATTACCGTCAAACCGCTTGCGCTTGGTCTGGTTAAGAGTGTTTCCCCCGGTGAACATGAAGCTGTACTTGACATGGGTGAGCTTGGATTGGTCGGCATGGGTGATATTAAACAGATTTTTTAGTGATATTTAGTGATAAGGAGCAAATCATGGGTTTTCAACAAGGATTGAGTGGTCTTAATGCAGCAGCCCAGAATCTTGATGTTATTGGGAACAATATTGCAAACAGCAATACAGTGGGCTTTAAGCAGTCAAATGCGCAATTTGCGGATGTTTATGCACGGTCACTGACTGGCGCGGTAAGTGAAAGTAGAGGTCTCGGCACCAGAGTGTCCGCCATTTCTCAGCAGTTCTCGCAAGGTAATATTTCAACATCGAGCAATCCACTCGACATCGCGATCAATGGCAATGGTTTTTTTCGCATGAGTGATAATGGCGCGGTATCGTACAGCCGTAACGGTCAATTTCATCTCGATAAAGACGGCTATATCGTTAACAGCGACAATCTCAATCTGACCGGCTATCCTGCGGATGACAGCGGGAAAATATTCAATACCACACCGGCAGATCTAAGAATCTCAACCGCGCAACTTCCACCCAGTTCGACGACAAGCTTCGATCTGGAAATTAATCTGGATTCCCGTGTTGTGATACCCACACCTTTACCGGCATTCAGCGCCAACGACCCGACAACCTATAATGGCACCACATCGGGTACAGTTTTCGACAGTCTCGGTAACCCTCATGTTTTTTCGATGTTCTTCCAGAAAAGCGCAGCCAACTCATGGGATCTGTATGCGACAGTTGATGGTGCGTCAGATATTGCTGGCGTCCCCATTGGCGTTACACTTGGCGGCGCAGCGTCCCAGGCATTAACTTTTGACAGTAATGGCGCGTTAACTGCGCCTGCAACGCCAATCGCCGTATCGATCGATCTGGCGACAATAGACCCGACGCTCGGCTCGACCTCGCCACTCGACTTTACTCTGGATCTAAGCAGCGCAACACAATTCGGCACAAATTTTGGCGTCACTTCAATTTCACAGGATGGTTATTCGTCAGGAACGCTGGCCGGTTACACCGTCAGTGTCGAAGGTTTTATTACGGGAAACTATTCCAACGCTGAAACAAGAACACTAGGCCAAATCGCTTTGGCCAATTTCACCAATCCGCAAGGCCTGACACCGATCGGCGATAATCTTTGGCTTGAAACCGCCGCATCTGGTCAACCAGTAGTCGGCGCGCCAGGCACCGGCGTTCTTGGCATATTAAAATCATCCGCTGTTGAAGATTCCAACGTGGATCTGACGGCGGAGCTGGTCAAGATGATCACGACACAGCGAACTTATCAGGCCAATGCCAAAACTATCGAGACTCAGGACGCTGTATTACAGACTCTGGTCAATCTTTAATCAGACATTAAAACCGATATAGGCAGGTGAAATGGATCGTCTAATCTATACCGCAATGTCAGGTGCGGTCCACACACTGAATCACAAAGCAACGGTTTCACACAATCTGGCGAATGTCTCCACTACCGGCTATCGTTCGGAAACTAACGCATTTCGCGCTGTTCCGGTATTTGGCGACGGACTTCCAACGCGCGCCTTCGTTGTTGATTCCACGACGGGAGCGGATTTCACGCCTGGCCCAATACAGCAGACCGACAGAAATCTGGATGTTGCGATTCGGGGCTCAGGCTGGATTGCAGTGCAATTGCCAAACGGGGAAGAAGCCTATACACGCAATGGTAATCTACAGATCCGTTCTGATGGCGTTTTAGTCACTCAAAACGGAGTAAGCGTTAAAGGCGATAATGGCATCATCACGGTACCGCTGGAAAACCGCATCACAATTGCCAAAGATGGTACCGTTTCGGCGGTACCTATAACTCCCCTGCCAAATGCGGTAGCCATTGTCGGACGCATAAAACTTGTTGATCCACCCGAAGATCAGCTTGTAAAAGGCGCGGACGGATTATTTCGCATGAAAGATGGCACGGTTCCGTTGCCATCGGCTCAGGTTACACTGGTTGACGGTGCACTGGAAGGCAGTAATGTCAATCTGGTTCATGAAATGGTCAGCATGATTTCGCTGGCTCGTCAGTTTGACATGTATATGAAAATGCTGGAAAGCGCTGAGCGTAATGCACAGCAGGCCAGCGAAATTCTGGTGATCAGGGCATAAAGCACAAACCCAGGGTCACGCCACACTGTTACATAAAAATCGGAGTAAATTATGATACGCTCATTATGGATATCAAAAACCGGTCTTGACGCGCAGCAAACCAAAATGGATGTTGTCGCCAATAATCTGGCCAATGTCAGCACCAATGGATTCAAACGCGCGCGCGCGGTTTTTGAGGATCTGCTCTACCAGACGATACGTCAACCGGGTGCGCAATCGTCCCAGCAGACACAAATTCCTTCCGGTTTGCAACTTGGCGTAGGCGTTCGGCCTGTCGCCACGGAAAGTATTTTCACGCAAGGCAATCTGCAGCAAACCGGAAACTCACGTGATGTTGCGATTCAGGGAGAAGGATTTTTTCAAGTATTGATGCCGGATGGCACAACCGCTTACACCCGGGATGGCGCTTTTCAATCCGACATTAATGGTCAGTTTGTTACATCCAGCGGCTACGTCGTACAACCCGCCGTAACTATCCCTCCGAATACGTTGAGCATCACCATCGCACGCGATGGCACTGTTTCAGCATTGGTGCCTGGAGCACAGACACCGATTCAAGTCGGCAATATCCAGTTGGCCAGCTTTATCAATCCGGCTGGTTTGCAGAAAATTGGAGAAAACCTCTATCTGGAGACGGCTTCCAGTGGCGTAGCCACACCAAACGCACCTGGAACAAATGGATTAGGATTGCTTAACCAAGGCTTCGTCGAGACATCCAATGTCAATGTCGTAGAGGAATTGGTGGGCATGATACAAACGCAGCGCGCTTACGAAATCAATTCCAAGTCCATTGAAACATCGGACCGCATGCTTCAGCGATTGACCCAATTGTAGATCATAAATCATTTCCGGAGCGGTTTATGGCAAATTATTTATGGTGGCAAAATAACAAGGCTTGTTTTTTCTTCCCGGCATTCTTTGTTTTGCTATCGGGTTGTGCAACAACACCGCCGACAAGCACGCACCAGCCCTTGACCACACTGCCGCCAGAGTTGTCCATCGTAAATGAAACGAGTGGAGGCATCTTCCAATCGGTCAACAATTTGCCGGGGATAAGATACACACCACTATTCGAAGACCGGCGAGCACGCGGCATTGGCGATACGATCATCGTGACGCTCAACGAAAGGAACAATGCTCGAAAAAGCTCCGGCAGCAATGCCAGTCGCTCTGGTGGTTTTGATTTTTCGATACCGACAGCCGTTTTAGGAATCCCTCTAAATTTTCTGGGCGGTACCGAACTGGAGGCAGAATCAAACAATTCCTTTGATGGCAAAGGTGCGAGCAACAGCACCAACAATTTCACCGGCACTATAACCGTAACTGTTCTTAACGTACTACCGAATGGCAATTTACTCGTCAGTGGTGAAAAGCAGGTTGGCATTAACCGAGGACAGGAATTTATTCGTCTTTCGGGTGTTATCAATCCAATCAACATTATAAATAACACCGTTTCATCTGTTCAGGTCGCCGATGCACGCATTGAATATCTTTCCAGCGGTTACATCCACGAAGCGCAAACAATGGGTTGGCTCTCCCGCTTCCTGATGAATTTTTCACCCTTCTAAATTCCACGCCATCAATCAATGAACGAGAGATCAAAGTCATGAAAAGTCATAATAAAATTTTCTCTTTATTATGGATTATTCTGTTATCTGCTACGGGACCCATCCAGGCGGAACGCATTAAAGACTTGGTCTCCATTCAGGGTGTACGCAGCAATCAGTTAATTGGTTACGGCCTGGTTGTAGGTCTGGACGGCACAGGGGATCAAACAACGCAAACGCCTTTTACGGTACAAAGCATCATCAATATGATGGGACAACTCGGCGTGAACCTTCCGCCTGGAACAAATCTGCAGTTGCGTAACGTTGCTGCTGTAATGGTTACCGCCACCCTGCCCCCTTTTGCCCGCCCCGGCCAGCAAATAGATGTAACCGTCTCTTCCATGGGAAATTCAAAAAGCCTGCGCGGTGGGACATTATTGATGACACCGCTCAAAGGCGCAGATAATCAAGTATATGCCATAGCACAAGGCAATATTTTGGTCGGTGGCGCAGGTGCAGCTGCCGCAGGTAGCAGCGTACAAATCAACCATTTGAATGCTGGGCGGATCAGTGGTGGCGCTACCGTCGAACGCACGGTACCGGTCGAATTAGGACAAGAGGAATACATTTATCTGGAACTTAACTCCACCAACTTCTCAACAGTGACACGTATTGTTGACGCGATCAACGCTGTGCATCCAACCAAAGCATATGCGGTTGATGGCCGGCTCATTCAGGTGAAAGCCCCGCTTAACACAAGTGCACGTGTGATGTTTATTTCACAAATTGAAAGTTTGAATATTACTCCTGCTCGTGACGCCGCAAAAGTCATCGTTAATTCCCGCACGGGTTCAATAGCCATGAATCAATCTGTAACGTTAGAACCCAGCGCAATTGCGCATGGAAATCTATCCATTATCATCAATAGTGAACCCGTCATCAGTCAACCCGGACCCTTTGCCGAACGCGGAGAAACTGTCGTCGCACAACGCGCGCAGGTTGAAATCCGAAGCGACGAAGGCAACCTAATGTTATTACCTGCTGGCGCGGATCTGGGAGAAGTTGTTAAAGCACTGACTGCTATCGGCGCAACCACGCAAGATCTGTTATCTATATTACAAGCGCTTAAAGCAGCAGGATCATTACGCGCCGAACTGGAAGTTATATAAGGATTGATATCATCATGATTAATACGTTTGACTTTACCAGCAAGCTTGCCATTGACAGCAAAAGCATTGACGACATGCAACTGCTGTCAAGACAGGATTCCAAAAAAGCACTACGAGAAGCCGCAAAACAATTCGAAGCGCTGTTCTTTCAAATGCTTGTCAAAAGTATGCGTGATGCCACACTTAAAAGTGGACTCATCGATAGTCAACAAACCCAGTTCTATGTCGAGATGTATGATCAGCAATTGTCACAAACGCTGGCCGGGAAAGGCATAGGACTTGCCGATATGATGGTGGAACAGTTGACACGCACTTACTACGGCTCCGAAGCGACGGCAAACTTATCGCAATCAGCGGAAAACGAGCCTTCAACACATTATTCAGGTGAGCAAACCGAAAACAACCCGATAACGCCAGCGAATCCGCTCATATCGCAACTGAGTGAAAACGAACCGCCAGCACCAATTTCACAGATTCCACCAGAAAGTAGTTCAAAAAATGTAGTGGATAATCAGAGCAACCCTATCGCGGCCACCATTGAAAACAGCTTTTACACTTCGTGGTATCAGACTCATGACACAACAAGAAACACCATACGTGAAAATGACATTTCATCGAACGGTAAACCAAACGATGTTTTCATAGCAGAACAGATAGCGAAAAAACCATCTCGTTCTGCTTTCAATAAAACAGCCGATTTTATTAACACACTGATGCCCCACGCGAGTGCTGCATCTGAATTAACCGGAATACCCGCACATTTTATGCTGGCGCAAGCTGCACTTGAAAGCGGTTGGGGCAAACACGAAATACGTCATCCTGACAATTCAACAAGTTACAATCTTTTTGGTATCAAAGCCAGCAGTAATTGGAAAGGCAAAACGGTTGAAATATTAACGACTGAGTACATTAATGGCACCCCAAAAAGGATAGTCGAAAAATTCCGTGCTTATGATTCTTATGAAGAAAGTTTCCGCGATTATGCAAATTTACTGACTAAAAATCCACGCTACAGTCATGTTGTAAATACACAAAATGCCGCCGAATTTGCTTATGGTCTGCAAAAAGCAGGCTATGCAACCGACCCGCATTATGGCAACAAACTGATGCGTATTTTGAGCAATCCCGCTTTACAGAATCAAGAATTTATTTAATTTTCAGTAGGTTCTGCCGTTAAATAATGAAAGTACGGTATACGGCAAATGCGATTCGTGAACATAGCGATTCTTTTACGCAAAGTTTGATGATCGATAATCCGATCAACCTATTAAGCAATATTTTTGTCTAAAACTTTTAGGATTTAATTTAAAAATGGGCAATATACTAGGAACTGGTGTTTCAGGGTTGAATGCGGCGCAAGCCAACTTACTTACCACAAGCCATAACATTGCAAATGCTGATACCTCCGGATACTCAAGACAACAAGTCATCCAGAGCACGAACACTCCGCAATTTACCGGTACCGGCTTTATTGGCAATGGTGTTAATGTTTCGACCGTAAAGCGGGTACATAACCAGTTCCTGACCACACAACTCATACAAACGCAAACACAAAGCAGTCAATTGGCTGCGTACTATAACCAGATCAGTCAAGTCGATAATCTTTTGGCTGATCCCGTCTCCGGGTTATCTCCATCCCTGCAGGATTTTTTTACTGGTGTAAACAACGTTGCATCTGACCCGTCTTCCATACCCTCGCGTCAGGCCATGATCAGTAATGCGGAATTTCTGGTTTCTCGTCTGCATAGCCTTGATCATCAACTATCCGAGATCCGCAGTGGCATTAACACTGAAGTTAAAAATACGGTTAATGAAATCAATTCATTGACTGAACAGATTGCAAAACTGAATCGTAATGTCCTACTGGCGGAAGGCGCAGCCGCCGGTCACCCGGCAAATGACTTGCACGATCAGCGTGATGAGCTTGTCAATCAGTTGAGTAAATTCATTAATACAGATGTAGTCAAACAACGGGATGGCACCTATAATGTTTTTATCGGTTCAGGGCAGGCCGTCGTCGTCGGCACCGAAACCATGCCACTTAAGGCAGTTGCTTCACCAGAGAATCCACAGGAACTGACTCTGGGGCTCAGTGTCGGCAACAGAACCATGATACTCCCTGAGAACCAGATAAAAGGCGGCAGTCTCGGCGGTTTCCTGAGTTTTCGCAGTGCATCACTCAACGAAGCACAAAATGCGTTAGGGCGTATCGCCATTAATATAGCACAGACATTTAACGATCAGCATCGGCTGGGTATTGATTTAACCGGCAATATGGGATCCGATTTCTTTTCTGTACCTACGCCCCAATTTTTCTCATCCACATTAAACGACCCGACTTCTACTATTGCAGTTGATATTAGCGACGTCGATCAATTAACCACAAGTGATTATCGATTCACTTATGATGGAACAAATTACATACTCACGCGCTTATCCGACAATACTTCTGTCAGCACAGCCACATTGCCATCAGCAGGATCGCCATTAACTATGGATGGCGTGCGAATCACAAATGCAACAATAAATCCACACGAAAGATTTTTGATCCAGCCAACAGTTAACGGCGCCAAAGATATATCCATCAATATCTCAGATGCTGCAAAAATTGCAGCAGCAGCACCTGTGCGTACGGAAGCAGCCGTGTCCAATACCGGGAACGCTACAATTAGCGCGGGTAGTATTAATCCTCTACCACTGAATCCTGACTTGCAGCAACCGATTACTATCGCGTTTCATTCTCCCTATGATGGACAATTCGATGTCACCGGAACGGGAACCGGATTACCGGCCACTAATCTTGTTTATACAGAAGGCGCGGATATCAGTTTCAACGGCTGGACTATTCAAGTTAAAGGCCAGCCAGATGCTGGCGATGAATTTTCCGTAAAACCCAACACTAATGGAATCGCGGACAATCGTAACGCCTTGTTACTCGCAGAATTGCAAACAAAAAACACCATGGCAAATGGAACAGCCTCTTTCCAGGAAGCTTATGGACAGATGGTCAGCCTGATCGGTAATAAAACCCGAGAACTGGAAGTTACCAGCAAAGTACAAGCTAATCAGGTCACTCAAGTTCAGCGATCCATAGAAGCATTGTCCGGCGTCAATTTGAATGAAGAAGCCGCTAATTTATTACGTTATCAACAAGCTTTTCAGGCTTCCAGCAAAGTCATTGAAATCAGCAACTCACTTTTCGATTCGATACTTCGAATATAGGCTAATTGGTCAGCCGCAAATCGAGTCTAGGGTGAATAAATACGAAAAAATATAGAGGGGGACATATATTATGCGCGTCAGTACCAGCGGAATGTTTGATTCAGGAACCACTGCAATATTGCAACAGCAAGAAGCTCTTATCAAAACACAACAGCAGCTGTCAACAGGCAGGCGTATTTTGACGCCATCTGATGATCCTATTGCAGCAGCGAAAGCAATCAATCTATCTCAAGCTGCATCGATTAATACTCAGTATTCGGTCAATCGTGGTCATGCTGTTGCTTCACTTGGACTCATCGAAACAACTTTGGAAAATACCACCTCAATTTTGCAGGATATACGTCAGGTAGTCGTGCAAGCCGGAAATGCTTCAACGTTGACCGACGCCGATCGAAGAATTCTGGCGACCGAGCTTCGCAGCCGCTTTGATGCATTGGTGGGCCAGGCTAATAATACTGATGGAACAGGAAATTATCTGTTTTCCGGATTTCAGGCAAAGACACCGCCTTTTTCCCGTTCCGGTCTGGACGTTCAATATAATGGCGATCAAGGACAGCGTTCAAATCAAGTAGGTGCAGCCCGTCAAATCGCTGTCAGTTATTCAGGCACGGAAATTTTTGAACGTATCAAAAACGGCAATGGAATTTTTACTACTGCGGCAAATTCCACAAATACCGGTGGTGGAATTATTACTGCGGGTTCTGTAACTAACCCGTCCAGTCTGACCGGCCAAAACTACGAAATCACCTTTTCTTCAGGGGCTGGTGGCTTAACTTATGACGTCGTTAATACGACCACGGGAACGACATTGTCCAGTGGTAATACATTTGTTGAAAACGATATTATTCAATTTGACGGCTTGCAGTTCAGCATCAGCGGCACTCCGGTTGCTGGAGATTCTTTTACTGTATTACCAAGTACCAATCAAAGTATTTTTAAAACAGTCGGAGACTTAATTACTGCTCTGGAAACCTCTGCCGGCCAACAGGGGAGCGGCAATGCGCGATTACTGAATAACCTGAATTCAGCGCTACACGATCTTGATAACGGGCTTGAACAAATCCTAAAAGCACGCGCAACAGTCGGTTCTAATCTACAGGAGATCGAGGCGCTTAATAATCAAGGAAGTGACCTCGATGTTCAGTATCAGAAAAGAATATCGGAACTACGCGATGTAGATTTTGCTCAAGCGATATCGGAATTGAATAAGCAGCAAGTCTATCTGGAAGCAGCTCAAAAATCCTTCTCTACAGTAACACGCTTATCGTTATTTGATTTCATATAAAATATGCTACAAATCCATAGTATTATGAAGAAGCAATACGATAAAAGACGGCGATCCGGCAAAAATCCGGAATGCCAGGAAACATTTTATCGCACAGAAAAGTTATTGAACCCAAGCGAGCACTTACAAATTTGCCATTTTCAGGAATCGCTCACTACTTTCACCTGAAACGCGGATGAATAGTACTATCTCAACTATTCCAACCGATAGATAATACTTGAAGATGGTATCAGAATCAGTGGTTGATCCAGAAATTCCGTTGTTGTAAAGGATGGCACGATGATTTCTATAAAGGGCGTCAGCAGGCCTGTTGACCCGGTGGTCTGAACGAATCCCCTGTTATGTACAACCCTATTTAATCTGAAAGAAGCAGTATCATTGTTATATTCGAAAAACAATGTATTGGTTATTGGCTGAATACGGCTGGTATTAAATGAAGAAAATGTCCCGCGTGATTGACTTAAGTCCGTATAAATCGAACTTATAACGATAATCAAATCATATCCGTTAAAATAACCTGTCGCGTCGACACTATCCGATCTGAGCGGCAACCCTTCCGCGATAACAGATTCGGGCGTACCGATAAAACCTAATGCAGTATGACTGTCAATACATATTCGCGAATCATTTTCTACAAATCTTGGCAAACCACCCGTCAGTTTCAAACGAAACATCCCACCATCAAGTTTTTCAACAACTTCAAATATACTTTCCTTCGGGATGTTTGTGGATGTCAGGTCATTACCGTTTGACGGATTCATACACTCAAATCCGCTGTAAGTAATGGATTGCGCAGCAGCATGTGATAAAAATGAACAAACCAGAACTGCCACGAATAATTTATGACAACCTTTCACAACGCCTCCTTGACAACCAGGAACAAGTTTTCCAAATACAGAAAGTTATCTGCAAGCTTTGCTTCTTGAAACACGCAATCTTCTAGCTTCCTTGGGATCGATTAAGAGTGAACGATAGATTTCCACTCTATCATGGGGCTGTACGCTAGTATCCAGTTTAACAAGTTTGTTAAAAACGCCGACTCGATTCCTTTTCAAATCAATTTCAGGAAAAATATTCAAGATACCTGACAAACAAATCGCTTGCTCAAGCGTCGTTCCTGCTGGAACAGTTATTTTTACAACATGCTGCCTGGTTGGCAGCGCATAGACGATCTCGATTTCCACGCTTGTCGCGTCGTCACATTCACAATCAGCCACCGTAAACAGTGTCGGCGCGTCCAATAAATGACTCTACAAAACTATTGGCAATCATATGAAATACCGGCCCTACCAATTTTTCCAGAATCTTGTGTGAAAAAGTATAGTGCAAACGGAATTCAATTTTACAAGCTTCGTCGGATAGCGGAATAAAACGCCAATGACCATCCAGATGTTCAAACGGACCATTGAGTAAATGCATTTCTATTAATAATGGCGGGTTACGTTTGTTTTCAGTTGAGAAACTGTGCTTAACATGATGATAATTAATGTTAACGGTTGCATGCGTGACAGTTTCGCTTAAATGAACTACCGTTGTGCCGTCGCACCAGGGTAGAAATTCCGGATATTTCGCCACGTCATCCACAAGATTGAACATCTTCTCTGCTGAATAGGATACTAAAACTGTTTTTTCTATTTCTGCCATGACAGGAAACCACTTCGCTTATTTGCGGTACATTACTGAAAAGCTGATAAAATACACAAAATTTAAAGAATAATCACCTTTTATTAAAAAATTTGATGCCACATGAATGAGTATTATCCAAAATAAAAAAGCATTTCACGACTACTTCATAGAGGAAAAATACGAAACAGGCTTGGTGCTGGAAGGTTGGGAAGTCAAAGCGATACGGGCCGGTCGCGTTCAATTGAAGGAATCCTATGTTATCATCCGCAACGGTGAATTATATCTTATAGGCTGCCACATCAGTCCACTGAAAACAGCTTCTACCCATATTCTTCCTGATCCGGTCAGAACGCGCAAGCTGTTATTGCATGCTGAGGAAATAAAACGACTCATCGGCAAGGTTGAACGTGCTGGTTATACGTTGATTCCATTGGATATGCATTATAAAACCGGCAGAGTCAAACTTGAAATTGGTCTAGCCAAAGGTAAAAAACTGCATGACAAACGGGAATCCGAGAAACAAAAGGAATGGGAACGAGAAAAACAGCGCTTGATTCGATCCAAACAATAAAACAACCACATTTTTAAATTATTAATCGCATTTTTTCCATGAATTCAGAAAAAAAACCTGTTGCAGTCTGGCTACTTATTTGCTGTGCCCTGGTCTTTGCCATGATTGTGGTCGGCGGCGTAACACGATTAACCGATTCAGGGTTGTCGATTGTCGAATGGCAACCCCTGGTCGGCACACTGCCACCCATCAGCCAGGCAGACTGGGATGAGCTGCTGGAAAAATATCGCACGTCGCCGCAATACCAGCAAATCAACAAAGGTATGAGTATCGATGAATTTAAGACGATTTTCTGGTGGGAATATTTTCACCGACTTCTGGGGCGATTGATTGGCATTGTATTTTTCTTGCCGTTCGTTTATTTCCTGATCAAAAAGAAAATCGACAAACCGCTCGGCCTGAAGCTTACGGGAATTTTCATACTTGGCGGGCTTCAGGGATTTATGGGTTGGTACATGGTCATGAGCGGTTTGGTCGACAATCCACATGTCAGCCAGTACCGATTGACAGCACACCTGGGACTCGCTTTTGTCATATTCGCAGCCATGTTCTGGGTGGCATTAGGGTTGTTATCGCCATCCGCTGCGAGTCATGGTGTGGACGGTCTGCGTCGATTCGCACATGGATTGTCCTGGTTAATTTTTATTATGGTCTTATCCGGTGGATTTGTGGCGGGAATACGCGCGGGATTGGCCTACAATACTTTTCCGTTGATGAACGGTCATTTTATTCCACCTGATCTGTTCATACTGGAGCCCTGGTATCGTAATTTCTTTGAGAATATTACCACGGTACAATTTGACCACCGCATGATTGCGTGGATACTCATTTTCACCATTCCGCTGTTCTGGTACAAAGCAATGCGCGCCAACCTGCCCAAAACAACGCAACTGGCCTGCCATCTGTTTCTGTTGATGCTCATCATCCAGGCCACGCTAGGCATCACCACACTGTTGCATGTAGTGCCGATTCATCTGGCCGCAGCGCACCAGGGTGGCGCACTGTTGTTATTTGCCGCATCACTCTGGGTAAGTCATCGTCTGCGTAAGTCAGCATAAGATCGTCGCGTTACAGATTGGTCTGTCAATTCGATAGAAATCTCGAGCTGACGCGCGCAAACCGTGACCGGTTGCCGTGTATTCAATTTGATGTTAATGTTAGCCAATATAAAAAATAATCAAGAGGTTAAGAGAATGATCTTCAAAAGAATGGTCTTCAAAACAAGAACGTATTTCATTTTCATAGTAGCGATATTTTTATTGTTTTTGTCAGCCTGCTCATCAACACAGAAAATCACAAACTCAGCCAGAACACCGATCGAACAGTTACTGCATAGTGAGGCGATAGCCAAAAGTCTGTCCAGACAACAAAATGATCTGCAACTACACATCCCTGTCGGAGCAAAAGTATCCTTGCATACTACCGGACTGACTCCGGATAATCCGTTTGTTGGAGAAATGATCAGCAGCTGGCTGGGCAAACAAGGTTATATTGTCGACAACTCTGAAAACGCTCAGTATAGAATCAACGTTATAGTCAATGCGTTGGGAACCGAATTCGGCGAAACATTTTTTGGCATCCCTCCTGTCAGCGGCTCTTTCATCCCGATTTCCCTACCTGAATTAGCCATTTATAAATCACAAAACCAGACAGGCTATACAAACTTCCATCTGGATATTTATGAATTGCCGTCAAACCGTTTTATGCGCACAACAGTCCCATACACGGCGGAAACTTTCTATAATGGCTACACTTTCCTTTTTATGTTCAGCTTCAACAAAACAGATTTGTCCAATCCGCCTGAATTGAGATCCTTGAGCAGAATAATGCATTAAACAATCAACAGCAGACCTGTGCTCTTACCTGCTCAATCACAAGCTTGATGAGCTCACGCAAATCAACAGGTACTGAAAAACCGTATGACCCGCTTTAGCCCGCCGCAACCAAAAAGTTCAGCCTATATCACTAAACCGGGCTATGCGACACTGAATCAGGAGTTGAAAAATCTCTGGGTGACGCGCCGTGAAGTGACAGCAGCACTGGCTGCGGCCGCGGCTGAAGGTGACCGCTCGGAAAACGCTGAATATATCTACCGCAAAAAACAGTTACGTGAAATAGACCGGCGTATCCGTTATCTTCAAAAACGTCTTGATGAACTCATCATAGTCGACAAACCGCCCGATAATCCCCTGCAGGTATTCTTCGGCGCCTGGGTTGAACTTGAGAATGAAGAAGGGCAACGTGTAACTTATCGTATTGTCGGCCCCGATGAATTCTGTGTCGAAAAACGCTGGATCAGCATGGATTCTCCAGTAGGCCGCGCATTGATGCGAAAAAAACTTGAGGATGCGGTCACCGTACAGCGCCCTGCCGGCCAGGCGCACTATGTCATCACAGGAATTCGCTATACCGAAGAGCATAGCTGATCCCGGCGTCTGTAACGGACTACTGAAAATCAGCCACGTTGCCGCCGCAGCGGTAACGGGTTACAAAATGCTTATTTACCGGGCATGCACTAACCACGCTAAATCCCATTCAACCGAGCTTTTAGCTTAACAATCGGCCTTCGACCGCAAGACGTCAGGAAGAAACAGAGGCATTTAGTAAAATAGATATTTTTTATACCTCATACAATCAGTTAGTTATAATTGTTTCTTAAAAAGTTAAATGAAATGAGACCTTTGCACGGCGTCATGAGCGGTACGAGAATAAAGCAAAAATTTGCAAAAAAGCGGAGTTTACGCGAGGTAAATGAGCATTTTTTGCAAATTTTTAACGCGATTATCGTACCGCGTAGTAACCGTGCAAAGGTCTCTTTTAATAATTTGCCCAGCGCATCAGCATTAACAGGATAATTCTACATTTCCGGCAACACCCAGTCATCATCCTGCTTCTCCAGTATGACGTGCTGTGTGCCGTCATCGAAGCGCAATCGATTGATAGTTTCAATATCAAATGGCAGTAATTTTTCATCAGATTGATAGGCACCGTAATCATCACCTGAAAGATTCATGGCATCACCAGCACCAATTGAAACGCCAGCAATGCTGATCACAGTATCGTAATCCATTGTTTCATCCCGCTTACCTCCTCACACGTGATCAGCCTGACCGGATGGTGCATTCAGGATAGCCGCATAGCGTAACTGCGCCCGCTGCCTGACCCAGCGACGGATCAGCCCGACCAGCAACAGGCCGCTTAACGCCAGCCCATAGTTCAAGTATTCCCAGAATAGCTGTTCACCCTGATTGAGTGGATCAAGCGTGCGTGCGAACTGGCCGCGGCCACGAATGGTCAGCAGGTCGCGTTCTTCAAGTGACCAGTCGATAGCATTCTCGAGCAATTCAACCGGCTTGGTATAACGGATGCCCATTCGCATCGAGACGAGATTGATCATGTCAGGGGCGGCATCATTGCAAGTGATTCGGGTGGCCGACAAACCCCAAGTGCGCCTACTAAACGATCACCTCCGTGTCATGCAGGATGTTGGCGCAAGCGCCGCCGCACGGTGCATTGCGCTGCGCTTAATGGCACCCTACTGTAGAGATTTCTTTTGCGAATTCGACACCAGCGTGCAAGGCTGGATCAATCATGTGCGTTTTGCCGATTCGTGGGGATTACGGCGGCATGTTTTACGGCCGTTTCGCATCAAACCGGATGATTTGCGGCAAAAAAAATCGAGTGCCGCTTCGCGGCGCTGACAGCGAACAGCCTATCAGCGCATCAACGTTCAGCGCGACCGCGTACCGCTAGCCGATGGGGAAGGAACATAACACCCGGAAGCCGATAATGAGGCTACGAAAATCGGGATGAACATCAACACGCTCCGACGAACGCATAATATCCAGAACATCGAACCAGGAACCACCGCGTACCACTCGATTCTCTTCTCCTGAGAGCTGGTAATTCTCCGGCATCCAATATTCATTCAAACACCACTCCCCGACATTGCCTGCCAAATCCATGACGCCTTCCGGCGATGCCGCATGCGGATAAATACCTGCTGCGGAAGTTCTGCCAATCGAGTCATCGCAATTGGTAAAGTCCTGCCGGAATTCCCTGCCCCAGGGATATTGCAATCCTTGGGTACCCCGCGCGGCGCGCTCCCATTGCTGTTCGGTCGGCAACGTGACCGTAAATCCGAGTTGCGCGCTCAACCAGCGGCAGAATGCAACCGCTTCGAACCAGCTGACGCTTTCTCGCGGTACATTGGGTTCATGCCACTCAGGAATCTCCGGTTCCTGGATACGTTCAGCTAAATCCTGCCACCATGCTGCGTTCTGATAACCACCAGCATCAATGAAAGCCTGAAACTGAATATTGGTCACCGGATAGCGGGCAATATAAAACACCGGCAGTGGCGGATGTGGACCATTCTGATAAATGAATTCGCCGGATGGAATTTTTACCCAATCGACATCGGGCAGGCCGTCCGCACGCAGGCCGATGCCTTTGCGCGTATCCAGACCGAAATAACCCATTGCATTACCGATGGCAGCGCGTGCATTTGCAACCGGCTCCCGCACGACATCGGTCATGCGGGGTAACCATTGCTCAGCGATTCCGGCAAGCACCGGCTGTGGTAAATCAAAGCGGCCAAGATGCCGCCAGACTGTGCAGGCGACCTCGGGATTGGCTTGCGCCAGCCATGCGATCAGGCGGGTTTGCGCTTCGCGATCATCGCCGCACGATTCGGCGGCGATTTCCGCCACCACTTCCCAGCCGCTGCGCGCCCACCAGTTGGACTGCGGCCAGAACGCATTCGCGGATTGCGATGTATCGCGGCTGGAATCGAGCAGCACGCGGCTGGCCAGATATTCCTGCAACAGTTGATGACTAAAACGAATGGCGTTGTCTTTGATTTGCAGCACACTGGCGTCGATGGAAAAATCGAGCAATACCTGTGTCAGGCTTGCCGGACACTGACTGCGCGGCAGCGCGGTTTGCGCGCCGTCGTCCGAGCCGGCAGCATGCTGCATCGCGGTAGCTAGCGCTACCAGCGTGGTCTCCCAGTCTTCTCTGACAGGAATGTTCGCATCATGCCGCTTCTCGCGCGCCTGCTTTTCGCGCCGGTACAAGGTATTCAAGAATCCCTGGAACAATTGCGCGCGGTTGCGCGGTATCTGCGGCAGCGCGGTGATGATGAACAGCAGATACGGATTCATCGCCACGCGCAGCAAATTGCGCGGATTGAAACGCACTTGACGCCATAACCGATCCTGCTCCCATGAAGTAAGCGCATGCACAGCCGGATTTTCTTCGGGCACTGTCTCGGCGCTCCAGAACAAATCCAGATTCGCTCCGGCCTGCCGCCACACGTCCCATACCGCGCGAATGGCATGGCCACCCGCCAATTGCCAGAAACGTTCCGCCGCCTGCAATCCGGCGTCCTCACCGTCGTTTTTCAATGCATACATGCGTTCAAGAAACGTCATGATCTGCGACGGTTTCAGCGGTTGCAGCAACAGCGTGTCGAACGGCAAGCGGCAATCCGCGGTGAAATCCTTTTCACGACAACTGACGATGACACTGACAAAGCGCTCGTCGCGCGCCAGTGTTTTGATTTGTTCGATTTTGGCGGTGCGTTGCCGGGGGGAATTTCGTTGAGGCCATCAAGCATCAACACCGCGCGCTGCTGATCGCGCAGCGTGGTGAAGTGGCGGCCAAGCGGCCCCAGCTGCGTGATGATAAACGCAGGTAACGGCATGTCC
>JACKLU010000002.1 GCA_024235735.1 Burkholderiales bacterium
TTAGGTTTGAACTAAAGACCTGATTAATAAGGGATTAAGACTTTGAGTTCGTCGATAAGCATTTCGATAACAACCGTTTGAACTAAAGACCTGATTAATAAGGGATTAAGGCGCTATTTGCACAGAGTGGTGTGCGGTGGTAAAGCAAAACTGGAATAAGCATACGCAACGGCGCCAGCATGGCGTCCGGATCAGACCTGTGCTTGTGAGCCGCGACGGAAAATTGACTTCCAGGCCGCGCTTTTATACAGTGAGCGAGGTGATTGCGGACGGTTTTTGTGTTGAGTCCATTGTGTTGGTATTCCTGCCCGTGAGATTCCGGGTTGACTACGTAGCGGAATAATTCTTCCATGCATACCCATCTGGCCGAGAAAGTTGTAGCATTTTCCCTGAACAGACCAAAGTCCATCGTCTGGTTGCTGGTCGTCACGACCGTGCTGCTGACGGCGCTGGCGACGCTGCCGAGTATCTGGCCGCAGCAGTTTCCTGTCCTGCACGGTCTGAAGATCGATACGGATCCTGAAAACATGTTGTCTGATACCGAACCGGCGCGAGTTTTTCATGATCAGGCGAGGCACGAGTTCTCCCTGTATGACATCGTGGTAGTCGGCATTGTCAACGAAACGCATCCCGAAGGTGTTTTTAATGTCGCGTCACTGACCAACATTTACAAACTGACCGAATTTGCCCGCCAGTTGAACTGGGAGAGTCCGCATACGCCAGGACAGCGCGAAGGTGTCATTGACGTCGATATAATCGCACCGTCCACAGTCGATTATATCGAGCAGGGCGGCCTTGGCAGCGTCAATTTCAGCTGGCTGATGCCCGGGCCGCCGGCAAATGACGCCGAGGCTAGAGCGGTGCGCGAACGCGCCAGCCGGATTCCGTTTTTGCAGGACACCCTGGTCAGCGGCGACGGCAAAGCCATTGCGCTTTATCTTCCGCTGACCAGCAAGGAAGTCTCCTACCGGATCAGAGAGGCCCTGCTGGCGCACGCGGCGGATTGGCGGGGCAGCGGTGATGCAATGCATATCACTGGGCTGCCGGTGGCGGAGGATACCTTCGGTGTCGAAATGTTCATACAAATGGCGGTGTCCGCGCCGTTGGCCATGCTGGTGATCTTTGCGCTACTGTGGTGGTTTTTTCGCAGCGTGCTGCTGATCCTGTCGCCGATGATTCTGGCGGTGACATGCGCCATCGCCACCATGGCGCTTCTGGTCATATCCGGCAACACCGTGCACATCATGAGTTCGATGATTCCGATTTTTATCATGCCCATCGCGGTATTGGATTCAGTGCATATTCTGTCGGAGTTTTTCGACCGCTATCCGCAGATCAAAGACCGGCGGCGCACGATAGAGCAGGTGATGCAGCATCTGTTCAAGCCCATGCTGTATACCTCGCTGACGACCATCGCGGGCTTTGCTTCACTGGCGTTAACGCCGATCCCGCCGGTGCAGGTGTTCGGCATCTTCATCGCGATCGGCGTATTGCTAGCCTGGCTATGGACGATCGTGTTTATTCCGGCTTTTGTCATGCTGATACCGGAAAGCAGGCTGTCCGGTTTCGGTCATGGTGAAAACGGCGGCGGACACGCCACGATGCTGAGCAATGCGCTGCATCGAACCGGCCCCTGGACATACCGCCATGCGCGCGGAATCACTGCCGTCACGCTGATACTGGCGGCGGTTGCAGCCTGGGGAATCAGTCTGATTCAGATTAATGACAATCCGATCAAGTGGTTTTCCACCGCGCACCCGATTCGGGTGGCGGACAAGGTGCTGAATGCGCACTTCGGCGGCACCTATATGGCGTATCTGCAATTTCAGCAACCGGCGGCTGAAATGACAGGCAGCGATTATGCACAGCAATTAAAACAGGCGCTGCAAGCGCACAAACATCAGACGGTGGCATCGGGCATTCCCTTTGCGCAGGAAGTCTTTGACCAGGCTGCCGGTTTTCTGGACGCTTCCCTGCTGCCGGGGCAAACGCCCGAAGCGCTGCTGTCCGCCGTGACGGCCCTGGCGCAGCAGGCAGCGGATGAATCGCCGGATGACCGATATGATGCGTGGGAAGCATTCATGTTGTTTCTCGATACGGAGCGCCAGCGGACTGAAATATTCAAGCAGCCGGAAATCCTCAATTATCTCGGCGCAATGCAGCAGCACCTGCTGAAGACCGGTATCGTCGGCAAATCCAATTCCATCGTCGATATTGTCAAAACGGTGCACCGGGAGCTTTTGCTCGGCGAGGACGCCGCCTTTCGCGTGCCGGATACCGCCAATGCGGTGGCGCAGACGCTGATCACCTATCAGAACAGCCACCGGCCGCAGGACTTGTGGCATTTTGTCACGCCGGACTATCGCAAAACTGTGCTGTGGCTGCAACTCAACAGCGGCGACAACCGCGATATGGAAACCGTCGTGCAGGCCGTGCGGACTTATATGCTGGAGAATCCGCCGCCGGCCGACCTGGAAGCGCAATGGTTCGGGCTGACCTATATCAATACGATCTGGCAGGACAAAATGGTCGCCGGCATGCTGGAAGCCTTCATCGGCAGTTTTCTGATTGTCCTGCTGATGATGGTTTTTCTGTTCCGGTCGCTGCTGTGGGGGTTGCTCTGCATGATTCCCCTGACGGTTACGGTCGGACTGATCTACGGCATCATCGGATTTACCGGCAAGGATTACGATATGCCGGTCGCCGTATTGAGTGCGCTGAGCCTGGGGCTGGCAGTCGACTACGCCATTCATTTTCTGGCGCGATCGCGTGAAACACACCGGCAATACACTTCCTGGCAGGATGCGGTGGCGGTCATGTTCGGCGAACCGGCGCGCGCGATTACGCGCAATGCGGTCATACTGGGCGCGGGCTTTCTGCCGCTGCTGGCCGCGCCGCTGGTGCCTTACCAAACCGTGGGTGTGTTCATTGCCGCGATTATTCTCTGCGCCGGAGTTGCAACTTTACTCATCCTGCCCGCAATCATCAGACTCATGGAAAAAAGACTTTTCGGTGTATGAAGGCCTGCAATTTCAATACGGAGGTAAGAAATGCGTAATCTTTTAGCTTTGCTGTTAACCGGGCTGGCGTTGATCATCGGACCGGCCGCAGCGCAAACGCCGCCGGTCGATGAAATCGTTCATCGCGCCAATAAAGCGGCTTATTACGAAGGTCAGGACGGGCGCGCCCAGGTGGAAATGACCATTACGGACAGTCAGGGGCGTGAACGCAACCGCCGCATGACTATTCTGCGTAAAGACGCTGCCTCGACCGATGCCATCGAAAATGGCGCGTACCGCAGCGAACAGAAATTCTATGTTTATTTCACGCGGCCGGCGGATGTCAACAAAATGGGCTTTCTGGTCTGGAAAAAACTCGATACGGATGACGACCGTTGGCTGTATCTGCCGGCGCTGGATCTGGTGAAACGGATTGCCGCTTCGGATAAACGCACCAGTTTTGTCGGTTCCGATTTCTACTATGAAGATGTATCCGGTCGCGATATCGATGAAGACCATCACGAACTGATCGATACCACCGACAATTATTATGTATTGAAAAACACGCCCAGGAATCCGTCCTCGGTGGAATTTGCGTATTTTGTGATGTATATCCATAAGGATACTTTCATACCGGTACAGGTTGAGTATTTTGATGCGCAGGACAACCGCTACCGCATCGCCAAAGCGCTGGCCGTGGATAACATTCAGGGGTACCCGACGGTCACCAAAGCCAGCATGGAAAATCTGAAAACGGGCAGCAAGACTGTCATGCAGTACAGCAGCGTTGAATACGATATCGGCCTGCCCGACGATATTTTTTCCGAGCGTTATTTGCGCAACCCGCCCACAGACTATCTGCGCTGATGCGGTTCGCCGCCCTATTGCCATGGCTGGGTGTGTTCTTCGGTTCCCTCGTTTTTGCCGGGGAACCGGGGTTGCCGCCTGGACTGGGTGGCAAAAAAGAACCGGCGCTGCCATCCGGTCTGAACATGCCCGCGCCGGGCGGCCAATCCGGGAAGCGCATCGATGAACCCGCGCTTCCCGGCGGACTCGGCAAAACCGGCGGCAGTGTGCCTCAACCGCAGGAAGAGGCGGATACGGTCAGCCGTTCCGGGCCGCTGCTGAAATCGTGGGCTGACGCCAGGCAGGCGCTTGGCCTGTCCGGTTTCTGGGAAGCGCGCGGCGGTGTACGGACAGGCAGTGACAGGCAGGAAAAAGACCTTTCAATCGCCGAAACGCGGTTGCAATTGCAGCTCGCGCAGCATTTCAAAATAACCTCGCTCAATCTGACCGCCGATTTTATTTACGATCATGTCGCCGACCGGCATTCAATCAATTTGAATACCGGACGCGGCTGGATTGATTTGCGCAATGCCAACCTGTTTTTCTCACCGGCCAGTTTTATGGACGTCAAAGTCGGCAGGCAGATACTGACCTGGGGCACCGGCGATCTGCTGTTTATCAATGACCTGTTTCCCAAGGACTGGAATGCGTTTTTTATCGGACGCGATGAAGAGTATCTGAAAGCGCCGTCGGATGCGGTTAAAGCGTCGCTGTTCAGTGGCTGGGTCAATGTCAATATTGTTTATGCGCCTGAATTCGATGCGGACCGCTTTATCGATGGCCGGCGATTGTCCTATTTTGCTGACAGCCTGGGCGAGATCGCCGGTCGCAATGCAGTGGTCAATCCAAACCGGCCTGACGATGGCGAGCTGTTTCTGCGGCTTTACCGCACGTTCGGCGCTTATGAATCGGCCATTTATTTCTATGACGGTCGCTGGAAAAGTCCGGGCGGATTCGATCCCGTCAACAATCTCGCCCTGTTTCCAAAACTGCGCGTAACCGGCGGCAGTGTACGCGGCCCGTTGGCAAAAGGCATCGGTAACATCGAAGTCGGGTACTATGATTCGCATGACGACCGCAAAGGTGACAATCCATTGCTGAATAACAGCGAATTTCGCGTACTGGCGGGTTACGAACAGGAAATCGCCCGGAATCTGACGCTGGGCGCGCAGTATTATCTCGAGCAATTGCTCGACTATAACCGCTACCTGCGCTCGCTGCCCGGGGGCATTCCCGTCAGGGATGAAACCCGGCACTTGCTGACGGCGCGGTTGACATTATTGACGCACAGCCAGAATGTCATGTGGTCACTATTTACTTACTATTCACCTTCCGACCAGGATTTTTATTTCCGCCCGCGCGTCAATTATAAAATCGACGATCACTGGATAACCGAAATCGGCGGCAATTTCTTCGGTGGTCAAAATAACCACACCTTTCTCGGACAGTTTCGCAACAACAATAACGTTTACGCATCCGTGCGTTATGGATTCTGAACGGGCGTGGCATGGCAGGATGATGGGCGACAGGTGAAACTGCCCAAAAATATACCATCTGCTATGCTGTGCGCAAGTAAAATCACAGATGCCTGACATTTCCGGTCCGAAGCAGAGAAATTCCCTGCTTCAGTCTTTATCGAATAGACGGGCGGGAAGCGGTTGTCAGAAAATCCGGCTGCCAAAGTGGTCGAAATAAAGCTGATCGATCATGTCGCGGGTGAACTGGTGATTCTGACCGCCGCGATGCGCGACTTTCAATGCGCCCATGAGCGAGCCGAGCTGTCCGGTTGTCTGCCAGTCCATGCCATGCGCGATGCCGTACAGCAGGCCGGCGCGGTAGGCGTCGCCACAGCCGGTTGGGTCAACGATGTCCTGCGGTTTTACGCTGGGAATGTCGATTTGCCGGCCATCGGTATAAATAGTTGAACCCTGTGCGCCCAGCGTCACGATCAGCGCTCTGGTTTTTTGGGCGATGGCTTCCAAGGTGAGGCCGGTGCGTTCTTGCAGCAACTGGCCTTCATAGTCATTGACCGCGACATAGTCGGCTTTGTCGATGAAGTCCGTCAGTTCGTCGCCATTGTACATGGGCAGACCCTGGCCGGGATCGAAGACAAACGGAATGCCGTTCTGATGAAATTCAAGCGCGTGCTGCAGCATACCGTCGCGTCCGTCCGGCGCGATGATGCCCAGCTGAATAGGGTCTGCATCGGAGACCGAATTGAGGTGCGAGAAATTCATTGCGCCGGGATGAAACGCAGTGATCTGGTTGTCATCCAGGTCGGTGGTGATAAACGCCTGCGCGGTAAAGGTATCCTTGACGTGCAGCACATTCGACTGATCGAGCCCGAGCTGTTCGAAACGTTCGCGGTAGGGCTGGATATCGTCGCCGACAGTCGCCATCATGACCGGTTCGCCGCCGAGCATTTTCAGATTATAGGCGATATTGCCCGCGCAACCACCGAATTCACGACGCATTTCCGGCACCAGGAACGCAACGTTCAGAACATGAATTTTTTCAGGAAGGATATGATTTTTGAAATGATCCGGAAAGACCATGATGTTGTCGTAAGCGATCGAGCCGCAGATCAGTGTGCGCATAGCTGTTATTTCGGATGATGGGTTTGTTGAAAAAATCGCTGCTCAAATTGTTTTGCACGGTGTGCGTGAGCAGCTGATGGGATTGACCGGTGCTGATGCACCGGCCGGTGTTGCGTAGAGCGTGTTTTACGCGCCGGGTTTCCAGCAGAGATCCAGTTCGCGTGCTGCCTTGACATCGTCGAGTTTGCGCAGCGGCATGTTGTGCGGTGCATTTTTAACCATGTCGGGCTGCTGCTCGATTTCATCGAGAATTTCTTTCATCGCGGTGACGAATGCATCCAGCGTCTGTTTGGATTCGGTTTCCGCAGGTTCAATCAGCAGACACTCGGGCACCAGGATAGGGAAATACGTTGTCGGCGCGTGATAACCCTTGTCGAGCAGGCGCTTTGCCAGATTCATCGCGGTGACGCCGGTTTCATCCTTGATGTCTTTCATGGTGACGATGAATTCATGACTTGCCCGGCGCGTCGGATACGCGATTTCAAAGCCGATTTTTCTGAGCTCCGCCATCAGGTAATTGGCGTTCAGTGTGGCGAATTCGGCGATGCGATTCATGCCTTCTCTGCCCAGCAGACGAACGTAGATGTAGGCGCGTAGAAGTACGCCAGCATTACCCATGTGTGCGGATAAATGACCGATCGATTGCGGTCTTTCCTGCTCGGTCACCCAGCGGTACTTGCCGTCTTCCAGCGTGACAAACGGTACTGGCATGTACGGCAGCAGGCGTTTTGCTACGCCAATCGGCGCGGAACCCGGCCCGCCGCCGCCGTGCGGTGTCGAGAAGGTTTTGTGCAGATTGATGTGGATGACATCGAACCCCATGTCGCCCGGTTTCACCTTGCCAAGCACGGCGTTCAGATTCGCGCCGTCGTAGTAGAGCAGGCCGCCCGCTTCATGCACGACGCGGCTCATTTCCGCAATATTTTCTTCAAAAACGCCCAGCGTGGACGGATTGGTCAGCATCAGACCGGCGGTTTTCGGACCGACGGCGGCCTTGAGTGCGTTAAGGTCGACATTGCCTTCCTTGTCGGTAGGGATCTCGACCACTTTAAAGCCGCACATCACCGCAGTGGCCGGGTTGGTGCCATGCGCCGCATCGGGGACGATAATTTCGGTGCGTTCGAAGTCGCCGTGGGCTTCGTGGTAGGCGCGAATCATCATCACACCGGCCAGTTCGCCTTGCGCGCCAGCCATCGGCGCGAGGGTGATGCCGGCCATGCCGGTGACGTCTTTGAGAATTTCCTGCAATTCATACATGCAGGCAAGAAAGCCCTGTCCGGTATCTTCCGGCGCGAGCGGATGCCGGCTGAGATACTGCGGCAGCATGGCCAACGCATTGCACGCACGCGGGTTGTATTTCATCGTGCAGGAGCCCAGCGGGTAGAATTCGGTGTCAATGGAAAAATTCTTCTGCGACAGCCGCGTGTAATGACGCACGGTGTCCATTTCGGAAACTTCCGGCAGCAGAGGTTGTTTTTTCCGCAGCAGATGATCCGGAATATCATCAAAACTGGCGGAAGCTTTCGGTGCCTGGGAATAATTGCGACGTCCAGGGCGCGCGTGTTCGAATATCAGCATGATTGGAGCGTTATCGTTTAATAAAGGTTATTCGTGATGTGATGCGACAGAATTCAGCGGCTGTCAGATTATTTCAGCGCCGCCAGTGCTGCGTCGTAGTTGGGTTCGTCGGCTATTTCGGGCACCAGCTCGGCATGCACGATCGTGTCGGTTTCATCCAGTACAATGACAGCACGCGCGGTGATACCGGCAAACGGGCCTTCGGCAATCAGCACGCCATAGTCTTTCATGAAATTAGCGCCGCGCATGGTTGAAAGTGTAACGACTTTATCCAGATTTTCCGTGTCGCAGAAGCGGCTCATGGCAAATGGCAGATCCGCCGCGATAATCAGCACGGCAGTATTGTTCATGTTGCTGGCCTGCTGGTTGAATTTGCGTGTGGACAGCGCACAGACCGGCGTGTCAAGACTGGGCACGATATTCAGCACTTTTTTCTTACCGGCGAAGTTTGCCAGCGTTACATCTTTCAAATCCCGGTTGACCAGCGAGAATGTCGGTGCTTTTTGACCGACTTTTGGAAAAGTGCCATCAATGCGAATTGGGTTGCCTAAATGCGTAACCATAATTATTTCCTCGATTTGTAGAGTGTTTGGAATAGATTCAGTCTGTTTAGCTCAGTGCTTGCCGGAATTGGCTGACATAATTGTCGATGTCGGCCTCAGTTTTCGTTTCCGTTGCGCAAACCAGCAGGGTGTTTTCCAGTTCCGGATAATGCGCTTGCAGATCGAAACCGCCCAGTATGCCGTTTTGCTTGAGCTTCGCCAGCGCGCTAGCTGCGGATGACGGCAGTTTGATGGCGGCTTCATGGAAAAACGGGCTGCTGAATACTTGTTCCACACCGGGTATTGCGGTCAGTTTTTTGATCAGGCGGGAGGTGTTTGCATGGGAATGCGCCGCAACCCGGCGCAGCCCGTCGGGACCCAGCAAGGACATGTAGATCGTTGCCGCCGTAACCATCAATCCCTGGTTGGTACAGATGTTGGACGTGGCTTTCGAACGGCGGATATGCTGTTCACGCGCTTGCAAGGTCAGAACAAAACCGGGTTTGCCATCCAGGTCATTCGTGCGTCCGATGATACGACCGGGAATCTGGCGGATCAGGCTGTTTTTACAGGCCATAAAGCCAAAATAGGGACCGCCGCTGGACAATGGAATGCCCAAGGGCTGGCCTTCACCGACAGCGATGTCAGCGCCTGTTTCGCCCCATTCGCCGGGTGGTTTCAATAATGCCAGTGCGGTAGGATTGACGACGCCGATGGCCAATGCGTTTTTGCTGTGCGCCCAGTCGGTCAATGCATCGACTTGCTCCAGTACGCCGAAGAAGTTGGGCTGCGGAATGACCAGCGCGGCGATATCGTCGGTAGCAAAGGCATCCAGCGATTCCAGCCGGACTTGCCCGGATGCCTGGTCAAACGGCACTTCAACAATCTCGATTTTCTGGTTGCTGACAATGGCGCGCGCCACTTTGCGGTAAACCGGATGGACGGTTTCCGGTATCAGAATGCGCCGGGAAGACTTGTGCGACCGCACCGCCATCAATGCAGCTTCGGCTAGCGCGGTTGCGCCGTCATACATGCTGGCGTTGGAAACATCCATGCCGGTCAGCGAAGCCATCATGGTTTGGTATTCATACAGCAGTTGCAAGGTGCCCTGACTGGCTTCGGCCTGATATGGCGTGTAGGAGGAATAAAACTCGCCGCGCGTGGTGATTTGCCAGACGGCGGCGGGAATATGATGCTCGTAAGCGCCTGCACCGATGAAATTCTGATAAAAACCATCCTGGCTGGCGCGTTCCATCATCAACCGGGTAATTTCCATTTCGCTTAACCCGGGTGGAACTTCTTTCAAGGTGCCGCCTTTCAGGTCGGCGGGAATTTCATCAAACAGCGCTTCGATAGAATCAGCGCCGATGCTGGCGAGCATTTCAGCAATATCTTCTTCTGTGTGTGGGATAAACGGCATGGTGAATTACACTAAGTCCATAGAATTGATAAAAAAGATGCGAATGATTACAGTGATTGACCGACAGGGTACGAATTAATGATCTTCGCTGTCGAGTACTTCCTGATAACCGGCGGCGTCCAGCAGTCCATCCAGTTCAGCCGGATTGCCGGGTTTTAATTTGAACAGCCATGAACCAAAAGCATCCTGGTTGATTTTTTCAGGACTATCAGCCAGCGCCGAGTTGACTTCAATGACTTCGCCGGATATGGGCGAATAAACATCCGCCGCGGCCTTGACGGATTCAGCGACGGCGCATTCCTGTTTTTGCGAGAAGGAATCACCCACTTTGGGTAGTTCAACGAATACCATGTCACCCAGCAGTTCTTGCGCGTGATCGGTAATGCCTATGGTTACTGTGCCGTCTGCTTCAATCTTGACCCATTCGTGCGAGCGGGTGTATTTCAAATCTGATGGAATGCTCATTTATTTGCTCCAGAATTAATTTTGCGATGTTGAATAGATGGTTGAGATGTTTTCCGGTTAAACCAGAACTTTTCCGTTCCGTACGAAAGGGTATTTTACCACTTTGGCGCGTAATTGCTTATCTCTGACCAGTACGTGTACTTCGTCGTCGGGCGATACGCCGGCGGCGATGCGCGCCAGAGCGATGGATTGATTGATGGTCGGCGAAAATCCGCCGCTGGTGATTTCGCCTTCAAATGCCTGACCGTTGATCTGGCCCACCACTTTCTGATGGCTTCTGAGTACGCCGCGATCGAGCAGCACCAGTCCGGCCAGTTGCTGCGTCGGATTAGAATCCAGCAGCGCCTGCTTGCCGATGAAGTCGCGTTCGCTTTTCAGGTCGACAGTCCAGCTGAGACCGGATTCCAGTGGCGATGTTGATTCGTCCATGTCCTGACCGTAGAGATTCATGCCGGCTTCGAGGCGCAGTGTATCGCGCGCACCGAGTCCCGCGGGTGCGACGCCCGCGGCATGCAGTGATTTCCAGAATGCCGGCGCTTCGTCAGCAGGCAGAATAATTTCAAAACCATCTTCGCCGGTGTAACCGGTGCGGGCAATGAAAAAGTGATTAAAGGTTGTTGATTGAAAAATTTTCAGATCTTCGGTGACTGCTTGCGAACCGGGAAGTACCTGCCATACTTTGGCGCGCGCATTCGGCCCTTGCACGGCGATCATTGCCAAGTCGCGGCGTGGCGTGATTTCCAGTCCGGGAGCGAGCGCGTCGCGTTGTTTAAGTATCCAGGCGACATCTTTGTCGGCGGTGCCGGCATTGACGACGATGCGGAACCAGGATTCCGTCAGAAAATAAACGATCAGATCATCGATAATGCCGCCTTGCAGGGTCAGCATGCAGGTATACAGCGCTTTGCCGGGTATGGTTATCTTGTCGACATTGTTGGCGACTAGCTTGCGCAGAAAGTCGCGCGTGCCGTCGCCTTTGATGTCAACAGGCAGCATGTGCGACACGTCGAACATCCCGGCGTCCTGACGGACCTTGTGGTGCTCTTCAAGTTGTGAACCATAGTGGAGCGGCATGTCCCAGCCGCCGAAATCCACCATTTTGGCATTCATCTGGCGGTGTGTTTCATTTAGAGGTGTTTTTTTCAGCACGGATTTTCTCCCGGTAATAAAAAATAAGTCATTGTAACATTCAGAATGACTTCACCCCTCTGTCCTTCTACCTGAGAGATTTACGGGATATCCGCGTGCCCCTTCGGTGGCCAAGCAAATAAAGAACGCCATGAAATGAATGGCGAATTGCTAAGCACTCTCCAGATTGCCTGTATCAAGCGGTTTTCAGGAGATAACAATGATTTTCTATCGTTTTCTGGCCTTGCCTGAGCGATTCCGGGGGGTTACGCCTTCGGCGGCGCTGTAGTTATCGTCGGATAAACTGCGGCGCGCTCTCCTGCTTGAACATGTTTGGCTGAGTGCGAACTATACCTTAGCGGCAGGGTTTTAGACAAGGCTTCGGCTAAAAAATCATGCATTTTCATGGTTGCCGGTGATGCTCGGATTTTCAATTTAATGCATTGATTGATAAAATGAACGCCTCAGTGAGGCGAGTGAGCGGACAGTCTGAATAGTGAACAGGCTGATTAGATCAACAGCAGCAGTAGAGGAATCTTAAATCGAATGAAAACCGTTTTGATAACCGGCGCGAATCGCGGCATAGGACTCGAATTTGCCCGGCAATATGCCGGAGATGGCTGGCGTGTTCTGGCCTGCGCGCGGATGCCATCTGCATCCGATGCATTGCAACAACTGGTCACACAGTTTCAGGATCGTGTTCAGGTGCATAAGCTTGATGTCGCGGATCGTGCGCAGATTGAGCAGCTGTCGCATACATTGTCTGCGGAAAAAATTGACGTGCTGATCAACAATGCAGGCGTTTATCCCGCCAACCACGGCGACAGCTTCCACCAGATTGACTATGCTGCCTGGACATATGCCTTTGAGGTAAACGCCATGGCGCCGCTCAAGATGGCGGATGCGTTTTATCGCCAGATTGCCAGAAGCGATACAAGGAAGATTGTGACGATCACCAGTAAAATGGGCAGCGTTGCCGATAACACTAGCGGCGGAAGCTATGTCTACCGTTCCAGCAAATCCGCGGTTAACATTGTCATGAAAAGTCTGTCGATCGATCTGGAACCGAAAGGTGTGATCGTGGCGTTGCTGCACCCGGGTTGGGTGCGAACTGAAATGGGTGGCCCGAACGCATTAATCTCTACGGAAAAGAGCGTTACCGGCATGCGCCAGGTCATTGCCGACCTGATCCACACCGATAGCGGCAAATTTTTTGCCTACGACGGGCAAATCATCCCCTGGTAAATGACACATACTGGAAAAATCATGAGTGGAAAAACGTTTGATGTGGATAAAAATGAGCTGATCAGGCAGTCATTCAACCAGATGGATGCAGTGTTGCAGGGTGCGGACTATACCCTCGCGCAAAAACTGGCGCTGACCTGCCGCATTTTGTTTGACAACGGTCATGATTCGGGACTGGCTGGGCAGATCACCGCGCGCGCTGAAAAGCCGGGAACCTATCTGACCCAGCGCCTGGGGCTGGGGTTTGATGAAATCCGCGCGAGCAACCTGCTGCTGGTCAATGAAGATCTGGAAGTGCTCGAAGGCGAGGGTATGGCGAATCCCGCCAATCGTTTTCATTCATGGCTATACCGGGCGCGTCCGGATGTACAGTGCATTATCCATACGCATGCCGTCCATACGGCGGCGCTGAGCATGCTGGAAATTCCGCTGGAAATCTCGCATATGGATAACTGCGTGCTTTACGACGATGTCGCTTTCCTGCCGGAATGGCCTGGTGTGCCGGTCGGTAATGAAGAGGGCGAACTGATAGCGCGGGCGATCGGATCAAAACGCGCGTTGTTTTTGGCGCATCACGGTCTGCTTGTCGCCTGCGGCAGCATCGAGGAATCCTGTCTGCTGGCGATCGCATTTGAACGTGCAGCCCGGATGCAGCTTATCGCGCTTTCCGCGGGTGCAATCAAACCGGTCAAAGCGGAGCTTGCGCGCGAAGCGCATGACTGGATACTCCGCGCGCAGCGCAGTGCGGTCGGCTTTGCCTATTACGCGCGGCGTTGTCTCAGGAACAACAATGGCGATTGCCTTGAATGAGGACTCTAGATTAGTTTTGTGTCCGACAGACTCCCGGGATCTTGCTTCAATTCTTACGCCAGACCAGCAGGCGGTTGTTCGCGGGCATGGCGAAGTCATGCACTGACGTTATGGCGCATTCTTCAGCCAGTTGTCGCAAATCATTCATGTCCCGGATACCGCTTTCAGGGTCGCGATTTTTCAGCCATTCGTCGAACTGCGCGTTACTGGCGCTGGTGTAGCGACCATTGCGGTTGAATGGCCCGTAAGTACAGAAGATGCCCTGTTGCGGTAATAATGCGCCAGCACGGCTGAATAACCGGCAAACCTGCGGCCAGTGGATGATATGCAGCGTATTGGCGGTGAAAACAGCATCGGCCTGAATCGCAGGCCAGTGATCATCGTCAATATCAAACGGTAGAGGGGGCGCCAGGTTTGCTGATGGATAGCTTCTGCACATGCTCGTGAGCATGGCCAGTTTATCGGGCAATTCAGTGGGGTGCCAGACCAGATGGGGCAGGGCCGGGGCGAAAAAGACGGCATGTTGCCCGGTGCCGCTGCCGACTTCCAGCACTGCTTTGTGATTGGCCAGCAGCGGGCGCAGTATATTCAGAATCGGTTGTTTGTTACGCTCGGCGGCTTCTGAAAATATCATGTGCGTCTGGTTTTGCAAGTTGATGGCTGCGACGGCGTACAGCATAACACGGCGCGCTGCTGTTGATTCCGGTTCCGATGAAGTGGCAAATCTTTCCTGTCATGAAAAAATGAAACACTGTCTTCTAATGGTTTCCTTTAGGGAAAAACAAGCATTTCCCCAATATACGCGCCCTATGGATTCAATTAAGATAGCCTCACTGGTTAAAGTTGGGAGGATATGATGATGAAAGCATTAAAATTTTCAGTACTATTGCCTTGGCTGATAATTGCTTTATTAACTTCCTGCGCACAAATGAATCCGCAGCCCATGAGCGCGACAAGTATCGCTCGTGACGATCATAATGCATTGGCCAGGTATTACGGCGATTTAGCCAGGGAAGCGAAAGCAAAATTGCATGAGAACAAAAAAACACTCGAAGAATGCGATACGCATCCCTATTATTTTGGCTGGCAGGGTCAGGATCTCAGGTCGCATTCCGTAGCGAATATAAATCGATACGAAAAAATTCTGGAAGACAGTTTGCGCCATGCTGATCTTCACAGACGGATGGCGAGAGAGCAGGAAAATCAAACGAACAGAACAGAGATCGATTTCGAGGATGAACTGACGGCGGCAGAGCCGGAATATCCCGGCAACAAAGCGTTATGATGAAGCCTATGGGCCCATCAATCCGCCGTTGTTCTGGAGTGTGACCGGTTGTCAAAAAGGCAGCATGAAATCCAGTGAAAACAGGATTTGATCTTTGTTGCCGTCAAATGGCCGGTAGGCTGCTGTTTGATAAGCATCAACCCTGTCATAGCGGATATTGGGGCGGACATTGAGTTTTTTGATGACGTCCCATTTCAGTTTCAGTGTTTTAGCTATTTTCCAGTTCAAACCCACTGTCAGCGAATAATAATCCGCCGGTGTGATGGTGACACTGTTAATGTCGCCGGCATAGCTGACCGCCGTGCCGTTTACGATATTCGTCGCGGCGGCTATCCTGAATGGGGATGGGTTGCGAAAACCGTGTTTGTCGCGGAACCATTCACCCCGAATACCCGCAGACAGATTATCCGTCAGATCATAATACAGATGCGCGACAACACTCATCCACTCTGCGTCTTTTATGGTATTGGTGTAGTGCAAATTGTTCAGTAAAACGCCGCCGGCAAGGCCATAGACATGATGCAGCACGAGCAGCGTTTTGGGATTGATTTTTTGTTTGAAGACGATGTTATAGAATCCCCAGGGTTCGCTGCTGCGCGTGGAAGTTGCGCCATACGTGCCTGAGATATGCAGCGAGGTTGCCTGATTGTCGCTGCTCCAGGTAAAGCCTGCAATGCCGCTCCAGTTTTTCAGTTCTTTGTCCCATCCTGCATCCCAGCCGCCGGTGGCGCTGCCGGTAAGTGCGCCACCTAAAATGAGCCAGTTTTTATTGACGGTATAATTTGCCAGCATGCCTGTATGGGTAAAAGGCTCGCCGACATTCAGCGTGTAGGCGCGCGTATAAAAAAAATTGTCGGGCGCTGGAACTGTTTCAAAACCTGTCGGTGTGTAAAAGTGTCCCAGCTTGACATTCAGTCCGTTGCCAATGGGGGCGTAAACTTCCAGGTATGTTTGGGGTAGTGCGATGCCGTAAGTGCGTGACGAGGAACAGCACAGATTCAGATCCCAGTTGCTTCTGCTGAGCGGTTCCCCGGTATTCACATCAAATGTGGGGACACCGAAGGCTTGCGTAAAAATGGCATCCGTGCCGAACATGAAGTCGACGCGCCCTCCAATATCCCAGGCGTTGCCGGTTGATATCACGGGCCGTTGTACAAATAAATTCAATTGATTCAGTTGGAACCGGTTTGCCTGATCGGCAAAAATAACCGGACCATTATATCCGCCGGCCTGACTGGGATTAAAGGTCGCGCCACCATTAATCCAGCCGCCAAATTTTATTTTGCTTTCGCTGATAAAATTTTTCAAATTGCCAGCCTGGAGTGTAATTGAGTAGGTATCGAAAAATAACACAGTGCTTGCCAAGGCACATAACAACCATTTGTGGAATTTCATGTTTGAATGATGATAAGGACGCGTTTGTAAAAGTGGAGTACCTATAAAATAGGCCGGATCGATTCAGTGGTGAGATAATCGGAATTTAATCGCCGGAATTGCTGGATTTTCCTCTAATGCATGACATGCATTTTCCTGTGTTGCTAATCCTGGCGGTTCAGCCAGTCTTCCCGCATACGGCGCGCCTGTATGAAAGTCTGCTCCAATGCATTGCCATTTTCTTCCCGCAGCAGGGTTTGCAGCATGTTCAGCTCGTTTTGAAAAGCCGCCAGCTCCTGAAGAAGCGCCTGGCGATTGGCCAGGCAGATATCGCGCCACATTTCCGGCGAACTGCTGGCGATTCGGGTAAAGTCGCGGAAGCCGCTTCCGGCAAAGCGCAGCAGGTTTTCAGGACTATCCGTGCTGTTGCGCAAATGATTCATCAGTGCGAATGCCAGAACATGCGGCAGGTGGCTGGTGGCGGCGAGAATGCGATCGTGTTCTTCAACCGGCATTTGCGAGACACTTCCGCCGCAGGCCCGCCACAAAGCGGCAGTTTTTTCAACGGCTTCAATCCGGGTCTCGGCGAGCGGGGTGAGAATGACATGCTTGCCGGTATACAGATCGTTCTGCGCGGCGAGAACACCGCTTTGTTCGGCGCCTGCAATCGGATGGCCGGGTACAAAGTTTTTCAGATTTTCGCCGAGTTGATCGCGTGCGGCTGTGACAACGTCCTGTTTTGTGCTGCCTGCGTCAGAGACAATGGTATCGGAATTTAAGTGTGGCGCAATCTGCGCCATGATATTTGCGGTCTGGCCAACCGGCATGGCGAGCAGCACAAAATCGGCCTGATGCAAAGCGGATGCCATGTCGGGCGCGATTTCATCGATAACGCCTTGTTTCAGTGCGCGCTGCATGTTTTCCTGGCTGCGTCCGACACCGGTAATGCGGCGCACCGCGCCGGCCTTGCGCAACGCAAGTGCGAAGGACCCGCCGATCAGTCCGACACCGATGATGACCAGTTTGTTAAGCGTCGCGGCTGACATGCGATGTGATCAGAGACTGTGCGACGCCGTCGACTGGTTTTCCGTTATGCATGACGATAATCATGCTATTTCCTCCAGTGCGTATTCGAGTGATTGCAGGAAACGTTGATTTTCATGTTCCAATCCAATAGTAACGCGTAAATGATGCGGCATTTCATAGATGCCCAGTGGACGCACGATGACACCCTGCTGTAACAGATTTTGATAGACCTTGAGCGTATTTGCGCTATTACCTTCAACCTCGAAGCTGATGAAATTGCCATAGGACGGAATATATTTAATGCCCAGTTTACGAAAGCCATCGGTCATTTGCAGCATGCCCGCACGATTCAATGCATAGGCCCGCTGTACGAATTCAGTATCTTCCAGTGCTGCCAGCGCGCCGATCAATCCAATGCTGCTGACGTTGAACGGCTGGCGTACGCGGTTCATCAGATTGGCGACTTCAGGATGCGCGAGTCCAAAGCCGACACGCACGCCGGCCAGCCCATAGATTTTGGAAAATGTCCGCGTAATGACCAGATTCGGGAATTGCTTTATCCAGCTGATGCTGTCCGGCTTGTTTGTCGCGGGTAAATAGTCATAATAGGCTTCGTCAAGCACAACCAGAACATCCCGCGATACACGTTCAATAAAACGCAGTAATTCGTTGGCACTGGATAACGTACCGGTCGGATTGTTTGGACTGGCGATAAAAACCATGCGCGTTTCCGGTGTGATGGCATCCAGCATTGCCGGGAGATCATGTCCGTAATCCAGGGCAGGCACCGCAATGCCTTTGGCGCCGATAGTCTGCGTGACCAGCGGATAGACAGCGAAGGCATGTTGCGAATAAATAGCGGTTGCACCCGGTTTCAGGAAGACCCGCGCCGCCAGATCCAATACATCGTTGGAGCCGTTACCGAGGACGATCTGTTCGCTGCTGATGTCGTATCGTTGCGACAGCGCCTGTTTTAATTCGAATCCGCTGCCATCAGGATAGCGGGCGATATCGTGCAGTGCCTGAATCATGGCCTCCAATGCCAGCGGGCTGGCGCCAAGCGGATTTTCGTTTGAAGCTAGTTTAACGATATTGCCTTCTTCCAGTCCCATTTCTCTGGCGAGTTCCGATATCGGTTTTCCCGGTTGGTACGGTTGTATGGCGCGGATATACTCCGGCGCAAAATCACAAAGATTCATAATAAATTTTTATTATCAATGGTTGAAATATCTGCGTTGATTTTCATCGCTTGTTTTCGGTGCAACGCGACTGGCGGCCTGGACTGTCATGCATTGAATCAGACTTGTGTGACGGGATAGGATCCGAGTATTTTCAGGAAGCCTGCTTTTTCGTTCAGTTCCTTGAGTGCGGCAGCGACATTACTGTCGTTCCGATGGCCATCAATATCGACAAAAAAAACATATTGCCAGAGATTGATGCGCGATGGACGTGATTCAAGGCGGGTCATGCTGACGCCGTGTGTTGCAAAAGGCGTCAGTAAGCGGTGAATGGCGCCCGCGTAATTGCCTGCGGACATAATCAGGGACGTCTTGTCCCGGCCGGATGGTTCAACGTTTTGCATGCCGAGCACCAGAAAGCGCGTGGTGTTTTTGGAGTCATCTTCGATATTTTCAGCGCAGATCGTCAAGTCATAAAGCTCAGCTGCTCTTTTCCCGGCAATCGCCGCTGCATTCTTATCCTGCGCGGCAAGGCGGGCGGCATCGGCATTGCTGCCCGCGTGAATGTAATGATTGCTGGATAGTGCTGGCAGATTGGCCTGCAACCAGTGGTGACATTGCGCGAAGGATTGCGGGTGCGAGTAGATTTTGTTGATCTGCTTTAAATCGGTTTGCCGCGCCATCAGGGATTGATGCACCGGCAACTGAATTTCGCCGCAGACAGTCAGTGATGTTTGCAGGAGTAGATCAAGTGTTCTGCCAACCGCACCTTCGGTTGAATTCTCCACTGGAACAACACCATAACCGGCATTGCCGGCTTCAACGCTGCGAAATACTTCATCGATCGAATCGCACGGCAGCGTGGTGATCGCGACGCCGAACCGCTTAATCGCGGCTTCTTCGGAGAATGTGCCTTGCGGTCCCAGACAGGCGACTGTCATTGGTTTTTCCAGCGCGCGGCATATCGACATGATTTCGGTGAACAGCTGCACGATACGCATATTGTCCAGCGGCCCCGGATTCTCGCGTTGCATCCGTTCCAGGATTTGGGCTTCACGTTCAGGCCGGTAGATGATGCCATTCTTTTTGATAATCCCGATTTGCCGGGCGCATTCCGCGCGCAGATTGACCAGTCTGAGTATTTCGCTGTCGATGCCGTCAATTTTGTCGCGTAATTGTTTTAATTCCTCATTCATGGCGCGTTAAATTTTATTGAATCGGGAAGGGCACATAGCGCACGGATAGCACGCCCGAAATCAAAGCAATCGCTGCAATGACTTTCTGCGGAACGGGACTATCCACATCAACCAGAGTATAAGCCATTTCGCCGCGGGATTTATTGACCATATTGTGTATGTTTAAACCGGCGTTGGCCATGCAGGTGGAAACCTGTCCGACAATATTGGGCACGTTGGCGTTGGCTATTGCCACCCGGTGCGGTGATTCGCGCTCCATGCCGATATTGGGAAAATTAACCGTATTTTTGATATTTCCGTTTTGTAAAAAATCAATGAGCTGATTGATAACCATAATTGCGCAGTTTTCTTCCGCCTCCTGCGTCGAAGCGCCCAGATGCGGCAGTGTAATGACGGCTTCGTGATGCTGGAGCTTCTGGCTGGGAAAATCGCAGACATAATATTTTATTTTCCGTGATGCAATGCCTCCGAGTATAGCGTCTTCATTAGCGATACTGTTGCGTGAAAAATTCAACACGATAACGCCTTGTTTCATCAGACTGATGCTTTTTTCATTGATCAGGTGTCGGGTCGAATCCAGTAGCGGCACATGAACGGTAATAAAATCGCTGTAGCGCAATAATGCTTCGAGTGTATTGGCTTTTTTGACCTCGGATGATAAACTCCAGGCCGATTCGACGGTAATGTTCGGATCGTATCCGACAACTTTCATACCCATTTTAAGTGCTGCGTCAGCGACCAGCCGGCCGATTTCACCGAGTCCTATGATGCCGAGCGTGCGTCCGGGCAGTTCGATACCGGAAAAACGCTTTTTTTCCTGTTCGGACTGCTGGTGCAGCGCATCGTCATTGCCTTGCAGGGTTTCGACAAAACGCAACGCCGGCAGAAGATTGCGCGCGGCGATCAGCAACCCTGCAATCACCAGTTCCTTGACGGCATTGGCGTTTGCTCCCGGCGTGTTGAATACAGGTATGCCGCGTTTGTTCATGGCTTGTACGGGAATATTGTTGGTGCCGGCGCCTGCGCGTCCGATGGCCAAAACGGTTTCGGGAATAATCATGTTCAGCATATCGTGCGAGCGCACCAGGATGGCATCCGGATTGGCAATATCCGCTCCGGTATGATAGCGATCCTTCGGAAAGCGCTCCAGTCCCAGCGCCGAAATCTGATTTAATGTCAGGATTCTGAAAGTGTTTTTTTGATGATCAACCATTCCTGTCGGCAAACTCCTTCATGAATTCAATCAACCGCACAACGCCTTCGATAGGCATGGCGTTATAGAGCGAAGCGCGCATGCCGCCGACAGAGCGATGTCCTTTCAGCTGAACCAGCCCGTTAGCCTCAGCCTGACTGAGGAATGTAGTGTCGAGCGCGGTGTTTTTGAGTGTAAACGGCACATTCATGCGTGAGCGATCCGGACGGGCAACCGGGCAGTGGTAGAAATCACAGTTGTCAATCATATCGTATAGTATCGCGGCTTTACGGATGTTCGCCTGTTCAATTGCAGTCAGGCCGCCTTGCTGTCTGAGCCATTTGATGACCAATCCGGTCATGTATATGGCATAGGTTGGCGGCGTGTTGTACATGGAAGCATTGTCGATGTGCACCTGATAATCAAACAGGGTGGGTGTTCCCGGTAATACCTCACCTGCAAGATCTTCACGGATAATAACCAGTACCAGACCGGCTGGTCCAAGATTCTTCTGCGCACCGGCGTAGATCAGGCCATAGCGTGAAATATCCAGCGGGCGCGATAAAATATTCGATGACATATCGGCAACCAGAGGAATATCGCTGTTTTCCGTCAAGTCGGGTGCCCAGTTGAATTCAACGCCACCGATTGTCTCGTTGGTTGTGTAATGAATGTAGGCAGCGTTCCTGTTCAATTGCCATGTGTCCTGCCGGGGGGCGTAAGTGAAGCTGGCATCCCCGGAAGATGCGGCGATGTTGACTGTGCAGTAGCGCTGTGCTTCCTGAGCGGCCTTTTCCGACCACTGGCCAGTGAGAATATAATCGGCGACTTTTCTACCGCGCAACAGATTCATCGGTACCATGGCAAACTGACTGGATGCACCGCCTTGCAAAAACAGGATTTTGTAATTTTCGGGTATGGCTGCAAGGTCGCGTAAATCACTTTCCAGTGTTTCAATGATGGACATGAATTCCTTGCCGCGATGACTCATTTCCATGACAGACATTCCGCTACCCTGCCAGTCAAGCATTTCATCACGCGCCTGCCGCAGGACTTCTTTCGGTAATACCGCAGGGCCGGCGCTGAAGTTGTAGATAGGATTCGTGAGTTGCATCAGTGAAAAATAAGGAAATTTTTTAAGAAAAAAACAATATCGCGCCGGATTTATTCTTCATCACTTTCAATGACGCGTTCCAATCCCGTAAGTTTCTCACCTTCGCCAAGATTGATCAGTGTCACCCCCTGGGTTGCACGGCTCATTTCGCGTACTTCATTGACACGGGTGCGGATCAATATGCCGCCAGAGGTGATCAGCATAATCTCGTCATCCGGGCGGACCAGTTTTGCGGTGACAACCTTGCCGTTGCGTTTGCTGGTTTTAATGGCAATCATGCCTTGTGTGCCGCGGCTATGGCGAGTATATTCGCTGATCGGCGTGCGCTTGCCGTAGCCGTTTTCGGTTACGGTGAGTACGGCCTGTTCTTCATCCTCGGCGACCAGCATGGAAATGACTTTATGCTCTGCCGCCAGTTTCATGCCGCGCACGCCGCGCGCGCCGCGTCCCATCGGGCGGACGTCATTTTCGCTGAAACGCATGGCTTTTCCGTTGTCGGAGAATAGCATGACATCGTATTTGCCATCGGTCAGCGCTACGCCGATCAGATAATCATCTTCGTTCAGGCCAATGGCAATGATGCCATTGCTGCGCGGGCGCGAGAATTCGGATAAAGGCGTTTTCTTGACCGTACCCAGCGCGGTTGCCATAAATACAAAATGATTGTCATCAAACGCTTTGACAGGCAGTACGGCGTTGATTTTTTCACCTGAATCCAGCTGAACCAGGTTGATGATCGGTTTGCCGCGTGAAGTCCGGCCGCCTTGAGGGACGGTGTAGACTTTGATCCAGTACACGCGTCCAAGACTGGAGAAACACAGAATATAGTCATGTGTGTTGGCGATAAACAGATTGTCGATGAAGTCATCTTCCTTGGTGCTGGTGGCCAGTTTGCCGCGTCCGCCGCGTTTCTGTGCGCGGTATTCGTCGAGTAACTGCGATTTGATGTATCCGTTATGCGAGAGTGTGACGACTACATCGGCGGGAGCAATCAGGTCCTCCATGCTGAGATCCTGCGTATCAACGACTATTTCACTGCGGCGCTTATCGCCAAATTGCTGCCGGATGGTTTCCAGTTCTTCCGAGATGATGTCTGTAATCCGTTCGGGTGTCGCCAGAATGTCGAGGAAGTCGATAATGCGGTCCATGATATCTTTGTATTCTTCGACGATTTTATCCTGTTCCAGTCCGGTGAGGCGTTGCAGGCGTAATTCAAGTATGGCCTGCGCCTGCGCATCGGAAAGCCGGTAACCCTGTTCCTTCAGTCCAAATTCCGGCGATAATCCCTCGGGACGGAGCGCCATTGCATCGGCCACGGCGCGTGCGAGCATTTCTTCGACCAGACCCGAGCGCCATTCACGGGCCATTAAGGCTTCCTTGGCGACAGCAGGTGTCGGCGAAGCTTTGATCAGTGCGATAATTTCATCGACATTGGATAATGAAACTGCAAGGCCTTCCAGAATATGTCCGCGCTCGCGCGCTTTTTTGAGTTCGAAAACGGTTCTGCGAGTGACAATTTCGCGCCGGTGACGCAAGAATGCATCCAGGATTTGCTTTAAATTCAGAAGACGCGGTTGGCCGTCGATGAGCGCAACCATGTTCATGCCAAAAGTATCCTGCATCTGTGTTTCTTTATACAGATTATTCAGAATGACTTCAGGAAGTTCGCCGCGTTTGAGTTCTATGACGACGCGCATGCCGGATTTGTCCGATTCGTCACGTAAATCCGAGATGCCTTCGATTCTTTTGTCGCGTACAAGCTCGCCAATGCGAATAAGCAGGTTGGCTTTGTTGACTTGATAGGGGAGTTCGTCAACGATAATCGCCTGCCGACCGCCTTTGTCGATGTCTTCAAAGTGAGTGCGTGCACGCATAATGACGCGTCCGCGTCCGGTGCGGTAACCATCGTGCACGCCGGAGATGCCATAAATAATACCGGCGGTCGGAAAATCAGGCGCCTGTATGCACTCAATCAGTTCATCGATACTGGTATCGGGATTCGCCAGCAGTTTCAGGCTTGCGTTAACGACTTCATTGAGATTGTGCGGTGGAATATTGGTCGCCATGCCCACGGCGATGCCTGAAGAACCGTTTATCAGCAGATTGGGTATTTTTGTCGGCAGAATCAGCGGCTCTTTTTCGGATTCGTCGTAATTGGGGCCGAAATCAACGGTTTCTTTGTCGAGATCGACAAGCAGTTCGTGTGCGATACGCGACATGCGGATCTCGGTGTAACGCATGGCCGCAGCGTTATCACCATCGATTGAACCGAAGTTGCCTTGTCCGTCAATCAACATATAACGGAGCGAGAAATCCTGCGCCATGCGCACAATCGTGTCATAGACAGCGGTGTCGCCGTGCGGATGATATTTACCGATCACATCGCCAACGATACGCGCAGATTTTTTGTAAGGTCGATTCCAGTCATTGGAAAGTTCATGCATGGCGAATAAAACCCGGCGATGCACAGGCTTGAGCCCGTCACGAACATCCGGTAGTGCGCGCCCCACAATAACGCTCATCGCGTAATCCAGATAGGATCGGCGCATTTCTTCTTCAAGGCTTACCGGCAGTGTTTCCTTGGCAAATTGATTCATGTTTTGTTAATGAGTTAAGACAGTTGTGATTGCACAATTAACGCGGATACGCTTTCTATCGCGCTGACAAGATGTTCATCGACTGATTGGTATAAATTTTTTCATTTTATCATGATGGTGATCACAGCTAACTTTGAAATGCTCTTTTCCAGTAAAATAAATTCAAGTTGGTGCGCTTTTTAGGAAAAAAAACTTGAAAAAGCTGGGTATATGGGTAAAGATAGTAGCTTTTTTAAAAATAATGGAACCTTGGGTGAGATGGGGTGGCGGTGAACGGCTGCGTAAACTGCGGCACCTTATTTATAATATCAAGATGTTGCATTTAATGGTCAATTAAGCGAGCTGAGCATAGACGTGTCAAATGTAATGAATACTTATTCACGGTTGCCTGTAACCTTTGTGAAGGGTGAAGGTGTTTGGCTGTGGGATAGTCAAGGCGAGCGTTACTTGGACGTCATATCGGGTGTGGCGGTCTGTGGTTTGGGGCATTGCCACCCGCGTGTGGCTGAGGCGATATGTCGTCAGGCAAAAGTGCTTATTCATACTTCAAATATCTATTTTATTGAGAAGCAGGAGCAGCTGGCTGCCCGTCTGGCGGCATTATCCGGAATGGAGAAGGTTTTTTTCTGTAATTCCGGTGCTGAAGCCAATGAAGCTGCAATAAAGCTGGCGAGATTATATGGCCATAATAACGGCGTGACTTTGCCAACAATTATTGTCATGGAGCAGTCATTTCATGGCCGTACGATGGCTACTCTGACTGCCACGGGTAATCGAAAGGTACAGGCTGGATTTGAACCTTTGCTGACAGGGTTTGTGCGCGTTCCTTATAACAATCTGGAAGCTATCAAGCAAGTAGCGGAGAATAATAAAAATGTCGTTGCTGTTTTGGTGGAGCCTTTTCAGGGAGAAGGTGGTGTCAATGTGCCTCAAGCGCGCTATCTGCAGGAATTACGTGCTTTATGTGATCAATATGGCTGGCTGCTGATGCTTGATGAAGTGCAGTCCGGGATAGGTCGCAGTGGCAGATGGTTTGCATTTCAGCATAGCAATATACAGCCGGATGTAATGACACTGGCCAAAGGACTGGGCTCAGGTGTTCCCATTGGTGCGTGTCTGGCCAGGGGTGCGGCAACTGACGTGTTGAAACCGGGCAATCATGCTTCTACTTTTGGCGGTAATCCGCTGGTTTGCGCTGCAGCACTTGAAACGCTTGCAGTGATTGAGGAAGATGCGTTGATTAATCACGCCCATGAACTGGGTATTTTTATGCGAGAGCAGCTGCGTGCACAGCTTGCCAATGTTGACGGTGTGGTGGAAGTCAGAGGACAGGGATTATTGATAGGCATAGAATTAGCATCGCCATGTTCGGATTTGATTAAAAGGGCGCTGGATCACAGATTGCTTATTAATGTGACATCCGAAAAGGTGGTTCGCCTGCTGCCAGCATTGGTAATGCAGCCGGATGAAGCCAAGCAGGCGATCGATACAACCTGCCGATTAATCCGGGAGTTTTTGAATGGATAATCAGATAAATAGTTATTAAATATTTTGTCTGATTGGTCTTTATTTATTATATGCAGTTGAAGCATTATCTTCAGTTTAACGATCTCAGCCGGGAAGAGTATGAATACCTGTTTTCTCGTGCGCGATTTATAAAGCAGGCTTTAAAGCAGCGCCAACAATACTGGCCGCTGACTGATCGAACGCTGGCGATGATTTTCGATAAAAATTCAACCAGAACGCGGTTGTCGTTTGAGGCCGGGATGAATCAGCTGGGCGGTTCATCCATATATCTTTCCACGCGTGATACGCAATTGGGCAGAGGCGAACCTGTTGAGGATGCGGCGCGCGTCATTTCGCGTATGGTCGATATCGTGATGATTCGTACTTACGCACACGATACGCTGCAACGCTTTGCGGATTATTCCAGTGTACCCGTGATTAATGGACTGACTGACGAATATCATCCTTGTCAGATTTTGGCGGACATCTTCACTTTTATAGAATACCGGGGAGATATCAAAGGAAAGGTCATTGCCTGGATAGGCGATGCCAATAATGTCTGTAACACCTGGTTGCAGGCCGCAGAGATATTCGATTTTAAAGTGCATGTTTCGACGCCGCCTGGCTACGATATCGATCCCTTGCAGATCGGGCTAAAAACGACAGAACATTTTGAGGCATTTGTGGATCCGCATGATGCTGTGAAGAATGCTGATCTGGTTACAACGGATGTCTGGACCAGTATGGGGTTCGAGGCTGAGAGCGAACAAAGAAGAGCAGATTTTGCAGCATTTTGTGTCGATGCTGAAATGATGGCTCTGGCAAAGGAAAGAGCACTGTTTATGCATTGTCTGCCTGCGCATCGAGGCGAGGAAGTGGCCGCCGAAGTAATTGACGGACATCAATCGGTGGTATGGGATGAAGCTGAAAACCGCCTTCATACGCAGAAGGCGCTGATGGAATATTTACTGCTCGGAAAGATTGGAAGGTCTGATTGTGAGTAATCATGAGTAAAAAAGAATGAGAGAAATAAATAAAGTAGTTTTGGCTTTTTCTGGCGGTTTGGATACTTCGGTGATTTTGAAGTGGTTACAGGATACTTATCAGTGTGAAGTTGTAACATTTACAGCAGATATCGGACAAGGTGGCGAGGTCGAGCCTGCGCGCGCTAAAGCGCGGCAATTGGGTGTTAATGAGATTTACATTGATAACTTGCGCGAAGAATTTGTGAGTGACTTTGTTTTTCCAATGTTCAGGGCGAACACTGTCTACGAAGGTGAGTATTTGTTGGGAACCAGCATTGCGCGACCGTTGATTGCTAAAAGACAAATCGAAATTGCAAAAGAAACCGGCGCTGATGCGGTGTCTCATGGCGCTACCGGTAAAGGAAATGACCAAGTGCGATTTGAGCTGGGCTATTATGCACTGGAGCCAAACATACATGTTATTGCGCCATGGCGGGAATGGGATTTGAATTCAAGGGAAAAGCTTTTGGCGTATGCCGAGAGGCATGGTATTCCTGTGGAGATGAAAAAAAAGACTGGGTCTCCGTACAGTATGGATGCCAATCTTTTGCATATATCTTACGAAGGCAGACATCTGGAAAATCCGGCCATGGAAGCGGAAGAATCGATGTGGCGCTGGACGGTGTCGCCGGAAAAGGCGCCTGATGAGGCGGAATTCCTGGAAATCGAGTTCGAACGCGGTGATCCAGTAGCTTTAAATGGGCGCAAGCTGAGTTCTGCAAGTGTATTGGAGACGCTCAATCAGTTGGGCGGAAAGCATGGTATTGGCAGACTTGATTTGGTGGAAAATCGTTATGTTGGCATGAAGTCGCGCGGTTGCTATGAGACCCCCGGGGGAACAATTTTGTTGCGTGCACACCGTGCAATAGAATCGATTACACTTGATCGCGAAGTCGGTCATCTAAAAGATGATCTCATGCCGCGCTATGCCGCATTGATTTACAATGGTTACTGGTGGAGTCCGGAACGTAAGGCCATACAGGCTTTGATAGATGCAACCCAGGAAAGTGTAAATGGATGGGTAAGACTGAAGTTATATAAAGGCAGTGTAATGGTGGTCGGGCGCGATTCAAAAACAGATTCGTTGTTTGATGAAAATGTCGCGACATTTGAGGATGATGCCGGCGCCTATAATCAGGTTGATGCGGCAGGTTTCATTCGTTTGAATGCGCTGCGTTTACGTATTGCGGCAAATAAGAAAAAGAAAAATTAAGATAGCTTTGTGTTTTTCGTGTCACAAAGTAGCAAAGGTTACTGAGAATTTAGAATTGATTTAATGAAATCAATGTGATGAGGAATGTATGCCTTCGTTTGATATTGTCTCGGAAGTTGATGGTCATGAAGTTAGAAATGCAGTGGAGCAAACGAATAAAGAAGTTAGTTCCCGATTTGATTTCAAGGGATCGGATGCGCGTGTAGAGCAGTCAGATTTTGTTTTGGCGGTGTATGCTGACGATGACTTTAAGCTCGAGCAGATTCTTGATATTTTGCGAACAAAGCTGACTAAAAGAAATATTGATGTGCGCTGTTTGGAGAGGGGTGTTATAGAGAAAGTAAGCGGCAATAAGGTGAAGCAGATTGTGACAGTGAAAACAGGACTGGAAACCGAGCTAGCCAAGAAAATTGCAAAAATTCTTAAAGAAAGTAAACTCAAAATACAAACAAGCATTCAGGGTGATTCGCTACGCGTATCGGGTGCAAAAAAAGATATTCTGCAAGAGTCGATAAGCATCGTAAAAAAAGCCATCATTGATTTTCCACTACAATATCAGAATTTTAGGGATTAAAGAAATCGGTGCCGCGAGAATTGATTTTTCAGGATAGGTGATTGGCGGTGAGTAATTAATTAAACTGATTAATTGATTGTATTTTTGTAAATAATAGATGCGTGACTTAGGTGTGCACGCAAACTTAATCTTGACATTGAACCGTAAACCCCATAGAATCCGCACTCTTTTCTAAGACAAAACATCTGAAAAATGTAGTGTAGCCAAGCCAGTCTCGTGAATGAGCAGGTAACGGCGCAAATAAAATATCAAATCAGCAAGTTCAGGACGGCTAATGGCCGTCTCAGTTTTTTAGGATATAGTTTATGCCGACTATAAGTCAATTGGTACGTAAACCGCGTGCAGCAAAGCGCGTAAAAAGCAATGTTCCCGCACTAGAGAATTGTCCTCAAAAGAGGGGTGTTTGTACGCGGGTGTACACAACTACGCCGAAGAAGCCGAATTCAGCATTGCGCAAAGTGGCAAGAGTACGGTTAACGAATGGCTATGAAGTATCGAGTTATATTGGCGGTGAAGGCCATAATCTACAGGAGCATTCAGTCGTGCTCATCCGAGGGGGGCGTGTAAAAGATCTTCCGGGTGTGCGCTATCATACCGTCAGGGGTAGCTTGGATACTGCGGGAGTGAAAGATCGGAAACAAGCGAGATCTAAATACGGATCTAAGAAGCCAAAAACGGCATAACGCATTAAATATGCTGAATAATAAGAGTTAAAGTCTGTGAGGTAAAACAATGCCAAGACGTAGGGAAGTTCCAAAGCGGGAAATATTGCCAGATCCAAAATATCATAATGTGGAGCTGGCAAAGTTTGTTAATGTGTTAATGACACGTGGAAAAAAGTCAGTTGCTGAAAGAATCATTTATGGTGCGCTAACGCAGATTGAAAAGAAAATTGGATCTGACCCGCTAGAGGTATTTACGCAAGCGTTAACAAATGTGAGGCCATTGGTGGAAGTGAAAAGTAGGCGCGTGGGTGGGGCAAACTATCAGGTTCCTGTCGAAGTTAGATCGGTTCGGCGGAATGCCTTGGCCATGCGATGGTTAAGAGATGCGGCCAGGAAAAGAAGTGAGAAATCAATGGATATGCGACTGGCTGGTGAGCTCTCAGATGCGGCTGAAGGCAGAGGGGGTGCAGTTAAGAAAAAAGAAGAAGTTCACCGTATGGCTGAGTCCAATAAGGCGTTTTCACATTTCAGATTTTAATAATAAACTCCATTAGCTGAAGTATTTGTATTGTAGTTTTAATTTTTAAGGCGTAGTAACCGTGGCAAGAAAAACTCCCATAGAGCGTTATAGAAACATCGGAATTATGGCGCATATCGATGCTGGTAAGACAACGACAACAGAACGCATTTTGTTTTATACAGGTGTGTCGCACAAAATTGGAGAAGTCCATGATGGGGCGGCAACAATGGACTGGATGGAGCAAGAGCAGGAGCGGGGAATTACGATAACATCTGCAGCTACGACATGCTTCTGGAAAGGAATGGAGGGTAATTATCCGGAGCATCGAATTAATATTATCGATACTCCAGGTCACGTGGATTTTACAATTGAAGTGGAGCGCTCGTTACGTGTTTTGGATGGTGCGTGCACGGTATTTTGTGCCGTTGGAGGTGTGCAGCCGCAAACCGAAACTGTCTGGCGACAAGCGAACAAGTATAAGGTGCCAAGGCTTGCGTTTGTCAATAAAATGGATAGGTCAGGCGCAAATTTCATGCGCGTGTACGATCAAATTAAATCAAGATTAAAGGCAAATCCAGTGCCTATCCAACTTCCCATAGGCGCGGAAGATAAATTCGAAGGCATAGTTGATCTGGTAAAAATGAAAGCCATTTACTGGGATGATGAAAGCAAGGGGTTAAAGTTTGAAGAGCGAGAAATCCCGGAGTCAATGAAAGCTGATGCGCAAAGCTGGCATGAGAAAATGGTGGAATCAGCGGCGGAGGCGGATGAAGAGTTAATGAATAAATATCTGGAAGAAGGTGAGTTGGAAATTCCAGATATCAAAAAAGGAATTCGGCTAAGAACGATCAGTAATGAGATAGTGCCGATGTTGTGTGGAACCGCATTCAAAAATAAAGGCGTTCAGGCGATGCTAGACGCGGTCATAGAATTTATGCCTTCGCCGATAGATGTTGTTGCGATTCAGGGTGTAAAAGAAAGCGGAGAGCCTGCTCAAAGAAAATCAGATGATAATGAGCCTTTTTCGGCGCTGGCGTTTAAAGTGGCTACAGATCCCTATGTGGGTCAGCTGATATTTTTTAGAGTTTATTCCGGGGTTGTAAATTCGGGTGACACAGTTTATAACCCAGTAAAGTCTCGAAAGGAAAGAATTGGTCGAATTCTTCAGATGCACGCTAATCAGCGTGAAGAAATTAAAGAAGTTCGTGCTGGAGATATAGCTGCTGCCGTGGGTCTTAAAGAGGTCACGACCGGAGACACTTTATGTGATTCTATTGCAGTGATTACCTTGGAAAAAATGGATTTTCCAGAACCGGTCATCCATGTTGCTGTTGAGCCAAAAACTAAACTCGATCAAGAAAAAATGGGTATAGCTTTAAATCGGCTTGCTCAGGAAGATCCGTCGTTCAGAGTAAGAACAGATGAAGAGTCGGGGCAGACCATCATTTCAGGGATGGGGGAGCTTCACTTAGAAATCATTGTGGATCGAATGAAGCGCGAGTTTGGTGTTGAGGCGAATGTTGGTGCCCCGCAAGTTGCATACAGAGAAGCGATTAAGAAACTTGTTGAAGTGGAAGGTAAGTTTGTAAAACAATCGGGAGGTAGGGGGCAGTACGGTCATGTCTGGCTTAAAATGGAGCCAAATGAAGCTGGAAAAGGATTTGAATTTATAGATGAAATTAAGGGTGGTGTGGTGCCACGGGAATATATACCGGCGGTTCAGAAGGGTTTGCAAGAAACGCTGCCTAATGGTATATTGGCGGGCTTTCCGGTCGTGGATGTTAAAGTTACGTTATTTGATGGCTCTTATCATGATGTTGATTCGAATGAAAATGCTTTCAAAATGGCTGCATCTATAGCATTTAAGGATGGCATGAAAAAAGCCAACCCGGTTTTACTTGAACCGATGATGGCTGTTGAGGTTGAGTCGCCGGAAGAATTTATGGGAAATGTCGTCGGCGATTTGTCATCTAGGCGTGGAATGATACAGGGCATGGATGATGTGCCGGGGATGAAGTTGATTCGAGCGGAAGTGCCGTTGGCAGAAATGTTCGGATATTCCACAGCGTTAAGGTCAGCAACGCAAGGTAGAGCTACCTATACTATGGAATTTAAGCATTACGCCGAGGCACCAAAGAATGTTGCTGAAGCGGTTATTAATAAGAAGTAATTCAAAAAAGGTAAGAGCGTAAAGGGATAAGTCATGGCAAAGAGCAAATTTGAGCGATCAAAACCGCATGTAAACGTAGGTACGATTGGGCATGTGGATCATGGGAAGACTACATTGACGGCGGCGATCACGACGATATTGACACAAAAATTTGGTGGTGAAGCTAAGAGTTATGCGCAGATTGATTCGGCGCCAGAGGAGCGCGCGCGGGGCATTACCATCAATACGGCGCACGTGGAATATGAAACCGATAAACGTCATTATGCTCATGTCGATTGTCCTGGTCACGCTGATTACGTAAAAAACATGATTACCGGTGCTGCGCAGATGGATGGCGCAATTCTGGTAGTTTCGGCTGCGGATGGTCCCATGCCGCAAACGCGTGAACATATATTGCTGGCCCGTCAGGTTGGTGTGCCTTATATCATAGTATATATGAACAAGGCGGATATGGTGGACGACGCCGAATTGCTGGAGCTGGTCGAGATGGAGATACGTGAATTGCTGTCCAAGTACGATTTCCCGGGTGACGATACGCCGATTATTGTGGGCTCTGCATTGAAGGCGCTGGAGGGTGATCAAAGTGAAATAGGCGCGCCCTCGATTTTCAAACTGGCTGAGGCGCTGGATAGTTATATACCAGAACCGGAAAGGGCTATTGATGGAGCGTTTATTATGCCGGTTGAGGATGTGTTCTCGATATCGGGGCGTGGTACGGTCGTCACGGGGCGTGTTGAGAGAGGCATTGTTAAAGTAGGCGATGAAATAGAGATAGTTGGGCTCAAGCCGACGATCAAGACGGTTTGTACGGGCGTAGAGATGTTCCGGAAGCTTCTGGATCAGGGGCAGGCCGGTGATAACGTTGGTGTATTGCTGCGCGGTACAAAGCGTGAAGAGGTTGAGCGCGGTCAGGTATTAGCAAAGCCGGGCAGCATAGCGCCGCATACCAAATTCACCGCTGAAATTTATGTGTTAAGTAAAGATGAAGGCGGGCGTCATACGCCATTTTTCCCGGGATACCGTCCACAATTCTATTTTAGGACAACTGATGTAACTGGAGCCATTGAGCTTCCTGCCGGAGTTGAGATGGTGATGCCGGGAGATAATGTTTCGGTGACTGTGAATTTGATAGCGCCGATTGCAATGGAAGACGGTCTGCGATTTGCGATACGTGAAGGTGGTAGAACCGTTGGAGCGGGTGTCGTTGCTAAAGTAATTGAGTAATTTTTATTAGATAGACCAATATGTATGGCTGATATATTAAAAATGGCGCGGAATAAAAGTATATGCAAAATCAAAAAATTAGGATAAGACTGAAAGCATTTGATTATCGATTGATTGATAAATCAGCGCTAGAAATAGTTGATACGGCTAAAAGAACCGGAGCTGTGGTTAGAGGGCCGGTGCCATTGCCTACAAGAATTGAACGATTTGATGTGCTTCGCTCTCCTCATGTAAATAAAACTTCACGCGATCAGCTGGAGATCAGAACACATCTTAGACTGATGGACATCATAGATCCAACAGATAAAACAGTTGATGCTCTAATGAAATTGGATTTGCCAGCCGGGGTTGACGTAGAAATTAAGCTCTAATAATTAATTGCACGAAGCTACCTAGAAACACTAATACAAGTTTAAAGTGTAATCAATAAATTCACGCATGGAAAAAAAATGGGTTTAGGTTTAATTGGACGAAAAGTCGGAATGATGCGCATATTCACAGAAAATGGTGACAGTGTTCCCGTTACGGTTGTGGATGTGACTGGAAATCGTGTGACACAAATCAAAATCAATAATACAGATGGCTATTCTGCAGTACAGGTTGCTTTTGGTGCCAAAAGACCGATACGTGTGAATAAATCACTGGCGGGACATTATTCAAAAGCGGGGAGTGTGGCTGGAAGTTCGCTGAAGGAATTTCGAGTTGAATCAGATAAAGAGGCTGAAAAATTGCCATTAGGATCGGCGGTTGATATTGATCTTTTCCAAATAGGCCAGAAAGTTGATGTTTCCGGAATTACCATCGGCAAAGGATACGCAGGATCAATCAAACGGCATCATTTTTCTTCTAACAGATCCTCACACGGAAATTCAAAAGCACATAGAAAACCTGGATCTATAGGTATGGCTCAAGATCCAGGAAGAATATTTCCTGGAAAAAAAATGTCTGGACATTTGGGTAATGCAAAACGCACTATTCAGAATCTGGAAGTAATCAAAATAGATAAAGATAGAAATTTACTGTTAATAAAAGGTGCAGTTCCAGGGGCTAAGGGCGGCAAGTTAATAATTTCTTCTAGCGTGAAATGTAAATCTAAAAGTTGAAAATTATAAGTAAGGTAGATAAGTAATGGAATTAAAGCTGATCAATGAACAGGGACAAGATATTGGTAAGATATCAGTTTCCGATTCTTTGTTTAATAGAAAATATAATGAAGCAATTGTTCACCAGATAGTCACCTCTTATCTATCTAACGCTAGAAGTGCTACAAGAGCGCAAAAAGATAGATCTGGCGTTGCAAAATCGAATCGAAAGCCGTGGCGGCAAAAAGGAAGTGGAAGAGCTAGAGCTGGTAGAGCTTCGAGTCCACTATGGCGCGGTGGTGGAAAAATTTTCCCAAATACTCCTCAAGAGAATTATAAAAAGAAGATTAATAAAAAAATGTACCATGTGGGAATGAGTACAATCCTATCCAAGCTTGTAAGTGATGAAAGATTGTCGATTGTCGATAACTTTGATATAGAGACACACAAAACAAAAGATTTTAATGAAAAACTAAGAACACTTGGCTTGAAAAACCTACTTCTTATTACTGATGAATTAAATGATAAGCTCTATCTTTCATCTAGAAATCTACCAGATGTATTAGTTTTAGAAGCAAATAGTATTGATCCAGTGAATCTCCTAAAATTTGAAAAGACACTTATAACTGCCAACAGTATTAAGAAATTAGAGGAATTGTTTTTATGAGTGATTCGTTGAAAAATTTTGAACGGCTGATGCAAGTAATTCTTGCGCCATATGTTTCAGAAAAAGGAACATTTATTGGTGAAGCTCATAACCAGACGATTTTCAGAGTGGCTCGTAATGCAACAAAAGCTGAAATTAAAGCTGCTATTGAATTGATCTGGAAAGAGCAAAAAATTAAAGTTGAAAAAGTTCAGACTATGAACGTTAAAGGCAAGAAAAAAAGATTTGGCAAGTATTTAGGTAGCAGGAGCAATTGGAAAAAAGCAATTGTGAGCATCAAAGATGGGCAGGAATTAAGTTTTACAAACTTATCAAGTTTGGGAGTTAAATAATAATGGCCCTCGTAAAACTTAGACCAACATCACCGGGAAAGCGGGCAGTAGTACGAGTAGTTCAAGCTGATTTATATAAGGGTGAACCTTTTAAAGGGTTAACGGAAAAACAAAACAGGAAATCAGGGAGAAATAATTCCGGAAAAATCACAATCCGACATCGAGGTGGTGGACACAAGCAGCACTATAGAAAAATTGATTTTAAGCGAGATAAGGACGGTATAGCTGGTAAGGTAGAACGTATTGAATATGATCCAAATCGTACCGCTAATATTGCGCTAGTTTGCTATATGGATGGTGAACGTCGCTACATAATTGCTCCAAAAGGATTGAAGCTGGGTGATATCCTTCATAATGGAAATACAGCACAGATTAAGCTTGGAGATGCTTTGCAACTAAGAAATATTCCAGTCGGAACGATAGTTCACTGTATAGAGCTTTTGCCAGAAAAAGGCGCTCAGCTTGCTCGTTCAGCTGGTACATTTGCGCAATTCCAAGCTAGAGATGGCAATTATGCTTTACTAAAGCTTCGCTCAGGTGAGATAAGAAAGGTTCACATCAATTGTCGTGCGACCATCGGTGAAGTAAGTAATGCTGAACATAACTTAAAATCCATTGGTAAAGCTGGTGCTATGAGATGGCGCGGCATAAGGCCGACTGTCCGTGGAGTCGCGATGAATCCAATTGATCATCCGCATGGAGGGGGTGAGGGCCGAACTTCTGGCGGTCGACATCCCGTCAGTCCTTGGGGTATTCCGGCAAAAGGATATAGAACACGTGCCAATAAACGCACAGATTCTATGATTGTTAGGCATCGTTATTCGAAAAAAGGTTAGTTAATGGCTAGATCAATTAAAAAAGGACCATTTGTTGATTCTCATTTATTATCAAAAATAGATAAAGCAATCGAAACGAATGACAAGCGTCCAATCAAAACATGGTCAAGGCGTTCAACAGTATTGCCTAATTTTATTGGTTTAACCATATCAGTTCATAATGGTAGGCAACATATACCCATATTTATAACCGAAAATATGGTTGGGCATAAATTGGGAGAGTTTGCGATAACAAGAACCTTTAAAGGTCACGCAGCTGATAAGAAAACCGCGAAAAGATAGGACATTAAATGGAATCAACAGCTAAATTAAGAGGTGTTCGTCTATCGGCGCAAAAAGGACGATTGATAGCTGATCAAATTAGAGGCTTAAAAGTGGATAAAGCAATTAATTTGTTAGCATTTAGCCCCAAAAGGGGGGCGACTATAATAAAACAACTATTAGAATCAGCAATTGCTAATGCTGAGCATAATGATGGCGCTGATGTGGATGAACTGAAAGTTCAGAGTATATATGTTGATAGAGGAATTTTTATGCCACGAACTAGTGCACGTGCTAAAGGAAGAGGTAATCGATTGATGAAACCAACATGTCATATAACGATTACAGTAGCTAATAAATAAGAGCCAGAAACAAAATATCTTAAAGGCAGAATAAATGGGTCAAAAAATACATCCAATTGGATTTCGTCTCTCGGTTCATAGGAACTGGCTTTCAAAATGGTATGCTAACAGTAATACATTTGCCTTAATGTTGAATGAAGATATAAAAGTTAGAGAATATCTATTCAAAAAACTTAAGCATGCATCTGTCGGGAGAGTTTTGATCGAGCGGCCATCCAAAAACGCGAGAATAACAATATTTAGTGCTCGACCGGGTGTGGTGATTGGAAAAAAAGGTGAAGATATTGAAGCACTAAGAATCGAGCTACAAAAAAGAATGGGTGTGCCGGTTCATGTTAATATCGAAGAAATACGAAAGCCAGAATTAGATGCTCAACTGATTGCTGACAATATTGCTCAACAACTCGAGAAGAGAATCATGTTTAGGCGTGCAATGAAGCGCGCAATGCAAAATGCAATGAGACTTGGTGCGCAAGGCATAAAAATTATGAGCTCTGGACGTCTTAATGGAATAGAAATAGCTCGGACAGAGTGGTATCGTGAAGGTAGAGTTCCGCTTCATACGATAAGAGCCAATCTCGATTATGCAACTTCAGAAGCGCAAACAACTTATGGAATAATTGGAATTAAGGTCTGGATTTTTAAAGGTGAAGTTATTGGAAGAGAAAATTTATTATCTTCAACTAACACTGGCGAAGAATTAGACAAAAAAAAGACTACAAAGAAAGATAAGTTAAGTTTTGGAATTTCGCAATTAGAGAATACAGGATTTACTAAAGAATCTGGAGAAAGTGATGCTTCAACCAGCTAGAACTAAATACCGAAAACAGCAAAAGGGCCGAAATACGGGGATAGCAACAAGAGGTGCTAAAGTCAGTTTTGGTGAATTTGGGTTGAAAGCAGTAGAGCGTGGCAGAATAACAGCAAGACAAATAGAGGCTGCTAGGCGAGCAATGACACGCCATATTAAGAGAGGTGGTCGAATATGGATCAGAATTTTTCCTGACAAACCAATTTCTCATAAACCAGCAGAAGTTAGAATGGGTAAAGGAAAGGGCAGTCCCGAATATTTTGTTGCGGAGATAAAGCCAGGTAAAATGCTATATGAAATGGACGGGGTTAATGAAACGCTGGCTAGAGAAGCATTCAGACTTGCTGCAGCTAAGCTTCCGATTAAAACAACATTTATTATAAGACAACTTGGTGGCTAAGAATGAATGTCAAAGAATTAAGAAACATGACTTTAGTCGATTTAAACAAAGAATTACAGGAATTATTAAAAATTCAATTCAGTATTAGAATGCAGCTTGCGACGCAACAAACAACAAATACAAATCAATTAAGCCGGAATCGACGCAACATAGCTAGAGTCAAAACACTAATTACCGAAAAATCAACAGTATGATGAATAATCAAAGCTTTAAGCGTACATTTACAGGAAAAGTCACTAGTAATAAAACAGATAAAACTCTGACAGTTTTAGTAAATCGAAGAGTAAAACATCCTTTATATGGAAAAATAGTTACACGTTCAAAGAAGTATCATGTGCATGATGAGAATAATCAAGGCAATATAGGTGATATTGTGTTGATTGAGGAAACTAGACCTATATCAAAGACTAAGACATGGCGTCTAGTCAGAGTTAATGTAGTTGCTTAAATTGATAAATTTAAATTATTGAAGTATACTGCGCCGTTTTTATGGAAAATTTATGGCAGAAAGCTCTCATCTAAATGAGTATTTTGGTATAAAAAATTAATGGCTTGTATGGGCGCCAAAAGAAGAATATTGATGAAAAATAAAAAAGTGAGTATTAGATGATACAGATGCAGTCAATATTAAAAGTTGCTGACAATACCGGTGCACGATCAGTTATGTGCATAAAAGTATTAGGTGGATCCAAGCGGAGTTATGCTACTGTAGGGGACGTTATAAAAGTAAGTATTAAAGACGCGGCACCTCGTGGAAAAGTAAAAAAAGGTGATGTGTATAATGCAGTAATAGTTAGAACCGCTAAAGGAATACGAAGAATGGATGGTTCGCTGATAAAATTTGATGGTAATGCGGCTGTACTTCTGAATACAAAGCTTGAGCCAATTGGAACACGTATTTTTGGCCCAGTGACGCGTGAATTGAGAGGGGCAAAATTTATGAAGATAGTCTCGCTTGCTCCTGAAGTTTTGTAAATAAAGATTATATTAAGATGAGAAAAATTAAAAAAGGTGATGATGTTGTTGTGTTGTCTGGAAAAGATAAAGGCAAGCGCGGATCAGTTGTTAGGATAGTTAATAAAAATTATGCGCAGATTCAGAATGTAAATGTGCAAAAAAAACATCAAAAACCTAATCCAAGCAACGGAACAACGGGCGGAATTATAACTGTAAATATGCCCATTCATTTGTCAAATGTTGCCATATTTAACTCTTCGAGAAACAAGTACGATCGTGTGGGATTCAATGTAGATTCTGAAGGTAATAAAACTAGAATTTTTAGATCAACTGTTGAAGAAATATAATATAAAAAGAATCGATGAGCCGCTTAAAAGAAACATACATTAAAAAAATTACGCCTTCTTTGTTACAGAAGTTTGCCTATAAATCTATCATGGAAGTTCCAAAAATAATTAAGATTACTGTTAATATGGGACTCGGTGAAGCAACTTCGGATAAAAAGATCATTGAGCATGCTGTAACTGATTTAAAAAAAATTAGTGGTCAAAAGCCAATAGTAACAACTGCACGTAAATCTATTGCTACATTCAAAGTTCGTGAAGGTTATCCTATTGGATGTATGGTCACTTTGAGAGGTGGAAGAATGTATGATTTCTTGGATCGCCTAATTTCTATTGCTATCCCGCGAATACGAGATTTTCGTGGGATCTCATCTAAATCGTTCGACGGTAGAGGAAACTATAATTTAGGAATCAAAGAGCAAATAATATTCCCTGAAATAGAATACGATAAAATTGATACGCTGCGCGGAATGAATATTTCAATAACGACTTCGGCTAAAAGTGACGAAGAAGCACGAGCTTTACTTCAAGCATTTAATTTTCCTTTTAAAAATTAATATTATGGCAAAACTTTCGATTATCAATAGAAATTTGAAGCGACAAGAAACTGTTTTAAAATATTCAAATGCTAGAAAGAAATTGCTATCGACCATTAATGACTATTCTTTGCCGGAAGAAGATAGATTTGAAGCTCGCTTGAAACTGCAGGCATTGCCTAGAAATTCAAGCCCTGTTCGCTTGCGAAATCGCTGCACATTGACAGGTAGGTCTCGTGGCGTATACGCTAAGTTCGGGCTCGGAAGAATAAAGTTACGCGAAATTGCAATGAGCGGAAAAATACCTGGAATAACAAAAGCAAGTTGGTAATTATATTTATAAACAGGATATAACATGAGCCTAAGCGACCCAATAGCTGATATGCTGACACGAATAAGAAATGCTCAAATGGCTAAAAAAGAAAGTGTTTCTATGCCTTTTTCTAAAATAAAATATTCCATAGCCTCTGTATTAAAAGATGAGGGTTATATCGATTCATGTCAGACATTCATTAATCAAAATGTATCTGTTATTCAAATTAATTTGAAATATTATTCTGGATCTCCTGTGATTGAATCAATCAAGCGCGTGAGTAGGCCCGGAATGCGTATCTATAAATCAGTCTCAAATTTGCAAGAAGTTTTAGGTGGTATGGGAATTTCAATAGTGTCGACGTCTAAAGGTGTTATGACCGGAAGAAAAGCAAAAAAAATGGGCATTGGTGGTGAAGTCATTTGTGAAGTAGTTTAATTGAAAGAGTATGAATTTAAGGAACCAATTTAAATGTCACGAATTAGTAGTAATCCCATAAATATTCCGCCTGAAGTTAAAATTGAAATACAAGCAACAGGCATACAAGTAAAAGGGCCTAAAGGACATCTATTCCAACATGTGAATACTAATTTGGGATTAATTGAAGACAACAATACTATTAGAGTTGAAGTTAAAGAAAATACGCAGGAAACTAAAGCACTGTCAGGCACAGTGCGTTCTTTAATATCAAATATGGTAAAAGGAGTTTCTGTTGGTTTCGAAAAAAAGCTTATTTTGGTTGGCGTTGGCTATCGAGCTCAGATTAATGGAAGTGTCTTAAATTTGAGTTTAGGGTATTCTCATTCGATAAATTATCCTATACCTGCTGATATAAGCGTTGAACTGCCAACCCAGACGGAAATATCTATTAAGGGCATTGATAAGCAAAAAGTCGGACAGATTGCTGCCGACATAAGAGCTTTTAGAAGACCTGAGCCTTATAAAGGTAAGGGTGTACGTTATTCTGATGAAATAGTTAAATTAAAAGAAACTAAAAAGAAATAAAGCTTAATTTTCACAATGAAAAATTTAAAATTAAAAAGACTAAATCGTGCGAAAAAAACTAGAAAAAAAATACAAGAACTAGGGGTTTTGCGTTTAACAATTAATCGAACAAATAATCATATATATGCTCAAATTATTGATGATTCAAAAAGAATTACGATAACTAGTGCCTCGTCAATTGAGCCTGAAATAAAAAACCAAGTAAAGTTTGGGAATAATATTTCATCAGCAATAATAATAGGAAAAAGAATTGCCGAAAAAGCAAAAGTTTTGGGCATAAATGAAATTGCTTTTGATCGATCTGGATACCAGTATCATGGAAGAGTTAAAGCATTGGCGGATTCAGCTAGAAGTAACGGATTGAAATTCTAATTATATTTAAACAACACTATGGCCAACAAATCAATTAACAAAGATGGTGTGATAACAGATACAAGTTTCGACGACTTAAAAGAAAAACTGGTTTCCATCAATAGAGTTACGAAAGTCGTGAAGGGTGGCAGAATTTTGGGATTCGCTGCACTTACAGTAGTAGGAGACGGAGACGGCGGTGTTGGTATGGGTAAAGGAAAGGCTAGGGAAGTTCCAGTAGCAGTGCAAAAAGCTATGGATGAAGCGAGACGCTCGCTGATCAAAATCAAATTAAAGAATGGGACTATTTATCATCCAATCATTGGTAGGCATGGAGCAGCAAAAGTTTATATGCAACCGGCACCAGATGGAACGGGAATCATAGCGGGTGGTCCGATGAGGGCAATATTTGAAGTAATGGGTATGCAAAATATTTTAGCGAAGTGCATAGGATCAACAAATCCATACAATGTGGTGCGAGCTACGTTACACGGACTATCGTCTATGAATACTCCTTCCATGATAGCAGCAAAGCGTAGTAAAACAGTTAATGAAATTTTGGATCTAGACTAATGATTAATGAATCAGAAAAAACGATTAAAGTAACTTTAGTTAAAAGCTTGATTGGCACTAAAAATAAGCATCGATCTATTGTTAAGGGCTTGGGGTTAAAAAAAATTAATAGCACAGCGAAATTAAAGAATACAAATTCAATTCAAGGTATGATCAAAAAAGTCAATTATCTTATTAAGTGTGAATGATTATGTTTCTCAATAGTATAAAAAGCGCTGTCGGATCTACTAAAATAAAAAAGAGACTAGGTCGCGGGATAGGTAGTGGCACAGGAAAAACTGCTGGAAGAGGTCATAAAGGACAGAAATCAAGATCAGGTGGTTTTCATAAAGTGGGTTTTGAAGGCGGACAAATGCCTTTATATAGACGTTTGCCGAAGCGTGGTTTCAAAAATTTCCAAGCTGACTATAAAAGATCTTTGAGACTGAGCGATCTATCTTTAATTGAAGAGTCAACAATAACTATTGAGATCTTGAAGCGAAATAATCTAATTCCTGATCATGTTAATTCTGTAAGAATTTATCTTTCAACCAATACAACTCTTGATAAGAGCATATTATTGCAAGGTATTAACGCAACTAAAGGCGTTAAGCAGCTAGTTCAAGTTGATACTGTTTAGCAACCCAAAATTTACAAAGGAATAAATTGGCTACAAGAGGATTTGCTCATAAACCAATAGATCGTTTTGCTGATTTGAAACGGAGGCTGTGGTTTTTACTTTTAGCTTTAATAGTTTATAGGATTGGAGCGCATGTACCAGTTCCCGGAATTGACCCTGATATTTTAAAAGATTTATTTGATTCCCAACAAGGTGGGGTGTTGGGGATGTTTAATATGTTTTCCGGTGGAGCTTTGTCTCGTTTTTCGATATTTGCGCTTGGCATTATGCCATATATATCCGCATCGATTATAATGCAACTCGGAACGGTTGCAATTCCTTATTTGGAAGCCCTCAAAAAAGAAGGTGAAAGTGGTAGAAGAAAAATCACACAATATACACGATATGGTACCTTGCTTCTGGCGTTAGTACAGAGCTATGGAATATCGATAGCCTTACAAGCACAAGCGGGTTTGGTTATAAATCCTGGTTCCATGTTTATTATTACCACAGTTATTACATTGGTGACTGGTACAATTTTTTTGATGTGGCTGGGTGAACAGATTACAGAACGTGGGATAGGTAATGGCATCTCATTAATCATCTTTGCTGGAATTGCGGCAGGATTGCCAAGTGCCATTGGAGGAACTTTAGATTTGGTCAGTACCGGGTCTATGCACTTTTTAGTAGCACTTTTTATATTTGTTGCTGCGACAATAGTTACAGCTTTTGTGGTATTTGTAGAAAAAGGGCAGCGCCGCATTCTTGTTAACTATGCTAAAAGACAAGTTGGACAAAAAATATATGGCGGACAAAGTTCTCACCTACCTTTGAAACTTAATATGGCTGGAGTAATACCGCCAATATTTGCCTCTAGTATCATACTATTTCCAGCAACTTTAGCTGGTTGGTTTGCATCGGGAGATTCGATGATTTGGTTAAGAGATTTGAGTGCATCTCTTTCGCCAGGCCAGCCCTTGTACGTTTTTCTTTATGCTGCGATGATAATCTTTTTTTGTTTTTTTTATACAGCGCTCGTTTTTAACCCTAAAGAAACTTCAGATAACTTAAAAAAGAGCGGTGCGTTTATACCCGGAATAAGGCCAGGTGATCAAACTTCACGTTATATAGAAAAAATAATGCTGCGACTTACTTTGACTGGTTCTATTTATGTAACACTAGTATGCTTGCTTCCGGAATTTTTGATATTGCAGTGGAATGTGCCTTTTTATTTTGGTGGCACATCTTTACTTATAATTGTTATTGTTACGATGGATTTTATGTCACAAGTACAATCGCATGTCATGTCATCGCAGTATGATAGTTTGTTAAAAAAAGCAAATTTAAAAAGCAACAACAGTCGTTTAACTGCGAGATAACTAATTGCATGGCTAAAGAAGAAACTATTCAGATGCAAGGGGAAGTACTCGAAACGTTACCTAACGCAACTTTCAAAGTGAAATTGGAAAATGGCCACATCGTTCTTGGGCATATTTCGGGTAAAATGAGAATGCATTACATACGAATATTACCTGGTGATAAAGTAACTGTGGATCTTACCCCATATGATCTTACACGTGCACGTATAACATTTAGAGCAAAATAACTTTTTAAATTAATTTGGTATTTTTAGAATATATGAAAGTAATGGCCTCGGTAAAGCGAATTTGCAGAAATTGCAAAATAATAAAGCGAAATAGAATTATTAGAGTAATTTGCATTGATCCTCGACATAAACAACGACAAGGCTAGACTAACACTAGATAAAACATTATGGCTCGAATTGCTGGAGTAAATTTACCAAACCATCAACATATAGTGATTGCATTAACATCGATATATGGCATTGGCAGAACTACCTCAAAAAATATTTGTGACGAAGCGGGAATAGCAACTGACACAAAACTTAAAGAATTAACAGAAACACAGCTTGATATCCTACGTGATAATATCGCTAAATTAAATATAGAAGGTGATTTACGTAGAGAGATTTCTATGAATATTAAAAGGCTTATGGACTTGGGCTGTTATCGCGGACTACGTCATAAAAAAGGCCTTCCTGTACGAGGACAAAGAACACGTACAAATGCGCGTACAAGAAAAGGACCAAGAAAAGCTATCCGAGCACGATAAATTATTATTTAAAGTTAATTAATTATGGTAAAGCCAACTGTTCGTATTAGAAAAAAAATAAAGAAAAATATATCTGAAGGAATTGCTCATATACACGCATCTTTTAACAATACAATCATCACGATAACTGATAGGCAAGGTAATGCTTTATCATGGGCAACATCTGGTGGTTCTGGCTTTAAAGGATCTCGCAAAAGCACTCCTTTTGCAGCGCAGGTTGCCGCAGAGAGTGCTGGTAAAATTGCAATGGAATGTGGCGTAAAAAATTTAGAAGTTAAAATTAAAGGACCAGGACCTGGTAGAGATTCTGCTGTAAGAGCTCTTAATGGCGCTGGTTTTAAGATTACAAGTATATCTGATGTCACTTCAGTTCCCCATAACGGTTGTAGACCACCTAAAAAGCGTCGAATTTAAGGAGAATATAGTGGCTAGATATTTGGAATCCAAATGTAAACTTTGTCGAAGAGAGAATGAGAAGCTTTTTTTAAAAGGAGAAAAGTGTTTTACTGATAAGTGTGCTATCGAAAGAAGAAATTATCCACCCGGACAGCACGGACAAAAAAAGGGTAGATTATCTGATTATGGCGTTCAGTTAAGAGAAAAACAAAAGCTTCGACGGATTTACGGACTTCTGGAAAAGCAGTTTAGAAATTTATATAAACAGGCAGATAAGCAAAAAGGCATTACTGGTGACAATTTGTTGATAATGCTTGAGAGTCGCCTAGACAATGTTGTTTATATAATGGGATTCGGCTCGTCTCGAGCAGAAGCAAGGCAAATTGTTAAACATAATGCCGTACGTGTTAACGGTAAACGTGTAAATACACCATCGTACTCAGTTAAGCCTGGTGATCTTATCGAACTCGATAATAAAGCTAAGGAACATATTCGCTCTAAATCATCTATTCATGCAGCTGAGTCGAGAGGATTTCCAGCTTGGATTGAAATGGATGTTAAAGGAATGAAAGGTTTATACAAAAATAAACCTGAACGTATAGATTTGCCATCTACAATTAATGAATCGCTCGTGGTTGAACTGTACTCAAAGTAATTGCGCAACTTAGTACTACATTTATTAAGGTCATTAGATGCAAGTTAATGAATTGTTAACACCTCGTATAATTGATGTTCAGAATATTTCTCCCCTTCATGCTAGGGTCGTTATGGAACCTTTTGAACGCGGATACGGTTATACACTAGGAAATGCTTTACGTAGAATTTTATTGTCGTCTATGACGGGTTATGCGCCAACAGAAGTGAAAATTTCTGGCGTAGTCCACGAATATTCAACGATAGATGGTGTGCAAGAAGATGTAGTCGATGTACTGTTGAATATCAAAGGTATAGTATTAAAACTATATTCAGGCGATGAAGCCACATTAAGATTGACTAAGGCAGGGAAAGGAGTTGTAACGGCAAATGATTTTGAGAAAAATCATAACGTGGAAATTCTAAATCCCGATCACGTAATCGCACATTTGACATCTGGCGGAAAAATTGATCTGCATTTGAAAATATCAAAAGGGAGAGGTTATTTACCCGCAAGTACTCGAAAAACACGCGAAACTGATAAGAGTATCGGCAGTATTATGCTCGATGCTTCTTTTAGCCCTATTAGAAGAGTGAGCTATATAGTAGAAAGCGCTAGAGTTGAGCAACGGACAGATCTTGATAAGTTAATTATGGATATCGAAACTAATGGAATAGTCGATCCTGAAGAAGCAATTCGATATGCAGCTCGTATATTAGTGCAGCAATTAACTGTATTTGCGGATCTCGAGAGCACGCCCGTGCCAGCCGAACAACCGAAAATTCCGCAAATTGATCCAGTATTGCTTAGACCTGTTGATGATTTAGAATTAACTGTTCGATCGGCTAATTGTTTAAAAGTTGAAAATATTTACTATATTGGTGATTTAATACAGAGAACAGAGGCAGAGCTTTTACGAACGCCAAATTTAGGGCGCAAATCTCTTAATGAAATAAAAGAAGTATTAGCCGCTCGTGAACTGACATTAGGAATGAAGCTTGATAATTGGCCTCCAGCAAATTTGGAAAATTTAACAAAGGATATCAATCATGCGCCATCATAAGGCCTTTAGAAAATTAAATCGTACAAGTAGTCATAGAACTGCTATGTTTCGTAATATGACTAATTCTCTGATTCATCATGAGTTAATTATGACTACTTTGCCTAAAGCTAAAGAACTGAGAAGATTTATCGAACCTATGATTACCCTTGGTAAAGTTTCAAATTTAGCCAACAAGCGTAACGCATTTAATACATTGCGAGATCGAAAAAGCGTTATAAAGTTATTTTCGGAACTCGGGCCTAGATATATTAATAGACCAGGTGGTTATATCAGGATTCTAAAAAACGGATACAGAAAGGGGGATAATGCTCCTATGGCTTTGGTTGAGTTAGTTGAACGCCCTGAAATTACTAATGTTTCTGAATAAAGTTCTTCTTCTTACTTATGTTTAATGCAGCTAATACATCTAAGAATTTATTCTATGTATTAAAAGACTATAGATATCATACATTTGAATACTTGACAATAAAATTGGATACTTCTTTGCAGGAAATTCTTGAATTAATACAGAGCGCAGCTAGAAGTGGGTTGCAGTTAGAAATAAAAAAAAAGTATACGCTTAATCGAAATTATTGATTCGATTGAATGCGAAGAAATAGAATATTTTTTGTCATTTCATAAATATTATTTTCATTTAAATTTTTTTGATCAATTAGATTCTACCAGTCATTATATTTTAGAAAATATTTCTTTATACTCGAATAGTCAGAAAATTCCTGTAGTTGTCGTAGAAAATCAAGCTAAAGGAAGGGGAAGAAGAAAGCAACGATGGTTTTCGAACTCACCTGGCAGTCTAACTTTTAGTCTTTTGTTAAATTTCGAATTAGACTTTAAATATTTGTCGGGATTAAGTTTATTGATATCTTTATGTTTGGTTAGAGTTTTTGTTAAATTGGCGCCCGCTGAGTATCGAATAAAATGGCCAAACGATATTTTGTTTAATGAAAGAAAAATTTCAGGAATTTTAATAGAAAGTAAAAACGATATTTATCGTGGTGTGTCTGTGGTAATTGGCATTGGTGTAAACGTTAAATTGCCTAAACAATTTATTTCTAACATTGAATACCCTATTACTGACCTGTATCAAATCACTGCACGTCGGCTGAACCGCAATCAATTATTAGCACATTTTCTGATCGAACTTTATCAACTTCTTAGTGTTTTTCAGATTAAAGGATTTGAACCCTTTCGAGAGGAGTGGATGCGGCTGCACCATTATCATAATAAATCTGTTGAGTTACATCTGCCGGATAAGAAAACCATAGTAGGTGTCGTTGCTGGCGTTACTAACGAAGGGCAATTAATTCTTAAAACAGCCAATGGGCTGCAGAATTTCGCTATAGGCGATATTTCTCTAAGATCGAAAGTTTCTACAGGCTAATGACATCTATATTAGCTGTTGATGTTGGAAATTCCTACATTAAATGGGGCCTAAGTAACGATTATCGCTGGCTTGCTAAAAAGCAAGTATCTCATATGGAAGTGCAAAAGTTGTCTAGCCAGTGGGGCAGATTGAGTAATATCAACTTTGTTGTGATTTCTTCGGTTTCACATCAGTTAATAACAAAGCAACTCTCTGCAATTATTAATTCTTTTAATTATAAAACACATTGGATTCGGTCTCGATCTTACCAATGTGGTATTACGAATAATTACAAATATCATCACCAGCTCGGTGCTGATCGTTGGGCTGCGCTGGTGGGTGCCTGGAATAAATTTCATCAATCATGTTTGGTTATTAATGTAGGTACTGCCATGACGGTCGATGCTATTTCCCGTGATGGTTTATTCCTTGGGGGATACATAGTGCCCGGACCTTATTTGCAACTTGAAATTTTAGTTGCCAACACTCAGCTTAATCATGACTTAACGACTCGAGATTCTGAAGTTTTCCCTACAACAACCTCGAGCGCTGTACATAATGGTGTCTGTGTCGCCTTGACTGCATTAATCGGAAAAGCCAAACAGCTATTTTTAAAACACCAAGGATACTACCCGCAAAATTGTATCGTAAGTGGTGGTGGAGCATGTTTTATCCGCGGCCATATTGATTTTCCTTTTATCGAAATCGATAATCTAGTTCTTGAAGGCTTGGTTTTTATTGCGCACGATTTGCTTCAAACAGAACTTTCTTGACATTTCATGATTTTATTCGACGGTGCAACTTTTTATACATCTGCTAACAGTCTGAAAGATTTGCCAGCACATGATGGAAAGGAAATTGCATTCGCAGGGCGCTCAAATGCTGGAAAATCTAGTGCTATTAATACCCTTACGCGTCGAAATAGGCTTGCGTTTACAAGCAAGACGCCTGGAAGAACACAGCAGATCAATTATTTTCGTTTATGTTCAGGTCACTTTCTTGTAGATTTGCCTGGCTATGGATATGCAAAAACACCCATTACCATTCGGAAACACTGGGAAGTATTTCTTACGCAATATTTATCGACACGAAAAGAGCTCTTCGGTCTTGTTTTAATCATTGATATTCGGCATCCACTCAAAGATCTCGATCTGCAGATGCTTGAGTGGTTTTCTGTAACACAAAAGCCTGTTCATATTCTGCTGACTAAATCTGATAAACTGAGCAGGCAGCAAGCTACGCTCACGCTGATGCAAGTAAAATCTTTTTTGAAAATAAATTACCCATTAGTGAGTGTGCAATTATTTTCGAGTAGTAAACTGATTGGAATTAATGAAGTCAATCACATAATCCAAAATTGGATTGAGTAAGCAGTCTACTAAATTAGTCGTGCTGTGACTTTTTAATCTGTTTGAACTAATACTATGAGAGAAAAGACCCCCGGTTAAAGGGGAGTAAAAACCGGGGGGAACCGCCTGCCTTAATATCACTTAAGGCCCCACCTTAAGGGAGAAAAAGGTAGGGGACACTTGTTTTTATGCCCAAAAAGTAGACAAACTTAAATGTATATAAGTTCCTTTTAAAAGTTTTTTTTATGATAATTTCGATAAATTAATATCATGATCAGTTTACTAAGTAAGTTTCCTCACAAAAGAATGCGTCGATTACGTCGTGATAGTTTTTCACGTCGCCTTGTTCGTGAGAATCAGCTCCAGACCGCTGATTTCATTTATCCAGTTTTTGTTATAGAGGGCGCTAATCGCGAGGAAAAGGTTGATTCCATGCCGGGCGTAAGCAGGATGAGTGCAGATCTTTTGATGAAAAAAGCTGAACAATGCTTAATGTTGGGTGTTCCCGCAATCGCTCTTTTTCCCGTGATTAATACCAGTTTAAAAAACTTGACGGCCGATGAGGCCTATAATCCGGAAGGCCTTGTACCTAACGTTGTGAGATTGTTGAAGCAACGATTTCCCGAATTAGGGGTGATTACCGACATTGCTTTAGATCCTTATACCAGTCACGGGCAGGATGGATTAATTGATGATTCCGGATATGTGTTAAACGATGAGACTGTCGCCGTGCTCATCAAACAAGCCTTAACTCATGCGGAAGCAGGGGCTGATGTGGTGGCGCCTTCAGATATGATGGATGGGCGAGTTAAATCTATTCGAGACGCACTTGACTCAAAAAACTTTATTTATACACGCATTTTGGCTTATTCAGCCAAATATGCGTCTAATTTTTATGGTCCTTTTCGCGATGCGGTTGGTTCTGCTGCTAACTTGGGCGGGGGTAATAAATATACTTATCAGATGGATTCGGCGAATTCTGACGAGGCATTATGGGAAGCTGGACTTGATCTGGCCGAAGGCGCAGACATGATTATGGTCAAACCTGGTATGCCATATCTTGATATTGTGCGGCGGATTAAAGATGAATTTAAAGCGCCTACTTTTGTTTATCAAGTCAGTGGCGAATATGCCATGCTGAAAGCGGCAGCGATCAATGGCTGGCTAAACGAAAAAGATTGTGTTCTCGAATCACTGCTTTCCTTCAAACGAGCTGGTGCTGATGGTATTTTGACGTATTATGCTCTTGATGCCGCGAATTGGTTATATCAAGCTCAAAAAGGCTGATGCTGAGAGGCTATATTACGACAAGGGCGCTATCTGGACTATTTAATAGACTGATTTGCGCTCCTTAATTTCTCCTCAATTGCCTGCGCAGGAATCATACCGCCTACAATGGAGCCATCGGCGAAAATCAGAGTTGGTGTTCCGGTCACGCGATTTTCCTGTCCGGATTTTAATAATGTAGGTATCGGGGTTTCACAATCGTTGGTTTCTGGAGTGATGCCTCTGAGCATGAAATCATCCCATGCCTTGATCTGGTCCTGTGCACACCAGATTGATGTGGAGAGTTCCAAAGAACCTCTTAGGACTGGATACAGCAAAGTATAGATTGTGATATCAGTGATATTCACCAGCTCCTTCTCAAGTTGTTTGCAATACGGACAGTTTGGGTCGGTAAAGACAGCAAGTTTTCGTTCACCATTGCCTTTCACGATTTTTATCGCGAATTCAAGCGGCAGTGTGTCAAGTGGTACGCGTCGTGCTGCTTTGATTTCCTGCAGGCGTTCGTTGGTGACGCTTGTTCGTGATTTGGTGTCGACGATATGTCCAAAAAAGAAATATTCGGCTTTTTCATCAGTGTAAAACAGCTCGCCACCGACAAGTACCTCGTAGAGTCCAAGATAAGGCGTTTTTCGCAAACTCTCAATTTTTGCGCCTGGAAAATGAGGTTCTATGGCCTTCTCGACTGCTTCTTCGTTCGCCCAGGTGAATCCTGCTCCTGAGAGGATATAAATGAACAGGATCAGAATGAATCGTGTTAAGTGCTGCGAGGCCATGATGATACTCCGTTATGATTGTTCAACTCAGTGCATGTTGCATGAGCTGGTTTTTGATCAAGGGTAAATGATTAGTGATTTCGAGTCCCAAATTTCGAATTCTGGCAAGAGTCGGATCTGAATTGTTGAATAATTTTTGTAAGCCGTCGGTGGCTGTTTCCAAGGCCAGAATATCTTCCTTACGCGCGCACTCATAATGACGTAACAGCATGAAATCTCCAATATCAGATTGCAAACCACGTTTTCTGATAATTTCTGCAAGTTTGCGCACGTCACGCAGCCCGAGATTGACACCTTGGCCCGCCAGTGGGTGGATTCCATGTGCTGCATCGCCAATCAGAACAAAACGCGGTTTAATCAAAGAATCGGCATGCACAAAATTCAAAGGAAAACCGGCTGGTGGTGTGATAAGCTCAAGCCTGCCTAATGTATGCGAAGCTGCTTCTGCGACACGCAGGCATAGTGTCTCGGCGGACAGTTCCCGTAATTGTGCTGCATGGATTTCGCTGGTTGACCAGACCATGGATACTCGATGATCTGCCAGTGGTAACAGCGCCAGAACGCCATCGCGTCTGAACCATTGATATGCGATATTGCGGTGTGGTAATTCCGTGCTGTAATTGGCAACGACGCCGATTTGCTGGTAAGCATGGCGCGAAACTCCTATGCCGGCCTGTTGACGTGTCCATGAATTGACACCATCAGCGCCGACAACAAGCGCAGTTTCAAGCGTGCGGCCATCTTCAAGCTGTATTTCGGCATGCGTAGTATGCCAGGTAATGACGACACAGCTGGCGGGACAGATAATATTCAGGTCTTTTTCAGACTGTAATGCTTCCCAGACTGCGGTCTGCAACTGGCGATTCTCGATGATATGCGCCAGTTCGGCAACGCCGGTTTCATATGCACTGAAGTGGATGTGCGAGCAATTATCATCACCAAAAACGGTCATGTCATAAACCGGTGTCAGGCGCGATGCATCCATTCGCTGCCAGATTCCCAGATCACGTAAAAAATCCACGCTGCCTGGACTAATGGCATAAATACGACTATCCCAGCTTTCATCGCTGGGTAAAGACGAGGGCTCGCGCGGCTCGATCAATGCGATCCTGAGACCGCTGCTTCTTAATGCAGCTACCAGACTTGCGCCGACCAATCCACCGCCAATGACAACCATATCAAATTTCATAGCATGATTATACAATTGCTTTGCGTAATAAGGGAAAAACAATGATTGAGTCGCCGTTCGAAGGAATCGGTTCTTCTACTCTTCCGATCTTAATTGTGGCACACTGCATGTTTTGATGATTAAACACTCATTTAACCTGTGTCTCCCTACGAACTTTTTATCGGACTGCGCTATACTCGCGCAAAAAAACGCAATCACTTCATTTCATTTATTTCGCTGATTTCACTGCTTGGCATCACGTTGGGCATGACCGCGCTGATTACCGTCATGTCGGTAATGAACGGTTTTCAGAAAGAAGTGCGCGCGCGCATTCTCGGTGTTGCTTCACATGTCCAGATCAGCGGGTTTGATAATCGACTGACTGACTGGGAATTTACCGCAGCCGAAGCTTCCCGGCACCCGGATGTTATCGCAGCAGCACCATTTGTCAATGCTCAAGCAATGGTCTCTTACGATCAGGTGGTTCATGGTGCGATTGTTCGTGGGATATTGCCGGATAAGGAGAATAGGGTCGCGGATTTTGAAGCGATGATGACCAGCGGGGCATTGCAGGATTTGCAACCCGGTGAGTTCAATATCATTATCGGGATGGAATTGTCGCGCAGTCTTGGTGCGTATCGTGGAGACAAGATTGTATTGATTTCACCCCAGGGGCAGGTCACGCCGGCAGGCATTCTGCCACGGCTCAAACAGTTTACTGTTGTCGGTATTTTTGAAGCCGGTCATTTTGAATATGATTCCGGTCTGGTGCTGATTCATATGAATGATGCGCAAAAACTCTACCGTATGACTGATGATGCGGTATCCGGCGTTCGTTTGAAGCTGAATGACATGTTTCTCGCACCCAAGGTTGTCAATGATCTGGCAACATCATTATCCGGTGCATTTTATATCACTGACTGGACAAAACAGCACGCCAATTATTTTCGTGCGATACAGATTGAAAAGCGCATGCTGTCGCTGATTCTGGCGCTGATTATTGCTGTGGCGGCATTTAATATCGTCTCTACGCTGGTTATGGCGGTTACCGACAAGCAATCCGACATTGCGATTCTACGTACACTTGGCGCAAGCCCGGGCAGTATTATGAAAATTTTTATAGTGCAAGGGACTTTCATTGGCGTCGCTGGAACAGTACTGGGTGTAACCGGCGGCATGCTGCTGGCGTTTAACGTTGGAGAAGTGGTGGCATTTATAGAATGGATCTTCAGTGTGCAATTTCTTTCGAATGAAATTTATTACATCAGTGAAATTCCCAGTAATCCGCAGGCTGAAGATATTATCACAGTGGCACTCGTTTCGTTCGCGCTGAGTTTGCTGGCAACGCTTTATCCAAGTTACCGGGCATCCAAGGTCAATCCGGCAGAGGCTTTGCGTTATGAGTGATATTGTCATTTCATGTCAAAACCTGTTTAAGCAATTCGATCAGGGGGATCTGGAAGTCCCGGTGTTGAAAGGTGTCAATCTTAAAGTGGAACGTGGAGAGTTGGTTGCTATTGTGGGTGCCTCCGGATCAGGCAAAAGCACATTGTTGCATCTGCTGGGTGGTCTTGATAAACCCAGCAGTGGGGAAATTAATATCCTGGGCCAGAACATAGCAGCAATGAATGAAAATACGCGCTGCAAGTTGCGTAACGGCTCGCTGGGGTTTATTTATCAGTTTCATCATTTGTTGCCTGAATTTACGGCGCAGGAAAATGTGGCAATGCCGCTGTTGATCAGGCGTATGAGCAAGCAGGAGGCTCTGGAGCGCGCCGCTGAAGTTTTGCGGCAAGTGGGGCTTGGGCACCGGTTGGTACATACGCCAAGTGAATTATCCGGCGGCGAGCGTCAGCGCGCAGCTGTGGCCCGCGCACTGGTCACCCAACCAGCCTGCATACTGGCTGACGAACCCACCGGCAATCTTGACCGCCATACTGCTGAAGCTGTATTTGATTTAATGTTGGAGTTGAACGAAAAAGTAAATGCCAGTCTGATTATCGTGACTCATGATCGGCATTTGGCTAATCGCGCTAAGCATATCCAGCAGCTCATTGACGGTGTGCTGCAAGGTATTGAGCAGGCGCCTTGAACTATCTTTTATAAAAGGCGTTATCAATAATAGGCCAGATTACCTTGTCCGGTTTTGAGCAAGCAAAATGATGAAATCGTTTAACCTTACTACTGCAATGCTTGTACTGATCCTGTGTCCAGCGTTTGGCTTTGCCCAGGATAACGGATCAACCAGCGACTTTCCGCATTATCGCGATGGTGTTTTGAGCATTCCCCGTGTCGATACCGATGAGCAACCGGGCGCATTCTTGAATGGCATATTCCTATTTGATGCCAATAGCAATAGCTGGCGATTGCAGGAATTCAAAGTTTCGGAGTTATCCACACCCGGACGTTCGATTTACTTCCTCGAGCCCGATGATGGGGTGGAAGTCGAGACCGCGGAAAGTTTCCCCGTTCAAGTATTTCTGAAAATCCGCGCACACCTGGCCAACGGGTGCCTGACGGTTGGCGAAATTCATCAGCGCCTGAAGAATAACCGCTTTGAAATTATAGTCAACGCTATCAACACGGCGGCGGACGATGGCAGCATCGTCTGTACTCAGGCCCTGATCCCATTCGAGAAAATGGTGCCATTGCAGGTGTATGGTTTGCCTCGAGGCGTTTATGACTACATGGTCAATGGTGAAATAGAAGGCTCATTTGAGCTGATTGAGGACAATATCATTCACTAAAGCAGACGCGGTCGGGCAGGATTTCAGTGCCATGGTTCCGCCAAGCTATCCTTGACATTCGATCCGCATCGCTGTACCTTCCACACCCTTACTTTGGGTGCCTTTTGTTAACGAAAGGTTAAACGGGAAGCTGGTGTGTTTTATCATTCAGAACAATTCCAGCACTGCCCCCGCAACGGTAAATGAGCTAAATAATTCGCACGAACGCCACTGTGTTATTGCATGGGAAGGCGCGGGTTAAAGAAATTTTAATGACTATTTCTACTCATGAGTCCGGAGACCGGCCTGACGTAAATACGATGGTATTGCGGAGGGCGTTACCAACTGAATGGCATAACTTATTTATGTTCAGGCGGTTTTATCTGTTTTTTTCCTCTGCAATCCTTTTTTAAACGGATAACGCGCGGGTGGCGCGGAGGAATTACATGAAACGATATAACCGGTTTGCAGTGTTCATGACTGCATCTGGCAGGCGTGTTGTTGACTTTACGCCGGGCGCAGTCATTCTGATAGCCATCGCAGCTGATGCAATGGCGGGCGGCGTGCAGCCAAACAATCCTCACCTTGAAAAACCTATTGTCGTAACAGCAACGCGTACAGCGCAACCCGTTGACGCTTCCCTGGCATCAGTGACGGTGATTACGCGCGAAGATATCGAGCGCCAGCAATCCAGGTCGATCGAGGATTTGCTGCGCGGTGTGACGGGTGTGAATATCATCAATAATGGCGGTCCGGGAAAAAGTACATTTGTGCAAATGCGCGGCACCGAATCCGACCACATCATGGTCATGATCGACGGAATCCGGACGGGCTCGGCGACATCCGGTACAACAGCATTTGAAAATATTCCGCTTGAGCAGATTGAGCGCATTGAAATTGTGCGCGGGCCGCGTTCAAGTCTGTATGGTTCTGAGGCCATCGGCGGCGTGATCCAGATTTTCACACGCAAGGGAAACGGCGGCAGCGGTCTTAATCCCGGTTTCAGTTTTGGCGGCGGCAGCTACGGCACGCTGAACGGTTCGGTCGGGCTGTCGAGATCGGGCGAGCGAGGCTGGTTTAACCTGACGGCCAGCGGCATGGGCACCAAAGGTTTTAATGCATGCACGGGCAGCGATACGGCCGGTTGTTTTACGATAGAGCCCGATCGCGACGGCTATCGCAATGTAGCCGGTTCGGCGCGCGCCGGTTATCGTTTTGAAAGCGGACTGGAACTTGATGCCAGTTTCATGCAGTCCGAGGGTAGAACGCAGTTTGATGGTAGTTTTGTCAATAAATCAGAGATCATGCAACAAGTGTTTGGCGGCTCGGCGCGGTATTCGCCGTTGGATTTTTGGCGAATTAATCTGACTGCGGGACGCAGCCGGGAAGACAGCGATAATTTTTTAGACAGGCAGTTTATGACACGCTTCCACACAACGCGCGATACCATCAGTTTGCAGAATGATTTTACCATCAACCCGAACCATCAACTAACTGTGGGTATGGATTATCTGCATGACCATCTGGATAGCACGGAAGCGTTTATCAAAACCTCACGCGCAAACTGGGGCGCTTTTTCGCAGTACCTGGCAACGATTGACCGCCATCGTCTGCAATGGTCATTACGCTATGATGATAATCAGCAATTTGGCAGCTGGGTGACTGGCGGTGCGGGTTGGGGATATGCGATAACTGAGCGTGTCAGTCTGGTGGCGAATTTCGGCAATGCATTTAAAGCACCGACGTTTAATGAGCTGTATTTTCCTTTCTTTAGTAACCCCGATTTGCGGCCGGAAAAATCGCTCGGATACGAGTTTGGCGTACGTGGTAATATGGCGTGGGGCAGGTGGTCGTTGAATGCGTACGAAACGTGGATTGATAATCTGATTACTTACGATGCCCGAATACAGGCGCCAGACAACATCAACAAGGCGCGCATACATGGGTTGGAAACCACGCTCAGTACAACTATCCGTGGCTGGCTGCTGAATGGTAATCTGACGCTGCTCGATCCGGAAAACCGCGCCCATGATGCTGACAGGGGCAATATACTGCCGCGGCGTGCAGAACATTCGTTTCGTCTTGATATTGACCGTGCATTTGGCCGGTACCGCATTGGCGCCATGTTTCTGGCTGAAGGCGAACGTTTTGATGATTTTGGCAATACACGAAAACTGGACAGCTACGTCAAATTTGATCTGCGCGCGGAATACGTCTTAAGCAAGCGTGTACGCTTGCAGGGACGTATTGAAAATCTGTTTGACAAGCATTATGAAACCGCGGCGTTTTTCAACCAGCCCGGGCGTAATTTCTTTGCCACGATACGTTATCAACCTTAACAAGGAATCAAGATGCTTATTCTATCCATACGCCATCAAATGGTTATCGTTTTATTGCTCGCCGTGTTAATGATTATTACGCGCAGTCATCATTTTATATCGCTGCACAATCTGCCAGGCGCTTCCTGGGCGGTCTTTTTTCTCGCAGGTGTTTATCTGCGCGCCGTGTGGCCATTAGCAGGTTTTCTGGTGTTGACCTGGGTACTTGATTACATGGCTTATACCTGGGGTGGCGCGAGCGGATTTTGTCTGACCCCTGCGTATGGTTTCCTGTTGCCCGCCTATGCTTCGCTATGGCTGGCCGGCCACTGGTATGCCAGCCAGCATCAATATGCATGGCGCACACTGATGCCGTTGTCCTGGAGCATCTTTTTCGGATTAATCTTCTGCGAATTGTTTTCCAGCGGTGGTTTTTATTTCTTCTCGGGTCGTTTTGTCGAGACGACGTGGTTTGAATTTGCCGGGCGGACATCAGCCTATTTCCCGATGTATGTCGAGTCATTTTTGTTTTATGTGGGTTTCGCCATCCTATTGCATTGGATTATCGCTTTCATAGTGCAGTCAATCCGTTTAAGCAAAATGGCAAGTAACTGATCGATGATCGAATGTAATGACACAGACAAGGCTCTGCGGCATCGCAGGCGCATGCAGCGTAAAAAGGAAATCGTGGATGCCGCGATTGCCCGTGCCAATCAAACCAAAGGATTGCTGCTGGTGCTGACGGGAAACGGCAAGGGCAAGTCCAGTTCAGCTTTCGGGATGGTGGCACGGGCATTGGGGCATGGTATGCGGGTTGCTGTCGCACAGTTTATCAAGGGACGCTCGGATACCGGAGAAGAGGCGTTTTTCCGTCAGCAGGCAAACGTGGTCTGGCATGTTCTTGGCGAAGGCTTTACCTGGGATACGCAAAATCTGGAGCGGGATGCCGAAACGGCGCGGCGCGGCTGGGCGGTCGTTCAGAATATGTTGCGTGATCCGCAGCTGAATCTGGTCGTGCTGGATGAGCTGACATATCCATTGAAATACGGCTGGCTGGATATGGAGACGGTGCTGGAGGATTTGAAGAATCGGCCGCCCATGCAGCATGTCATTGTAACCGGCCGCGCCGCGCCGCAGGCGCTTTGTGATCTGGCTGATACGATTACTGAAATGCACGATGTCAGGCATGCGTATCGCTCGGGAATCATGGCGCAAAATGGTATTGATTTGTAGTAATTCATTGCGCCAGGAGAAACGCTGTTCGTTTCATACAGCGGCCTGATGCGGCAATCGGGTTTTTGCATGCGCAATCAGACATTGATGATACAGGGCGCGACTTCAGATGCCGGAAAAAGCATGCTGGTCACCGCCTTATGCCGCTGGTTGGCGCGGCAGGGCGTGCGTGTCGCACCTTTTAAGCCGCAAAATATGGCGTTAAATAGCGTGGTCAGCATAAACGGCGGTGAGATTGGGCGCGCCCAGGCGGTTCAGGCGTTTGCCGCCGGACTGGCGCCGCATACCGACATGAATCCCGTGCTACTGAAACCGAATACGGATATTGGCGCGCAGATCATCATTCATGGACATGCGATAGCGAATATGGATGCCTGCGATTTTCATCAGTACAAGAAGATTGCACTGAGTGCGGTACTGGAATCGCATGCCAGACTGATTGCGCAATATGACCGGATAATTGTGGAGGGCGCTGGCTCACCGGCCGAAATCAATCTTCGTGCGAATGACATAGCCAATATGGGATTTGCTGAGGCAGTCGATTGTCCGGTTATCCTGATCGCCGATATTGATCGCGGCGGTGTTTTTGCGCACCTTGTCGGCACGCTGGAATTATTAAGTGAAAGCGAACGGGAGAGGATCAAGGGTTTTGTAATCAATCGTTTTCGTGGTGATATGGCCTTATTGAAACCAGGTCTCGACTGGTTGGAAGAGTATACCGGCAAGCCGGTTCTGGGCGTATTGCCGTACTTTCAGGGATTGCATCTCGAAGCGGAGGATGCGTTGCCACAAACGTTAGCCTGTGAAACTACGATGCAACATGAATTGCTTCAAGTTATTGTTCCGGCATTGCCGCGCATCAGTAATCATACCGATTTCGATCCACTGCGCCTGCATCCGCAGGTCAACCTGCGATTTATTGGCCCCGGCGACACCATTCCGCCTGCTGACCTGATTATCCTGCCAGGCTCAAAAAGCGTACTGGCCGATCTTGAATGGTTGCGCAAGCACGGCTGGGAGCAAGCCATACAGCGGCATTTGCGTTATCGCGGTCGATTGCTTGGTATTTGCGGTGGTTTTCAGATGCTTGGCAAGCTGATTCAAGATCCTGATGGCTTGGAAGGCAAATCCGGTTGCGCTCAGGCATTGGCGTTTTTTGATATGAGCACAGTCATGCAACCTGAAAAATTGTTACGGAATGTACAGGGTGTACTGGCCTGTAGTGGCGCGGCAATTAAGGGGTATGAAATTCATAACGGCGTTACGACTTTTCATAAGCACTACAAGTCTGCGGTATACTTCGAGCAAGGCAGCGATGGTGCGATGAGTGAGGATGAACTGATTATGGGTTGCTATTTGCACGGTCTTTTCGAATCCGCTGACGCCTGTGCGGCGCTGCTGGCTTGGGCCGGGTTGAGGAGCGACGATCAAATGCGGGATTATCATGCTGTTTGTGACGCAGCCATTGATAGACTTGCTGATAGTGTCGATCTCTGCCTGGATACAGGGTGGTTGAAGCAATTGTTGAATCTGAACAGCTGACGCATATGAAAAATACAAAAACGCTGGTTTTAGGCGGTATCCGGTCTGGAAAAAGCCGTCTGGCGGAACGTTTCGCGATACAGAGCCATTTACCGGTTATTTATATTGCCACGGCAACGATTGATGACGCAGAAATGCAGGCGCGTATCGCATTGCATCGTGCAAACCGTCCCAGTCACTGGCAAGTGATTGAGGAGCCGGTATATCTGGCCAATCTGCTGGGACAGCTGGCTGATGCGCAACACTGTCTGCTGGTCGATTGCCTCACGCATTGGCTTACCAATTTACTGACCCACCGGAATGGCATGCTCTTCGATCAGGAACATACTGCTTTTTTGTCGATTCTGCCAACTTTACCGGGACGCATTATTCTCGTCGGCAACGAAACCAGCATGGGTATTATTCCGATCGGAGAATTGACCCGGCGATATTGCGACGAAGCCGGTAAATTACACCAGCTGGTTGCGCGGCAATGTGATGAGGTCATTCTGACAGTGGCGGGATTATCGCATTATCTGAAAGGCAATCCAGGTGATTGATGCCGTGCGGACGTAATCTGATCTGCTGCGGTCGTGATGGTGGAATCAAAACCGGTGCGTTGCGCTTGTAAAGGTTTTTATTTGATTCAATTTCGGCATGGTTTTGCGGGAGACTGTGTGTTTTAATATTATGGCAAACTGCGATAATTACGATTATCGACTTATTTTGTGTATGTAACAACAATTATGGATTTATTGACACAGGGTTTGCTGGGCGCGGGTATGGCGCAATCAGGCGCAAGACGTGAAGAAACGCGTGTGGCCGCAGGTATTGGTTTTTTCGCAGGTATTATCGCTGATGCGGATATTCTGATTCAGTCGGAAAATGACCCTTTGCTTAATATCGAGTTTCACCGGCACTTCACACATTCTATTTTTTTTATACCCTTCGGTGCATTGATCGCCGCAGCACTCTTGTGGCCTTTTTTGCGCAGGCGCTTGTCTTTTGCACGAATCTACCTGTTTGCTTTTCTCGGCTATTGCCTGAGTGGTGTGCTGGATGCGTTTACCAGCTACGGCACACATTTGCTCTGGCCGCTCAGTGATTCACGTCTGGCCTTCAATATCATCTCAGTCATTGATCCCGTGTTTACCTTGATACTGCTTGTGGCTGTTGTCTACGCAGTGCGTAAATATTCATCTGTGGCGGCTCGCGTTGGATTGTTGCTCGCGGGTGTTTATCTGTCTTTTGGCTGGATGCAGTTGCAACGCGCGGAAGGTATTACGCAAACATTGGCCGCTGAAAACGGCCATACGATAGAACGATTGCTGGTCAAGCCAACGTTGGGTAACCTGATACTCTGGCGGTCGATCTATCAAAGCGAAGGCAAGCTGTATGTGAATGCCATACGTATAAGTCCTATCTCGAGTGCGCGCGTGTACCCGGGTGACAGTATCGCATTGTTTGATTTGTCGCGTGATATACCGGATTTGCCCGCTTCATCCACTCTTGCTGAAGATATTGCACGTTTTGCGCATTTCTCCGATGGACTCATTGCGCTCTGGCCGGAGCGGCCTGAAATACTTATTGATGTGCGTTATTCCAATCTCCCCATGACTTTGTCGCCGTTGTGGGGGATAGAAGTCAATACCTTGCAACCTGATCAGCACGCCCGCTATTCGCTGTTTCGTGACGCATCCAGTGAAACACGCGGAAAATTTATCAAGTTGCTGATGGGCGGAGAGTTGGATTGATCTAATCCAGTGGTATTGACGGTTTTGTCCGATACGGGCGTTCTCGAGAAATTTGTGCTGCATGTATCCAGAGACCTTCGCACGGTTACTACGTAACCCGACGAGAGTGGTTGTGCAGTAAAAAAATGGTTGGTACTTTATGAATATCCGGTAATTTCTGTTTCCATGCTTTTATCGATTTTGTAACAATCATTTCGTTGGCGGCGGTCAGGTGGGCAGCAACACATAAATCCGTATCATCCCGGCAAGTTTGCACGATGTGTTCGAGCAACCCCTGGTTGCGATACGGTGTCTCGATAAATATCTGAGTCTGGTTGTGCTGAATGGAGCGCTTTTCCAGCGTGGTGATCTGCTGTGCACGTGCATGCTTTTCAACCGGTAGATAACCATTGAAACAGAAACATTGCCCATTGAGTCCGGAGGCCATCAGCGCGAGTATAATCGAAGAGGGGCCAACCCATGGAATGACCGGAATTTTTTTGTCATGCGCCATGCGTACAAGATCGCTGCCTGGATCGGCAATGGCCGGACAACCAGCCTCTGACAAGAGTCCCACATTTTGACCGGATAACAAGGGTTGCAGTAACACCGCCAGATCATCCGGTTTCGAATGCGTATTCAATGTGTGCAGCTGGATCTCCTGTAGCGGCGTTTTGCAGGCAATTTGTTTCAGAAATTGCCGGGCGGTTTTAGGGTGCTCAACGATAAAACAGGACAATGCCTGAATCGACGCCCGGACCGACATGGGAATTACCCAGTTCAGATCAGAATCGCTGATGGGTGTCGGGATCAGGTAGAGTTTTCCAGTCATGCTATCGTCTCTTGCACGGCATTAGCTGCGCAGCACCAGCCAGATTGTTCAGTCCGGTTCGATGCGCCGAGTGCTACCTGAAGCTTAGATCGTTGTCGAATAAAAGCGACATGGATACTTGACCGACACGTTTGGTAAAGCGATCAAACAGATTTTCACGGACTGAGAAATTGACTATCGATTCGGCTTTTATCACTTCGCGCGCCACGTATTCCGCGCTTCCCATTTCGTCTGCCAAGCCCAGTTCAATACTTTGTTTGCCGGTCCATACCACGCCGCTGAAAATCTCCGGCGTATCCTTGAGCCGATCGCCCCGACCTTGCTGCACGATACGGATGAATTGCTCGTGAATTTCATTGAGCAAGCCGGTTAAATGCTCCCGCTGTTTTGCATCAAGCGGTGAGAATGGGTCCAGGAAACCTTTATGCTCTCCCGCAGTGAACAGACGTCTTTCCACGCCGAGCTTCTCCATGGTGCCGGTAAACCCGAAGCCATCCATCAGTACACCGATTGAGCCGACAAGACTGGCTTTGTCGACGAAAATTTTATCTGCGGCAGCTGCGATATAATAACCGCCTGATGCGCAAATATCACCGATGACAGCATACAGTGGAATTTCCGGATAATTAGCGCGTAATCGGCGTATTTCGTCGTTGATATAACCAGCCTGAACGGGACTGCCGCCCGGACTGTTAATGCGTAGAATAACGCCTTGTGTGCCACTGTCCTTGAAAGCCGATCTCAGGCTTGCGTTGATGTTGTCAGCATTATTGATGCCATCCGGCATAATCGTGCCGTTCACGTCAATTAGGGCCGTATGCTTGTCAGAAATCCCGACGCCCTTGCCTTCAAACAGATCGGAAAAAGCCAGAAGCAATATGAAAAGGTAAATAAAGGTCAGTGATTTAAAAAAAATACCCCATATTCGTGCGCGTCGCTGTTCACGCAAGGCGGAAAATGCCAGTCCTTCGATCAATTGGCGTTCCCACTTCGGATTAACCGGTTTTTCCTCTCCATCAGTCATAAATACACATCCATTTATTGTTATCAGGTTAATCAATCACATGATGATCAGTTCAGTATTTCAATCCAAACTCAAAGAGTCATGCATATTATAGAGAATGAAGGCATAAATTAAACTTTTTTAATTTTCCTTCAATAGAGACCTTTGCACGGTGTCATGCGCGGTGCGAGAATAAGGCAGAAATTTGCGAAAAAGCGGAGTTTACACGAGGTAAATGAGCATTTTTCGCAAAATTTTAACGCAATTATCGCGCCGCGTAGTAGCCGTGCAAAGGTTTCCAATAATAAACGCCATCCGTTATCAGTAATGACAGAGTCTCGAGTGGACTGTATTTTTAGCTCAATCGAGATTTTTCCGTCTTGATGGTCAGGCGGTTTTTGTAATTGATTAATACCACTTTTCTGGCTATTCGCAATAATTGCGAGCTAAAATTCAGACCACTTTTTTTTGCTTCGGTTAGATTAACTTCAAAGGCTATTTTCCCTTCCTCGGAAACCACCATGTTGAGCATGATTCCATTTTCAATACCGTTCGGATAGTCGGATACGGTCAGTATCGGCTTATTATCAAGAAGAGCAATGATCCGCGTTAAATCAACAAAAACAGAACGACTCAGGTAAATCATATGACAATCTTTCAGCGCATTAAGGTTGCTGATATTCTTCACTGCAATGGGAAGTGTGTTGATTTCCTTCTGTTCAAGATGTTCCAGATACGCTTCAAATGAATGTTTTCCATAAAAACATAAATTAAACACGCCGTTGATATTTTCGGGCCATTCGGTATAAACAGCAAAATTATATAAAAAAGCGGTTTTTAATCGATATTCCGTGGTTTCATTCGCTGATGCCGGATTCGCAAATGAGGTCAATATCAATAACAGCACAATGCCTGCGCCATCGATCATGATGCGAGACCTTTGCACGGCTACTACGCGGCGCGATAATTGCGTTAAAAATTTGCGAAAAATGCTCATTTACCTCGTGTAAACTCCGCTTTCTCGCAAATTTTTGCCTTGTTCTCGCACCGCTCATGACACCGTGCAAAGGTCTCGGTACATTTGATATGGCGAAAAAATCTCAAAACCCCTGATTCCAGATCCGCCGTCATGAATTCCGGTTTGCGAATTTCGCGCTGATTGCATTGCGCGTGTGGGGGAGTCAGCTGATTTCTTGACATATCCTGTGCGGTCTAAAAGCGATATTCCAGCCTGAATCTGACTGTCCGGCCCAGCTGTCCAAGTGCGTTTTGCCAATTGATATCCGCGGCGGGGTGTTGATAATGCGCATCGAATACATTGTAAACACTCAGTGAAGCTTCCAATCCTTTTACCCATCGCACATCGGTCAGCAAGCTGAGATTGGAAAGAAAATAACCCCTGGTATGTGATCCATCGAGAGTCAGTCGCTTGCCATAGTATTGCAATTCATAACCGGCACGTAATCCGCTCACCAGTGGAACTGGAATGGTGGCATTGAGTTTGCCCAGGTGATAGGGGGAATTCACAATGTGAGCATCTTTCTGTTCAGCGCTTTGGAGACCATAACTGCCGCGTACGCGGGCACCCCAGCGCCAGCTTTTGTCGAATGATAGTTCCGCGCCCCTGGCCAGGATTTTGTTTGCGGATTGCTGATATTGGGAAAGCCCGCTGACTGGATCAATGCCTAAGGTGATCAGGTTATCCATATTCCATGCATAGACAGTCGCGCGGATATTCATATTCGAATCCGGATAATAATCGGCGACAAATTCAAGCGTGTCAATCGCTTCACTGTGCAGTCCGGGGTTGTTAACTTGTGTGATCCCGTCGTTGTATTCGCGCTCATATGCGTTAGGTGAACGGTGTGCACGCCCATAGAGTGCTCTAAGCGTGGTTTTCGGCGTGGCATTCCAGATCAGTGCGCCGCGCGGACTCAGACGACTGCCCACCCAGGCGTTGTAGTCGTAACGCAACCCCAGTGTTGCCGAGAGTGATTCGTTGATGCGCCATTCGTCTTGGGCGTAAACGCCTATCCGGACAACGGAATTATGGATAGCCAGATTTTCATCGGGATTATCAAAATTCTGATAGGTTTGCTTGATGCGGGTATTGTTCTGATATTCGACGCCGAACATCACTTTATGATCCATCCAGCGGGTGGAAAGCAGGCGCAGTTCCGCGCCATGCCAGCTGCTTGGTCCAGTAGAGAGTGTTTTTTGACCTTCAAATATCAAGGGACTTTGGTAATCATAGTGGCCGAGAAATAATCGGCCGGTGATATTCAATGTGTTGTTGGCAAAGTTGTCGCTATATTGTATTTGCGTGTTTAGCCGCCGGTCGCGTTGAAACTGTCCTTGTATTAAAGGATCGGACAAGTATGTCCCGGTAGGATCCTGTTTTTTCCGGTCTCCGTAATTAAAATCAAAGGCCAGTGGTCCATACGTAGCGCGAGCAAAGACTTGTTCAAGATTTTCTCCATTCTGGTTGCGCGCCACACCGGAAATGCCCGTATCGCCATACTGAAAAAATAGATCCTGGCCGCTGGACTGCAATCCAGCAAATGAAACCAGAGCATCCAGTCCATTGTTGAACGTTTTTCCCATGGTGATGCGCTCCTGAGCCTGGGTTTCCGCGGTTTGATAAGCAGCCGACAATTCAACGCCTTTGATATCCGAGCCATTGCGCGTGATAATATTGACAACGCCAAGCATGGCGTTCTGACCGTAGACAGCGCTGCCGGGTCCCGGAATAAATTCAATGCGCTCAATCAAGTCGATGTCCAGCGGGAAATCCCGTCCGGTAGGTCCTTGATCATAGGTTGCATCATTGATGCGGTTACCATTGATCGTGATCAATACGCGCGTGTTGAAATCTCCCAGGATACCGCCCCCCCGGGTTCCCAGAAAATCGTATTGATGATCATAAGTACCATATATGCCGGGTAGGCTGGCCAACGCTTCTTGGAGTGTGCGCCAGCCGTAAGCTCTGATATCCTTGCGGGTGATAACGCTGGTAGCCGCCGCGACCTCCCGGGGGTTTTGCGCATATTTTGAGGCTCCGATTATTTTTACATTGATGAGCTCTTCCAGACTTAATTCTTCCAACTGCTGAATGGCATGAGCAGGAAGTACGCCAAGAAAATAAAGAAAAATCGGAAGCAGTGTCTTGAATGAACGAAATTCGGCGATAGACATTGCGTATCGTTGATTGTTCATAGGATAAACAGGAATGGGCTTGATTGAACTTGGACGCATTGCCGGATATTTGCAACCCGTGTCAGAAAGTAATAACAGTGTCGAGCGGTTGATTATCCGGTCATTTGATCACGGAACGCTTGCGGCAGATTGTGTGAATACAGCGTTTTTATTGGTTTATTTGACCACTTGCCTGTTCGCTGATTTGGTTATTATTAAGAATCAAGCGTCCAAGGTTGCCGGCAATATCATGGCGCTTCTGCACTGTGCGTTGGATTGAGTTACTCGCCAGTAAGGTTTTGTAGAATAATGCCGTGATATCAAATCCGTTCAATCAAATGAATTTTTATAAACTTTAAGATATGAAGCTATTTAATCGGCGTTCTATCGCAGGCAAGCTGCTTCAGATTATTTTTGTCAGTTTATTTGTTTTAGTGCTTCTTGTTTTTGTTCTGGTTGCGATCAACGAAATAAAAAACTCGTTGCGCACTGCGGAAGACCAATTGGCGGGGTTGGCAAGAGTGACAACCAGCAATTTGCAGGCGCCATTGGCATTTCACGATCGCGAAAGCGCCCAGGTCACCATAGAGTCCTTGAAAGAGATATCATCGATCCTCGAAGCTGTGGTAACGGGGCAGGACCATGAAATAATAGCGCGTTTCAGTCATAAAGAAAAAGAATGGCTTCCTGACTGGTTGCCGATTCATGAGATACACATTGATCAGCCGGTAATTTTTGGTCAGGAGCGCCTGGGGAATTTGCAACTGCGCTATGGACTCGAAAAAATGTGGTCGCAGCTTGTCAGGAATCTTGCCATGTCAGCTTCGATAGTACTGATGGTTTTCATTTTGGCAGGTTTTATGGTGCGGCGTATGACATCGAATGTCATGCGTCCGATTATCGAATTGTCGGAGACCGCAAAGAAAGTCACCGATTCGGGTCAATATTCCTTGCGTGTCATGAGGCAGGTCGATAACGACGAAGTTGGCGCCTTGGTGGATAGTTTTAACAGCATGCTGGAGCAAATACAGAAAAGGGATAATGAACTTGCGCAGCATCAGTTCCAGCTGGAACAGAAAATTGATGAGCGTACTGCGGAATTACGCCTGGCCAAGGAAGCTGCCGAAGAAGCCAGCAAGGCTAAATCCCAGTTTCTGGCCACTATGAGTCATGAAATACGTACGCCAATGAATGGTGTGCTGGGTATGGCTGAATTATTGCAGGAAACGCCATTGAATGAAAAACAGTTGCGTTTTGTCAATACGCTGCATAACTCGGGCGAGTCTTTACTTGCTATCATCAATGATATTCTTGATTTTTCGAAAATTGAAGCCGGTCGGCTTGAACTGGAAACTTTGGATTTCAATTTATATGGTCTGGTTGAGGAAGTCGTCGATCTTTTTTCCGAACGGGCGCATAGTAAGAAACTCGAATTGAACTGCCGGATTGCGCCTGGTACGCCGGAATGGGTCAGTGGCGATCCGGTAAGAGTAAAACAGGTGCTCAGTAATCTCGTCGGGAACGCCATAAAATTCACCGAAAGAGGCGAGGTCATTGTTGATGTCAGCCAGAAAACTATCCACGACCCGATGCAGCCGGATCACGTTTATTCAACATGCGTAAACTTTACTGTACGTGATACCGGTATTGGTATCCATGAAGATATATTGTCCTGTTTGTTTCAGGCATTCTCTCAAGCTGATGGTTCGACGACCCGCAAATACGGTGGCACCGGACTGGGGCTGGCAATTTCCAGGCAACTGGTGGAGCTAATGGGGGGTAACCGCATTGATGTAACCAGTCTTCTGGGCTCCGGAAGTGAATTTTCTTTCGAATTGCCACTTCAGGCGGCGCGCGATAAGAACTATGCGCAGTCACCAAAAGCAGCTGCGGAATTGCAAAATATCAGACTCCTGATAGTTGAAGACAATGATACAAATCGTGATATTTTGCGAAACTATGCATTGTCCTGGGGTATGCAGGTTGATACCGCGTCCAATGGCGTGAATGCACTGGCGGCATTAAAAAAAGCTGCGGTTATTCAGCAAAGGCATGAATTGGTGCTTATCGATATGAAAATGCCCGGCATGAACGGACTTGAATTGGGGCAACAAATTAAAGCGGACCCGATGCTGGCGCATATACCTTTAATCATGCTTACTTCAACCTTATATAAAGGTGGATCTGCGGATGCGAAGGAGATTGGATTTGCGACGTACATGACTAAACCTATCCGTAAGGCCGAATTGCTTCGATCCTTCAAGTCCGCGTTAGGCAACCATAAAAAAGATAGTGAATCATCCGGATATCAGTCCATTGCGCAGCGGAGTACATTAAGTCAGCTGGATTGTTCTCTGTTGCTGGTTGAGGATAATATTATAAATCAGGAGGTTGCGCTTTCAATGCTGAGAAGCTTTGGTTGTGTGGTCGATGTCGCCAGCAATGGTTTGGAAGCACTTGATGCGGTAAAGCATAAGATCTATGACTTGGTGCTGATGGACTGCATGATGCCCGAGATGGATGGCTACAGCGCTGCAGGAGAAATCAGACGGCGGCAGGCGGAAAATCAGTTACCGGAATTTCCTGTTATTGCTTTAACGGCTAATGCGATTGAGGGAGACCGCGAAAAGTGCCTGGTTGCCGGAATGAATGATTATCTTACCAAACCCTTTAAGCCCAGGGATTTGCATGACATGCTTAAAAAGTGGTTGCATCACGGTAAGGGCATGAGTGAAACGCCACAGGAAGCCTCGACTGATTCGTCCATGCCGATTCCGATTCCGCAAGTCTTGTCGTCGATTCAACTGCTGGAGGCTGATTACGGCAAGGAATTGCTTAAGCAGGTCATTAAAACCTACCTTGATAATGCAGGCAGGCTCATGCAAACACTTGAGAACGCCTGGAACACCGGTGATCTAAAAGCTATCCAGATGACATCCCATACGCTTAAATCGAGTAGTGCGCAAGTTGGCGCCAATGATCTGGCGGAGCTTTTCCGCAATGTGGAAAATGATGCGCGTAGTCAACGTTATGATGCTTCAGGCCAAACACTGGCCAGCATTCAGGATCAGTTCTCTTTGACGTGCTCATCGTTAGCGACTTATCTGGAATAACTGCAGGGCGTCTCTGAAAATTCAAAGTTTTGAATAGAAAATGAGCAGAACATGAGCAGAGCGCGGCGCGAGCAAAGAATGTTGACGCAGCATAGGATTGATATGTAAGGAAACATTTTTTGTGAGCAACAGAGCGTTGTGACAAAATCCGGATTTTTAGAGACTTTCTACAATTCTTTTCTAAAGGTACACAGTAATATGAAAGGATTATCTTCGATCATCATCATTGATGATGATCCGCTGATTCGCTTGATTGTCAGTAAGAAGCTGCAAGCAATCGGACTTGATACTCATGAAGCGGCAAGCGGCGAAGATGGATTGCGATTGTTTGATGAAATCAAGGCGGATGCCGTGTTGCTCGATGTGATGATGCCTTCAGGCATGGATGGTTACACGACATGTTCAGCGTTAAGGAATCGTCCTAATGGCGAGCATTTGCCCATTCTCATGATGACCGGTCTGGAAGATGTGGAATCCATAAATCAGGCTTATGAAGCGGGTGCGACTGATTTTATTACCAAGCCCCTCAATACTACGCTGCTGGGTCACAGGGTTAGATATTTGCTCAAAGGAAGCCAGATAACGCAGCAATTACTGCAAAGCAAGCAGAGATTGCATCAGATGGCCTACTACGACGAACTGACCGAGCTTCCAAATCGCCTTTTTTTTCTGGAGTATTTGCAAAGAATGATTGCGCAGGCTGAACGCCAGAAAACAAAGATGGGTGTATTGTTTATCGATCTTGATGGTTTTAAGCGGATTAATGATACGCTGGGCCATCATGTCGGTGATCAGGTGTTACGTGTTATCGGTGAGCGTTTGTATAAAAGTGTTCGCGCGAATGACGCGCTTGCTCGGTCAGCAAGCGAACGGGATGATGCTTCTCTTGCGCGTCTGGGTGGCGATGAATTCACTTTGTTGCTGACTGCGTTAGATCGCAATGAATCTGCAATGACTGTTGCCGAGCGCATCCGTGTTAATCTGGCGCAGCCGATTGTTCTGGGAGAACACGAGCTTGTAACGACGACAAGTATCGGTATCGCGATTTATCCGGATGATGGAGAGACCGCCGAAGAGCTGTTGAAGCATGCGGATCTTGCAATGTACTACGCCAAACGCACGGGAGGCGATATGTATCGTTACTTTTCGCGGAAAATGACCGAGATAGCGTTGCGTAGACTCATTTTAGAAAATCATTTACGCAAAGCCATTGAACGCGGTGAGCTTGAGCTTTATTATCAACCGCAACTGGACATTGTTCACGGAAAATTTAACGGACTGGAGGCGCTTCTGCGCTGGACAAACAGTGAATTGGGATCGGTTTCTCCGGTTGAGTTTATTCCTTTGGCAGAGGATACCGGATTAATCATTTCCATCGGTGAGTGGGTGCTGCGCGAGGCGTGCGCGCAAATTCAGAACTGGCGCAGCCGGGGATTCCCGCTTGATCGCATTGCTGTAAATGTTTCGGGGGTTCAGTTTCTTCATCGGGGATTTGCAGGCGCTGTAGAGCGAATCCTGAATGAAACGGGTCTGGAGCCGGAAGTGCTGGAGCTGGAATTAACCGAGAGTGCGCTGGTTAGCGATGTCGATTATGTTATGAATGTTTTGACGCAACTTAAGAAAATTGGCGTACAGCTGGCAATTGATGATTTCGGAACAGGCTACTCCAGTTTGAGTCGACTCAAAAGCTTTCCTATTGACCGACTTAAAGTCGATCAGACTTTTGTGCGTAATCTGGAGCAAAGCACAAACGACAGTGCGATTGCGTCCGCCATTATCGCCATGGCGGGAAGCATGGACATGAAAGTGACGGCGGAGGGTGTGGAGAGTGATTTTCAATTGGACTTTCTGAAGAAAAAATATTGTGATGAAGCGCAAGGGTATCTTTTGAGCAAACCCTTGGCTGCGCTGGAGTTTGAACAATTCCTTATGAAGTCTAATGCAATTGCTTCGGCTGACGGTTAGTCATGTACAAGTTTTGTGAATAACAGAATGTTGTGACAAAATCCGGATTCTTAGAGACACTCCTGAAATTTTCTCTTGAGAATCCACCTTTAACATCCTGTTAATCAGAAATACAATGGAATATGCATGCGCTACTGGCTGATGAAATCCGAGCCAAGCAAATTCAGTCTTGATAATCTGCTCGTTTTGCCTGGGCAAACAACAGCATGGGATGGCGTGCGTAATTATCAGGCGCGCAATTTTATGTGGAAACAGATGCATGTCGGTGATTTGGCATTTTTCTATCATTCCTGCTGCGCACAACCGGGTATTGCCGGAATCGTCGAGGTAACCCGGTCTGCTTATCCGGATGCTACGCAATTTGATCCTGAAAACAGATTTTATGATGCTAAAGCAAGCCGGGATTATCCGCGCTGGTTTAATGTTGAAATCACGTTCAAAGAAAAGACGCGTTTGCTGACCATCAAAGAGTTACGTCAATACCCTCAACTTGAGCGTATGCGTGTGCTGCAAACAGGTAATCGGTTGTCCATTACACCAGTCGATCCGGATGAGTGGAAATTCATCCTGAAGATCCTGCAAGCCTGACAAAGACGGTATGGAATGGTGGCTTGTTTATCTGTCGCTGGGCGCCGTTGTCGGCTTTTTTGCCGGATTGCTCGGTATCGGTGGCGGTCTCATTATTGTTCCGGCATTGACATTTCTTTTTACGATCCAGGATTTTCCGCCGGATCGCATCCTGCATCTGGCGCTGGGCACAACCATGGCCACCATTATATTCACAGCCGCGGCCAGCCTGTATACCCATAACAGGCATGGCGCGGTTAACTGGCGGATATTCAAATACATGACGCCAGGCATCGTAATAGGAACTCTGGGTGGAGCCTTTCTGGCCGGAATGCTGTCCAGCACAGTGTTGCATGTCATTTTTACTGTGTTTATTTTCTATGTTGCAACCAGTATGCTGTTGAAACGGGTTTCAGAGACTGAACCCGGTGCGGGTTCAAATCAGCACTTTTACCACAGATTTTCCGGAAAAATCGGTTTTTTTGCCGCAGGCAGTGTAATCGGGGCTATTTCCAGTCTGGTTGCTATTGGAGGCGGAATCCTGACCGTGCCTTTCCTGACCTTACGCCGCATCAAAATTCAGCACGCGATAGGCACGGCTGCCGCAATCGGTTTTCCTATCGCTGTGACAGGCACGGCTGGGTATATTCTGAATGGTGTTACGCAATCGTGCGCTTTACCTGAATACAGTCTGGGTTATGTTTATCTGCCGGCCCTGGGTTGGCTGGCGCTGGCCAGCATGATTACGGCGCCGTTTGGTGCGAAAACAACGCATTCAGCTCAGGCCGCCACGCTCAGAAAGCTATTCGTCATACTGCTTTATTGCCTGGCCATTAAAATGCTGTTGGAATTGTTCGGCTAGGAGTCTGTCGATGAGTTTGATTCCCGCAAGTCTGTGGTATGGTTTATGGTTGTGATCAGGCGGGTTCATCATCCTTGAAGCGCTGTTGAATTTCCGCTATTTTTTCCGGATGTCTGAGTAATGCATTGACGCAGTCACGATCCAGTGTGGTATTGGATAATTGCTTCAACAGTGCAAAAGCTTTCTCATTACTCCAGGGCATTTTGTAAGCGCGGCGTGAAGTCAGCGCGTCAAATACATCGGCGACCGCACTGATGCGCGCCTCGATCGGAATCTCATTGCCTTTTAATCCTTTTGGATAACCGCTGCCGTCCACTGCTTCATGGTGATACTCCGCGATATTACGCATAATACTGACATGGCCCAATCCATATAAACTGAAATCTTCGAGAATGGAATCAATGATTTCGCGTCCTTTTACCGGGTGCGTTTTCATGACATCAAATTCATCATCATCCAGTTTTCCGGGTTTACGCAGAATGCTATCCGGGATACCGATTTTGCCGACATCATGCAGTGGAGAAAACAGAAAAATGTGCTCGATCTGTTCATCGGAGATGTCGTAGTTCTTCGCCAGTTCTCGCGCAATAAGGCGTGCATAATGCGCTGTGCGGTCGATGTGCTTGCCCGTTTCTATATCACGGTAATGCGTCATGCTGCGCGTGGCCTGCACTGCGGCGACAAGCGTTCGTATGGCGGCCAGTTCGTTGATAACCATGAGTGCGATTAAATGGCCATAGATATCAATCTGTCGCAGCGCCGTGGGTGAAAAAGGGTGTTCCTGCAAGGAATTAAAAAACAAAAAACCAATGAAAGCGCCGCTTTGATACAACGGCATGGTGTAGCTGGATTTATAACCTTTCGCCGCAATGCGCTTGGTATGCTCATGCTTGCCTTGAGCAAAAATATTCAGATCCTGTACCAGTCGCGGGCGGCGGTGGTCGATGATGTCACGTAATGAGGGTGCTGTACTCAGTGCGGCTTCATAAGTAGTGATCGGGTTGTCGGGATCATCTGTGCTATGTGTATAGGTTTTTAGCGTATCTGTTTTTTCATCAAACAGCGCGATTGCCAGACGATTGATGAAAGGAAAATCCTGCAGAATAATCTGATGTATAAAGCTCAGCTTATCGGATAACGGAATATCTTCATGTAACTGCGCAAGTGTATCCTGATGCGCAAACAGGTCTTCTTTCTGTGACAAATGCAATCAACCTTTCTATAAACAGCCGAACCGCTATTACGGTCATGTGCTGATCAATAACAGCAGTGAAAATTTCAAACCTGCATATTCATGATTTCCTGATAAGCAGTGACTAATTTATTACGCACCTGCACCATGCCCTGGAAAGTAATATTAGCCTTTTGCAGGGAAATCATGACATCATGCAGGCCTGTATTAGACTCACCGTTGACAAAATCCCGCGTCATTTGTTTGGCCGTTTGCTGAAGATGGTTGGTTTTGTCTACGGCGGCTTTCAATGTTTCACTGAAATCAACCCTCACCGCATCATTTTCTGCTTCAGGACGCTTTATGCCGGATGCAAGCGCCGAAGTGGCCCGCAGTTGATCAAGTATTGTATTAATTCCAGAATTTTCCATGATACAACCTTATGAATAGAAATTACAGATAAGAGCGAGATTAAACGGGAAAATTGTACGGACTGACATACCGGAAAATAATCGAAACGATGATCTGCTCAATTGCCGATTCTCCAGCGGCACAGCGGTACAGGCGGCGTTAACCCGTTTTCATTGTACAGAGAACCATGCGTACAATGGCCATCAGAATAGCATTGATCAAGGGGGTGATCATGACAGGAATAGAGTAGGCAAATCCGTTTTATTCAAACCTTGCAAGCATGAAAAATTATCGATAATGCATCTTTCGATAGTGTATTCAGATTGAGTGAGGATACGCTGATCAAGATTTTACGGATTCAAAAAGTTGATTACGGATTATCACGATATAACTTGAATCAGTAAAGCATCGAACTGAATGGCAAACGGAGAAGCAATCAGGCAGGAGAACATTTGTGGCCACGGTACCCGACGAAGTCAATACAGCAAATTCAACCAAGGTGCAGCCGGGCGCGTCATCGAGCTCGGCATTTGGATTGGACAAATTCAATCAGTTATCCCAGCATAAAAAACTGGGAATCATCGTTGCTGCTGCGGCAACTATTGCATTGCTTGCAGGCGCCTGGTTATGGAGTCAGTCTCCGGACTACCGGGTGCTGTTTTCCAATATTTCCGATCAGGATGGCGCTGCTATTATTAACGCACTGCAACAATCGAATGTGCCTTATAAGCTATCCGATGGCGGCGGCGCTATTCTGGTGCCGAGTAATCAGGTGCATGAAATTCGGCTGCGTCTTGCCGGTCAGGGGTTGCCGCGCAGTGGTCTGGCCGGATTTGAGTTAATGGAAAATCAGAAATTCGGAACCAGTCAATTTCTCGAACAAGTCAACTATCAACGCGCACTTGAGGGTGAATTGGCGCGCTCTGTGCAATCGCTGGCGGCTGTGCAAAGTGCGCGTGTTCATCTGGCGATTTCCAAGCCATCTGTTTTTGCAAGAGAAAGACAGCAGCCGACGGTTTCTGTGTTGCTGAATCTTTATCCAGGACGAGTGCTGAACGAAGAGCAAGTCAGCGCTATTGTTCATTTGGTTTCCAGCAGTATTCCGAATTTACCGACAAGAAATGTGACTGTCGTCGATCAGAACGGTAATTTACTCAGTGGGCAAGAACCGAAAAAAGAATCCAAGTTCGATGCGAAACAACTGGAATATCTGCATGAGCTTGAGAAAAGCTACGTCAGCCGTATAGAAAAGATACTGTCGCCCATCACCGGCAGCGACAATGTGCACGCGCAGGTAACAGCCGATCTCGATTTCTCGCGTATTGAACGGGCTGAGGAAATTTACCGGCCCAATAATACGCCAGACGATCCGGCTTCGGTTCGCAGTCAGCAAACCATGGAATCCTTGTCAACAGGCAACAAATTCGATGGTGGAATTCCAGGGGCATTGACGAATCGTCCACCGGAACCTGCGGCTGCGCCGATAGAAGTGGAGGGGGAAGCGGGCGAGAAGAAACCCGAGCCATTGCCAACCGATCAGCGTAAGGAATCGACAACTAACTATGAGGTCGATAAAACAATACAGCATACGCAATTGCCCGTAGGCAACATCAGGCGCCTGTCGGCCGCAGTTGTGGTGAATTACCGCCGCGTTATCGACGGTGAGGGCAATATTACGCACACGCCGCTTTCCGCGGAAGAAATACAGGAAATCAATAAACTGGTAAAAGATGCCATAGGCTATAACGAAGAGCGAGGTGATACGTTAACGGTTACCAATAATTTGTTCAACGACATGGGCGATGCGTCACAGGAAATTCCTGTATGGAAAGATCCTGAAATGATTATGCTGGCGATGGAAATCGCAAAACAACTTATCATCGCCGCGATTGTTCTGTTTTTCCTGTTAAAGGTTCTGCGGCCCTATCTGAAATCACTGATGCATGATCCTGCACTGGAAGAAAAGCAACGCGCCTTGCTGGCTGACAATACAGCGGCTGATGCAGACGAACAGTCCGTGCAGTTTGCTGCGGATGGTACGCCGCTGTTGGATCAGAAAGCCACCGAGGAAGAGGTCAGGAAGCGGCAATTGGAAGAAAACATACAGAAAATCAGGAGCATGGCCAGAGAGGAGCCGGCCATTGTCGCCAACGTAGTTAAAGAGTGGGTAAACAATGGATAACGATGGCTTGAAAAAGAGCGCGATTCTGCTTATGTCATTGGGTGAACAGGAAGCCGCGTCAGTGCTGAAATTTTTGTCACCCAAGGAAGTCCAGAAGCTGGGAAAAGCCATGTCAACGTTGAATAATGTCACGCAGGATGAAATTGAGAGTACGGTTGACGAGTTCCATACGCAGGCCTCTGGCCGGACTTCGTTGGGACAAGACTCCAGTGAATATATTCGCAAAGTGCTGACTGGCGCATTAGGTGATGAAAAAGCCGCGGGCCTACTCGATCGGATTCTGCATGGCGACGATACCAGTGGAATTGAGGCGCTTAAATGGATGGATGCGTCGTCAATTGTTGAGTTGATCAAGAATGAACATCCGCAGATTATTGCCACCATCCTGGTGCATATAGAGCGTGATCAAGCCAGTGAAGTTCTTAGTCTTTTTACGGAGCGGTTACGGAATGACACAATACTGCGCATCGCAACATTGGACAGTATTCAACCGGATGCGCTAAGAGAGCTGAATGATGTGCTCACAAAACTGTTATCCGGTAGCACGAATATCCGTAAAGCGCCAATGGGGGGTATTCGCACTGCGGCGGAGATACTGAATTTTGTACCTACGGCTCAGGAAGCCAGCGTGATCGAAAATATCAAGCAATATGACGAGGATCTCGCGCAGAAGATCATGGATGAAATGTTTGTGTTTGATAATCTGGCTGATGTTGATGATCAGGGAATTCAATTATTGTTGAGAGAAGTGCAATCCGAATCTCTGGTGGTCGCCTTAAAAGGTGCGGCGGAAGAAGTTCGAGAGAAAATCTTCAAAAACATGTCAAAACGCGCGGTTGAAGCATTGAAGGAGGATTTGGAAGGTAAAGGACCGGTGCGTGTATCCGAAGTTGAAGCGGAGCAAAAAGAAATACTCAGAGTACTGCGTCAATTGGCCGATAGCGGACAGATTGCTTTGGGCGGCAAGGGTGACGACAGTTATATTTAAATTACCAGATTAGTGTGAATGGAAACAGCCACTGTCATACCAAAAGATAAACTGAAGTCCTGCCAGCTCTGGCAATGGAACACGCTGGATCGTTCCGGCGCAGAAGGCGCTTCAGCGCATCGTCAGCAAGACACTGCGGAAGCAGAAACTCAGGCTGATCATTCAAGTGATGGCAGTACGGCGAAAAGTGAAGAGCAGCTGGCGGCGACAGAAGAAGAAATAGCTGCTCTTTTTCAGCAAGCCAGGGAAGACGGCCAGAAACAAGGTTATGAAGAAGGCCTGAGTAATGGGTATCAGGAAGGTTACAGCAAAGGTTATCAGGAAGGTCGTCAACAAGCCGGATCCGAGATAAAAGAAGAGTTGGCGCATATCGGGCGTGTATTTGGAGATCTTGATGACCAGCTGCATGACCTGGATCAGCAGGTTGCGCAAAATCTTTTAACGCTTGCCATCGATCTGGCAAAGAAAATGACTAAAGAGGCAATCGCCGTGCGACCTGAAATGATTCTTCCTATTGTGCAAGATGCGGTACGCCAGCTTCCGGGCGTGATGCGGCCGCTTCGTCTGGTTTTGCATCCGGATGACGCCGGAATTGTGCGCCAGCATCTGGGTGAACAACTATTGCAGGATAGTTGGGAAATTTTTGAAGATACTCAGATCGCACAAGGCGGTTGCCGCATCGAAGCCGGTGGCAGTGAAATGGATGCCAGCGTGGAAACACGTTGGAGAAGAATTCTGGCCGCAATAGGTCAAAATAGTGATTGGATTGAAAAATAACGCATGCACAGTCATCATGAAAACTGGTGTAATTTTTTAGAGAATTGCAGTCAGCTTATTTCCGTTGTCAATCCGATTTTATCCAGTGGCACGATAACAAAGGTAACCGGTCTGGTTATGGAGGTAACCGGTCTTAAGCTTGCGGTCGGCAGCAGCTGCGCCGTTTTTTTAATTAACGGCAACAGTATATCAGCCGAAGTCGTTGGTTTCTCAGAGGGACGTTTGTTTTTGATGCCGACGGGTGAAGTGTATGGACTCACGCCGGGCGCGAAAGTCCTGCCTGCAGAAGTTGCCGCGCAAGTGCCTAGAGTAGGCACCGTACAGTATCCGAAAAGACGGCTGTCGGATCAGGCTAAGCACGTCAATGTTGGATATGGATTGTTGGGCCGGGTATTGAATGGCGCTGGAGAGCCGCTGGATAATCTGGGGCCGGTGAAGGCGGAAAAGAATGTTCCGCTGTACAGCAGGCCCTATAATCCGCTCGAACGCATTCCGGTTTCCCAGCCGCTTGATGTCGGTGTGCGGGCAATCAATACCCTGTTGACAGTAGGCCGCGGTCAACGCATGGGTTTATTTGCGGGCAGCGGTGTCGGAAAAAGCGTGCTGATTGGTATGATGGCGCGTTACACTAGCGCCGACGTTATCGTTGTAGGCTTGATTGGCGAACGCGGGCGTGAAGTTAAGGAATTCATTGAAAACATACTCGGACATGAAGGACTTGCCCGCTCCGTGATTGTCGCGGCGCCTGCGGATACCTCGCCGCTGTTGCGGTTGCAGGGTGCGTCATACGCAACAGCGATTGCGGAATTTTTCCGTGATGAAGGAAAACATGTGCTGCTCATTATGGATTCGTTGACACGCTTTGCAATGGCGCAACGCGAGATCGCACTGGCCATTGGCGAACCACCCGCGACAAAAGGCTATCCGCCATCCGTGTTCGCCAAACTGCCGCAACTGGTTGAACGCGCGGGTAACGGTAACCGTGATAGTGGTTCGATTACTGCATTCTATACCGTACTCACTGAAGGCGATGATCATAACGATCCGATTGCCGACAGTGCGAGAGCGATACTGGACGGACATATCGTGCTTTCACGCCGATTGGCTGAGGCTGGGCATTATCCGGCGATTGATATCGAAGCTTCAATCAGTCGTGTCATGTCGAGTGTAGTTCCAGCCGAGCAAGTTGAAGCGGCAAGAAAATTCAAAAGCACCTTTTCACGTTATCAACGCAGCTATGACTTAATCAGTGTTGGGGCCTATATGCCGGGTTCGGATCCGGCATTGGATCTGGCCATTCAACTCCATCCCAGACTGGAGAATTTTCTGCAGCAGGGCATGATGCAGTATGAAAGCTATGATGACAGTATCAAAAAAATATTGATGTTATTTGCGCCACCTAAATAATCTTACTGAATTCAAAAATGCTTGAAAACAAATCCTTACAGAAGTTGATTGAATTGTCCCAGGAGCAGAGTAATGAATCCGCGAAGAAGTTGGGAAGGCTGAACGCGCAGTATCGCGAAGCAGAACAGAAACTCAATTTATTGCTGAATTATCGGCAAAGTTACCAGCAGCAGTTACAGAATGCTTCCCGGAATGGAATGGGGCATGCGGAGTGGCGCAATTTCATGACATTCATTCATAAACTGGATGCTGCGATTATCGAGCAAAGACGTGCGGTTCAGTATGCGGAAAGTAGTCGTCTGGCGGGTTGCGATGAATATCAATCCTGTCAGCGTAAATTAAACGCTTTCGATACGGTGTCACAACGTCATCAAAAAATACGGGCGCTCAAACAAAAAAGGATTGAGCAGAATGAAACCGATGAATTTTCATCCAATCGTTTTGCCCGGCGGGATTTTGATCGGATGAAATGAACAGAGACCTTTGCACGGCGTCATGAGCGGTACGAGAATAAGGCAAAAATTTGCGAAAAAGCGGAGTTTACACGGGGTAAATGAGCATTTTTCGCAAATTTTTAACGCCATTATCGTGCCGCGTAGTAACCGTGCAAAGGTTTCGAACAGCCAAACGATTGTTTGATCGCGTGCATAAAAAGACAATAATTTTATAGGATATCAATCATGTTAGATCCAATTGTTTCCGTGCAGGTACAAACACAAGCGCCTCAATCCCTAAAAGGCAATGATGGGCCAGGCAATGTCAACAAGTCTGAATCGGAAGGGTTTGATAATATTCTGGCGCGTGAAGTTGCTGAAAAGGCGTCTGCTCCAACGGAGAGTCCTGCCAAAAAAGCAACTCCGGATACGAACAGTAAGCAAACAGAATCCGTGTCTGACCCATCGGTAGAGCAACCGGATGATGCCGGTAAGGCCCGCATGACTCAGTTGACTGGTGTGGCAACAAACGCCACAGACAGTGCGATGAGTGCGGACAGCATGAATCATGCAACATCTGAATCAGCGGTGAATCAGATTCAGTTTTCCCAGGCGCTGATGCTGGAGGATAGCATTGGTACTGAAGTTATACCGCCTGCTCCGCCTATTGTATCCACGGGAAATTTCACGCCGCCTAAAATTCAATCCGGCCTGATCGATAGCATCGCGGATGCGATGCCGGATCTCGGCTCGGTTACTGCTACCATTACGCAGCCTGTCCATCCCGGTACGCAGAAAGACTTTATACAGAATTTTGCAGGGAGTGGCCCTAGTGATTTGAGACCTATAGCGCGCGCTGTAAACTTTGTCGACGATGCAGCATTACCGGCGTTTTCTTCCGGTTTTCAGAAGCACTTATTCACGCGTGCAGGAGAGGTAAATCTATCGCTGCAGGCAGGTGTTGACATGCCACAGACTTACGATTTGTTAAGTTTGAATGATGTAACACAAGCAGTAGAAGCAGTAGAAGCCAGCCCTTTGTTGCAGACAGGTGTTGACATGCCAGAATTTCACAGTCAGTCCGCGCCTGGCGGTCTGACGCAAGCAACATCAAGCGCCGCGCTGCAAACAACTACAACAGCTGCAACAGCTGCGCCTTTTTATGTCAATCTGGACATGCAAATGGATCAACCCAAGTGGGGTAACGAGTTTTCACAAAAAATAGTCTGGCTTGCGCATCAGCAGCATCAGGTTGCCGAGCTGCGTTTGAATCCCGCGCATCTTGGTCCTGTTGAAATCATGTTAAGTCTTTCCGGAGACAACGGCGCTCAGGCATCGGCGCAATTTGTATCTCCCCATTTGGCAGTACGCGAGGCCATAGAAGCGGCGCTGCCGCGATTGCGCGAAATGATGGCGGAGAATGGTATCCAGCTTGGTGATGTCATGGTGGGCGCCGAATCATTTCAACGCCAGGAGCAAGGTGAGCGACAGGGGCATCAACACGCGAAAAATATAAATGGCGTGAATGGTTTTAATACACAGGATGAATTAAATCCAGGGCTGGAGCGGCAGCTGACACTGAACAGGCATAGCGGGATTGTCAATACTTTTGCCTGAACCTGAAAACCTTGGTTGACACCGTTATCCGGGATGCCTTGAACTTGCGTCAGCGCGGTGGATGGCAGTCTGAGGGTGGCCTCATATTCCTTCCGGATGCCGCTGCGATGAGAAGGTGATGTGAAAAGTCGTGCCACGCCCGACCTGGCTTTCGACGTTGATTTTCCAGCCGTAGTGGTTGCAGATGCGTTTGACAATCGGCAAGCCGATGCCAAGCCCTTCCACGCGTGTAGTGCCACGAAAGAAACGTTCAAACAGCAAAGGCAGGAAAGCCGGCTCTATACCCATTCCGGTATCGGTCACGGATAGATGACCGTTGCTGTAATCTACCCGGATCGATCCTTCGTCAGTATATTGAATGGCATTGCGCAGCAGATTGGTCAGCGCGGTATGCAGCGCCTGACGGTTCAACGGAATAATAATGTCCGGACTGACGTTGACAATGAATTTCAGTTTCTTGCGATGAATTTCGGGATAGAGCGGCTCGGCGGCGTCACTGATGCATTCTGCGATGGCCACGGGTTCCATTACGCCCAGCGCCTGTTCGCGCGCCAGAAACAGCAGCGCCTGCAACTGTTCACCCATGCGGGTTGTGGCTGATTCTATCCGTTTGATACGCAAGCGCACTTTATCGGAGAGACCCGGTTCCGCATCCAGTAACTCACAGCTGGTCAGGATGGTAGTGATCGGTGTTCTCAATTCATGACTGATATTGGCGGTGAATTCCTGTTCTCTTTGCAGCATCCGGCGTATCCGGTTCTGGTAACCATCCAGTGCTGACGCCAGTTGAGCGACTTCTTCGTCCATATCGGATTTCATCAGCGGCGCGCCCTGCACATCGCCTGGAGCGAGCAGCCTGACTCTTTCGGCAAGATCGGTGACCTGTTTGACGAGCATGCCGGCCAGCATATAACCCACAACAAATGCGATGGCCGTGACGGCAATCCAGGATAACAGAATGAGCAAGCGTAATTCGCTGAGCCGCTGCGTGTGTAAAGTAATGCGGTAAGCCACAATAAACTTGATGTTATCAATGGATTTTACGAGAACATAAATGTTTTCGTAATCGTAGTAGATTCTGTGATAACCGTTATTCAAGCCGCGGTAGTAGGACGGGATCTGCAATTCATCATCGACATGCCGAACGACATAGCTTTTGAGATGCGAACCGATCTGGGAATAAAAATCGGAATGCTTGCGATAGCGATGCACAAGATGATCCATTTCGACTTCGATCACCTGTCTGATATGTGCTTCTTCAATATTGTCAGAGACAAGGTATAAAATGATACATAATGCGCCGACGATGACAATGCAGAAATTTGCCAGTGCGTTGGCAACACGCAGGCGCAGGCCGTGCTTAATCCTGATGCGGCTTATCACAGGAAGTTGTCAGGCAATAGCCAATGCCGTGAACAGTTTCAATGGGGTCATAGCCGCCGACACGCGTCAAGGCGCGCCGTAGAACATGCATGTGGCTGCGCAGCGTATCGCTGGTTTCCTGTGTATTTTCCCAAGCTTCCGATTCGAGTTCCTTGCGGCTGAACACGCGTCCCGGTTCGCTCATCATCAAAGCCAGCAACCGGACACATTTGGGGGGTAATTTGACATCCTTGTTTTCAAAACGGATCGAAAAAGTCTTGGGATCGTAGAATAGATTACCGACTTCCAGCGTACGGTTCGCGACACGCCCGGAATGGCGCTTGTGCAATGCGCTTAAACGGGCTTCAACTTCCTTGAGCGCAAAGGGTTTGACCAGATAGTCATCTGCGCCGTGCTCAAAACCGGTCAGCTTGTCTTCCAGCGTGTCTCTTGCAGTCAGCATCAGAATCGGCGTGTCTATTCTCAATTCATTTCTGAGTTTATGGCACAGGGCCAGTCCACTCATGCCGGGCAAGCCCAAGTCAAGCAAAATAGCGTCAAACTGCTGCGTGGCGGCGAGATGAAGTCCTACAGCACCGTCGGCCGCAGCATCCACGCTGTGTCCATGTGATTCGAAAAAATCATAAAGATTGGCGGCGATCGCCATATCATCTTCGATGATCAAAATATGCACGTTGTTACCTTTTTATAGCCCCTCGATAGCCTGTATATTACTGGGGCCTGAGGGCTTAATGAAATTTCCGGCTCAGTGTGTGAACCGCCTCAACCAGTGCGGCGGCATTTTCCGGGGGTGTGAACTGGGATATGCCATGCCCCAGGTTAAACACATGGCCGGAGCCATGACCGTAGCTCGACAGTATTTTTTCCGTTTCCTTCGCGATCACTTCCGGTGGCGCAAAAAGTATGGAAGGATCGAGGTTGCCCTGCAATGCCACCTTGTCGCCGACGCGGCGGCGCGCATCGCCGATATCGATCGTCCAGTCCAGACCCACTGCATCGCAGCCGATGTCGGCAATCGCTTCCAGCCATAAACCGCCGCCTTTGGTAAATACGATACAGGGTATACGCGTATTATCCTTTTCCCGCGTGATGCCGGTAATGATTTGCCGCATGTAGCGCAGAGAGAATTCCTGATAAGCCGAATGCGACAACGCGCCGCCCCAAGTGTCAAAAATCATGACGGCCTGAGCACCCGATGCGATTTGCGCATTCAGGTAAGCCGTGACGGCCTGGGCATTTTTATCCAGTATTTGGTGCAGCAGGTCAGGACGGCTGTAGAGCATCGTCTTGATATCGCGGAAATCGGTGCCGCCGCGTCCTTCCACCATATAACAGGCGAGCGTGAACGGGCTGCCGGAAAAACCGATCAGCGGCACGCGGTTATCCAGCGCCTTGCGGATTTCAGTCACGGCATCCATCACATAGCGCAACTCGGTATCCGGATCAGGCACCCTGAGCGCATGAATCGCTTTTTCGTCCTTCAATGGCTTGTCGAATACCGGCCCTTCGCCCTGTGCGAAACGCAGTCCAAGGCCCATGGCATCGGGAATCGTCAGGATATCGGAAAACAAAATCGCCGCATCCAGCGGAAAGCGGTCGAGCGGCTGCAAGGTTACTTCGGTAGCCAGCGCCGGGGTTTTACACAAGGTCAGAAAATCACCGGCGCGTGCGCGGGTTGCGTTGTATTCGGTCAAATAGCGCCCTGCCTGGCGCATCATCCATACGGGGGTATATTCAACGGGCTGTTTCAGCAAGGCCCGCAAAAAAGTATCATTCTTAAGTGTTGTCATCAGGTATTGGTCATTGGTATTGATTGTTAGCGTCCTGTCGTTGTTAGGACGAGTGGCCGGGTCAAAAAGGCGTCATAGCCGGGCGCGGCGCAAGGCCGTTATATTACCAGCGAATGGTCACGCCGTATATTGGCAATTTTGCAACCGGCTGCAGGTGATTGATCTGGTGTGGACATTACCACCCGGTGATGCGGATTTCAGTACACGGTGGCGTTTGATCAAAAGCACATTTTCGCGGGTGCTACCCAAAACCGAATACCGTTCCGAGACCTTTGCGCGGCATATGGCAGCGGCGTTATTGGGACATTGGATACGTGATGATCGTGATTACCGGTATCATGTGGATTACGTGCATGTCAATCCGTTAAAGCATGGTTATGTCAGGCGTGCAGCAGATTGGCCGTATTCCACATTGCATCGTTATGTCGCCAAAGGCATTTATTCCATGGGTTGGTGTGGTGATGCTGATGCGACGGTGGATGGCGCTTCGTTTATCCACCCTGCCTTGCTAATCGGTATTCCGTGGGTTCACATTAGCAGGTACAAATCGCTGAATTCTATCCAGTGTATCCTGCAAGGAATTCCGGACGATAGCCATATTACGCGAAGGTAATCAGGCATGCGTGGTACACGGTACCCAGTTCCTGACGCTGAGTTTCGAGTTGTTCAAGACGTTGTTCACGTCTTGCCTGTTTCACCGAGTAACGCCTTTACATCGCGGCTTTGGTGTATGACACGGGAAATAACGATAAAGTCTTTTTCCTGCCTGTAAAAAATAACGTGGCTGACATATTCAAAGCGGAAATATCCTTCTCTGATACTGTCACAGCGACGACCCAGAAGAGGGTTTTCGGCAAGTAAACCGAATTTTTTATCCAGATCGTTTAAATAATTCCGGCGTTGATCTTTGCCCCATTTGCGTTGCGTGTAACGGCCAATCTTGCGTATATCGTCCCGCGCTTCTTTTGAAACCTTAAAGCGCATTATTCTTCACTATCAAGCTCACGCTGTATGGCCTCAATGTTGTAGTCCTCGGCAATACCGCTTTCCTCACCTTTGATAAGGGCAGCGCGTAGTGCCTCCAGTCTGGTTTCCTCCTGTTCCAGAAGTCTGAGTCCTGCGCGCACGACATCACTTGCTGAAGCATAGCGCCCCGCCTTGACCCGTTCATCAACGAAAGTCTCAAAATGATCGCCAAGCGAAACACTGGTATTTTTGGCCATTTTCTAACCTTTCCAAAATATTGTCTTTCTTATAATTTACCAAAGATTGGTATACATGCCAAGGAAATAATCTAAGAGAGACCTTCGCACGGTTACTACGCGGCACGATAATGGCGTTAAAAATTTGTGAAAAATGCTCATTTACCCTGCGTAAACTCCGCTTTTCACAAATTTTTGCCTTATTCTCGCACCGCTCATGACACCGTGCAAAGGTCTCTAAGCGGGATAATTGGCGCGGCAATCTATCCGGGGTTACGCTTGCGCTCAGTGTCGCCAATATTGAGGTGCCCAGATTTGAATGAAGGGGGTGGCGTTTTTATGCGTGAGGTTGCGGGGAATGTGGCAATGCCCCGGAATGCGGGTGCGCCGGGAAAAAGCGGTAGGTCAGGTTGAGTTGCGCGTAACCCGATATTGTGGTGTAACATGAAAGCCCGATTACGCAAGGCTAATCGGGCCTACGCGGTGTAGTGATCGTATATGATCTGACTGAAAAAATATGGCTGATTATCGACGTGCTTTCATGCCGGGAGGCACCTGGTTTTTTACGGTGAATTTGTTGCGGCGGCGGCATAATGATTTGCTTGTTCGCGAAATTGGTTTGTTGCGTGAAACAGTGAGGCGAGTGCGCGCGCGTTATCCGTTTCGAATCGACGCGTGGGTGGTTTTGCCGGAGCATATGCATTGCGTGTGGACGTTGCCGCCCGGTGATGCGGATTTCAGTACACGGTGGCGTTTGATCAAAAGTACATTTTCTCGGGCATTACCCAAAACCGAGTACCGTTCCAATGTCCGCAAAATGGCCGGGGAGCGTGGTATATGGCAGCGGCGTTATTGGGAACATTTGATACGTGATGATCGTGATTACCGGCATCATGTGGATTACGTGCATGTCAATCCGTTCAAGCATGGTTATGTCAGGCGTGTGGCGGATTGGCCGTATTCCACATTTCATCATTATGTCGCGAAAGGTGTTTACCCCATGGATTGGTGTGGTGATGCCGATGCGACAGTGAATGGTGATGCGTGAGATGAACAAACGGCGGTAGTTGGGGCAGGTCGGGTTGAGCGAAGCGTAACCCGACATTATGGTGTGACACGAAAGCCCGATTACGCAAAGCTAATCGGGCCTACGCGGGCTTTTCAGATTCGACTGTGTGTTGGCGCATCGCTTTGTTGTGTATTTATTAGCCGGCATTTGCGGTAAACAAATTCAGGGTCTAAATCTATTCCTGTATCCCATTCGACGGTATCAAAGGCTACCCGCACCCGATTGAAGGCAGCGCGATCCTTTAGCCGTTGAAAAACACCAAAATCCAGAAATGGCTTCATATCCAAAGTGCCGTGCTCGCCGTTATCGAAGTCGATAGAGAGCGTGTAATCTTCAGCAGGTGCAACATGCTTTACTGATGGATACATGATTCAATCTCCTATTGAAGCGGTTGGATTCTGAACGGTTCTTCGCCATTCATCACCAAATGCCAGTTAGCCATCAATTCATCCTGATGCAGTTCTGTCCACGCCAGAACAAGTTTTGTCTGTTTTCCGGGTAAATTGCCTGCAATTATTTCGGCTGTGGGAATATTCACTGTTGCCTTGCATTCGCTGTAATACACATGAAAATGCGGAGGCGGATGTTCGCCCGGTGCAAAATACATTCGGATAATAATACCGTAGAACATTGAGATTGTCGGCATGATAGTAATGTTAAACCAGTTAAAACAATGTGATATAGCGATGTCTGGTTACGATTGATGAAAATCGCCAGGATGATGCAGTATGCGGTGTAACCGGCATATTAAGCGAATTTCCGGATAGTATTAAAACACGAAAGCGCAGGGAATGTGAAAATCTCAGCCGGTAGTAGTCGGTGTAGGCCGTGATTAGCGAAGCGTAATCCGGCATGCAAACGGAAACCCGGGAGTTAGGATGTGGGATGTCGGGAACGTGGGGAACCAAAAAACACGAAAGCCCGATTACGCAAAGCTAATCGGGCCTACGCGGGCTGAATGTTACGCGGGGAATGGGTGGAGCCGGGAAAGAAAAAGCCCGATTACGTGAAGGTAATCGGGCATGCGTGGTACGCGGTAAGTCACCCGGTTCAACCGCCGGATGCGGCGTATCGGCGAAGTCGAAACCGCATGTCCGGTGGTGTGGGAGAGGTGATAGGAGCAATCCCATCACCCCGACCCGGTCGCGGATTTTTATATGATTAGCAAATTGGGCCAGCTGCGCGTGTGCGGCATGTGCTGTTCGCATTTACTGTCCATATTATAGGCCTTCCTATAGCTGCAGCTTGGCCATCGAGTTGATATGTTTCGCCATTTAAACCTTGTACTGCTGTTGCAATCATAGTTACATTGGCAGTAAGTAGTCCATTACCAGCGACAGCACCAGAGTTTGCAGCGAGAAATCCATCGGCATTAGCAGTAACTGCGGGTACTCCAAGATTTCCATTTGTACAATTAGTCAGGTCAGATTGCTCTTGGAAGCAGACTTCTAAAGCTAGTTTGTAAGGTGCAACTGCTGATGTAACCTCAGAAAAGCGAGCTTTTACCGTATATGTTTGATAAGCCGGCACTGCGATCGCTGCCAGAATACCGATAATCGCAACGACGATCATTAATTCGATTAATGTGAAACCCTTTTGTGCTTTTTGCATGTTTAGTCTCCTAAAAGTTAGTCTATGACACACCGGGTGTGTGTATTTATCTGTAAGCATAAATCGTGCCAGTTTTTAAAATTTCAGCATAAAGATCGATAAATTTTTCTGCGCGGCTGCATTGTTAATCGCTGAAAACTTCGTCCCACAGGCGGATGACCGCCGTGCGGCCGTCTTGCAGGTGCTGTTTTTCCACTGCGGTCAATGTCAGCGCCGCATGCTCCGCGTGGTGTTCTCCCGACAGTTCGCTGTCGCTGTTGAGGCGCTGGCGGTGCTGGATACGCCGGTATTCACGGTAGGCGATGCGACAATTTTCGGCACTTTGTGCCGTAATCAGTCCTAATTCCGCCGCCAGCTTCAGCAGTGCGATGTTGCCGATATTGCCGGTCAATTCCGGATGCCGGTGTGCGAATCCCAGAACCAGATATTGTACGATGAATTCAACGTCAATAATGCCGCCGCGGTCGTGCTTGATGTTAAACCGGGCGGTTGAACCCGAATCCGGGCTGGGGTGTGCGCCGCGCATTTTTTCACGCATGGCGAGGATGTCCTGTTTGAGTTTGCTTAAATCGCGCGGCTGGCAGAGGATTTCTTTTCGTGTGGACTCGAACGCCTGTCCCGCGGTGGGGTCGCCTGCGACAAATCGCGCGCGGGTCAGCGCCTGATGCTCCCACACCCAGGCCTGACTGCGCTGATATTGTGCAAAAGCTTCGATGGAGTGCACCAGCAGTCCGCTGTTGCCATTCGGGCGCAATCGCAGATCGGTGGCGTACAGCAATCCCGCCGAGGTATGGCTGTTCAGCCACACGTTGATGCTTTGCGCGAGCCGGGTGTAGTTTTCTGGCGCATCGGGATGAGCGTCGTCATAGAGAAAGATAATATCCAGATCGGAAGCGTAGCCCAATTCCTTGCCGCCCAGCTTGCCATAACCGATGATGGCCAGTTGCGGTTTGTCGCGGTGTTGTTTCCGCAGCCCGTTCCAGGCCAGATCGAGAACGGTTTCCAGAATCAGATCCGCCAGCGCGGTCAGGTGGTCGCTCAGCGTTTCGAGCTGCATCGCGCCTTCAAGGTCGCTGACCAGCAGTTGAAAGACCTGTGCGTGCTGAAAGTGACGCAAATGGTCCATTTGCCACCCGGTCACGTCACTTTTCGGTTTGTTGACGTGATTGAGCTGATCGATCAGTTCATTCCTGAATGCGCTCCAGTCGGGTAGGGGGTTGGGTTCCTGATGCCGCAGCAGCTCGTCGAGCAGGATGGGATGCCGGCCCAGATAGTCACTGGCCCATTGGCTGATGCTGATCAGTTTTGCGACGCGCGGTAATGTGTCGGGGTGTTCCAGCAGCAGTGTCAGATAGGATGCCGGTGTGAATTTCTCCGGACTGATGATTTCCAGTAATTTCAGCATGCGCTCAAGTGTTATTTCAACCGGTGGGAAGCGGGCAATGACCTCGATCAGCACGGGCATGAGCAGGTTGATTTTTTGCTGGCTGGATTGCGGTAATTGATGAAAAAAGTGGCTTTGGTAGAACTGTTGCAGCCGGCCGGAGATTTTTGCGGGCTCGGCGAAACCCAGTGTGCTGAGCTGCGATGCCGCCGCTTCTGTTTTAGCCGCATCGTCGGTTTGTGGCTGCCAGAGCTGCGACAGCACATCGTGCGCGGGTGATTTTTTGGGCGCTGCAAGAATGAATTCAAAGTGATGCGTGACATTCATGCGGTGTACATCCAGATGCTGCATGAAACTGCTGTAATCCTCGAAACCCATGGCAGTGGCGATGCGTTGCCGGTCATCCGGATTGCCGGGCAGTGTCTGGGTTTGCTGGTCATCCAGGTATTGTAGGCGATGTTCCAGCTTGCGCAGGAAATGATAGGCGTCGACCAGCTCGGTGACTGTCTGGTGCGGCAGTTGCTGTTTTTTCCGCAGTCGCTGCAAAACTTCCAGTGTTGGCCGGACGCACAGATCGATATCCCGTCCGCCGCGTATCAGCTGAAACACTTGCGTGACGAACTCGATTTCACGGATGCCGCCCGGGCCCAGTTTGATATTGTCATGCATTTCGCGCCGCTCCACTTCTTTTCTCAGTTGCGTATGCAGGCGGCGCATCGCTTCATAGGCATCGAAATCCAGATATTTGCGAAACACAAACGGCCTGACAATCTGGTCCATCAGGCGGGATTCGTCTTCGGTATCGGACAATCCGGCGACAACACGGCCTTTGATCCAGGCGTGGCGCTCCCATTCGCGCCCTTGGGTTTTGAAGTAGTCGTCGAGCATGTCAAAGCTGATGGCGAGCGGACTGTTTTCGCCGTGCGGCCGCAATCGCATATCGACCCTGAAAACATAACCGTCAACGGTGTAGTCACTGAGACAGGCGATCAGTTTGCGGCCAAGGCGCGCGAAGAATTCATGGTTGGAAACTGTTTTTGTTCCGCTGGTTTCACCATCTTCCGGATAAACAAAAATCAGATCAATGTCGGAAGAAGCATTGAGCTCGCGTCCACCCAGTTTGCCCATGGCGACCACCAGCAAAGGTTGCTTCCGGCTGCTGGCCTTGCTTACCGGAATACCGAAACGACCGGGCTCGGCAAGCCAGTGATAATGATGCTGCAGGGCAAAATGGATACTGATTTCGGCGAGATCGGTCATGGTGCACATGACCTCGGCAAGGTCGGCGAGTCCGCCAATATCCCGGGTGATGAGCCGCAACATGACGTGCTTGCGTAATAAGCGGAGCGCGCGGTTGAGATCGGCTTCATCTTTAATGGCTGGTCGGTGGTGCTGGAGGAAGTTTTCCATCTCATCGCGCTGAAACGGTTCTTCCAGATTGTTGAGTAAAATGGCTTTGTCCGCCGGATTTCCGTTTAACATCCGCTGCATGTAGCGGCTGAAAACCAAGGCTTTTTCAAGCACCGTCTGTGTTGTAGCGTCGATTGTGTTGTTCATCAGCGGGTCGGGATAGTCGTGAGCGATCAAGTTTTGTGTTGACGGCGATTGAATAAACAGATAATGATCATTGAAAATAGAATCAAGCCAGCGTTAAATGTTAGAATGCTCGATTTGAATGATTGTTCGCCTGACATGAAATGACCGGGGATGGCGAGGGGGCGAAAAGGCTGAAAAGTCTTTTTTGGAACGCATATTTTTGCATCACGTTCAGTATTGGTATTGGAACGGATTATAGTATAGCTAAACGAGTTTGAAGATGCCTAAGATGGTTGAAGGAAATGATGAGCGCTGTTTTTGTGTGGCGGCCATACAGATGGCGTCCGGACCGACAGTAGACGCCAATCTGGAAGAGGCTGCGCGTCACATTGAAGAAGCGGTTTCCCAACAGGCCAGGCTTGTCGTACTGCCGGAGTATTTTTGTCTCATGGGCATGAAGGATACGGATAAGCTGGCCGCTATGGAACAACCCGGAAATGGTCCGATTCAGACTTTTCTCAGTGAAACAGCGAAACGCCTCGGCATCTGGCTGGTTGGCGGATCGGTTCCGCTGACATCCCCTGATCCGGACAGGGTTTATAACAGTTGTCTGGTATACTCGGATACCGGTGAACAAATCGCGCGCTATGACAAGATTCATTTGTTCGGACTCAGTATGGAGCATGAAAGCTACGCCGAGGAGAAAACGATCAGGGCGGGCGACACTGTTGTTACATTCGATTCCCCTTTCGGACGCATCGGACTTTCCATTTGCTATGATCTGCGTTTTCCCGAGTTGTACCGCAAAATGGATGGTGTAGACATTATACTTGCACCGGCGGCATTTACCGCCGTAACCGGAAAGGCGCACTGGGAGGTTCTGGTTCGTGCTCGCGCGATCGAGAATCAGGCCTATGTCATTGCGCCGGCGCAGGGCGGCTATCATGTCAATGGACGTGAAACGCATGGCGACAGCATGATTGTCGATCCATGGGGTGTTGTATTAAAGCGTCTGCCGCGTGGCGCTGGAGCGGTTGTCGCCGAGATTGACCCAAAGTATCTGAAGCGTGTGCGCGCCAGTCTTCCGGCTTTAAAACATCGCCGGTTGTAATGCTTTCGATAAAACAGGCTATGAAATGCTAGCGCATATTTTTTGGTAACCAGCCAATTGTTTTCCGGTTTTTAATGAAATTCGACATAACATCTGATCATGACTACAGAATCCCGCTATCAGGCAATTGATAATGCTGATTATTATAAAATAGCTGATCGTTGTCTGCTCTCACCCTATAATATCGATCCTTCAGGATTGCAGCAGGTGCTGGATCAAATTCTGGCGCATGAAATCGACTATGCGGATATGTATTTCCAGTACAACCGCTCGGAAGGCTGGATGCTTGAGGAAGGTATCGTCAAATCGGGTAGCTTTAATATCGAGCAAGGTGTTGGCGTGCGCGCGATTAGTGGCGATAAGACAGCTTTTGCCTATTCGGACGATATCAGCATGACCGCGCTGGAAGCCGCTGCAAAAGCAACCCGTGCCATTTCAAGTCAGGGCGGTAGCCGATCTGTTCAGGTGGCTGCAAACGCGCGGATTCAAGAAATGCCATTGCTTTATTTACCTGAAGATCCCATAACAAGTCTGCGGGATACCGAGAAAGTGCTGTTATTGGAAAAGCTTGAGCGCTATGCGCGTCAGCTTGATTCGCGTGTGACGCAGGTAATGGCGTCACTGGCGGGAGAATATGAGGTGATTCTGGTCATGCGCAGTGATGGCATGCTGGCAGCCGATGTCAGGCCGCTTGTGCGCGTATCGGTGCAAGTCCTCGTGGAGGAAAACAGACGCCGTGAGCAGGGCGTTGCGGGCGGTGGCGGACGGTTTGACTATGCTTATTTTACCGAAGATATTCTGCGTGAATATGCAGCTAAAGCTGTGCAGCAGGCAGTGACTAATCTGGGTGCGCGTCCGGCGCCCGCCGGGGCGATGACGGTTGTACTCGGTAATGGCTGGCCGGGCATTTTATTGCATGAAGCGATTGGACATGGTCTGGAAGGTGATTTTAACCGCAAGGGTAGCTCGGCGTTTTCCGGGCGGGTAGGCCAGCGCGTGGCGGCGCCGGGTGTTACTGTTGTCGATGACGGTACGCTGGCCAGGCGACGGGGTTCCCTGAATATTGACGATGAGGGGAATCCAACGCAATGCACGACGCTTATAGAGGATGGCATTCTAAAAGGCTATATGCAGGACAGCCTGAATGCGCGCCTGATGAATGTACCCCTGACCGGAAATGGACGGCGTGAATCGTTTGCGCATATCCCCATGCCGCGCATGACCAATACCTATATGCTGAATGGCGACAAGGATCCCGCCGAAATTATCGCGTCGGTTAAGAACGGACTCTATGCGGCAAATTTTGGAGGCGGACAGGTTGATATTACTAATGGTAAATTTGTTTTTTCGGCTGCTGAAGCCTATCGGATAGAAAATGGTAAGATTACTTATCCGGTCAAGGGCGCGACTTTGATTGGCAACGGGCCGGATGTGCTGACGCGTGTCTCGATGATCGGCAATGATATGGCGCTGGATCCCGGAGTGGGTACATGCGGAAAAGACGGACAAAGTGTGCCGGTAGGCGTGGGGCAACCTACCCTGCGTGTTGAAGAATTGACCGTCGGCGGCACGGGAGACGCTTGAACAGGGTAAGAGCGTTCAGGTAAGTGTTGAATGGATTGATATGACCGCGCAGGATGCCTTTGCATCGCTTCGCTGTCACGAGCAGGTTATTATTTACAAGCGGATAACGATTAATTATTTTTAAATTTGGGATGCAGACAGCATGAGTGTGGAATTAACCGGCGCGGAAATAACGATACGTTGCTTACAGGAAGAGGGCGTTGAATGTATTTTTGGTTATCCCGGCGGCGCGGTGCTTTTTATATATGACGAATTGTTCAAACAGGACAAAGTCAGGCATATTCTGGTCAGGCATGAGCAGGCCGCGGTTCACGCGGCGGATGGGTATGCGCGCTCCAGTAACAAGGTGGGCGTGGCGCTCGTTACATCGGGTCCTGGTGTTACCAATGCCGTTACCGGTATCGCTACGGCCTATATGGATTCGATACCGCTGGTTATTATCAGCGGGCAGGTACCTACGAATGCGATAGGACTGGATGCTTTTCAGGAAGTGGATACAGTTGGCATAACCCGACCCTGTGTAAAACATAATTTTCTGGTCAGTGATATCAGCGAGCTGGCTGTAACGATGAAAAAAGCTTTTTATATCGCATCCACAGGCCGTCCAGGCCCTGTTCTTGTTGATATTCCCAAAGATGTGACACAACAGAAAGCCGTGTTTGATTATCCGGATAAATTGTCAATGCGTTCGTACAATCCGGTGGTAAAAGGCAATGCCAAACAAATTAAAAAAGCGGTTGATTTGATTCTCGGCGCGAAGAGGCCGGTTGTTTATACCGGGGGCGGTGTTATTCTCAGTGATGCGGCCAAGTTGCTGACTGATTTGACTAAAATGCTCAATTATCCCTGCACCAACACATTGATGGGATTGGGTGGCTTTCCGGCTACGGACAAACAGTTTATCGGCATGCTGGGCATGCACGGTACGTATGAAGCCAATATGGCCATGCAGTATTGTGATGTGTTGATTGCAGTGGGGGCGCGATTTGATGACCGGGTAATCGGTAATCCCAAGCATTTTTCCAATGAAAACCGGAAGATTATTCATATTGATATTGATCCGTCTTCAATTTCAAAACGCGTCAAGGTGGATATTCCCATTGTCGGTAATGTGCCCGATGTTTTGAAAGAATTGATCAGATTGCTGAAAGATACGGAAGGAGAGCCTGATCAGAATGCGCTGCGCGAGTGGTGGAATCAGATTGACTTGTGGCGCGCGCGCGATTGTCTGAAGTATGACAGGGCGAGCAGCATTATCAAGCCGCAAATGGTTGTTGAGAAGCTGTATGAAGTGACCAAGGGCGATGCATTCATTACTTCGGACGTGGGTCAGCATCAGATGTGGGCTGCGCAGTTTTATAAGTTTGACAAGCCGCGACGCTGGATCAATTCGGGTGGATTGGGCACCATGGGGTTTGGTATGCCTGCCGCGATGGGCGTGCAGCTTGCCAATCCCAGGGCAAAAGTCGCCTGTGTTACAGGCGAAGCCAGCATACAGATGTGTATTCAGGAACTGTCGACGTGTAAGCAATATAAATTACCGCTGAAGATTGTTAATTTAAATAATCGCTATATGGGTATGGTCAGGCAATGGCAGGAATTCTTTCACGGCAATCGGTACTCGGAATCCTATATGGATGCGCTGCCTGATTTCATCAAGCTTGCGGAGAGCTATGGCCATGTGGGTATGAAAATCGAACAGCCTGAGGATATCGAGGGTGCGTTGAAAGAGGCGTTTAAACTGAAAGACCGGTTGGTATTTCTCGATTTCATGACTGACCAGACAGAAAATGTTTTTCCCATGGTGCCTGGTGGTAAAGGTCTTTCCGAAATGATTCTGGTATAAATCAAATGCGACATATTATTTCATTGTTGATGGAAAACGAGGCGGGTGCTTTGTCTCGTGTGGCCGGTTTGTTCTCGGCGCGTGGTTACAATATCGAATCGCTATCCGTTGCACCGACAGAAGATCCTACGTTATCACGAATGACTTTAGTGACAACGGGTTCGGACGAAGTGATCGAACAGGTTACCAAGCAATTAAACAAGCTGATTGAAGTTGTGAAAGTGATAGACCTGATTGACGGTAACCACATTGAACGTGAGCTGATGCTGGTCAAGATAAAGGCGATAGGCGCAGATCGAGATGAGATTAAGCGTCTGGTGGATATTTTTCGGGGTTCTATTATCGATGTGACCGACAGGTCTTATACGATAGAACTGACAGGAACAAGCTCAAAACTGGATGCGTTCCTGGAAAATATTGAAAGCAGCGCCGTATTGGAGACGGTTAGAACAGGAGCGTCAGGCATCGGGCGCGGGGATTGGGTTTTAAGGGTATAATATTTTACAAGAATTCAGAACTTGAGTTTCGGGAGTGGGAAAGACGCGTTTCTTTCCGTTTCAAATTGCGTATAAAGGAAAATAATGAAAGTTTATTATGATAAAGATGCAGATTTGTCACTGATTAAAGGGAAAAAAGTAACCATTGTCGGTTATGGTTCACAGGGACATGCCCATGCCAATAATCTGAGTGAATCCGGCGTTCAGGTGACTGTTGGTTTACGCAAGGGCGGTGCATCTTGGAGCAAGGCCGAGAAGGCCGGCTTGAACGTCAAGGAAGTCGCCGAGTCTGTCAAGGATGCGGATCTCGTCATGGTGCTTCTGCCGGATGAACAGATTGCGACGGTCTATATCAATGAGATCGAGCCTGGTTTGAAACCGGGCGCAGCCTTAGCCTTTGCCCATGGTTTCAATATTCATTATGGTCAGGTGTCGCCGCGTGCAGATCTTGATGTCATCATGATTGCGCCCAAAGGGCCGGGGCATCTGGTGCGTTCTACTTTCCTCCAGGGTGGTGGCGTACCGACGCTGATCGCTGTTCATCAGGATAAATCGGGCAGAGCGCGTGATGTGGCGTTATCGTACGCAGCCGCCAATGGCGGGACACGTGGTGGCGTGATCGAAACCAGTTTCCGTGAAGAGACCGAAACCGATTTGTTTGGTGAGCAGGTTGTGCTGTGCGGGGGACTGACCGCGCTGATTCAGGCCGGATTCGAAACATTGGTGGAGGCGGGTTATGCGCCTGAGATGGCTTATTTTGAATGTCTGCATGAAGTCAAACTGATTGTGGATTTGATTTATGAAGGCGGCATTGCCAATATGCGCTATTCGATTTCGAATAATGCCGAATATGGTGATGTTTCCCGTGGGCCGCGCATTATTACCGATGAGACACGCGTCGAAATGCGTAAGGTTTTAAAAGAAATACAAACCGGTGAATATGCACGGGAATTTATACTGGAGAATCAGGCGGGTGCGCCAGTGTTGAAATCAAGTCGCCGTCTTGCATCCGAACACGCGATCGAACAGGTTGGTGCTCAGTTGCGCGGCATGATGCCTTGGATCAGTAAAAATAAACTGGTTGATCAAGGCAAAAATTAATGCACAATCCGGTGATTGCTTTAGTGTTGTTGAATTTCTGATTCTGTTAAATATTTTTTTATGACTAACTATCCGCACCCTCTAATTGCAAAAGAAGGTTGGCCTTTCATCGCGATTGCGTTTTCAGTGGCCCTACTGGTTCATTATTTTGCCGGTTTCTTCTGGGCACTGTTTTTCTGGATCGTTGCGGTCTTTGTTTTGCAGTTTTTTCGCGACCCGCCGCGTGAAGTACCCATGATGTCGAATGCCGTTTTATCGCCGGCAGACGGCAGGATTGTCGCCGTCGAAAAGGTAGAAGATCCCTATTTGAAACGGGAAGCGATTAAAGTCAGTGTTTTTATGAATGTATTTAATGTGCATTCCAATCGAAGCCCGATTGATGGTGAAGTACGTGATAAATGGTATTTTCCAGGTAAATTTGTGAATGCGGATTTACCGAAAGCATCATTGGAAAATGAGCGTAATGCTTTATGGATCAAAGCGGATAATGGTGAAGATGTTACTTGCGTGCAGGTCGCCGGACTCATTGCTAAACGCATACTTTGTCATGCGTTGCCGGGAGATCATCTTTCACGCGGCCAGCGGTTTGGTTTTATCCGCTTTGGTTCACGTGTCGATGTCTATCTTCCGCCGGGGACTAAAATCAATGTCAATATCGGTGATAAAGTGCACGCAACGACAACAGTACTTGCTGAGTTCAGAGAATTGCAATAACGATGGAGTGCGTGCTAAAAAAGCGCTGCTGGTCCGACAATGTATTTTTCGATTGCACCCGATCATTTAATCTGAATATCTGTGGTGCAGGCCTGATTTCCAGTATGAGAGAAAGCTATTGCAGAATATTAATCACCGGCTTCATCATATTCATTAACATTGTTTATGCCTGATACACATCCAGAACCTGCGACACAGCCTGATGCGCCAGCCAATCAATTTCGTTTGCGCCGTCGTGGAATCTATTTGCTGCCGAATTTGTTTACAACTGCGGCATTATTCGCCGGGTTTTATGCGATTATTCAAGCGATAAATGCTAATTTTGAATATGCTGCAATTGCCATACTGATTGCCATGGTGCTGGATGGTCTGGATGGGCGAGTCGCACGGATGACGGATACGCAGAGCGAATTCGGTGCTGAATACGACAGTATGTCCGATATGGTGTCATTTGGTGTGGCGCCTGCGTTGATTATGTATGAATGGGCGCTGCGAGATATGGATCAATGGGGATGGATCGCGGCATTCATCTATTGTGCCTGTGCCGCGCTACGGTTGGCGCGTTTTAATACTAACATTGATGTCATCGACAAGCGGTTTTTTCAAGGATTACCCAGTCCTGCCGCGGCTGCTTTAATCGCAGGATTGATATGGGTTGCACTGGACTTCAATGTGGCAGGAAATGACATCAAGTGGCTGGCTTTGATTGTTACACTTTTTGCTGGTTTGACTATGGTCAGCAATATTCCATTTTATAGCGGCAAGGAAATCAATTTGCGTAGAAGAGTGCCGTTTGTGACAATTTTATTACTGGTTCTGTTCTTTTTTGTACTGATTCCAAGCCATCCTCCCGTAGTACTGTTCTGTATTTTTGCAGGATATGCTTCTTCCGGCTATTTCATAAAATTCTGGCGATTCTTCAAGAATCGAAAGAAAAGTGAAACCATTGCTTCCGAGTAGAATCGAACCAAATCTGTTGCATAAACAAAAAAAAATAATTATATTCTCGCGGTATGAGTAATGTTTCCTGGATCACGCCGTTTCATCTTTACGCGCTATTGTCTCAGGCGGGACGACTGCTGCGCCGCGCGCGCACAGTATAAGATCGTATCATCCAATTTATTTTCTTAATTAAATCCGATTTACGGATTTTGTCACGATTTAATTTTCTTCCAGATGTGGAGAGTATAAATGCAGGAACATTTGATTATTTTTGATACGACCTTGCGCGATGGTGAGCAAAGTCCCGGTGCATCTATGACGAAAGAAGAAAAACTTCGCATCGCTTGGCAGCTGGAACGGATGGGCGTTGATGTGATTGAGGCAGGATTTCCCGCTGCTTCTAATGGTGATTTTGAAGCTGTCAGGGCTGTTGCCGAATCAGTTAAGGACAGTATAGTCTGCGGTCTTGCGCGTGCAATTGAGTCCGATATCAGACGGGCCGGTGAAGCACTCAAGGGAACAGGTGCTGCACGCATTCATACATTTATAGCGACGTCGCCTATTCACATGAAGAATAAATTACGCATGTCACCTGAGCAGGTTATTGAGCAGGCGGTTAAAGCGGTTAAATGGGCAGGTGAATATACGAATGATATAGATTTTTCTCCGGAAGATGCCGGACGCTCCGAGATAGACTTTTTATGCCGCATTCTCGAAAAAGTTATTGACGCGGGCGCTACTACGATCAATATTCCCGATACGGTTGGATACACCATGCCGGAGCAGTTTGGTAATTTGATTCGTATCCTTCGTGAGCGTATTCCCAATTCAGATAAAGTCGTATTTTCAGTGCATTGTCATAATGATTTGGGGTTGGCGGTAGCGAATTCGCTTTCAGCAGTTATCAATGGCGCGCGACAAGTGGAATGCACGATTAATGGGCTTGGTGAGAGAGCAGGTAACGCGTCTCTTGAAGAAGTGGTCATGGCTGTACGAACCAGGCAGGATTATTTTCCCTGCGATACAAAAATTGACACAAGACAGATTGTTCCTGCCAGTAAGCTTGTGTCTGGAATAACTGGTTTTCCGGTACAGCCGAACAAGGCAATCGTGGGTGCGAATGCGTTTGCGCATGAATCGGGTATTCATCAGGATGGCGTACTGAAGCATCGGGAGACTTACGAAATAATGCGCGCGGAAGATGTGGGTTGGGGCGCAAATAAATTATTGCTGGGAAAACATTCCGGGCGCAATGCTTTTCGGAGTCGGTTGAAAGAACTGGGTATTGAGTTTGAATCGGAAGAAATGCTCAATAACATGTTTTTGCGGTTTAAAGAACTGGCGGACAAAAAACATGAAATTTTTGATGAAGATTTGCATGCGCTGGTCTCCGATGAAGCTCTGGTGCTTCAGGAAAGGTATCGTTTATTGTCGCTCGTCATTCATTGTGAGACGGGAGAAATTCCGTATGCGAGGCTGGTGATCTCCGATGATGGTAATGAATTGCATGCTGAATCAGAAGGCAGCGGACCTGTCGACGCCACTTTTCGTGCAATCGAGAAATTGCTGACAAGTAACGCTGAATTGCAGCTATTTTCTGTAAATAATATAACAAGCGGTACGGATGCTCAGGGTGAAGTAACCGTACGCCTGCAGAAATCCGGTCGCATCGTCAACGGCCATGGCGCGGATACGGATATTGTTGTGGCATCGGCAAAAGCTTATTTAAGTGCATTGAATAAGCTGCATAGCAAATTGGAGAGGGAGCATCCGCAAGTTTAATGGTGCAATTTATCAGGTTGATATTGTGGAAAATAAATCGCTGTGGCATTGGAATTGCGGCTGGCTTTGCTTTGTTGTTGCTTGCATCGCAAGCAGGCGCATTCCAGTTTAAGGATACGCAAGGTAAGACGCATACACTGGCTGATTATCAGGGACGCTGGGTTGTTGTCAATTTTTGGGCAACCTGGTGTCCCCCATGTCTGGAAGAAATTCCTGATTTAATATCACTTTATGAGAACCGGAAAGATGTCATGGTGATCGGTGTCGCAATGGAATTTTCTGATCCGCAGGTCGTAATGAAGTTTGTGGAGGCGATGTCAATCAGTTATCCGACAATACTGGGCAGCAGACAGATCGCATCGCAACTGGATGATATTTCGATGTTGCCGAGCACTTACTTTTTTGACCCGGATGGCCGGCCGGCTGCACGGAAACTGGGTATTGTGACACGGGAAAGTATCGAGGCATTCATCGATTCCAGGTAGTGTGATAATAAATCGAGCGACTTTATGCGGTACTATTTGAGTAATGCCAGACTCCAAACCATAAATTGAATACCATTTGTGGATAAGAGGACTGTCCTAGGCTGCCGTTATAGCGTCCCAGTGCACGAAAATAATCACCATTTTCTTTATCCAGATAGTGCCTCAGAATCATGCAGCCGTAGCGTAAATTGACGCGTAGATGAAACAGATTATGTTTATGATCCCCTATGGTTTCTACCCAGAACGGCATGATTTGCATGTAACCGCGTGCGCCAGCATGTGAAATGGCATATTTCTTGAAACCACTTTCAACCTGAATGATGCTGAGTATGAGCTGCGGATCGAGTCCGGCGCGCTTGGCCTCATAATAGACTGTACGCAAAAAAGCTTCACGTTCGTATTGATCCGGTTTAAATCGTTTGAGCCGTTCGCCCATGACAGATAACCAGTCGTCGTCTGTAGTCAGGCTGACGTATTGTTGATAGGTAACAGCCTCGTCATTAATTACGGTATATGAAAAGGTATGCGCGCTGAAGATAATTTTTTCATAGTGCAATGTGTTGGCCTGCGCTGTGAATGCATGCGATAAAACGATAAAGAGTAAAATCAATTTGTACATAATTTTTTTAGCATAAACGAAACTATTTCATGCAAAGAAACTGTCTGTGCATCTTGGTCGGCGCGACCTTTGTATTCCACGTTTGCTTGCAGTAATCCGCGATCGCTGATGACGATCCGATGCGGTATGCCAATTAGCTCCGTATCGGCAAACATGATTCCCGGGCGTTCATTGCGGTCATCCAGAAGAACTTCAATATGATTGCTGAGGAACAGCTTATAAAGCTTCTCGGCTTCTCTGCTGACCTGATCGCTTTTGTGCATTCCGATTGGAATAATGGCCAGTTGAAACGGCGCCATGCTTTCTGGAAAAATAATGCCGCGCTGATCATGATTTTGCTCTATTGCGGCGGCAACGATGCGGGAAATACCGATGCCATAGCATCCCATTTCAAAGTTTTGTAATTGCCCTGCAGCACTTAGATAGTTTGCCTTCATGTGCTGCGAATATTTTGTATGTAATTTAAATATGTGCCCGACTTCAATGCCGCGGCAGATTTCAAGCGTGCCTTTGCCATCTGGTGAAAGATCGCCCGAACAGACATTGCGAATATCAAAAACATGTTCGGGTATTTTGATGTCGCGGCCAAGATTAGCATTGATGTAATGAAATCCGGCGTCGTTTGCACCGCAGGCAAAATTGCGCATTTCCATGACGGCGGAGTCGGCTACGATGTCCAATTCTAATCCTACCGGCCCTATAAATCCTGGAATAGTACCGGTAGCATTCAAAATGGTTTCTTCGCTGGCCATTTCGAAGTCAGCCAAAAATGAAATCTTTCTGACTTTGAGTTCGTTCAGTTGATGATCTCCGCGCAGTAACAGCAAATAAGACTTGCCGCTGGCTGTTACGGCCAGCGTTTTGACAGTTCTCGATAAAGGAATGCCGAGAAATTCCGCGACATCAGTACAGGATTTTTGATCGGGTGTTGCTATTTTTTGTATTTCTTTGAACGGTTCTTGCTGCGAGACGTCCGCAGGAAGGCGTGATGTTGCCAGTTCAATGTTGGCGGCATAATCCGAATGTGGGCAGAATGCGATGGCATCTTCACCAGAATCAGCCAGAACATGAAATTCGTGTGAACCGCTGCCGCCGATTGCGCCGGTATCTGCAGAAACTGCGCGGTATTTTAAGCCCAGCCGTGTAAAAATGCGGCTGTACGTCTGGAACATCAGTTGATACGTTTCTTCCAGACTATCCATGTCGGTATGAAAAGAATAGGCATCTTTCATCAGAAATTCGCGGGCACGCATGACGCCGAAGCGTGGACGGATTTCATCACGGAATTTTGTCTGAATCTGATAGAAATTAAGTGGTAACTGCCGGTAACTGCTTATTTCGCGGCGCGCAATATCAGTTATGACTTCCTCGTGCGTCGGACCAAAACAAAAGTCATGCGCATGGCGATCTTTTATCTTCAACATTTGCGGCCCAAAGACATCCCAGCGACCCGATTCCTGCCATAGTTCAGCGGGCTGTATGGCGGGCATGAGTAATTCTATGGCGCCGCTGTTATTCATTTCTTCGCGGACAACATACTCTACTTTTCGCAACACCCTTAAACCAAGCGGCATCCAGGTATATAATCCGCTGCCAAGACGTTTGATAAGGCCTGCGCGCAGCATCAGGTTATGGCTGATCAGTTCTGCTTCAGCGGGAGCTTCTTTAAGTGTCGAAATAAAAAATTGCGAGACACGCATGCTGGGTTCCATCAGTGAATAAAGAAGGGTAGCAATTCTACCTTGAAATCTTGGCTCAAGTATGGTTAAGTCTCACAGGAAAGAATTAAAATTGAAAATAATGCGTATTAAAATTCGGATTTGGAAAGTGCTGGTTCAGTCGGTTATGTTAATGACACTTCAATTCTGTAAAAAAGTATGAAAAAATCTACATTTCAATGGGTCAAATGGATTTTTTAACATGATTGACCGTAATGGATATCGTCCAAACGTTGGTATTATCCTGTTGAATTCGAGGAATGAAGTTTTTTGGGGTAAAAGGATCAGGCAAAATTCCTGGCAATTTCCTCAGGGCGGGATAAAATCGGGAGAAAGCCCGGAGCAAGCCATGTATCGGGAGCTAACCGAGGAAATTGGCTTGCTTCCGAATCATGTTAAGATTGTTGGACGCACACGCGACTGGTTGCGATATGAAGTTCCGGAAAAGTGGATTAGACGTGAATGGCGAGGGAACTATAAAGGGCAGAAACAAATCTGGTACTTACTACGTTTGATTGGCCGGGACAGCGATGTATCCTTGCGTAAAAGTGCGCACCCTGAGTTTGATGCCTGGCGGTGGAACCATTATTGGGTAGAGTTGGAAACAGTCGTTGAATTCAAACGCAAGGTATATAAACAGGCGTTAACAGAGCTATCAAGTTTATTGCATGATATTCCGGACAAGGTTGTGCAGAAATAACTGTAAAATGCTTGCTTGGTCATGCGCACAGAAGGGAAAGTCAGGCATCGTGACGGGTGAAACGATCGGCGTTAATATGTGTATTCCTTATATATTAAAGTAAAGTGGCAATTGTTTAAGTCCGGAACCATAGGGCTCCTTATTAGAGAATTCCTATTTATAGGATGTTTGTTTCATCAGGCGTAATCGGCTGCGCCATTAACAGCCGTTTTTTTAGGGAGAATGTTGATGATGGTACGTACTCTGGTGATATCGTTGCTATCGATTGGCGCGCTTGTCACCTCGATCAATGTGTCAGCCAATGAAAATGAACCGATACAGCCTATCAAAGCTGTTAAGCCAAAAAATCCTGAATTGGTGGAACTCGGTAAAATGCTGTTTTTTGATCCGCGTTTGTCCAAATCAGGCTGGATATCCTGTAATTCCTGTCACAACCTGAGCATGGGGGGTACTGACAATATTCCAACATCTATCGGACATGCTTGGCAACAGGGTCCAATTAATGCGCCAACGGTATTGAATGCAACAATGAATCTGGCGCAATTCTGGGATGGCCGTGCTAAAGACTTGAAAGAGCAGGCGGGCGGGCCGATTGCAAATCCTGGAGAAATGGCGTCTACACATGAACTTGCTGTAAGTATCGTTAATTCTATTCCACAATATCGGGCTAAATTCGAAAAGGCATTTGGCTCGGATAAAGTGGATATTGATCGTGTTACTACCGCTATCGCCGCGTTTGAAGATACGCTGGTTACACCGGGGTCACGTTTCGATAAATGGTTGGAAGGCGATAAAGAGGCGCTGAATAAACAGGAGCTGGAAGGGTATCAATTATTCAAGAGCAGCGGGTGTACGGGGTGTCATAACGGTCCGGCTGTAGGGGGCGCGCTTTATCAAAAATTTGGCGTGCACCATCCTTATAAAACGGATAGCAAAATCGAAGGCCGTAAAGCGGTGACTGGCAAAGACACTGATTTGAATGTGTTTAAAGTGCCAACGCTACGCAATATTGAATTAACCTATCCGTATTTCCACGATGGTGCAGTATGGACATTGGAAGAAGCGGTAAAGACAATGGGTAAATTGCAGCTTGATCGTGATTTCAATAAAAAAGAAATTGACAGTATTGTTGCATTTCTGAAAACACTGACAGGCGAGCAACCGGATATCAAATTACCGATACTGCCACCTTCCAACAATGACACACCAAGACCGCAACCATTTTAGAGTTGACTTCTGGCTTGTCATATGAAAGAAAGCTGCTGTCAATAGAAACTATCCGGATCATCTTCAGGTGATTGATCCGGATAGTTTGATGATTTTAATCGTCATACGAGCAGATTCACAAAAATATCAGGTCGAATACTGGATTTGATTTTTAAAATCAAGTAGAGTCATTACTCCTATAACCAATAATTAGAACAGGGAGCTACGCATGGGTACCAAGGGACAGTTGCTGCAAGATCCATTTCTAAACATATTGCGCAAGGAACACATTCCGGTTTCAATTTATTTAGTCAATGGAATCAAATTACAAGGGCATATCGATTCGTTTGATCAATACGTTGTGCTGCTAAAAAATTCGGTAACGCAAATGGTATATAAGCATGCAATATCAACAGTGGTGCCTTCAAAAGCAGTTACGATACCGTTTGAGAATCCAGAAGCGCGTGACACTTAATGTCTGAAACATCGAGGCCTCATAGCGCTCAAAAATCCAGCAAAGCAATTCTGGTAAGCTTGGATTTGAATGAAGGGCAATATTCGGAGCGCTTGAAAGAACTTCAACTGCTGGCAGCAAGTGATCAAATTGATGTGATGGCAGTCATTGAAGGGAAAAGGTCGCATCCCGATCCCAAGATGTATGTGGGTAGCGGAAAAGCTGATGAGATCGCCAAATTGCTGGTAGATACCGGGAGTGATATGGTGATTTTTAATCACGAACTTACACCGGCGCAGCAGCGTAATTTGATGCAATTTTTGAATGTGCCCGTTATTGACCGTACCAGTCTGATATTGGATATTTTTGCGCAACGTGCTAAAAGCCATGAAGGAAAGCTACAGGTCGAGTTAGCACAGCTGGAGCATTTGGCAACGCGTCTGGTGCGCGGCTGGACGCATTTGGAGCGGCAAAAGGGCGGTATAGGCTTACGCGGTCCTGGTGAAACACAGCTGGAAACGGATCGACGGTTGTTAAAAAAACGCGTGAAGTTGCTCAAAGAAAAACTGCTCAGCTTGCAATGTCAGCGTAAAGTACAGCGTCGCTCAAGACAGCGCTCCCGTATTTTGTCAGTTTCTATCGTTGGTTACACCAATGCGGGAAAATCGACATTGTTTAATCGATTGACAAGAGCGGATGCTTATGCAGCGGATCGATTATTTGCAACGCTGGACACAACAACAAGGAAGCTGTATCTGCCAGATTGCGGATCGGTCGTGGTTTCGGATACCGTAGGTTTTATACAGGAATTGCCGCATACGCTCATTGCGGCTTTTCGTGCCACACTTGAAGAAACTGTTCAGGCTGATTTGTTGCTTCACGTCGTTGATGCACATAGTCCGAATCGGGATGAGCAGATAGCCGAAGTCAACAGGATACTGGTAGAAATTGGCGCTGGGAATGTCCCCCAGATACTGATCTTAAATAAGATTGATCTGAGCGATATATCGGATCGGGGAGCGGGTATTGTGCGGAATGAGTATGGTAGAATAGTGCGCATACGGTTAAGCGCAAAAACAGGCGAAGGTTTGGAGTTTATAAGGCAAGCCTTGACTGAGGCTGTTTCAAAAGGACCTGAACCGTTGGACGGGATGTCGATCGAATTCGACGAAACGAAGCGTAATAGTGCTACGGTGTAAGTTATATTTTGAACAAATAAAACAGGAAGAATTATGGGTTTAAATGATCCTCAATGGGGAAAAAATAAAGGCGACTCCGGGCCGCCCGATCTGGATGAAGTGTTGCGTAATGTCAATAAGAAAATCAACACTATTTTTGGCGCGAAGGAAGGCAAAGGTGGCAATGACGGCGGAGGTCCTCGCAATAAGGAGCCAAGACAATACAGCAGTGGCAGTATTGTCGCCATACTTGTTTTGTTACTGGTTGTATGGATTGGTAGCGGCTTTTATATTGTCAACGAAGGTCATCGTGGTGTCGTGCTGAGGTTTGGCGCGTATGTTGATACGACGCCAGCCGGTTTGCGTTGGCACATGCCTTATCCGATTGAGCAAGTGGAAATTGTGAATGTCAGTCAGGTGCGCACCGTTGAAATCGGTTATCGTAATAACGTTCGCAGTAAAGTATTGAGAGAAGCGTTAATGCTGACGGATGACGAGAATATCATCGACATCCAGTTTGCCGTGCAGTATATCCTGAATAATCCGGAAAATTTTCTGTTCAATAATCGGGATCCTGATGATGCGGCATTGCAGGCTGCGGAAACAGCGATCAGGCAGATTATTGGCAAGAGCAAGATGGATTATGTTCTCTATGAAGGCCGGGAGCAGGTTGCATCTGCTGCAACAGTTCTGATGCAGGAGATTTTGGATCGCTACCAGATTGGTATTTCAATCAGCAGAGTAACCATGCAGAACGCTCAACCGCCTGAGCAGGTTCAGGCTGCATTTGATGATGCGGTTAAAGCTGGACAGGATAGAGAGCGTCAAAAGAATGAAGGCCAGGCTTATGCAAATGATGTGATTCCAAGAGCAAGAGGTAATGCTGCACGTCTGATCGAAGAATCGCAAGGCTACAAGGAACGTGTTATCGCGAGCGCGGAAGGTGATGCAAGTCGTTTCAGCCAGATCCTTGAGGAATACAGCAAGGCGCCCGGTGTTACGCGCGAGCGCTTATATCTTGATATGATGCAGCAAGTATTGTCCAGCACAAGCAAAATCATGGTAGATCAGCAAAGTGGAAGTAATTTACTGTACTTGCCCCTGGATAAATTAATTGGTGGGAGCGGGTCGAGTCCCATGCCACAAGCAACACAGATGCAATCGCCGGTGATTCAGGAAGTAATGCCGGATAGCAATATGCGTACGCGAGACACATTCCGCGGACGCGAAAGGGAGATGAGATAAATGAAAAGTTTAACATCCATTTTGATGGGAGTCGTCGTAGTTGGTTTTTTTCTGGCTACAACAGCAATCTATATTGTAGATGAAAGACAGCAGGCGATTTTGTTTCAGTTAGGTGAAGTTGTTGATGTAAAAACCGAGCCTGGTTTATATTTCAAAATCCCTATCGCGCAGAATGTGCGCTATTTCGAGAAGCGAATTCTTACAATGGATTCTGATGAACCTGAACGCTTCATTACGTCAGAGAAAAAGAATGTACTTGTGGATTTGTTTGTAAAATGGCGTATTGTCGATGTGCGGCAATACTTTATCAGTGTACGGGGTGATGAGAATCTGGCGCAGATAAGGCTGGCTCAAACGATTAATTCAAGCTTGCGTGATGAGTTTGGTAATCGCACCGTGCATGATGTTGTATCCGGTGAGCGGGATGTCATCATGGAAATCATGCGCCAAAGGGCGGATTCGGATGCACGGACCATTGGTGTTGAAGTCATCGACGTACGTTTGAAACGTGTTGACTTGCCGCAGGAGGTCAGTGAATCTGTTTACCGCAGGATGGAGGCTGAGCGTAAGCGCGTGGCGAATGAATTGCGTTCGACTGGTGCCGCAGAGTCGGAGAAGATCCGTGCGGACGCGGATCGGCAGCGTGAGGTGATTTTGGCTGAGGCTTACCGTGAAGCGCAAAAGACAATGGGTGAGGGTGATAAACAAGCCGCTGCAACTTATGCAGAAGCTTTCAAAGGGGATCCTGAATTCTACTCATTCTGGCGGAGTATGGATGCTTACAAAAATGCATTCAGACACAAGAGTGATATGCTGGTTCTGGAACCTTCGTCAGATTTCTTCAAATATCTGAAAAATCCGGCAAGCAATTAGCAATTGATTTTTGCGCATCTGTCGGCATATGTCTCGGGTGCGCAGAAATTAAATATCAAAACTGATATTTAATTTCTTCTCTATATTAATGAATTAGATCGGGAAATCTGTTACATGACCTTTCAATACGCTCCCAAGCGTATCAAAAGATTATTTTCTTTGCCGGACATGTTTAGTAGAGTTCTGTGAAAGTAATCTACACAGGAGAAGGAAAAGCAAGATGCTGGATACTTTTCTAATGGCATTTGCATTAATGTTGATTATCGAAGGTGTTCTTCCTTTTTTATCTCCCCAGGCATGGCGTGAAGCATTTAAGAAATTGACCGAGCTTGATGATGGTCAGATACGCTTTATAGGTTTGACTTCCATGCTGATCGGCTTGGCGTTGTTTCTCATATTCAGTTAATTTTTCATTAATCCCTTCATAAACCCGTCAGAACATGTTGCTTGACTGCCATGCGTAATTGGTTGCTGCCCGAATATATTGAGGATATTCTTCCCGCCGAGGCATATCATATCGAGATGCTGCGCCGCAGCATGATTGATTTGCTGACGGTGCATGGTTATTGTCTTGTTTCTCCACCACTGCTTGAATTCGTCGAGTCACTCTTATCCGGAAGCGGTAGCGATATGGATCTGCAAATGTTTAAAGTGATTGATCAATTGAGTGGGCGCATGATGGGATTGCGTGCTGATATGACACCTCAGGTAGCGAGAATCGATGCGCATTTGCTGAATTGTGAAGGGATAACAAGACTTTGTTATGCGAATAGCGTGTTACATAGCGTGCCAACCAGCCTGACCCAAACGCGAGAACCTTTGCAGGTTGGCGCTGAGCTTTACGGTCATGAAGGACTGGAAAGCGATCTTGAAATTCAGCAGTTGATGATTCTTTGCCTGGCAAAATCCGGTTTGAGTAAACTCCATGTTGATTTGGGGCATGTTGCTGTTTTTAGAGGAATCATAAAAAACGCGCATATTTCTCAGGAAATGGAAGCAGAGCTATTCGCTATTTTGCAGAATAAGGATATGGCGGCATTACGCACACTGTGCACGGGATTAAAAAAGAATACAAGTGAGGCATTGTTGTTATTGCCGGAGCTCTACGGTGACAAAGCGGTTTTACAAATCGCAAAAGAGAAACTACCACCGCATAAAGAGATTGTTCTGGCTCTGAATCAATTGGAGAAAGCAGGTGATGCTTTATACCCGCTGGTTGACACGCTGGCTTTTGATTTGTCCGATTTGCGTGGTTACCACTATCATACCGGCATGGTTTTTGCGGCCTATTCTGATGGTTGTTCGAACGCGATAGCGCTAGGTGGGCGTTATGATGAAATTGGAAAAGCTTTTGGAAGAGCCAGACCGGCGACCGGCTTTAGCCTGGATCTGCGCGAATTGTCCAGATTGGTTGAGAAAAAATCTTATCCGATGGGAATCTCTGCACCGTATCAGAAAAAAAACAAAGCACTGGATAGTGCAATAGCGCAATTGCGCAGTGCCGGTCATATTGTCATTGTGGAATTGCCGGAACAAACGCAAAAAACGCTGAATTGTGATAGACAACTGGTGCAGCGTAGTGGTGAATGGGTTGTCGAGAAAATTTAGCTTTTGGACGGCAAAGGAATAGACGAGATTAGAGTGATGACAAAAAATGTTGTGGTGATCGGCACGCAATGGGGCGATGAAGGCAAGGGAAAAGTTGTAGACTGGCTGACAGACCATGCGCAAGGCGTGGTTCGTTTTCAGGGTGGACATAATGCCGGCCACACGCTGGTGATCGGCGATAAAAAAACGATACTCCACTTAATACCGTCAGGTATTCTGCGTGGCGATGTAACCTGTTATATCGGGAACGGTGTCGTTATTTCACCCGAAGCACTGCTCAAGGAAATTGGCATGCTCGAGGAGATGGGCATCAATGTGACGGCGCGATTGCGCATCAGCGAAGCTTGTCCGTTGATATTGCCCTGTCATGTGGCGCTGGACCAGGCGCGAGAAACCGCTCGCGGTGCGGGTAAAATAGGCACCACCGGGCGTGGTATAGGGCCGGCCTATGAGGATAAAGCCGCCCGAAGAGCTATAAGACTACAGGATTTGTTTCACAGAGACAGGTTCGCTGCTAAACTGGGAGAAATGCTGGATTATCATAATTTTGTTTTAAAAAATTATTTTAATGCACCCGTTATTGATTTTCAGAAAACGCTCGATGAAGCGATTCTACAGTCCGAACGCATAAAACCCATGATTGCCGATGTACCGCAACTGTTATTCAATGCCAATAAAGCCGGTGATAATCTGCTGTTTGAAGGCGCGCAAGGCGCATTGCTGGATATCGACCATGGCACTTATCCGTTTGTGACATCAAGTAACTGTATTGCTGGCGCCGCAGGGACAGGGAGTGGTGTCGGCCCGCAAATGTTGCAGTATATTCTGGGAATTACAAAAGCCTATACCACCCGCGTCGGCTCCGGCCCTTTCCCAACCGAACTGGAAGATGAAATCGGCAGTTATCTGGCGACGCGCGGCCATGAATTCGGGTCAACGACCGGACGCCCGCGACGTTGCGGATGGTTTGATGCGGTTGCCATGAAACGATCCATACAAATCAATGGCGTAACCGGGTTTTGCATTACCAAGCTTGATGTGCTTGATGGTGTCGAAACACTGAATATCGGTATCGGTTATAAACTCGCGAATGGCGATTATTCGGAAGTACTGCCGGTTGGCGCCGAGGATCTGAATCTCTGCGAACCGGTTTATGAAGAAATTCCAGGTTGGTCTGAAAATACAGCGGGTATTAGAGAATTTCACCGGTTGCCCGCAGCGGCCCGGAATTATTTAAAACGTATTGAAGAAATTTGTGAAACACCGATTGATATGATTTCGACCGGACCGGACCGGGATGATACCATTGTATTGCGTCATCCTTTTGAATAAAAAGCCTGTATTGATCCGACTGGCTTTGAAATAAGGTGAAACGCTTTAGATTAAATGATATTTTACTGATCAATCTTTTCTTAAAAGAGCCAGAAACAGATGAATAATCTCAAACTTTCGGATGTGTCGGTGGATACTTGGGTTCAAGGCGGTCCTGTTGATTTGAATAGCTTGTCGGGTTCTGTTGTCCTGATCGAAGTGTTTCAGGTCAACTGTCCGGGTTGTTTTCTTTATGCTTTGCCTGCTGCCATTCAGCTGTATGACAAATATCACGGTCAGGGCCTGGAGGTTATCGCTCTGGCGACTGCGTTTGAAGATTATGATAAGAACACACTGGACAATTTAAAATTGCTGGTGAATGCCGGTGAAGTGATCGGTGAGACCTACAAGGCGCTGAGCCAGCGTGGAGTACTGATCGATGCTGGCAAGCTGCCCTGGAAGATTCCTTTCGCAGTGGCTATGGATCGCGTCGTGGCGGATAACGAACCGGTGACGGATGAACGTGTGTTGGCTTACTCGCGCACGCTGTTAGCGCAATTTGACCGATTGCCGGAAGAGCAGCAGCAATCGATACTGCATCAGGTACGCACGTTTATGGAGCAAAAGATCATGAAAGCAGAAACTTTCGAGCGTTTTGCACTGCAAGGTACGCCATCCGCACTGATTTTTGACAGAAAGGGCGAATTACAAAATGCCTCTTTTGGACAGATTGATTATAAAGACCGCCTCATCGAACAACTACTCGCCGAGTCCTAAAACCTGGTCCGCTGATACGCAGCTAGTGAACAAGCTGTATGCTTCTGAATTTCTGTTTTTAGTGCCTGACACCTCAAATAGCACTCCGCGAACAGATCAATTGCTTTCTCTCGATCAATGATCGTGCAAACTGTCATCTTGCAGCTGTTTTAAACATTGCTGATTTAAAGCGGCTTCATTGCCGCTCCCCGCGGAGCACTCTGCTGCAATAAAAAGGTTCCGGGTATCTGATTTGAATGCCTGGCTGGATATTTCGGGGTTACGCTCCATTCAGAATAATACCGATTGGGCAATAACTCGGATAACTGTCGATGGAAAAATACTTCGCGCATTACATGCAAATGTTAAAGGACTGGCGTGCAGGCATACTGCCGCCGGTATTTTTTACCGCTGCTGCGCTCAGTGTTGCGTTTATCTTTTTTGCCGGAATCTGGAGTCAGACTGCCGCGCGATGGTTCGGCAGCGCGCTTTCTGCAATAACGCATTATTTTGACTGGTTCTATATTGCCATCACGGCAGCGCTGGTCGTCTGTGCGGTCTGGCTGCTGTTCAGCCGCTATGGTCGCCTGCGGCTTGGCAAGCCGAATGATCATCCGCAGTTCTCATACGCCGCCTGGCTGGCCATGCTGTTTGCCGCAGGCATGGGCATGGGGCTGGTGTTCTGGGGCGTGGCGGAACCGCTTTATCATTATCACGAACCGCCAACGGCTGATCCTCTCAGCCGCGAAGCCGTCGCAGAAGCCATGCGCTTCAGTTTCTTCCATTGGGGATTGCATCCCTGGGCGATTTACGTCGTCTTTGGATTGTCTATCGGGCTGCTGCATTACCGGCATGATTTGCCGCTGGCGCCACGGACATTGTTGTACCCGCTTTTTGGCGCGCGCGTGCATGGCTGGCTGGGGCATGCAACCGATGCATTCTGTACCGTCGGCACACTGCTTGGCGTAGCCACCTCGCTCGGGCTGGGCGCAATGCAGATCAACGCGGGGCTGAGTCAACTAGCCGCTGTAGATTATTCAACTTCGGTGCAGGTATGGATTATTACGCTGATTACCGCGGCGGCCACTTTTTCCACGGTCAGCGGCGTGTCAAAAGGAATCCGTTACCTGAGCATTCTGAATTGTTTCCTGATGGGACTATTCCTGGTTTTTGTGTTTCTCGCCGGACCAACCCGCTATCAGATCATTGCTTTTTTCTCGACGCTTGCCGACTATGCGCAGAAATTCGTGCCCACCAGTATGTGGCTGGACAGTCGACCGGATAGCGATTGGCAATCGCAATGGACATTATTCTTCTGGGGATGGTGGTTCTCATGGGCGCCCTTCGTTGGCATTTTTGTCGCGCGCATATCCAGAGGACGCACTATCCGGGAATTTGTCGGATGTGTATTGCTCATTCCGTCACTCGTCAACTTCGTGTGGTTTGCCGTGTTCGGCGGCACAGGTCTTTATATCGAGAAACAGTATGGCAGCATGGCGGAGCCAATCATGGACAATGTCGCCCTGTCGCTGCACATTCTGCTGGATCACTTGCCCTGGGCGTCGATGATGCAATGGGCTGGCATTGTGCTGGCGGTTATTTTTTTTATTACGTCCTCTGATTCCGGTTCGTTTGTCGACGACATGATCACAACCGGCGGCAATCCAAATCCGCCGGTTGCCAACCGGATTTTCTGGGGTATTTCGGAAGGCGCGGCGGCCGCTGTGCTGTTGCTTGCCGGCGGACTCCAGGCGCTTCAGGCGGTATCCATTTCAGCGGGATTGCCGCACAGTATTCTGCTGGTGCTGGGTTGTATCGGACTGATCAAAGTGTTGCGCAGTGAACTGCTGAAATAATCGATATTGCCAATAGCCAGACATCCGCCATGTTCGAAAAATCAATTTCCCGCTGGATCGACCATTGCCGCAAGATGATATGTTTAGTGTATTGCGAATTGCCTGATGCCTGACAACGCGCACTCAGCCCCGTTGCCATTCAACAGAAGCGTTCAGTGGGATATTTTTTGCCATGTAATCGATAATTTCGGTGACATTGGTGTGAGCTGGCGGCTTGCGCGCCAGTTGCAGCATGATTACCGGCAAACGGTAAGATTGTGGGTGGATGATCTGTACAGCCTGACGCGCATCGCTCCGCAGATCAAACCCGATCTGCCGCGACAGTTTTTCCGGAACATTGAAATCCGCCACTGGCTGTCGCCTTTTCCGGCGTGTGCGCCGGGCGATGTGGTTGTGGAAATGTTTGCATGCACGCTGCCGGACGCTTATGTCATGGCAGTGACTCGCAAATCGCGCGCGCCTGTGTGGATTAACCTGGAATACCTGAGCGCCGAAGACTGGGTACCGGCATACCACGGGCTGCGTTCGCCGCATCCGCGCCTGCCGCTGACAAAAACATTCTTTTTCCCCGGTTTCGTTTCCGGCACCGGCGGGCTGCTACGGGAAAATGACCTTATCCGGCATAGAACTGATTTCGATGATCAAAAAGCGCGGCAATTCTGGCAATCCATCGGCGTGCCCGAGCGTGCACCGCGGGAATGCCGTGTATCGCTGTTCTGCTATGAACATGCGCCGCTGAAGGAACTGATCGCCATCTGGATGCAATCACCAATGCCGATTTTCCTGATCGTGCCGCAAGGCCGGATCGCAGATCAGGTGACCGCCATATTGAACACCCGATCGGTGCATTCCGGTGAGGTGATCACAGCGGGGCGGTTGTCGGTCAAAATTATCCCCTTTCTGGAGCAGACGCAGTATGACACCTTGCTCTGGGCCTGCGATCTGAATTTCGTACGCGGAGAAGATTCATTCGTGCGGGCGCAATGGGCGGGAAAACCGTTTGTCTGGCACATTTATCCGCAGTCGGAACAGGCGCATTGGAAGAAACTCGATGCTTTTCTGCAGCTATATACGAAACAAATGCCGGAAAATGTGGTCTATGCCTTACGAAAATTCTGGCACGGCTGGAATGGCATGACGGAAATCGGCGCATCGACATGGCAGGATTACCGCGATTGCTTTGCGGCGTTGGAGTCGTACAATGCGGTCTGGCGGCAGACGCTGGCGGCGCAGCATGATCTGGCGTTCAATCTGGTGCAGTTTGCCGGAAATCAGCTATAATTCCCGTTTTTTTGAAACCCCGCCGCGCACGAAACCAATGGCGCAATGTCTTGTTTATAACTATTATTCGCAGGAAAAACTATGAAAACCGCAATGGAACTACGCTCAGGAAATGTTGTGATGGTAGGAAATGATCCTATGGTCGTACAAAAGGCTGAGTTCACAAAATCCGGACGTAACGCATCTGTGGTCAAGATGAAGCTGAAAAGCCTGTTTTCCGATTCAACCACGGAATCCGTCTATAAAGCGGATGAAAAATTCGACGTGGTCGTGCTGGATCGTCAGGACTGCACCTACAGCTACTACGCCGATCCGCTCTATGTGTTCATGGACGCCGATTATAACCAGGTCGAAGTGGAGGCGGACAACATGCAGGATGTCCTGAACTATCTTATCGACGGTATGGAAGATGTCTGCCAGGTCACTTTTTACAATGGCAAGGCCATATCGGTCGAACTGCCATCAACCATCGTGCGCGAGGTCGAATACACCGAACCCGCGGTGCGCGGCGACACCACCGGCAAAGTCATGAAACCGGCGCGCCTGCAGGGCACGGGCTTTGAAATTCCAGTGCCCGCCTTCGTGGAAATCGGCGACCGCATCGAAATCGATCCGCATAACAACGAATTCAGAAAACGCGTCTAAGTAATCCGGCGGATACCGCATAACGGGAAAGCCGGTCGGGTTTCCCGTATCGGTAGCTTGTCAGCGTGGTGCACGGGTTGTCAGATAACCATGATACTATTACAATTTTGAGACTTGCTTCTGGTTTTGTTTTGCGAACCAAGACATGGTGATTATTTTCAAGGTGTTACTAGTCAATCGAGACCTTCCAAGCAATCTGCTTTGTGTTATTGGCTGATAGCATAAAATTTTATGAAATAGAGTTTTGTAAAAGTTTCAATCTATAATTTGAGTAATTCCCTTTCCATCCTCCGGATGCCTTGAATCAAATGATAAAAGCTGGATGATCGTGTGTTTTCTGGGTCAAGAAATTGTCCGATAGCGTTGGAGCCGCTTATTTTTTGATAGTAGTCTTTTGTCAGTGTCGCCAGTTCTCGGCTTGGATTCGGAAGGAGATCGGGTTTGCGGAATCTGGATTTATTTTGATAAGAAGTAAGTCTTGGAATAGACAATGCTTTGCCAACCGCTTCTAGGTCGGCCAGATAAAATGATTCCAGTTCTCTACAGGCTATTCGTATCAGCGTTTTATTCATTTGTCCGGCTTGTTGGCAATAGTCAGTCAGTTTTTCTTTTAGCTTTTTACAATCTGGTTCGCTGTCCAGATCACGCAAAACGATAAAGCGGGTTTGCGGATTAAGATATCCACGCAAGCGTTTGCATAGTTGTTTTTCCATATCCTGTTTGCCCTCAAAGGGTATGAACCTGTGATGAATATCAGTATGCAGAATGCGCGGCAATAAACTTTCCAGCATGGCTTTGGCTGAGATTTCCTCAAGCAGGAATACAAGTTCTTTCATTCTGGGTCGACGCCTTCAAAGAATCCTTGTTTCCAAAGGTATCCCATTTGATCACCGTCGATCATATACCTGACAATCTGTGCATCATCCCGCGCTCTGCGGATTTCTGCATAGCCATTGCGCTTAATCAACCAATAAACTTCTTCCAGATTGACTGCGTTCAGGAAATCGGGCGAGTGCGTAGAAACAAGCACTTGTCCGCCGCGATTGGCGTAAAGCCGGAACTCTTCCGCCAGTTCCGCCATCAGTCTGGGATAGAGCTGATTCTCTGGTTCTTCCACGCACAGCAAGGGATGAGGCTTAGGGTCATGCAGTAGCACCAGATAGGCAAACATTTTAATCGTGCCATCCGATACATATCGATCCAGAAAAGGAGTTTTGAACGAACCATCCTGAAAACGCAAGGTGAGATAACCGTCTTCCATTAACAGCGGTTCAACGGAAGCGATGCCGGGCACACGGCGGGTCATTGTTCTCAATATTTTCTGAAATGTTTTTGGGTGATGTTCATAAAGATACTGTACTACGCGCGGCAAATTGTCGCCGGTTTCCGATAAATGCTCGGAGCTTCCAGCAACTTCCTTGCGCCCTCTAGCCGCGCTGATGTGAAAATCAGAAACATGCCATGACTCAATTAATTGTCGAAATGCATTGGCGGCTTTGAAGCGCTCAAATTGGCCTAGACCTTTGATTGCCAGAGAATCGGGAGTCACTTTCTGTGTTTCGCGTTCGAGCTCTTCATCAGTTTTGTTGAAATCTTCCTCATTAATAATGGCGTAACCTTCACCTTTTTTAAAGTCGAGAAAATGAAACGGGCTGCCGTAACGTCCACGCTTATAACGCAGAAATTCACGATATACAATGGGTGCATTGTTATGTTCGCCAATCTCCAGCGAATAGGTGACCAGCCGTTCGGCGTCCGCAATCAGCATGCGGTATTGCATTTCTATCAAAATCCTGTCGGTTGCGGGATTGGCGTCACGGCTTAATACTTCACGAAAACGTCCGCGCTTGTCGAGCGCTTGACGCACTGTGCCTTTCAAGCAATCATGCAGAAATCCAAACACGTCAAACAGCGTTGTCTTACCGGAACCATTAGCGCCCACGACCACCATGAATGCAGGAATATCTCTCAGATTAATATCACGAAAGACTTTGAAATTTTTAAGGCGTATCGATTCTATTTTCATGACTTCAACCGGTTAGTTTGCATGATTTGCTGCTACATTTGTCTAACTGTTCCTTTTTGGTAAGCATTGATTTTACTTTATTCTGGGCCTGGTCACGAAGAATGCGCTCAAACAACACGCGGATGAGTTCGTTGTTGAGATCTTGCGGTATTAGAGCATAGAACAATTTGGCGAAGCGATCAAAACCGCTGCCTTTGTTCTTGAACAGCAGACCGGGGTGCTGTAGCGCGGTGCGGTCGAGCAGCAGATTCACCTTGGTTTGACTGGCGCGCGTTTGAACCAGTCGCGCTGCGGTGTTGTTCAAGGTCTGCTCCCAGTACTTGCCGCAGCAAGTCGTATTGCGTTTCTTCCGTGGAAATGAACAATCCCGTCCGGGCGGCCAGCAATTGCGCCAGCGATTCCGTCAGTTGGCGCAATTTCAAAAGACAGGTGTTCGGATCCTCGGCAAAATACTTTTCCGCCAGCATGCCCAGACGCAACAATTGTTCGTCGTGCTGACTCAAGACCGAAAAGTTTGATGTCGCCATTGGTGATGCCATTGATGCTGCTTGAACCTAAAAACCTCAAAACCTTAATTGACCGTTATCCGCGATGACTAACGGTATGAATAAATGGAGCAACCTGAACAATATCAGCTTACCCAAATGGTGAATCACATATGGTATTTATAGCACGCCGCTTTTTAATTCCGGCCACGTTGCAATTCGTTGTAATAACGCGTTATTACGCCTCATTGCGCCTTGCCGGAAATAAAAATCAACGCACTCTAAATCCCATTCAACTGAGGTTTTTAGGTTGAAGATCCGGCAAATTCGTGCATTCTATAGCATTTTGCGGATGGCTTCGCTGATCAGTCAGCGAAACCGGTTCCGCGTTGATCGCGTGGACAAAAGCGTCGCGGCTTTCACTCAGTTGACGATCAAATCGTTTACCGGTACATTCGCCTCTTATGAAAAAGGCCGCTTGCTGTTGCGGTTGCGCCAGGCTCCTCTGAAATATAAGCGATTGATACATCATAAAATTCCTGATACAGACCATTTATTTTCAAGAAAGATATTCAAGTGCCGAATTACCTTGCCTGACAGTTCCCGACGGGCTGACGCGTAATAATCCAAGGTATTCTCACAAACTCCGGAGTTATCGATAGTATGAAAACCCCCCAACATGCGCCAATGAACCAGTTTCCCATCATCGAAGATTGCTTGCACGTAGGGGGCAGGTCGATCAGAAACATTGCCGATGAGATTGGCGGCGCGCCATTCTATGTTTATGACCGGCAGTTGATGACCCAGCGCATGAAACAGCTGCGAAGCACATTGCCTGACGGCTTGGTCATTAAATTTGCGATCAAGGCAAACCCGATGCCGGCTGTGGTTCAGCATATGTCAACGCTCGTTGATGGCCTGGATGTGGCTTCGGCCGGTGAACTCAGAATAGCACTGGACACGGGGATTGATCCTGCCGATGTGAGTTTCGCCGGTCCGGGAAAAATGGACTGGGAACTGAAACAAACCATTTCTGCTGGCGCGACGCTTAATCTGGAATCCGAGAACGAAATGGAGCGAGCGGCGAAGATCGGTGAGCAGCTGGGCATTCAGCCCCATGTTGCAGTCCGCGTCAATCCCGAGTTCGAATTAAAATCATCCGGTGTGAAAATGGGCGGTGGTCCGAAACCGTTTGGCGTGGATTCCGAGCGTGTGCCGTCCATGCTAAAACGATTGGGCGAGCTGGGACTCGACTTCCGAGGCTTTCACATTTACTGTGGATCGCAGAATTTGAACCCTGAGAGCATTATCGATGCGCATAATAAGACCGTAAACCTTGGTTTTCATCTGGCTGAATTTGCGCCGCAACCCGTGAGTTTATTCAATATCGGTGGCGGATTCGGCATACCCTTGTTTCCGGGCGATCAGCATCTTGATCTCGCGCCGATTGCGGATAACCTGGAAGCAAGAATTAAGGATGTCGCTGACAGATTGCCCACAGCACGCGTTGCAATCGAACTGGGCCGCTACCTTGTCGGTGAAGCCGGTCTTTATGTTTGCGAGGTTGTGGATCGTAAAATATCACGCGGTGAGGTCTATATTGTGACGAACGGCGGCTTGCACCAGCATCTCGCGGCAAGCGGCAATTTTGGCCAGGTCTTGCGTAAAAATTTTCCGGTTGTTGTGGCGAATCGCGTTGTCGGCTCCAAACGCGAAGTAGTCAATGTGGTCGGGCCGCTTTGCACGCCGCTGGATATTCTGGCCGCACAAATGGAGCTGGCGGTGGCGCAACCGGGTGACCTGATTGCCGTTTACCAGTCGGGCGCTTACGGGTATAGCACCAGTCCTATCGCATTTCTTGGACATCCCCCGCCTGCGCAGATCTTTGTGTAATTCATGTTTTAATCACTTTCCCTGGCGGCAGCGATCATTCACTTAATCCGTGTGAGACGCTCACAGCGTTTCACCAGATTCCTATGCGAGCGGATAGCCAGGCAAAAAATCAAAAATTTTTTGCCTGGCATCACGGCGTTACTTTTATTAAGATCTAACTTTTTGATTATAGATGTAAATTGTAAAAACAGCTGCGGCAGAAAATAATGCTGTTTTACCGTGTTTAGACCGCCCGCGCATTTGACAAGGACACTCGCCTCCTATAGGGTAGGGCTATGCAGTGTTCCAGAAATCGAAAGTTTGTGTCGATTGAGCGAGGACTACACGATCGTAAATTCGCGGTAGAACTGCTCAACGACGTTGTTATTCGCCCCCCTTGTGTCACGGATGGTGCTTCAGTTAACGCACTGATCGCTCGTTGTCCTCCACTCGACCGAAACTCGCTTTATTGCAATTTGTTGCAGTGTACGCACTTTTCGGCAACCTCCGCCCTCGCTGAGCAGGAAGGCAAAGTCATTGGCTTCGCTTCGGGTTATCGACTGCCAGATGAACCTGAAACGCTATTTATCTGGCAAGTTGCTGTTGATCGAATCGCACGTGGCAGGGCGTTGGGCAAGCATCTGATTTTCGATATTCTGTCACGCCCAGTCTGTACCGGCGTTTCCATGTTGAAGACAACCGTGACGCAATCCAACTCGGCGTCACAGGCAATGTTTGACAAAACTGCGGCAGTGCTGGATGCACCGCATCGACGCACGCTGCTGTTCGACCGAGACCGCCATTTAGGCGGTAGCCACAGCAGCGAGTTTCTCATATCCATCGGTCCATTTCAGATACCGGGCCGGGATAAACCAGACAGAAGGAGATAATTATGACTACGCATCAAACCGCAACAACAATAGATCATTTTGATACTGATATTTTCAAACGCCAGGAATCAAAAGTACAAAGTTATGCACGTTCTTTTCCCTGTGTTTTTGAGCGGGCCGAGAATGCAACGCTTTATGATCAGGACGGTCATGCCTATCTTGATTTTCTGGCCGGCGCCGGCAGTCTGAATTATGGTCACAATCATCCGGTATTGCGCGACGCATTGCTGCACTATATTTCGTCGGACGGCATAACCCACGGTCTCGACTTCCACACTCGCGCCAAAGGGGATTTTCTTGAGGCCATGCGCTTGCATATTTTTGAACCGCGCGGCCTTGATTATGTTATTCAATTCACCGGGCCTACCGGCGCCAACGCGGTTGAAGCTGCGCTGAAAATCGCACGCAAGGTCAAGCAGCGCAGCAATATTGTCTCTTTCACCAACGGTTTTCATGGCGTGACCTTGGGTTCGCTGGCGGCAACGGGTAACGAACATCATCGCGGTGGTGCGGGACTGTCGCTGACCGGCGTTACTGCAATGCCTTATGACGGTTATATGGGGGATGACGTCGATACCATAGATTATTTTGAAAAAGTATTGGGTGATGCCAGTAGTGGACTCGACCATCCTGCCGCAGTCGTGCTTGAAACCGTACAGGGCGAGGGTGGGCTCAATGTAGCCTCCATTGAATGGTTGCAACGACTGCAACGCCTGTGTCATCGCTATGATATGTTGCTGATCATTGATGACATTCAAGCGGGCTGTGGCCGTACCGGCAGCTTTTTCAGCTTTGAAGCGGCGAATATCAAACCGGACATTGTCACTTTGTCAAAATCACTTTCCGGATTTGGTCTTCCCTTTGCTGTCACCCTGATTAAACGTGATCTCGATATCTGGGAGCCGGGTGAGCATAATGGTACTTTCCGTGGCAACAATCATGCTTTTGTCACCGCCACTGCCGCAATCGAGACTTTCTGGCGCGATGAGGAATTCGCCAGCTCAGTTCAGGATAAGGCAGCGTTATTGACGCAACGCTTGCGCGCCATCGCCGAGAAGCATGGCAAGGGTCTTTTCAGGGTAAAAGGACGCGGTTTGATGCAAGGTATTGACTGCGGCAGCGGCAAGCTGGCTTCCGCAGTCAGTCGCGCTGCTTTTGCCCGTGGCATGATCATCGAAACCAGCGGGCCCGATGGTGAAGTGGTCAAATGTTTGTGTCCCCTGACAATCAATCACGAGGATCTGACACGCGGCCTGAAGATTCTGGACGACAGCGTTGCGGCGGCGATAGCCAGTCAGCGCAAGTCTTTCAGAGACATTGTCGCGGCCTGATCATCATGATTGTGCGTAATTTGAAAGCGGCGCGCAATTCTTCGCGCCGGATCATTTCGAAAAACTGGGAAAGCACTCGTCTGTTATTGAAAAATGACAGCATGGGGTTTTCATTCCATATCACGACGATTTATGCCGGGACACAAACCGAGATGTGCTATCAGAACCATCTCGAGGCAGTTTATTGCGTTTCTGGTCAGGGATCGGTCAAAACACTCGACGATGGACAGGAATATCCGATCACGCCAGGAACGATCTATGTTCTGAATCAGCATGACAGGCATGTGCTGCGCGCCGATACCGAACTGGAATTAGCGTGCGTTTTCAATCCGCCGCTTCACGGTCGTGAAACACACGATGAATCTGGCGCGTATCCTTTGGAAGCCGAAACAATTGAATAATCTGAAATAGCATGAAAGAACTATCACATGAAAGAGCAGCTGAAACAGGAGGATTTCTCCACAACTCAAATTGATCATTACCCATCGCGCCTGGATACCGTGCCCAAGGTGCTGGCGCGGCGGGATCCGGTCGTCCACAGCGAATGGACAATTGACTCGCCCCTCACGCGCGGGCAAACGGAAAGTTATGCCTGCAATGGATTTTTGACGCTTCCGGATGTTCTGACATCAAGTGAAGTTGCCTGCTTGCAGCGAGAAATGTGCGTGCTGCAGGATGGCGCGAATGTCATTGATTCTGAATTACTTATTCGGGAGCCTGATAATGGAGCGCTTCGCTCGATTTTTAAAGTCCATGAAATTAGCCGGATTTTCTCACGCCTGGCCAGCGATCATCGGTTGGTGACTATCGCACGCTTCTTATTGGGTGAGGCGGTTTATATTCATCAGTCACGTCTTAATTTTAAGCCCGCTTTTCGCGGGAAAGAATTTTACTGGCATTCCGATTTCGAAACCTGGCATGTTGAGGATGGCATGCCGCGTATGCGCGCCTTGTCAATGTCGATTGTACTGACACCCAATTACGGATTTAATGGGCCCTTAATGCTGATTCCTGGTTCGCACTGCAAATATGTTGCCTGTGTCGGTGAAACGCCGGACAAACATTACTTGCAATCGCTAAAAAAACAGGAATACGGGGTGCCGGATGACAACAACTTGCGAACTTTAGCCGAAACTGGCGGCATCGAAATCCCGACAGGGCCTGTTGGGACTGTCATTCTGTTCGATTGCAATACCATGCATGGTTCGAACAGCAATATCACACCTTTTCCACGAAGCAATTTCTTTATTGTTTATAACGCGTGCAGTAATCGTCTGGTAACACCTTTCGGTGGAAAGCCGCCGCGACCGGATTTTCTGGCGGATCGCAGCATGTCAAACACTTTACTGGTTTTCGAAGGTGATATTGCCTAGACATCTGTCCGGGAATAAACTGATTTACTGTGGACGATTCTGGCGGGATTTTTCGATCCTTTTCGTTGAATAAACGACTATTCGCCTCAAATGATCGAAAAATCCCGCTCAATCAGTTTCGTTCTTACTACGATCGCTATTCTCGGACAACCTCCTGGAGCATCATCGTGAGCGACTTCGCGGTATTTTGCACTGACGGTTTTATCAGCTGTTGCGTGCGCGGGATCCGCCGAATAATCCCAGTAAACCGATACCAAACAATGCCAGCATAGATGGTTCGGGCATAGGATTCACGGATTCGGTAATCAGGACGAAGTCGTTGTAGTCCAGGTCACCTCCGCCGGCCAGGTCTTCCCATGCCATGATATATTCATTTGTGCTCCAGATCCCGGGAAGCGTTGCGGGAAGATCAATGGTATCAATACCTTTCCCCTGGAAAGCAACCATGTGATCGATGCTATCGGCATTTAAATTTTTATCACTGTAAAAAATGTTTGTTCCGGTATTTAAGAAATACCCAAAAGCATTGCCTGCAAAATCAACACCGGTATCCGTAAAGTTGATGATTACTGAACCATCGTTGCCAAAAGTCAGTAATTTTTGCGCGCCCGCGCCTTCTATTCCTGAAAACAGGGTAACCATTTTAGCTGGATTCGTTGCATCATAGATACCGACAGTGTTGGTATTGGCATTGCCAGCCAGTTCGACAATGATCTGAGCAAATGAACCACCGCTTCCGGAGATTTGCCAGTAGCTGTCTGTATTAAGTTGGTCGGTATTAACATTTGTGCTGCTGACATTGCTGATCGGCGCTACGGTTATGCCATTCAGTATGGACTGAAGGGATGCTCCGCCATCGCCAAATGTAATTGTGGCATTGGCAAATCCAGCGGAAGTCATGCCGATTGTTGCGGTAAGCGCTGCTGATAAAGTCAAACGTGTTTGTTTTTTCATTTCCGGTTTCCCCTTTGAGAATGTTGTCAAAACGTGTTAATAAAAATACCGGTCTGGGTGCATTCGTTTGGATTCATGAACAGCGGCAAGTCGCAACTGAATCATTAATGTAATCGATGCGTAATCAGTATCTCCATGGGTGACTATCTTACTGATTCAGAATAGTTAATCTATTGGACAAAAGTACGGCGGGGAACGAAAGAGTTAACTTGCGGGAAGACGAGAATTGTCAGGCGTTGAGATTAGTCTGCTTAACCTGAAATGGCTCTGTCAGGGATTGTTTGGACGAACGATAGCGGAGAATGACAGGTTAACGCAGTTGGAACAACTGGCGCAGAGCTCGCCGAATTGTTTCGCGATAATCATCTGGTTGCTTTGTGCCAGATAGTGGGCAACAAAAAACCCACCGTAGTGGGTTTCTTGCTGAAGCTCGGAGGTTTGGATTTTAAGATGGATTCAAACTCGGTTTTTCATTAACCGGATTGTGTTCAGCTTTTTGTTTTGCCGGAGGCGGCGAACGCCGGACGAAATGACTCTTCCTCGGCTATTTTCTTGTGATAGGCAGCTTTTTTCATGCTGTCTTCAGCTTCCTTTTCAAATTCATGAATCTTGTATTCAACGTGCTTTTTAATATTTTGTCCGTTTTTTCCCAAGAAGCTGGTTCTGGGCTTGTGACTCAGCGCTTCAACCTGTTCTTCTATCTTTGCGTGCAGATCATCGGCGTGTTGTTCATAGTGAGTAGCCAGTGCACCGTGATTAACTGTTCCATCACTGTTCAACGCATCTGACCTGAATTGTGCGTCATATTCCGCGGAGAAAGCGCTGACTGGCAATGCAAGCGCTACCAGAGCAAACAAGACTATCACTTTTATCAATGCGCTTTTTTCTGTTTTCATGATCATCATCCTGTAATCAAAATTATCACGGTAGTCATTGTAGAAAAATCATGCAATGAAAAAAATCGGGAATACGCTTATTTTGATCTAAGGGTAACCATTAGAAAAGCATTTCAGAACAGGGGACTGAAATACTGTATTTAATTCCATCGGTTTTTTTTGTACGTATCCTCTGTTGCGACTGTGTTGTTCCGAGATATTTACAACTTGATGTTTCTATACCAGTATCTAATGGTTTCCCTTAGCGAAAAACAAGCGTTTCCCCAATATACGCATTGATCAGAGTTTATTAGTATGGTGGCGTGTTAATTTACTTGGAGTCATTGCTACTATGAAAACGGAAAAATCTCTGATCATTTTTTCATTGTTGGCTTTTTTTGTAACTACCAGCTTGTCGGTCAATGCTTTTGCAGCCAATGAAAGCATCAATATGCAATCGGTCAATCAAGCGCGCAGCAGCTATCTCGATCACGCTGCGATAGCCGAACAGCATAAACGTTTGGCCAGAGAAATGCAGGATAAAAAAGAAGCGCAAGTGGAAATTCTCAGAAATAAACCAAGCACCAGTTTCCTCGGCAGGAATGGGAAATATCTCAAATCACGCATCGTAACTAAAATTCAGGAGTACGATGAAGTTGCCCGGGAGAATCTGGCAAAAGCAGCTTATCATAGTGCAATCGCTGCCGAGCAGGCATCCATGAATTCTGCTGCAAAATCCACTCCGATGGGTGATCAATTCAATAAAGCAAAAATCAGATCGAATGACGCCAGTGGTTTGTAAATCAATCGCATTGAAAATGCATCCATCCCTGTGAAGTTGAAGCCGTCAGGAAATTTTTTTCTGGCGGCTTTTTTGTCGGACGAACAAGTATTTTAGCGTGTTGTTGAATAAGCAGAGCGCATTTTAATTAATGGAGATTAACGCCATGTCAGTAAAAACCGAGACTACTTTTATTCCATCGCTGTTTGTGCGAGTCATCAAACATCTGATTCTTCTATCCGTCTGCGCAGTGCTGGCGGCCTGTGCTTCCACCAATACATTACCTTCAGCGGAACTTGCCGGGGTTGACGCCGAACTTAAGTCTGTTGGCAGTCAGGATCATGCAACGCTGGCTGGGAAATACGAAAATATGGCCGCCGGGATGCGGGCCAAAGCGCATGAACAAAGAGAAATTCTGGAAAACAGTGCCTTTTCGACGCAGTTTGGCAAGAATCAAAGAAGCGCAAAATCGCGGATTGAATTTAAAATTCGGCAATATGAACAGGTTGCCGAGGAATATGAAGAGAAAGCAGCTTTTCACCATGCCATGGCGAATGAATTGACCGCAGGAAAGTCCGTTGCAGAAACAAAAACAGCACCCGCAAATCTGCAACTTGAAAAAGCCAGCGTTATTTCTCCATCAGAAACTACAGGTAAATTCTAAGCGCCAGGCATTGCAACAACAATGGATATGGCCTGACAATTGATGCAGGCCATATCAGACGATTAGATGACCAGTATTCCACTGACCAAAATATATCCGCCTGCCAACCGAGAAGTGATTCCCATTTTTCAGACAGTTACCTTAGGAGTTATTTTCATGGTTATCAATCTGCTTTTTGCAGTCTGATAGACGCATAGTAAACCTGATCAGGTGTTGCCATAAAGGTCTGATGTTTTCGATTTTCATTGTAAAGTCGGAAATACTTCGCCATGTGAATGGCTGGCTTTTTCATAAATAATTGACAATCATTACGACCAACCTCACATTTGTGGAATGGAGTAGTGTTTTTATCGACGCCAAAATGACTACCGCACTTCTGGATCGGTTGATCCATCATTGCCGCATTATCGAAACTGGAAACGAGTCTTGCCGTTACAAACAGAGTGCCGCGAGTGCAAAAATCAGAATACAGCAACGGGAAAAGGAAAAATATTCACCAGAAGAAAATCTGGTCAACTTGTAGTCAATTACAACAAACTAAAACATCAACAGGAGGTAAAATACCAACCCAGTCTAGTCGACTTGTCCACAGATGCGTAGTATCCTGCGCTCTGTTTCCCCCTGGTCAAAATTCAACCGCAATGAGTGGTCAATTTTAAACCGGTATCAACAGACAAGATTTCGTACCCAAAACTATTGCCGCAAAAAAACAAATAATCCTCCCAAGTAAAATCAATCCTCTGATTGGCAGCCGCTAAAAACTTCAAGAAGATAAATGGTTAAAACGCTTCCGGTTGCAGCGCATGACTCTGGAAACTATTCAATGGAAATCAAAGTTAATTTTCTCGACAATCTCAGGCTTGAGGCTAAATTTGATGATTTTACTGTCATCACTGATCAACCTGTTCGCTACAAAGGTGATGGTTCAGCTCCCAGTCCTTTCGATTACTTCCTGGCTTCGTCAGCCCTTTGTGCAGCCTATTTTGTGCGAGTGTATTGTTTGTCCCATGCCATTCCTATTGAAAATATCAGGTTGTCGCAGAATAATATTGTTGATCCTGAAAACCGTTATAACCAGATCTTCCAAATTCAGGTGGAATTGCCAGAAAGCATCTCGGATAAAGATCGCCAAGGTATCTTAAGATCCATTGACCGCTGCACTGTAAAAAAAGTAGTACAAACTGGTCCTGAGTTTAAAATCGAGTCGATTGAAAACCTAGACAAAGACGCACAAGCCATGCTGATGGGGCGACCAGAAGGCGATTCCAGTACCTGCATCTTAGGTAAAGATCTGTCACTTGAACAAACCATCTCAAATATGACTGGTATTTTGGCCGACCTTGGCATGAAAATAGAGATTGCGTCTTGGCGCAATCTTGTGCCAAATGTGTGGTCACTGCATATACGCGATGCAGCGTCACCGATGTGTTTTACCAATGGTAAGGGCTCAACTAAAGAGAGTGCGCTTTGTTCGGCACTCGGTGAGTTTGTCGAGCGCCTTAACTGCAATTTTTTTTACAACGATCAATATTTTGGCGATGCGATTGCCAACAGCGACTTTGTGCATTATCCAAATGAAAAATGGTTTAAGCCGGGGCCGAATGACGAGTTACCAGCGGGCATTTTGGATGAGTATTGCTTAGCCATCTATGATCCGGACGGTGAGCTGCGTGGCTCAAATCTGATTGATACCAACTCAGGTTTGGTTAAACGTGGTATTTGTTCTATTCCATTTGTGCGTCAGTCCGATAGCAAAACCGTTTATTTTCCGTCTAATTTGATTGAGAATTTATTCTTAAGTAACGGCATGAGTGCGGGTAATAACCGGTATGAAGCGCAAGTGCAATGCCTATCTGAAATCTTCGAACGTGCGGTAAAAAAACAAATTATTGAGCAAGAGATTGCCTTGCCAGACGTGCCGCAACATGTGCTTGAGAAATACCCAAGCATCTTGGAGGGTATTGCCGCCCTGGAAGAGAAAGGCTTTCCTGTGGTGATTAAAGATGCTTCATTAGGCGGCCAATTCCCAGTGATGTGTGTGACACTAATGAACCCAAAAACGGGTGGCGTATTTGCATCATTCGGTGCCCATCCAAACTTCGAAGTGGCTCTGGAGCGAAGCCTGACTGAGCTATTACAAGGTCGCAGCTTTGAAGGTTTAAATGATGTGCCACAACCAACCTTTAATAGCCTGGCGGTAACGGAGCCAGAAAACTTTGTTGAACACTTTATAGACTCGACGGGTATTATTTCCTGGCGCTTCTTCAGCAGTCAGCATGACTATGAATTCTGCGAGTGGAATTTTTCAGGCTCCAATGAACAAGAAAGCAAGCGCTTGCTGGATATCTTAAAGGGCTTAGGCAAAGAAGCTTATATTGCTGAATTTAATGATCTTGGCGCAGCTGCTTGTCGCATCCTGGTGCCGGGTTATTCTGAAATCTATCCAGTTGAAGATCTTATTTGGGACAATACCAACAAGGCCCTGGATTACCGTGAAGATATCTTGAATATTCATGCGTTGAGCGATGACGGCCTGGTAAGTTTGGTAGTACGTTTAGAAGAAAGTCAGCTAAATAACTATACAGATATCAGAACCTTGATTGGCATTGAATTCGATGAAAATACTGTTTGGGGACAATTGACCATTCTTGAACTAAAAATTCTTATCTATCTTGCTTTAGGTAAGCTTGATGAAGCCATTGAGTTAGTGAAAGAATTCTTGCAGTATAACAACAATACCGTAGACCGTGGTTTGTTCTATCAGGCGGTTCATACGGTGCTTGAGATCACTTTGGACGAAGATTTGGTGCTTGAGCATTTCATTGCCAATCTAAATAGAATGTTCGGTAAAGAAACCATGGATATTGTGGTCGGCTCAGTAACCGGCGAAGTGAAATTCTTTGGCCTAACCAAAACCAGCATGCAGCTAGAGGGCTTAGACAAGCATCTAAGACTCATCGAAAGCTACAAAAAGCTTCATCAAGCCCGCAAAGCGAATAAAGTGTAAAGGGTCTACCATTAAATTTTTCAGGATGACAATGGCACAGATCGGTCAGTAGAATATCAGTTTGCAGGCTACTTCGATTACGTACTTCGATTACGGTGACAGTTTACTAAATACACTTAATTCCCACTCTTTACTTTCTTTTGCGGCCACGCTTCTTCGCCTTAAGTTCACGACCAGTCATTGCCGCTAACTTTTCGATCCAATCCTCCGAACCCAAAGGTCGTCCCGTTGTTTCCGACTGACGAAGCCTTTTGAATGCCTCGGTAACATCTTCCTGAGCAAGAAAGGTGGCGAAGTCACCATAACGATCCAGCACAGGTGCAACCTTGACCAACTCGTTGTCCTGCGCTGACAGGTGACTGGCAACACTTGACCAGCGCCACTCTTCTGCCCGCTCAACCAACCCAGCACGAACCGGGTTCATCGAGACATATCGCACGGCATGAGCCAGGTGTTCCTCATCCATCACAACTGAGCCAAATCGCCCTTGCCATAAATGCCCTGTCACTCGCAGGCGGGCATTTATATATCCAGTATAACGCCTATGTGCATCGGCAAAAGTACGGCGCAATCCATCTTCATCTGAAGGAACGATAATGATATATTACTAGAATTACTATTATTACGGTGACAGTTTACTAAATACACTTAATTCCTACCCTTTACTTTCTTTTGCGGCCACGTTTCTTCGCCTTAAGTTCACGACCAGTCATTGCCGCTAACTGTTCGATCCAATCCTCCGAGCCCAAAGGTCGTCCCGTTGTTTCCGACTGACGAAGCTTTTTGAATGCCTCGGTAACATCTTTCTGAGCAAGAAAGGTGGCGAAGTCACCATAACGATCCAGCACAGGTGCAACCTTGATCAACTCGTTGTCCTGCGCTGACAGATGACTGGCAACACTTGACCAGCGCCACTCTTCTGCCCGCTCAACCAACCCAGCACGAACCGGATTCATCGAGACATATCGCACGGCATGAGCCAGGTGTTCCTCATCCATCACAACTGAGCCAAACCGCCCTTGCCATAAATGCCCTGTCACTCGCAGGCGGGCATTTATATATCCGGTATAACGCCGATGTGCATCGGCAAAAGTACGGCGCAATCCATCTTCATCTGAAGGAACGATAATGATATGCACATGATTGGGCATCAGGCAGTAACACCAAATCTCAGCCTCGGCCTTTCGGGCTGCCTCCCCCAGCAATACCTCATAAAGCTCGTAGTCGCCATCCTCAAAGAATGTTCGAGCGCGGCGATTACCACGTTGTGTCACATGATGTGGATAGCCGGGAATTACAATACGAGGTAAGCGAGCCATGCTGACAATATGGCATAATTGGTGTATTTAGTAAACTGTCACCGTAATTCAATAATTCCAAGCGCTTCTGGAAGCCCCTGAAGGGCAGATTTGAGAGACTGTTTGGTATTTTCACGACATAATCGTGATTAATAGTTATAAAACAAAGTGTTATTATGCTAAAATTCCGTACCTGGTTGAAGTCTTGTTAATCTGGCAAAGTAGAATTAACTGATGTGTCCGGTTTTACTTGACCATGTCAGTGCGAGGGGTACCAGGTAACCGGCGTTCCTATCGCGACCTAAAGTAATATCAATCCTTGTTGCGCTCTTCAGCGATACTTAGTTTCTTAATCTCAGCCGGGCTTAGACGATCTCTGATACGAGAGTACAGTTCAGCCGATTTCGCGTAATTCCTTTGTCGAAATGCCTCATCTGCCTGCGGTCGCAATTGATCAGCTAGAACGTCAAGAGCGTACTCTTCAGACCATGATTTTCGTTCACTTTCGAGTATTGAGAAGAGTTGCGAATCGCCATCAAGAGCCGAACGGCAATAACGCTTCATCAACGAACTCAGCTCATCGAGACCGGCGACAACCCCTTCTGGTGTAGTCGTCGCTGGATAGCGGAAATGCTTTTCAGCTTCCGGATCTATGTGTCGGATAATTTCCGAAATTGCGTATCGAGTTCCGAACGCAGTAATACCTGCTCCAATCTCATAAGATTGTCGCCCGTGGTACACGTCTACTTCAACGCTGTCCTTTCGGTAACGCACAAGTGTTGGCAAAGCTTCGATTTCAGAGAACCCTAAGTCGCCGAGAAATGCAAAGGCTTTCCTAGCTTCATTCTCAAAGTTCAGATGCGCACGATCCGATGCATTCATAATGCTCATCACCTCCGTTATGGCGCTGGTGGATTCCAATAATTGGTCTTCGGATCGAATGTCCAACCGCGATCTTTTAGCAAATTTCGTTCTGCATTGAGGAACTGACCTGCCGTATCTCCTGGGGAGGCATCACGAATCGGCTGTCCTTTACCCATTTCCTGGCGAAGCACGCTCGAGTTTTGTTTCCAATTTGCCTTGGGGCTTCCCTGGTCTGGTAACCGATCAAGCAGTGATTTCTCGCTTTGCTTCAAATTTTGCAGGTCTTTAACTCGTCCGATTACAGCGGCTTCCCTCTTTGCAACCTCGCAAGACTTCCTAACACTCCCGATTTTACCCAAAGGACCCGGCAGTGTTACCACGGATTCAATGGCATCAGGGTAGACCGGGTGGGGCTGTATGGGTGCCATCATGTCCAACAGGGTTAGCGCCCCGCCGAATGCCCACAGTAACAAGGGAGGAACGTATTCGCCTGTCGGATCGTTAAAACTCAACGGATTTTGCAGTGCATATCCATAAGTATTCAATCCACCCGCCAGTCCAATGGGATCGCTGGACAAATATCGTCCGCTTTGCGGTTCGTAATCCCTGAAATAATTATAGTGCAGATTGGTTTCGGCATCGAAATATTGCCCGGCAAACCGAAGGTTGTATTTAAACTGGATACCATCGCCATCGGGATCTTCGTCCGGCGGGTTGTCGCCGAAAGCATTCTGGTTTCGCCATAGCCATACCGGAGTGCCGGTCGAGTCTGTGATGGCGCGTGGCGTGTTCAAATGATCGGCATGGATCATATAGACCTGAACGGGATCTGCCGGCGATGCCTGTTTGATCACGGCTACGGGTATGTCGTTGAACCAGACCGTTTCTTGCTGGAGTTTCCAGTTTTCTTTGGCGATGTTATTCGCGCTGAATTGACTGATCAGTCGCCCGGCGGGATCATGGAAAAACGTGAAGCGTCTTTTTTCCTTGCCGTCCCGGCGTACGCGTTCGCCAAATCCGTTATACGTGTACTTACGGATTTTGTTCCCGTTAATGATTTTCTTCAGGCGGCCGGCAGCGTTCCAGGTGAATTGTATCTGTCCATCATGGATAACGTTGCCGGCCGCATCGTAGGTATATGTTTTAGCCACCGGCCCTGCGACAGCGAGCAGGCGGTTGCTGTTCGCGTTGATGGTGTACGGATACACTGCGGCACCCGATTGTTCGCTGATGCGGTTGCCGTTGGCGTCATAGTTCCAGACACGGTAACTGACGTTGTCCGACTGATTGGTGAGTCGGTCGAGCGCATCGTAGGCATAGTTGCGGTTGTTGATCGGATTGGTGTGCAGGGTGCCGACAATCCGGCTTGCCGCGTCGTAAGTCAGCGTTTGGGTATCCGCACCCAATGGGTGTTGCGTGAGTCTGCCGTCGAGATCAAAGCTGCGGCTGTGCGGCTGACCGTTGCCCCAGTTCCAGCTTTCCGGTTCACCAAAAGGACGGTAGGTAATGTTTTGCATCAGGCTGTTGCCGTTGATGAGCAACTGTGTGGGTCGTCCGTCGATGCCGTAGACATAATCAATTTGCGCGCCGGACGGATAGGTTATGCGCGTTAGCTGGCCGCTGGCGTTGTATTGGTAGTTTAAGGTTTGTGTCAAACGCCTCGCACCAAACACAACGGTTTGGGTTTTGCCGGTTATCCGGCCGTATTGATCATACTGGTAGCTGGTGCTGCCCGATTCATCATTCATGCTGATCAAGCGCCCGATACCGTTGGCGCCGGTATCGTACACCCACGTGATCGCGCCGGTTTGCGGCACACCGCTAACCGTGGTGTACGATTGAGATATCGGGCGGTTTAAGGCATCGTAGACTGTTGCCTGCACCACGCCTCTGGCATCTGTTTTCGTCAGCGGGTTGCCTGCTGCATCATAGGTATAGGTTGTCGTTCCACGGTCTTGCGAGATTTCCTGAGTGACATCGCCAAACGCATTGGTGGTGTACTGGGTAGTAATGCCTTTAGGATCGGTGATGCGGGTGATCTGGCCGAAGGCATCGAGTGATTGCAGTGTCTGACCGCCCATTGGGTCGTTCGCCTGAATCAACCGGTCGAGTGTGTCGAATTGACGCGTCGATATGTGCAATAGCGGATTCGTAGTCTGTTTCAGATTGCCGCTGGCGTCATACGCGAGTTCAGTCACCTGATTCTGCGCGCCCACGATTTTCCACAGCCGGTTCAATGCATCGAATTCCTGCTGACGGGTTTGCGCGAGTGTATTGGTGGCGTCGAATATTTCTGCTCTGGTGCGGTTGCCTGCGGCATCGAGCGTATAGCGGATGGCGTTGCCGAGGCTGTCGCTGACTGCGATCAGCCGGTGCGCATCGTCATAGGCGTAGTCCATGCTGCTGCCATCGGGGCGGATCAGTTGAATGAGTTGACCGACAGCATCATACCGATAGGTGGTCGATTCGGCGCCCACAACACGCGAAATCAGGCGTTGACGGCTATCGTAGGTTAGCGTCGTGACGAGGTTGTTGGCATCGATCAGCTGCTCGACCTGACCGTGAGCGTTATAGCGACGGATATCGGTAGCATGACCGAGTGCATTGGTGATGCGCATCACTTGCCCGCGGCAGCCGAAATGACCGCCGTCACAGACTGCATCAGGCGCGTAGTAATCGATCGTGGTAATGTCGTTCACATCGGTGCGCGGGCCGTCTTCGATGCGCTGCACGATGACGCCCGGTATCGTGGCATGGTAAGTGTAGCGGGTCGTCCACGTGCGCGTTGCGTTGCTTGCGGTGTCGCGGATGCCCAGTTGCGTCACGTTGCCGTAGCTGTCGTAACTGATCGTCGTTTCGCGGCCATCCTCGATAACCTGTTCCGGCAAACGGAAATTCGCATGCCAGTGAGTCACGATCTTGCGTTCACTCGTGTCGGGCGCTGGCGTATAGCTCGCCATATCGGCCGGACAGCTGCTGCCGGAAGACAAACCTTCAACCCGCGCAATCTCGAGATTGCGGTTCAGGTCATAGGCGTAACAGGTCTTGTTGCCGTTAAAATCGGCGCGGCTCGCGACATTGCCATTGCTATCGTAGGTTGTCGCGGAAGAGGCTGCGCTGCAACCCGATCCCGCAGGCTGCGATTGGCCGGTGCTTTTGGCCTTACCGTGAATAAACTGAAATTGGTAGGTACGTGAAGCACCTAGCGGATCAATGATGTCGGTAGAGCGATTCTCGTTATAATTAAAAGTATAGCGCATTGCGCCGCCTGCATGCTCACTAATGATAGCGCGGCCTAAATTATCATAAGTATAGGTGGCGTAACGTATTCCGGTTTCATCAGTAATGCCGGTCAGTGCATAAGGAAGATGGATTCCAGATGTATATTCGGATTCGTTATAGTGATAGGTGCGGGTTTTACCATCAGGATAGGTAACAGAGATCAGATTACCGCTGGTGTCATATCTATACGTATATATATTACCAACTGAATCGATTGCCGTTTCTATTCGATCTGAATCGTCGTAGGTAAAATTTAGCTCACGTCCGACGTCGTCGGTTACGATAATTAATCGATCATTGTTGTCATAGACTAATGTTTGAGTGCGACCTGAACGATCTGTTTTAGAGATTAATTTGCCTGATTCGTCATAATTTTCAATAGAATTATCATCATCAATTGTGAGGCGCCATCCTCCTTCCTCCAGCAATTCAAGTTTGTCAAAATTGCGCGTATTTTCCGATATGTACCCACCATTTTCATCTGGATTGAAAATAAAAATATTCCCGTTTGGTCTATAGATAAATACGCTACCATATGAGTAAGATTCGGGGTAAGTTTGAATACGTATATAGCTGTCATAATTTGTTGACCAAACTTTTATCATTTGGAAATCAGGGCCAAATCCTGATGCAAAACTATTATAGTATCTTGAGAATGTTGGGCCTGCTTGCGGAGAATAGTCTGTTTCTTCTTGATACTTGTTTCCGGTTGCTGCATTGATAGGATTGCTGCCATTATTAGTCAAAGGGGAGCAATCGTTACCTAGATTTTTAAAGGGATCAAAGTTGGCGGGGCCTCTGATTTTTAGGCTAACTCCTCCCAGAGAATAGGGATCATCTGAACCGAGAGGTCTAAGAAAAAATTCATGACACATGGGGCCTGTTGCTGTAAGCTCATTATCGAAATAAGCTTCACCCTCTGTGCGAAATAACCATTTAGTAAAGCCGCGATCGGGAATATTACTCAGAGCAGCACAATAAGCATAGGGGGAAAGTGGCTTTGGTTGTTGAATGTTGAATATATCCCAAACACCTAAGCTATCCTCTAAATGCGGTGGCCAAGTATTTTCGTCAATAATTTTAGGAAAAACGCCCGCTTTTGACGTTCCTGCGCTCACCAGGATCAATAATAAAATCATACCCCTATAAAATAGGTGAAATAAAAGATTTGCAATGTTTTTCTGTAACATAAATGACATAATTTGGAAAATTGTTTTTAAAAATACAGAGCTCAGAAGTTTTTTGTATTCCCAAGATACATGGCAAATTTATAGCCACTCATTACCCAGTTCTTGAATACTATCGGCAATTTATGTTAGAAGTTCTCTACTTTAGACATTTATCCTCCATCCTTGCGTCGCCCGAACGGTGGCACAAAATGAATATAAAATGGGCCTCCGTTTTTTTACCTGATCGACGGGTTCCGCTACGGTTTTTTCGGTGTATCGGATGTTTCGCCCTACCTGAGCTTTCTGGAAATTACTGGAAATTACGGTGATAGTTTACTAAATATACTTAATTCCCACCCTTTACTTTCTTTTGCGGCCACGTTTCTTCGCCTTAAGTTCACGACCAGTCATTGCCGTTAACTTTTCGATCCAATCCTCCGAACCCAAAGGCCGTCCCGTTGTTTCCGATTGACGAAGCCTTTTGAATGCCTCGGTAACATCTTCCTGAGCAAGAAAGGTGGCGAAGTCACCATAACGATCCAGCACAGGCGCAACCTTGACCAACTCGTTGTCCTGCGCTGACAGGTGACTGTCAACACTTGACCAGCGCCACTCTTCTGCCCGCTCAACCAACCCAGCACGAACCGGGTTCATCGAGACATATCGCACAGCATGAGCCAGATGCTCCTCATTCATCACAACTGAGCCAAACCGCCCTTGCCATAAATGCCCTGTCACTCGCAGGCGGGCATTTATATATCCGGTATAACGCCGATGTGCATCGGCAAAAGTACGGCGCAATCCATCTTCATCTGAAGGAACGATAATGATATGCACATGATTGGGCATCAGGCAGTAACACCAAATCTCAGCCTCGGCCTTTCGGGCTGCCTCCCCCAGCAATACCTCATAAAGCTCGTAGTCGCCATCCTCAAAGAATGTTCGAGCGCGGCGATTACCACGTTGTGTCACATGATGTGGATAGCCGGGAATTACAATACGAGGTAAGCGAGCCATGCTGACAATATGGCATAATTAAAACTGTCACCGTAATTCCACCGTAATTCGCGAAAATCTCTTGCGACTCGGTCGCTTTGATTATCTGGAAGTGGAATGAGAATAGGTGACATAATTTTTACCCCCATTATCAATCATACGATCCAAGCGATATATCCGGATCGGTTCGGAGCATGTATAGGAAAGTTTCAGTTTGAAATGATATCCGAGGATATCGATAGATAGCTGGATCGAGCAATGTGCATGCACCATACTTTAGATTCTTTTGTTCTGAGTAGGAGAAAGTGATCCGGTCTTGCAATAATCCGTGAAATTCCGATTGTGCTGACACTTCATTCCAATGAAAATGAATTCAAGATTAGAAGTGTACGAATGCCTGCGATGCTGTTGTATTCAGGTCTCAGTTTAACGCATCAGCAGCTGCTCCAGTGTCTTTTGATAGATTTGCGATAATTTCTCAATATCAGCGACGGCTACATGTTCATCCAGTTTATGGATGGTGGCGTTGCAGGGGCCGAATTCAATGACTTGGGGACAGATATCGGCGATAAAGCGGCCATCGGAAGTCCCGCCCGAAGTCGACAGTTCCGGTTCGATGCCGGTGACTTGCGCTATGGCTGTTGACATGGCGTTGGCAAGGTCAGCTTTTGGGGTGAGAAAGGGTCTGCCGGACAGTTCCCATTTGAGATCGTATTTCAGTGCATGCCGGTCCAGTACTTCATGAACTTTGGCCTGTAAAGACTCGACTGTACTGGCGGTTGAAAAACGGAAATTAAAGATCAGGCTGACGGCGCCGGGAATAATGTTTGTCGCGCCGGTGCCGCCGTTGATGTTGGAAATATGCCAGGTGGTCGGCGGAAAATATTCATTGCCGTTGTCCCAGGTGATTCCGGCCAGTTCGGCGATAGCAGGTGCTGCGAGATGAATCGGGTTTTTCGCCAGATGCGGATAGGCGATATGTCCCTGAACGCCATGCACGGTCAGATAGCCGGAAAGTGATCCGCGGCGGCCGTTTTTGATGGTGTCGCCAAGGCTGCTGACGCAGGTGGGTTCGCCGACAATGCAATAATCCAGTGTTTCATTGCGGGCTTTAAGTGTTTCGACAACTTTCACCGTGCCATTGACGGCGGGGCCTTCTTCGTCGGAAGTGATCAGTAATGCGATGGAGCCTTTATGTTGCGGATGCTGCGCGATAAAAGCTTCAATCGCCGTAATAAACGCAGCCAGAGACGCTTTCATGTCGGCGGCGCCGCGTCCATACAGGCATCCGTTGCGTATGGTGGGTGTGAACGGATCGCTGCTCCACTGCTCCAGCGGCCCGGTTGGAACCACATCGGTATGGCCGGCAAAACAGAGCAGGGGCACGGTATTTCCGCGTCTTGCCCAGAGATTGTCGACTTCTCCGAAACGCAGGTGCTCGATTTGAAAACCTGCCTGTTCGAGCCGTTGCGCTAATAACGGTTGACAACCGGCATCGTCCGGCGTCACTGAACGTAAGGCGATAAGTTGTCGGGTTAATTTCAGCGTGTCATTGGACATAAATAATCCTTGTTATGCTTGAAAGATGGGTTTGTTTGTCATTAAGTCGGATGTTACGCAGTGTGTCCAATAGGCAACACTTGATTCAAAAAAATCAATTGGTATAGTGGATAAGTGCAATTATCATGTAAATTTGCAATCTGCCGATGATTTCCGGATTCTACACATGTGGCGTAATTCTTGCACTTGGGAATAAATCCCGGTCTGTTGCGTCCTGTAAGAACAGAATTGAAACCCGCGCATACCATTGGACTGAACTCATTCAATCAAGGGGAAAAAGATGCTTCTGACGCTGTTTATCTTGCTGGCTATTGTAGCCCTGATTTTATTCGTACCGGTGATACGCCGCCTGATTGTTTCAAATCAGATATTGAAACTGTTCCGCAAAATGCTGCCGCAGATATCGCAGACCGAACAGGAAGCGCTGGATGCCGGAACGGTATGGTGGGATGGTGAATTGTTCAGCGGCAAGCCGGACTGGAACAAGTTGCTGGCCTATCCGAGGCCGCAATTAAGCGCTGAGGAGCAGGCGTTTCTCGATGGCCCGGTCGAACAACTCTGCGACATGCTGGATGAATGGAAAATCACGCATGATCTCAAGGATTTGCCGCCGGAGGTCTGGCAGTTTATCAAGGATAACGGTTTCTTTGGACTGATTATTCCCAAGCAATATGGCGGTTATGGATTTTCCGCGCTGGCGCATTCGGAAGTCGTGATGAAGATCGGGTCTCGCAGCGGCACGGCTGCGGTTACGGTGATGGTGCCGAATTCCCTTGGGCCGGCGGAATTGCTGCTGCACTATGGCACTGAAGAACAGAAAAATCATTATCTGCCGCGCCTGGCGAAGGGGCTCGAAGTGCCTTGCTTCGGTCTGACTTCACCGGATGCCGGATCGGATGCCGGTTCGATACCCGACTACGGTATTGTGTGCCGTGGTGAATTCAATGGCAAACAGGATGTACTGGGAATGCGCGTTACCTGGGAGAAACGCTACATTACGCTCGGGCCGGTGGCCACGCTGCTTGGGCTTGCGTTCAGGCTCTATGATCCTGACCATCTGCTGGGACAGCAGAAAGATCTGGGCATTACGCTGGCGCTGATTCCGACAGATACACCGGGACTGCATATCGGACGCCGCCATTTTCCGTTGAATGGCGCATTCCAGAACGGCCCGAACTGGGGTAAGGATGTATTTATCCCCATGGAATGGATAATCGGCGGACAGGAGGGTGTGGGACAGGGTTGGCGGATGCTGATGAATTGTCTGGCAGCCGGGCGCTCCATTTCCCTGCCGGCGACCAGTGTCGGTGGCGCGAAACTGGCGGCGAGAACCAGTGGTGCGTATGGTCGCGTGCGCGTGCAGTTTAAAACGCCAATCGGTTATTTTGAGGGTGTCGAAGAAGCGCTGGCGCGAATCGGTGGGAATACCTACATGATGGATGCGGCGCGCACGATGACTGCGGGCGCTGTCGATCTCGGCGAAAAACCATCGGTCATATCCGCTATCGTTAAATATCATTTGACCGAGCGTGGACGGCAGGCGATCAACGACGCCATGGATATTCACGGCGGCAAGGCTATCTGTCTTGGGCCGCGCAACTATATTGGCCGCACTTACCAGCAGATACCGGTGAGCATTACCGTGGAAGGCGCGAATATTCTGACGCGGAATATGATTATCTTCGGACAGGGCGCGATTCGCTGTCATCCGTATATCCTGCAGGAAGTCACCGCAACGCGGGACACCGATGCCAAGCGTGCTTCGGAAACATTCGACGCCGCGCTGGTGGGGCATGTGCTGTTCAGCCTGCGTAATACAGCAAATTGCATTGTGCATGGCCTGTTTGGTCAATTCATCAAAAGCAGTATTCCGCAGAAAAGTGCGCCTGAAGTTGCAGTTTACTACCAGCAATTGACGCGGCTATCGATCAATTTTGCATTTCTCGCCGACATTGCGCTTGTCGTTCTGGGGGGCGCGTTAAAACGCAAGGAAAGACTTTCCGCCCGTCTGGGCGATATTCTCAGTCTGCTTTATTTGTGTTCGGCCACGCTCAAACGGTTTGAAGATGAAGGGCGACAGCAGGCCGATTTGCCTTTGTTGCACTGGTCGCTGCAGGATGCGATTTATCGCATTCAGCAGGCATTTGACGAATTTCTGGATAATTTTCCCGGCAAGAAAGTTTTCGTTTGGTTGCTCAGAATGTGGATTTTCCCGCTGGGCAGACCATTCGCACCGCCATCTGACGCTTTGGGACATGACATTTCCCGGTTGATGATGGAGCCCGGCGCGGTGCGTGACCGGTTGACTGGTGGTATTTATGTGCCGGCAGCTGCTGGTGAATCCATGGCCGATCTGGAGGAAGCGCTGAAATATGCCATAGAATGCGCGCCAATTGAAATCCGGATTCGCGGCGCGGTTAAATCCGGTCAGATTACCGCGCAAGGCAGAGAGCAGATTACGCAGGCCTATCATTTGAATGTAATAAACGCTGCCGAAGCCGAGGCAATGAAGAAACTGCATGATTTGCGCAGTCGCGTGATCAAGGTGGATGATTTCTCCAGGGATTTTTCCAGTAGTGATCAGATGGAGCTGGCGGAAACGGATAGCCGCAGCGCCTTGTCCGGTGTTGTTTATACTGAAACACCCGCCGTACAGGATATTGAGATGGCAGATTCCGGAAAACAATCTGAAACGCAAACAGCTTCAACGGCTGAGATATCGACAGGTGATTTGCCTGGAGAAACTCAGCATGATGTAGAAGCTGCACCCGCCGAACCCGAACCCGAACCCGAACCCGAACCCGAACCAGAGAGTGAAAAGCAAAACGAAAGTCAGGATGAAAAAAATGCCGGTCAGCAGGGTGGTAAAGGTGATTCAGTAAACATACATCCCGACCAGGTTAAGTAAGATGGAACGTATCATATCAGCCGAACAGGCGAAAACACTGGACGGATTGTTTGCGGCGCGCGTCCGTTCCACGCCTCAGGACGCGGCTTATCGCTACTTTAACGATCAGCATGATGCCTGGGAAACCTATACCTGGGGGCAAATGAATACGCAGATTGCGTGCTGGCAGGCGGCGTTTGAAAAAGAAAACCTTGCCCCCGGTGATCGTGTTGCAATCATGATGCGCAACCGCCCCGAATGGGTGATGTTTGATCAGGCCGCAATGGGGTTGGGGCTGGTCGTCGTGCCGTTTTATGTTGAGGATCGTGCGGACAATATCAGTTACATGCTTGCTGACGCCGGTATCCGACTTCTGGTGCTGGAAAAAGCAGAGCACTGGCGAGATGTTTGCAAAGCGTCGAACAATGTGCAAAGCTTGCAGCGCATTGTCTTGGTCGACCCCAGTAAAACGGCGGAAACAGACGCTTTGCGCGAACTGAACGACCAGCGTCTGGTTGCTTTAAAAAACTGGGTGTCTTCCGGAGCAACTGATGTCAAACATATCAACGATGATCCTTATGCACTGGCGACGATTATTTATACTTCAGGCACAACGGGCCGGCCTAAGGGCGTGATGCTCAATCACGACAATATTTTGTCCAATGCCTTTGGCGGCCTGCAAGCCGTTCCCGTGGCTTCAGACGATATATTGCTGTCATTCCTGCCGCTTTCGCATACTTTCGAGCGCACGGTCGGCTATTATCTGCCGATCATGTGCGGCGCAACGGTAGCTTATGCACGTTCCATTTCACAATTACAAGAAGATCTGCTCATTATTCGTCCGACCATCCTGATTTCGGTGCCGCGCATTTACGAGCGGATTTACGCGGGCATACGCGCAAAGCTGGCTGAAGGCCCGCAATTCGCACGTTGGTTGTTTGAGTTCGCGGTTGATGTCGGATATAGCCGGTTTGAATACCGGCAACGACGCGGACCCTGGAAGCCGGTTTTTCTGCTGTGGCCGGTATTGGCCAGGCTGGTTGCCGCCAAACTTCTGGGCAAACTGGGAGGGCGACTTCGTCATGCCATGAGCGGCGGTGCGGCTTTATCAGCCGAAATTTCACGTGTTTTTATTGGTCTGGGCTTGCCGATTCTGCAAGGTTATGGCATGACTGAAAGCAGTCCAACCGTTTGCGTGAACCGGCATGATGATAATGTGCCTTCGAGTGTGGGATTGCCGATCCCCGGCGTTGACGTCAAGTTAGGAGAGCACAATGCGTTATTGATTCGCGGGCCGAATGTCATGATGGGTTACTGGAATAATCCAGAAGCTACCCGTGCAGTACTGTCGAATGACGGCTGGTTGAATTCGGGCGATGTTGCATCGATAGACGCGCAGGGACATGTGACGATTACCGGGCGTTTGAAAGATATTATCGTGTTGTCAACGGGCGAAAAGGTGCCGCCTGGCGATATGGAGGCAGCCATATTGCGTGACACTGTGTTCGAACAAGTGATGGTTATTGGCGAATCACGTTCCTATCTTAGCGCGCTGGTCGTGCTGAGCGCCTCCCACTGGCAGAAATACGCGCAAGCGCACGGTCTGGATGCGCATGCGCGCGATGAAGCGATTGAAGAAATCCTGCTCGATAAAATTACATACGAAACGCGTGAATTCCCTGGCTATGCGCGTATTCGTAAAGTGGCCGTGATACCGGAGCCTTGGACGGTCGATAATGAAATGTTGACGCCGACATTGAAATTGCGCCGGTCGCGAATACTGGAACGGTATAAAAACGAGATTGAGCAGCTTTACGCAGGGCATTAACAGGTTGTTAACATGGGTACGGGTTTGGTTTTTACCGTACTGCTGCGCGCACCGCTTCAATCAACGCAGTATCCAGATGCCCATCTGCGATGCGCTGCGTTCGTTGTTGAAAAATACTGATCGCTTTTCGTGTCTGCGGACCCATGACGCCATCCGCGCCACCGGCATCAATGCCCAAAGCATTGAGATCCATCTGTAACTGGCGAACCTGGTCGCGCGAAATTTTAGTGGTGTTCTCTATCGGCGGCTGCGATAACGCAGAATCGCCGTTGATGCGATCGGCTAAATGACCAACGGATAACGCGTAAAATTCCGAGCGATTCCAGCGCATGATGACATGAAAATTATCCGTGACGAGAAAGGCTGGTCCCTGATGCCCTGCGGGAACCAGTAAAGACGCTTTTTGATGAGTAGGTAATAACGCGAGTCCTGATGCCGGTGTTACGCCGCGCGCTGCCCAGTCACTCAGCGGGAGTTTGTGATGCAGACCGGCAAGCGAATAATCAAAGCCTTGCGGTAATTTGACTTCCTGCCCCCATTCAAGCTCCGGATTCCACCCCAGGCGTCTCAGAAAATGTGCCGCGGAAGCCATTGCGTCTTCCAGGCTGCCCCATAGATCCCTGCGTCCATCACCGTCCGCATCCCTGGCGTAATTCAAAAATGTGGATGGCATGAATTGCATATGCCCCATGGCGCCAGCCCAGGAGCCTACCATACGATCCGGCGTGACATCACCTGCATCGATGATACGCAAAGCATTCAGCAATTCTTGAGTAAAAAAAGCGCCGCGCCGCTGATCGCACGCCAATGTTGCAAGCGAATCGGGTACCGACCAGTCGCCGAAATATCCACCGTAATTGGTTTCCAGTCCCCAGAATGAAACCAGATATTTGGGCGGTATCCCGTTTTCCCGTTCTATTCTATTTAACAAATCGCGATGTTTTGCAATAAGATCGCGTCCCTTGCGTATACGATCCTCGGTGACGCGTGTATTGAAGTAACCCGCAAAGCTCTGCGTGAATTCGGGTTGGCGGCGATCCAATTCGATCACGCGTGCAAGGTACTTGACCTTGCCAAGAACATTATTGATCGTGTTGTCCGATATGCCGAGCTGGCGAGCCTGTAGTTGCAAGTTTGCGACGCATTGGCCGAATTGCTGCTTTTCGGCGGAGACAGCCGGATTTAACACGATAGTGTTGATCAGAAAAAGTGACGCTGAAAATATCAACACCTTGTGATGTTTCTTGGTATACAGTCGCAAAAGATTCATGATGGACGACGCGATGAAAGACATTGAACAGACTGATACTGCGAGTGTGCCGGTTTCATTAAGAACTGTTTATTTAGCGCGATGCGGGCAGTCTGTCTGTAAACAGTCGGCATATAGCGATAGAGAGTGCTCCTGCAATTTAAATCCGCGTTCTTTTGCGATTGCAATCTGCCGCTTCTCGATTGCTTCATCGTAAAATTCCTCAACACGGCCGCATTGCAGGCAAACCAGGTGATCGTGATGGCCATCGCTTTTCAGTTCAAAAACAGCTTTGCCGCTTTCAAAGTGATGCCGTTCAAGTAATCCGGCTTGCTCAAATTGCGTTAAAACCCGATATACTGTCGCTAAGCCGATATCTTCATTCTCACTTAACAACTCCTTATAAACATCTTCTGCGGAAAGATGGCGTACAGAACTGTTCTCAAACAGATTGAGTATCTTAAGCCGTGGAAGCGTGGTTTTAAGGCCGATGTTTTTTAGATCGATATGTTTGAGTTCCCGAGAATTGCTCATGGTTATCTCTGCCTAGTAAATTATTTACTGTATCATATCGCGCTAAATGAATAAAAGTGTAAAAACTTGCGGAGGTATTCAAAATTAATTGCGCGTGTAAGCTTGCCGAGCTACTACACAACGATGAATTTACAAAAGATGTCAACAGAATGCCAATAAAAATAATAACTTTACTGGTTTTTTTGAGTTTTCTGGCCGGATGTTCGCTAGCGCCGCGTTTGCTATATAAAATCGATGTGCAGCAGGGTAATGTGCTGACTGACGAAATGCTTGAAAAGCTGCGGCCTGGCATGACCCGATCGCAAGTCAGGTTCGTGCTGGGTTCGCCACTGATTGTCGATCCGTTCCGTAATAATCGCTGGGATTATGCGTATATTCAACGTATCAGGGGTGGTCTGGTTGAGCAGAAAAAATTGACCGTTTATTTTGAAGATGATCGCCTGGTGCGAACTGAAATGCAGGAAATATATTCCAGCGGCAGAAAGACGCCGCAGGCGGATGCACAGCCGAGGTCTGATGATGCCGACCATAAACCATTGCGCGATTCATCTGATGATTCTGTAGTGTCCGATGCTGAATCCAGAAAACCGGACAGTACTTTCGGTAGTCCTGTTGATAACAACTGATATACATCACACAACAAGCCATACAGAGAAAGTAACATTATGACTATCCAAAAAATCGCAATCGCAGGTAGCTCCGGAAGAATGGGGCGCACATTGCTCGAAGCCGTCACGCAAGCGGGTGATCTGTGTGTGGCAGCGGCCCTGGAGATGGCTGACAGCCCTTTTCTCGGTAAAGATGCCGGTGAATTAATCGGTTCCAGGAACGGTGTTGCGATAACCAGTGATCATGAAGCCGCGTTAAGAGGGTGTGATTATATTATCGATTTTACCCGGCCGGCTGGCACGCTTGCACATTTGGAAGTATGCCGGGTCGCGGGTGTCAAAATGGTGATCGGCACAACCGGTTTTTCCGCTGAAGAAAAAGACTTGCTCAGAGCAGCTTCAGAAGATATCGCGATTGTTTTTGCGCCCAATATGAGTGTGGGTGTCAATGTAACGCTTAAGTTGCTTGAAACCGCCGCCAGGGTGCTCAATGAAGGCTACGACATTGAAATCATTGAAGCGCATCACCGGCATAAAATCGATGCGCCTTCCGGGACTGCGTTACGCATGGGTGAAGTTATCGCGGAAGCGCTTGGACGCGATTTGCAAAGGGTTGCTGTATACGGACGGGAAGGTGTTACCGGAGAACGCGATGACGCGACCATCGGCTTTTCCACTATTCGTGCCGGTGATATCGTCGGTGAGCATACCGCGATGTTCGCCGGATCGGGGGAACGTGTCGAGATTGTCCATAAAGCCAGCAGCCGTATGACCTTTGCCATGGGTGCTTTACGCGCGGTTCGTTTTCTCCAGGACAAACCCAGCGGTTTGTTCGATATGCAGGATGTGCTGGGTTTGCGCTGATTGTCGTGGCGACCTATGCAATTGGTGATATTCAGGGCTGTTACGCCGCTTTCAGGGCGCTGCTCGAGCTGATCGGATTCAATCCGGAGCGAGACAGGCTGTGGCTGGTTGGCGATATCGTTAATCGCGGGCCCGATTCGTTGAACATGCTGCGTTTTGCAATGCAGGCGGGTGATTCAGTGGTCACGGTACTGGGTAATCATGACTTGCATTTGTTGATGGTGCATGCGGACATCGCACGCAGTAACAGTAGCGACACCATTCAACCCATTCTCGATGCGGAAGACTGTGAATCCATGTTGTTCTGGTTACGTCATCAACGGCTTTTCCATGCAGAAGATGACTATGCCATGGTGCACGCAGGTTTGCTGCCGGACTGGTCGATTTCCAGGTCTTTGGAGTTGGCCGCGGAAGTCGAGCGCGCGTTGCAGCAGGACAACTATCGCGAGATCTTTGCGCGACTGTATGGTAATGAGCCTGATTACTGGTGTGACAACTGGAAAGATTCAGAACGATTGCGCGTGATTATCAATGCAATGACGCGTATGCGCGTTTGCAGTCCGGCAGGCAGAATGAATTTTTCATACAAGGGAACGCTCGACTCCATACCGGATGGCTATATGCCCTGGTTTGAAGTGCCTGACAGAGTCAGCAGAAATGATACGATTATCTGCGGTCATTGGTCGGCGCTAGGTTTATATGTCACCGAACATGTCATTGCACTGGACAGTGGTTGTGTCTGGAATGGACGGTTATCCGCTATCCGCCTGGAAGATAGGAAGGTTTTTCAGATTCAGTGTGGTACAGTGGCAGCGAGAGGGTGTTAGCAACAGCGTGTTCAGCCAGGCGCGCCAGCTCGCGACGATTTTTCCCTGCGGTATGAATGGCTTCATTAAAAGTCACTACAGCGTCAATGCAGGGTTGCTTGAGAATTTTCTGTAAGGAAACAACGAGCGATACGTCGATATACGCAGCATCTCTGGAGATGCTGCCCTTGTGATCCAGATAGCGGATGGCGACAGGATATAAGTTAGCCTCTGCAGTGATGGCGGACTGAAGCAGGGATGCATGAAAATGATTGATTTGTGTTCCGTCACTGGTGCCTGCTTCGGGAAAAATACAAACCCGTTCTCCAGCGTTGAGCACATCACCGATTTCCCGGTTGATACGCAATGTATCACTGCGTTTGGAACGTTCGATAAATAGTGTTCCTATTCTTTTGCACAGAAATCCGATAACAGGCCAGTTTCTGATTTCCGATTTGGCGACAAATTGTGTCGGAGTGACAGCCATCATGACACAGATATCAAGCCAGGAAACATGATTGGCAACCAATAACGCGCGTTTGACTTGCTGTTCAGGTACTTCTCCTGAGCATTGCAAGTTGATGCGCAATATTTTCAATATACCGGCAGCCCAGTTCTGCATCATCCGTTGTTGCTTGTTTCGCGAGCAATAGGGATAGATGGCAGCCTGCAAAATGCCCCATGTGACATGAATGATCAGTCTTGCCAACCGGATTATGCGAACGTAACGTGGTGCGATTTGTTTCATGTCGAATGTGAATCACCGGGGGCGATTAGAGTTGAATTTAAAAAGCATTCTACATTGAAATGGAAAGCTTCGGCAGGCTTGATCAGCAGAGGATGTACCGCCTGGCTGTTATGCTCGAGGCAGTGGTATTCATACGTATAACTTCCTGAAGATCGGCTGCAAAATCAGCATTGAACTGTATTGCAATACAGAAATTCATGGTCTCCCATGTTAAGTCAAAGCCAGAAATAACCCTAATCTAGGGTTTCTGTTTGTCCGATGACGCCAAGTCGCGAGCGGTTAATATTTTTCGATATAAGTGGAGATCGAGGGATTACATGAATATTGTCGAACTGCTCGCGTTTGTCGTTAAAAACAAGGCTTCTGATTTACATTTGTCAGCTGGCATGCCGCCTATGATACGCGTGCATGGCGAAGTCAAGCGCATCAACTTGCCGGAAATGGAGCATAAGGAAGTCCATGCCATGGTGTACGACATTATGAATGATGGTCAGCGTAAGTACTATGAGGAGAATCTGGAATGTGATTTTTCGTTTGAAGTGCCCAATCTGGCGCGATTTCGTGTCAATGCCTTCAATACGCAGCGTGGTGCGGCAACTGTCATGCGGACAATTCCGTCAAAAGTACTGACGCTGGAAGAATTGAATGCACCGAAGATTTTTGCTGAAATCGCTAATCAACCGAGAGGCGTCGTATTGGTTACAGGGCCGACCGGATCAGGCAAGTCCACGACACTGGCCGCGATGATCAATCATATTAACGATAATGAATATGGTCATATCCTGACGTTGGAGGATCCAATCGAGTTTGTGCATCAAAGCAAAAAATGTCTTATTAATCAGCGTGAAGTGGGTCGTGATACGCATAGCTTCGAGAATGCGCTGCGTTCAGCACTGCGTGAGGATCCCGATATCATTCTGGTCGGTGAATTGCGCGATCTGGAAACCATACGTCTGGCCATGACAGCAGCAGAAACCGGTCATCTGGTTTTTGGCACCCTGCATACCAGCTCTGCGGCGAAGACTATCGATCGTATCATTGACGTTTTCCCGGCGGAAGAAAAGGAAATGATACGCGCCATGCTATCAGAATCACTCAGAGCGGTAATATCGCAAACACTGCTGAAGACAAAGGATGGCAATGGCCGTGTGGCTGCGCATGAAATCATGATCGGTACGCCTGCCATTCGTAATCTGATTCGTGAAGCCAAAGTCGCGCAGATGTATTCTGCAATTCAAACCGGACAGAATTTTGGCATGCAGACACTGGATCAGAATTTGACCGAGCTGGTGCGGCGTAATGTCGTTGCCATGGCTGAAGCGCGTAACAAGGCAGCGAATAAAGACAATTTCAGATAATTCACCGGTGTGGCAATGAATAAAGAACAAGCGGCAAAATTCATGCATGATCTTCTACGGCTAATGCTGAGCAAAAAAGCGTCAGATCTGTTTATCACTGCGGGTTTTCCACCGGCGTTAAAGATTGATGGAAAAATGACACCCGTGTCCCAGCAGCACTTATCCGCAGCGCATACTGAAGCTCTGGCGCGGGCGATCATGAATGATAAGCAAACCGCTGAATTCGAGCAGACCAAGGAATGTAATTTTGCAATTAATCCTGCTGGAATTGGACGCTTCCGTGTCAATACCTTTGTTCAACAGCAGCGGGTAGGGCTGGTATTGCGGACGATTACGACAACCATACCGGATTTTGATGCGCTGGGCCTCCCGCCAGTACTCAAGGAAGTCGTGATGAGCAAACGCGGTCTGGTGATTTTTGTTGGTGGCACCGGCTCAGGTAAGTCAACCTCCATGGCCGCGCTGATCGGACATCGGAATAAAAACAGCTATGGCCATATCATTACCATTGAGGATCCGGTGGAGTATGTTCATGAGCATATCAACTGCATTATCACCCAGCGCGAAGTCGGCGTCGATACTGAGTCCTGGGAAGCGGCATTGAAAAACACGCTGCGCCAAGCGCCGGATGTGATACTGATCGGCGAAATTCGCGACCGTGAAACCATGGAACATGCGATTGCGTTTGCTGAAACCGGCCATCTGTGCATGGGCACATTGCATGCTAACAGTGCAAACCAGGCGCTTGACCGGATTATCAATTTTTTTCCGGAAGAACGTCGTCAGCAATTACTCATGGATCTGTCATTGAATTTAAGGGGGTTGATCGCACAGCGGTTGATTCCGAAAAAAGACAGCAAAGGCCGGGTTGCCGCGATTGAAATCATGCTCAATTCGCCTTTGATTTCCGACCTGATATTCAAAGGTGATGTGCATGAAATCAAGCAGATCATGAAAAAGTCACGCGAACTCGGTATGCAGACATTTGATATGGCGTTGTTCGACCTCTACGAAGCCGGTTTCATCAGTTATGAAGATGCCCTGAGGAATGCCGACTCAATGAACGAACTGCGTCTACAGATCAAACTGGAAGGCAAGGAAGCAAAGGATAAAGATTTGAGCGCGGGTATCGCGCATCTGGCTATTCAGGAATAAGTTGAAGGATTTTGTGACGCGCTGATTTCGAAGCAGATCAGCATGCTGTGAGCTGGAACTCAGGATCGATGCACAAGAAAGAAATATGAATCTTCTTGCAGCTTGATTTTACGGAATAAATCCCCATTACTCTGACATGTTTGATTAATGGGCGGGCGTAATGAAAAATCTCCATACCTCAACCTTTCGCAAGCCTGCGGTCGCCGGTCTTTTTTATCCTTCTGATGCGCCACAGCTGTCAAGCGATGTAAAGCAATATATGGCCGATGCCCATCCGCAAAAGCTGTCACCAAAAGCGCTGATTGTTCCACATGCCGGTTATATCTATTCCGGCGCGATAGCGGCGACGGCATATGCTACTTTAATTGCCCGGCGTGAGGTCATCAGGCGCGTCATATTACTCGGGCCTGCGCATCGTGTGGCGGTAAGAGGTCTGGCGCTGCCTGGTGCGGATTACTTTAACACACCACTGGGATCGGTTATGGTCGACAAGCAGGCGATTCAGTCAATTGTGAATTATCCGCAAATTACGATCAGTCCTGAAGCGCACGCCCTGGAGCATGCACTGGAAGTGCAATTACCGTTTCTGCAGTATGTATTGGCCGATTTCAGGGTATTACCATTGGTCGTAGGAGCAGCATCAGCACAAGAAGTTGCCGAATTACTCGATACCGTTTGGGGTGGCGATGAAACCCTCATTGTGATCAGCTCCGATCTGTCGCATTATTTGCCTTATGTGGAAGCCCGGCAAGTTGATCAAGCGACTGTTCAGTCAATTTTGCAACTAGAGCAATCTATTACGCATGATCAGGCGTGTGGTGGAACAGCGATCAATGGACTGATTGTGGCGGCTCAGCGCCATCATTTGAAACCCGTTCTGCTGGATCTGCGTAATTCGGGCGATACAGCAGGTACACGGGATCAGGTTGTCGGTTACGCCGCAATCGCATTTTGTGAACAATAAGACAGAATCCGGCATGCAGACACAGTTTACCGATTATCATCAACAAGGCAGAGTCTTGCTGCACATTGCGCGCGCAGCTATTGCACACGCACTGAAGGTCACCGTATCGGCAGATGAATCTGTCGACCTGTCGGCGCAATGGCTTCAACAAGCAGGGGCAACCTTTATAACGCTGACGCAGGATGAGCGTTTGCGCGGGTGTGTCGGTTCTTTGCAGGCGTATCAGCCGCTCATTGAAAATGTCAGAAATAACGCAGTATCGGCCGCGTTGCACGATACCCGCTTTTTGCCGGTGACAATAGATGAGTTGGAGAGTATATCCATCGAAGTATCACTGCTTTCAGCATTGCAGCCCATCTGGTTTGCCAGCGAAGCGGAGGCCTTAAGACAACTGCGGCCAGGCATGGATGGCATCATGCTGGAATATGGTATTTACCGCAGCACCTTTCTGCCACAGGTGTGGGACAGCCTGTCCCAGCCGCGAGAATTTTTAGCGCAACTGAAAGTAAAAGCAGGCTTGTACGCTGATTTCTGGGATGACAACTTGAAATTATCGCGTTATACCGTCCAGAAATGGTGTGAAGCAGACTTCATCAAGGAGCAAAATCATGGATGAACCCATCAGCAGTGCGGAACGATTTCCTGCCAAATACTGGCATCCATTAAGTGACGGGCGTATTCAGTGCGATTTATGTCCGCGCGATTGCAAGCTGCATGATGGACAACGGGGGGCGTGTTTCGTGCGTGGCCGTGTCGGCGATGGCATGGTGTTAACGACTTATGGCCGCTCTTCCGGGTTTTGTGTCGATCCGATTGAGAAAAAACCGCTGAATCATTTTTATCCGGGCAGTAAAGTGCTTTCGTTTGGTACGGCTGGATGTAATCTGGCCTGCAAGTTCTGCCAGAACTGGGATATTTCCAAATCGCGCAGCTTTGATAAGCTGGCAGCACAGGCAACTCCGGAGGAAATTGCCGATACCGCGCTTTCGCTCGGTTGCAAAAGTATCGCATTTACTTATAACGATCCGGTCATTTTTGCGGAATACGCCATGGATGTCGCTGATGCCTGCCATGCCAAAGGGATTATGACCGTGGCTGTAACCGCAGGTTATATCCATGCTGAACCGCGGCGTGATTTTTTCGCCAGAATGGATGCGGCCAATGTTGATTTGAAAGCATTTACTGAAGACTTCTATGTCAAACAAACCGGCTCGCATCTGCAACCAGTACTGGATACGTTGAAATATCTGAAACATGAGACGGATGTCTGGTTTGAAATCACGACGCTACTCATACCTGGGTTGAATGATTCCACGCAGGAAATCGAAGCCATGTGCAACTGGATTGTCAAGGAGCTGGATGTCAATGTGCCGCTGCATTTCAGCGCATTTCATCCGGATTACAAAATGAACGCTATACCGGGAACACCGAAGGAAACACTGATCCGGGCGCGCAGGACGGCACTGAATGCGGGATTGAAATATGTTTATACCGGTAATGTCTATCATCAGGAAGGTGATACTACGTATTGTCCTTCATGTGAGCATGCGGTGATTGTGCGCAACTGGTATGAGATTGAGGACTATCAGTTGACGGATAACGGGGGTTGCAGACACTGCGGTATGTTGATCTCCGGCCGTTTTGACCGTTTTGACGGCAGCTTCGGGCGGCATCATATTCCGGTAAGCATCCGACATCAACCACCCGACAAATCCGGGATTTCCGCCAGTTCATAACCATTCGGTTTAACAATTCGTGCCTGTTCGTCTTGGCATACTCTCATTTGTGTTTGGGACAGGGCTGTTGCAATGGCAGGCTGAGTTGCCCGCCATGCCTCTGGCATTTCTTTTATTTCCACTGCCCGTCGTTGTTATTTTTTGCTGGCGGAGTCAGGCGCTTCATTTGCACGTTATCAGTCGCTGTCTGCTGCTGGTGTTTTTTCTGGGTTGTGGTTATTTCTGGGCAGCTGGCAAAGCGTATTGGCGTCTGGCGGATGCTCTGCCCGAAGCGTGGCAGGGCAGGGATGTGCAAATTACCGGTTTTGTATCCAGTCTGCCGCGGTACGATAGCAGAAAAGCAGCTTTTGAGTTTGACGTTGAACATGTTATCACGCCAAACGCGCATGTTCCGAAGTATATATCGCTGTCGTGGTATAACGGCAAAGCAAACCATCGCGATATAAGATCGTTACCGGAGATAAGTCCTGGCCAGCGATGGCAGCTTACGGTACGACTGAAACGTCCACATGGCACGGCCAACCCGCATGGATTCGACTATGAAAAATGGGCTCTGGAACGCAATATACGCGCTGTGGGTTATATTCGGGAATCTGACAAAAACATGCGTCTGGAATCGCAAACGTTATCACTGTTTTACACACTACAGCAAACAAGGCAGCAGATTCAGCAGCGTTTCGATCAAATTCTGCAGAACCGGTCGTTTACCGGTGTGCTAAAAACGTTGGCGACCGGCGATCAGCGTGCGATTTCAGCAGATCACTGGCAAATTCTGATGCGTACGGGCACAAATCATTTAATGGCGATTTCCGGCCTGCATATCACGCTGGTCGCATCTCTGGTCTATGGACTGGCCTATTCATTATGGCATCGTAGTGGTTTTTTGCTGTTGCGGTTGCCAGCACGGCAAGCGGGTGTAGTGGCCGGAGTGATCGCAGCGTTGGGGTATGCTCTGTTATCCGGTTTTGCCATACCTGCGCAGCGCGCATTTACTATGTTGACGGTAATTGCTGTGGCTATATGGTGTAATCGGATGGCTGCGCCGTCCAGTGTGCTGGCAATAGCCTTGTTCATAGTGGTGCTGTTCGATTCATGGGCGGTGCTATCCGCCGGATTCTGGCTGTCATTTGGCGCGGTGGCAATTATTATGCTGGTAACGGCAGGGCGCCTGGGTATAGTGGATACGGCAAAAGGGCGTCTGGCAGGATGGTTACGCATACAATGGGCGATTACGCTTGGCCTGATGCCGTTATTGCTGGCATTGTTTCAGCAATTTTCATTGATATCTTTCTTTGCCAATGCTATTGCCATTCCGCTGGTCAGCTTGATTGTGGTGCCGTTGACATTGCTTTCGGTACTGCCGATGTTGGATTTTCCGCTGATATTGGCGCATGGCGTACTCGATTTTGTCATGAGTTTCCTGCAGTGGCTAAACACCTTACCGCAGCCGGTGTGGCAACAGCATATGCCGCCATTCTGGGCCATTGCTACAGCGATTGCCGGTGTGATCTGGTTATTGCTGCCTGGTAGTCTGGGACTTGGTTTTTTTTCTGGTTTTCCCGCGCGCTGGCTGGGTTTGCTGGCTATTTTACCGTTGTTTCTGGTGTTTCCAGACCGTCCGGCCGAAAAAGCCTTGTGGTTGACAGTGCTGGATGTGGGGCAAGGTCTTGCGGTCGTTGTGCAAACGCATGACCATGCCTTGTTGTTTGATACCGGTCCGGCATTTGATGAATCAAACAGCGGTGTGCGCGTGGTCGTTCCTTTTCTGCGCGGCGAAGGCATACGCAAATTGGATAAAATGATCGTCTCGCATGCGGATTCCGATCACAGTGGTGGTGCTTTATCCATTCTTCAGACCTGGCCCGTGGACGCATTCGTGTCTTCACTGGATCAGGCGCACGCGATTGCGCAAGCAGCGCAACTTGTAACAAGAGAACATATTCAATGCCATGCGGGGCAGTCATGGCATTGGAATGGCGTGCAGTTTGAAATTTTGTACCCGCCTGCTGAGATTTATCAGAATCCGCAACGTAAAACCAATTCCAGCAGTTGTGTGCTGAAAATCACGACCGAGTACGGCAGTGTGCTCATACCCGCCGATATTGAATGGCAATCCGAACAGAAATTGCTGGAACATTCGGCGCACAAATTGCCCTCGACAGTGCTTATCGCGCCGCATCACGGCAGCCTTACGTCATCGAGTGCGGCATTTGTGCGCCATGTTAATCCTGAATTCTCAATATTTACCGTCGGTTACCGGAATCGCTTCGGACATCCACGGCCAGAAGTGGTGGCGCGTTATCAGCAAGTCGGTGCTACGCTCCTGCGCAGTGATTGCAATGGCGCTGTATTGATTCGACTGGAGCAGCATGGATTATCTGTTAAAGGCTGGCGTCAGGCACGCCCCCGATACTGGCATCAGAAGATGCAAATCTGTGAAAATGGTAATCCCGTGGTTCATTTCAAACATCCTGACCGGTAAGGCGCGCTAATTGGATTACGATTATCAGCAGCGGTTATTTTTTCGGTTGTGTGTGGTCTTTTATGCCGGATAATACGCCTGAAGCGATTTTTTGAATAAAATCCGCTGTCGATTGGGCCAGATGCGCGCCTGCGTCAAGCTGGACATGGCCGATGGATGCCGCTTGTTGTGCAAAAATAGCGAGTGTTTCCTTCAATTGCGCACCTACGACTGTGCCGTTATTCTTAGCGTGTGTCGCAATGTCGTGCAAAATATCGGATAACACGCCCTTGGTTGCGGATGCTGTATTCTGCAGCGTGTCGAGAAGAATGCTTTCAAGCCCTTCAAGATCCGATTTGGTCCGTACTAATTCCTTGTCAGAAAATTTATGAGCGCGTCCGGCAGCTTCCTGCATCGCAAGTTTTGTTGCTTCGGCAACGCGCGCCAGAGCGGAATCCAAACCTGAGACAGCTTCCGTAATTTGTGATTTTGCCGCTTCCGTCTGATTTGATGCGGCAACGAGTTGTTTTTGCGCGCCTTCATGTACACCGTTGACTACAGCAGTTGTAATGCGGCGGATTGAATCAATATTTAGCCGGTCTGCATTGATTGCGCGCAGGGTCAGGTTATGAACGGTTTCACGGATATTGACGCCATCCACCAGCGCATCGTGTATCTCGTGTTCGAGCTGGGTTAAGTCATCTTTAATCCGGGTATTATCAGCGGTTGAATTTGGTTGTCCGTTTTGCGCTTCGCTGTTTTCGTTCTGCATGTTTTGGTTACTCCATCGTTTGAAATGTAATCATTCGGCTTTCATTTTCCTCCTGCTGTCCGCAGTCGGTCAAGTCCGTTCATGTAAGGCTGTAATACTTCAGGAATGGAAACACTGCCATCAGCATTCTGAAAATTTTCCAGCACAGCGACCAGTGTTCTGCCGACAGCGAGGCCGGAACCGTTTAAAGTATGCAACAGAACGGGTTTGCCATTTTCGTTGCGAAAACGCGCCTGCATGCGTCTTGCCTGAAAAGCTTCGCAATTGCTGCACGATGAAATTTCACGATAAGTGTTTTGTGCGGGCAACCAGACCTCGATATCATAGGTTTTTGCCGCGGAGAAACCCATATCGCCCGTGCATAGTGCGACAACCCGGTAGGGCAGTCCTAGTTTCTGCAATATCCTTTCCGCATTGCCGACCAATTCTTCCAGTGCGGCGTAAGATTGGTCCGGATGCACGATATGCACCAGCTCAACCTTGTCAAACTGGTGCTGACGTATCAATCCACGGGTATCCCGGCCATAACTGCCTGCCTCGGAGCGAAAGCAGGGTGTGTGCGCGACAAATTTGAGTGGCAATGCTTTAAGCGCGATAATTTCGTCACGCACGATATTGGTGATGGGCACTTCCGCCGTGGGAATCAAATAAAAATGATCATGCTGTTCCAGCGGGTTCTTTTTACTGCTTCCGGCAGATACGATAAATAGATCTTCCTCAAATTTTGGCAACTGACCGGTACCTTGCAGGCTGTCCTGATTGACCAGGTAGGGTGCATAGACTTCAACATAACCATGTTCCTGAACATGCGTATCCAGCATAAATTGCGCCAGCGCACGGTGTAGGCGCGCCAGATTGTTTTTCATAAGACTGAAACGCGCGCCACTGAGTTTTGCGGCGGTTTCAAAATCGAGCATCTTCAGACCTTCACCGATGCTGACGTGATCTTTGATTTCGAAATCAAAAGCAGGAATCGCTCCCCAGCGCCGAATCTCCTGATTATCCTCTTCACCACTGCCTTCCGGTACGCTGTCATGCGGCAGGTTGGGTACCTCGAGCAGGATGGATTGTAATTCCGACTGAATCTGTTCCAGCTTGCTTTCAAATAGTTTGAGTTCATCACCCAGATGCGCAACTTCGGCAAGGATCTCAGAGACATCCTGCCCCTTACTTTTGGCCAGTCCGATATTTTTAGATGCGGTATTGCGTTTTGCCTGTAGTTCTTGGGTCTGGGTCTGGATGATTTTGCGTTCCTGTTCGAGCTGATTGAATTGCTCGACAGGGAACGGATAATGCCGGCTGGCCAATTTGTGCGTGATGCGTTCAAGATCAGTGCGTAATAGTTGAATATCGAGCATGTAAAAAACTCCGGGTGCGTGGTAGATCGCTGGGTTGTTTTAACCGATGTTAATCTTATACATCTTCAGAAGATTTTTTAACTTTTTTATCCAGACTGCGTAGATAATTTAATTTTTCCTTGATTTTTGCTTCCAGTCCATTTTCTGTGGGTTGATAAAACCGAGTGTCAGGAAAGTCATCCGGAAAGTAATTCTCACCGGCAACGTAAGCCTCAGGATAGTCATGCGCGTAGCGGTAATTGCGCCCATAGCCCATTTGCTGCATTAATTGGGTCGGTGCATTACGCAGATGAATAGGAACAGGACGGGATTGATCCTGCGCAATAAACGATTGCATTTTTTTGTATGCCATATAAGCGGCATTACTTTTCGGCGCACAGGATAGATACAGAGCGGCTTGAATCAGGGCGAGCTCGCCTTCCGGACTGCCTAATCGTTCATAGGTGTCGCAGGCGCTCAACGTCATCTGCAGCGCGCGCGGATCGGCCAAGCCGACATCTTCTACTGCCATACGCACCAAACGGCGACCAATATAGGCTGGATCGGTACCGCTATCCAGCATGCGGCACAACCAATATAGCGCAGCATCCGGCGAAGATCCGCGAACGGATTTGTGTAGTGCGGAAATCTGATCGTAAAACGCGTCGCCACCTTTATCAAAACGACGGGAATGGCGTGAAAGCGAGTTTTGTACGAATTCAGCCGTAATTTCGACGATACTTTCCGTTTCCGCGGCAAGAATTAACTGCTCGAAAAGGTTGAGCAAACGCCGCGCATCGCCGTCCGCATAAGCAATAATCAAGCTGCGACTGTCATCATTGAAACACTGCTGGCAGCGTGTAATGCTTAATGCACGATCGAGAATCTGGGCGAGATCTGTGCCGGATAGCGGTGTCAGGCTGTAAACCTGTGCACGAGAGAGCAGGGCGCTGTTCACTTCAAATGAAGGATTTTCCGTGGTTGCGCCGATGAATGTAATCAGACCCTGCTCGACATGAGGTAGAAAGGCGTCTTGCTGAGATTTGTTAAAACGATGTACTTCATCTACAAACAGTATGGTGTGACGGCCATTTTGCTGCAGAATCGATTGGGCTTTCTCAATTGCGTTACGAATCTCTTTAATACCCGACAATACAGCGGAAACGGCGATGAATTCCGCATTAAAGGCGCCTGACATCAGTTGCGCAAGAGTCGTTTTGCCGGTGCCGGGCGGTCCCCATAATATCATCGAATGCGGATTTCCGGATTCAATGGCAATTCGCAGCGGTTTTCCCGCACCGAGCAGATGCGCTTGACCGATAATGTCGCTCAGTACTTTAGGTCGTAATCGCTCTGCAAGCGGCGATTGTAGAGAAGATGCCGGAAATAAGTTACTCACTGATGATGTCTACGCCTTCAGGGGGCACAAATCTGAACGCATCATCCGGTAATTTCGGGTTTTTATTCAATTCGGAAAAGGTAAGGTATGTTGTCTGGCCAAAATTATCGCGCAGCGCCATAAATTGCAGTTCACCCTGCTGCGAGAATCCCATTTGAATGAATTCAAAAGTGCTGTCCTTGTTTTTTGGAGTCGCTTCGAGCCATTCGATATCTTCCTGCTTTCCGAGGTTGACAAGTTCAAAATTTTCTTCGATGGTGCCGCTTCCGGCAAGCAGGGCTGCCGGACTGCTGCCGATCGCGATGTTGAACTGACGTACGGTGACCTGATTCAGATCATGGTCGTAAAACCAAACTTTTTCACCATCACCGATAATGGATTGCTCATAAGGTGTTTTATAAATCCATCGGAATTTGTCAGGGCGTTCAAACTGCATTATGCCGCTGGATCTTTGAATTATGCGTGTGTTTCTATCCGCCAATGCCTGGGAAAAGTGAGCCTGCACAGTCTGCGTCTGCTGAATAAAAAGTTTCAAATTGTCGATAGCCGTTGCCGATACGCTGTTTGACAGGCATGTCAATAGAACACACAAAAGAAATATACTGCGAAGAAAAGAAAGATTCATACTATCAACAATGGCCCGAAGTCAGAAATTAATCATTGCGAGCTGGAACAAGTACTTCGCGATTTCCATTGCCTTGCATGGCTGATACCAGTCCGGCGCGTTCCATGTCTTCAATGAGGCGTGCCGCACGATTATAGCCGATGCGCAAATTTCTTTGCACCAGTGAGATCGAAGCCCGCCGGGTTTTAAGTACAATCTGCACAGCTTCGTCATAAAGCGGATCGGTTTCTCCGCCATTTTGTTTTGTGCTATCGCCAAGTGTTTCGGCGCTGTTTTCCTCGTCTCCGGTATGCAGTATGTCCTCGATATAACAGGGTTCACCGAGTTCTTTGAGATACTCCACGACTTTATGCACTTCATGATCCGCAACATAGGCGCCATGTACACGTTGAGGAAAACCGGTGCCAGGCGGCAGATAAAGCATGTCACCCTGCCCAAGCAGAGTTTCCGCGCCCGACTGATCCAGGATCGTGCGGGAATCAATTTTGCTGGATACCTGAAATGCAATTCTGGTCGGAATATTGGCTTTAATCAACCCGGTAATCACGTCAACCGAAGGACGTTGCGTTGCAAGTAACAGATGAATACCTGCCGCACGAGCCTTTTGTGCAAGTCTGGCGATTAATTGTTCCACTTTTTTACCTGCCACCATCATTAAATCCGCCAGTTCGTCAATTACAACAACAATGAGTGGCAGTTCTTCAAGTTGCTCTGGTGTGTCGTGCTGCGCTGTCAGTGGATTAAATAAAGGTTCTTCATTCTTGGCGGCTTCACGCACTTTCTGATTATAGCCGTTCAAATTACGCACACCCAGCGACGACATCAGTTTGTAACGGCGCTCCATTTCGCCGACTGACCAGCGTAATGCGCTGGCAGCTTCGCTCATATCCGTTACAACCGGAGTCAGCAGGTGCGGGATACCCTCATAAACGGAAAGTTCCAGCATTTTTGGATCAACCAGAATAAGGCGTACTTGTTCCGGAGTGCTTTTATAAATCAGGCTTAATATGAAAGCATTTATGGCCACTGATTTTCCCGAGCCGGTTGTTCCTGCAACCAGTGCATGCGGCATTTTCGCCAGATCGGATACGATTGGTCGTCCGCTGATGTCCATGCCTAAAGCAAGGGTCAGCGGCGATGCTGTATTGATATAGGATTGTGAGCTGAGAATTTCTACTAAACGTACGATCTGGCGTTTCGGGTTAGGAATTTCCAGGCCCATTGTGGTTTTTCCCTGTATCGTCTCTACGACACGGATGCTGGCAACAGTCAGCGCCCGTGACAGATCCTTGATCAGATTAATGATCTGGCTGCCTTTGACACCTACTGCGGGTTCAATTTCATAACGCGTGATTACCGGTCCTGGATAAGCTGCGACGACTTTAACTGTTACGCCAAACTCTTTGAGTTTGTTCTCGATCAAGCGCGAAACACTCTCCAAGGCGTCTTTTGTTAAAACTTCGATGTCTTTTTCCGGCTCGTCGAGTAAATGCAATGGTGGTAGCAATGTTTCTGAAGAACTGGTGAAAATTGATTTTTGCTTTTCCTTTACAACACGTTCGGTTTTTGCAAACGTTTCTGAAGGTAATTCAATGTGAATGGGGGCGTCTTCATTGGATTGTTTTCTGTCGATTCTGAAAGAGTCTTCAGTTTCAACGACAGTATTAGCCGGACTATTGTATTGATTATTTTTGTTGAGCCATGCTTGTTGCAGCAGCGAAATGCAATTTTCAATGACTTCACCTATTTTTTCGACAAAGCGTACCCAGGATAGCCCGGTGAATTGACTGAAACCGATTGCTATCAGAATCAGGAATATCATTGTTGTTCCTGTAAATCCGAAGAGGCCGGATAAGTGATGGCTGGTAGTTTCGCCCAGTATGCCACCCGGCTGATAAGGCAAGGAAATATTGAGCGTGTGAAAGCGTAGCGACTCAAGCCCGCAGCTCGCAAAAAGTAAAAGCAGAAAACCACCGAATAAAAGTGCTATCGATTGGTGATCAAAAATACCCCCGGCATCAATCCGGCGATAACTCCAGAAAACGGTGGCGCCAAAGAAAATCACCCACCACCATGCAGATACGCCAAATAGATAAAGCAGAAAATCAGCAATCCAGGCGCCGGCATATCCACCGGCATTTTGAATGTGATCATAATCACCGCTGTGAGACCAGCCTGGGTCTCCGCGGTTATAGCTGTAAAAAATTAAAATGAGATATAACGCTGCGCCCAGCAATAGAAGCCAGCCCGATTCGCGCAACAAACGGGAGACACGTGGTGTCAGTGAACGCCCGCTTGATTTGCTGGCCATTGATTTATTTATCAAACTCATGGATAGATTCAAGCATTTAAGCTTAACTTGATCAAATGAGGTTTGAATTATATAAGATAATCCGTTAAAGAATGCGCCGGATTGGAAAATTGGGAATTTCTAAACGAAAAATCAAGAACATATTAAATTCAGTTGTTTTTTGGCAATCAAAGGTTTGTGCTAACCTGTTCTGGAACGTAACAAAATTGCGGGAATTAATGGTTTGTTGTTACGTTTGATTTCCGGAAGTGTCGATACTTGATTCCTGCCGTTTTCCTTGGCATTTATTAAAGCTTGCTCTGCGCGTTTATACAACTTGCGTCTATTGTCATCAACCTCAAGTGCGGCTATACCGGCACTGACAGTGAAACTAGGATAAAACTCAGATCGATTGGCCCTGAAGATCTTTTCCCGCAGAGCATTGCATACTTCTTTCGCTTCATGAATATCGGTTTCAACAAATATAACTGCGAATCGGTCCGAACTGATGCGGTAGGGCTGATCGGAATTTCGTATGGATTTACTAATTTCTTTGGACAGCCACTTGATCAGATGATTTTTATAATGTCCATTTTTTTTATCGTGTTCGCTCATAAGTCGGGAAAAATGATCTACATCAAAAATGGCTAATGACAAGTTATGATTATATCTTTTGCATCTTTTGATTTCGGCGTTCAATTCCAGCACAAAAGCGCGGTTTGTTTTGCAATGCGTCAGTGCATCGATGTACAGATCTGTTCTCTTTGATGTAAGCTCGTGATTTGCACTCTTTATTTTGATAACCATGAATGCTGTGCATGCGATAACCAATAAAGCAAGGAAGCGATTGGTCAAAACGATATCTATCGGAACGATATATCCCGGAGAAAGAAAGAAGCCGGCAACAGTAAGCAACGTGCTGGTAAAGACGAAAACATAAGTGCTTTGATTGCTTTTTAACCACAGACTGCCAAAAATGACTAAGGCGTAAGGTGTACCTGCTGCTACGCCAAGCGGTGTATTAAGATCAAATAAAAAAATACAAATCGTCACGCTACATAATAATATCCAAAGAAAACCAACCGCGTATTCATTTTGCAATGACTTCAAATAGACGGGCTTTGTAACTATTAATGTAGACATATGGAAATATCCTCAGACTGACGTTGGGAATACTTGATATTTTGTTGATAACGCTTATGCTCTTACGTCATGATTCGCTGATAATTTATATTTGATACATACGCACTGTTAAAACGGGAGATTCTAGCATACCAGTCTGACAACATTGTAATGAGTTAACTTGCCACGTTTATCACTTAAAGTCAATGTCGGTCTGCGGATGGATTTTATGCCTGTAGATAAGAGGGATGAATCGAATAAGAGGAATAAAGTGATACAGGCATGTCATTGAGTAATAAGACAGGATAGCTCGATTTGACGTTGAGACTGGATTTCTGGATTTTAAAAGCTTCCCTAGAAGATACAGAATTTGCCAACAATACTTTGTTGCTAACAATAAATCTTTACTGATATATCAATCATATGTGGTGCCTGTATTTTTTGCTCGCGCCTCGTTTTATTTAAAACTTTGAATTTCTAAAGACAGATTCAAGTAGCTATCTTTATTAAACGTGTGCCTGTCAGGCGGTCATGAAGATACAGGTGTTCCCGGTCGATCAAAGCCCACAAAAAACCTGCGCCTAGAAATAAAGTTCCCGTTACTGCCAATAAATAACGAATGATCGCTTTACGATTGCTTAGCATTTGTCCTTCGCTGGTAACAATGCGTATTTTCCATGCCTGCATCGCCAGTGTCTGTCCGCCGTGGGTCCAGAACCAGATAAAGTAATAGCCCATTACAAACAATAGATAGAGTTGATATAGCGGTTTGAAATAGCTAGCGTTTGTATCACGAAAAACAAGATGGAAAATGAAGCTGGCAATAAAAATGATTGCGAGCAGAATAAGAAATTCATAGAGCAAGCAAATGATTCTTCGCCAAAAGCCAGGGAACATAAATGTCATGATTTACACCCTGCTTAATAAATGAATGGTACGCAATGGTCTCAGAAAAGATTTATCTATGTATTTTTTATTAACAAGGATTTGACAACTATTTTTTAAAGTTACGTTTTTTTGATATTTTATATCGTAATGATAGTAAATCAACATAAAAGTTAAGGGCGTCTCTAAGAAAGCAGATTTTGTCACGAACACTTCGTTACTTATATAAAAATGTTTCCTTACCTATCAATCCCGCTCTGCGCCAGCAAGTTTTGCTTGCATCACGTTGTGTTTAAAACGCTGGATTTTGGAGGCTCCCTTGAGGTAATTTAAGGCTATGTAACAATTAAATGTTGAATTTTCCAGCACTTTGAAGATAAATGACTTTTTAATAATCACAAAACAATTTAACCGGTTGATTATAAATAATTCATGTAATTTGGTAAGTCATTTTCAACAACTATTTGTGACATAGCCTAATTTAATTTCGTGTTTTCTCATAAGTCATCAAAAGAATGAAATGCTTGTCAGAATGACCATGAATAATTTGGTAGTCCGGTAGCATTAATGCGTTCTTTGCTTTTTTTTATTGATAAAAAGCGTGATTTTTGAGATTAAATTCTGTTCCATGCCTTCTGCTCGTCCGGTCATGATCCATAAGATATATATGCTGGCCAGATAAGAGACTGCGCCGACTGTGATGTCCATTAAAAGCCTAAGAATAATATAATCCAGGTTGTCCTGGTGACAGAATTTGACCATAAAATACATGATAATTGAGGCTAGAATGGGTCTCCATATCACGCCAATAATGGATATATAGCTTACTGGGGTGGCGAGTGTAAGCAAATAAATCATGAGAAATACAAAAATACCGGCAATAATTGTTCTGCTGAGCGCAACTTCATAAACGCCATAAGTGTGTGCGGTATACCATACAACAGGAATCAGCACCGCGAGTTGTATCCATGACTCGATTGTCGAAAGGTCACCTCTGTTTGACACGAGTAGCAATAATTCCATCGAGGAAGAAAGTGCTGCCGCGACACCAAAGACTGCTAATAGTTGTATTAATGGAATAGCATCAATCCATTTTTCGCCTAATACAAGCAGCACAAAATCATAAGAAATTGAAGATAACCCGATGCCAGATGCAAGAATCAGACTGCTCATGATGCCGATCGTATTCAGGATATATTTTTTATATTCTTCCGGTATATGCGCTATTTTTGCGAAATTTGGGAAAAAGGCGCGCCGTAAAGGCATCACTACTTCGTTTGACGGCATTGTTCCAATCTCGGTGGACATATGATAAACACCCATAGCTTGAGTCTCCGATGTGCCGCCTATTATAAACTGATCGGTTTTCTGATTTAAGAAATACCCCAGTCTGGATAATAGAATCCATTGAGAGAACGACCAAATGTCCCGAATGCGTGCTAGTGAGATACGTGGACGGAATGGGTGCATGCGGTAACTGATTATGACATCAATGACTGCTGCCGCCAGCATTCCATATACTAAAGCCCAATAACTTTTGTGAATGAATGCCAGACTGACGATGCATAAAAAGGCGAACGCTTTTTTATACAAATGAAAATTAAATTCTCTAGTAAAGTTCAGATTTTTGCGAAAATCAACGATTCCAATATTCTGAAATCCGACAATAAAAGACTTAAGCGCCAGTATATAAACAACATCAATTAGTGCGGGTTCATCAAAGTAACTGGCGGCATGAGGCGATATAACAACAAGCAACAACGCGATAAACAATCCTTGCAAAATTTGAATTGTCCATGCCGTGTCGTAGTGTTCCCGTGATGTTTCCTGTCTTTGAATTAGTGCCAGATCAATAGCTGTCCACGAGAGCACTTCCAGAAGTCCGACAACGATAAGTGCCAATGCAACGATGCCGAAGTCAGTTGGTGTTAACAATCTGGCTAGAATGATTGTGCTCAGTATCCCAAACATACGCATCATCCATCGCATTGCTATCATCCATAGCGCGCCATTGATAAATTTATGGTTCTGGGGTTTTGCGATATCGTTCACTTATTATTTTCCATTTTTATCAGATGCATCCTGTTTAAATGTTGTCACGTTATCAGGCGTCAGCTTGGAAGCAATAGCTTCACTATGAGAAAACTGCCTGATTTTTAATATGAGGATGGAAAGAAAAGACAATATGAAGTTAAATTTAAGAAAGGAAAGCATTATGTGGCAATAGAAGTATAAATGTCGATCAGTTTGCAGATGACATGAAAATCTGCTAACGCTGAGTAATTTTGCGAGTAAAGGACATCGCTCTTTTCACACAATTTTATTCAATGGCTAATTGTCGTATATTGAGAAAGCTTATCAATGAGGAATTAGCGATATTTTTTTGCGATAATTAGTGAATCTCGTGAGATCAGGTATGCATCCGAATGCCTTAAAAACATTTCTTTAATCATTTCTTCTTCAAGGTTTTTTTATGGGCTGCTTTACTTTGTTCAAGATTTCTATACCGCTGTGAATAAAAGTATTTTTTTGAAGTGCGCTTCTATGATGTATTCAAGAAATCAGTTTATGAATCGATAATAATCAATTCCTGGCGCACATATAAATCGGGAACAATTTTGGGTGCATAACTCGAAGATAGTAAATTGAATAGATGACAATTCTAATTCTGCGTTAAATATTATATTAAGGTTCAGTTATTCAATTTTAATTACAAGGAAGATGTTTTTTGAATAAATTAATAGCATTGTAATCAGTTTTCGACCGTAATGCGTTTGAGAAAAAAATACTGAGGTTAGTAAAATTAATACCTCATCTAATCAGCTAGAATCGCTTCTTGAAAGGTAATGCGGTCAAGCGACTTGTCAATACTGACACAAGGGGTGGCGTGCTATACTTTGTCATCAACACGGTTTTTTAGTTGTCCATGAAAATGAATGCTAACGCACGTTCAATATGTTTGGTATTCCTGAAAAAACTGCTTAAAGGATGGCGTTAACATTTTGTTGGTAAAAACACTACGAGAAACGACTGTACGTAATAATTGAAAAATCCGAGAATGTCAGTCAAGCTTTTCCTTCATTCCAATAATCAGTCTATTCTTCGAGGTGCTGCTTGAGGGATTTGCTCGTTTTTTTGATTGTTTTTGGAGTCATTCCCTATATCTTCAAAAGACCGCATTTCGGCATTTATCTCTGGTCCTGGATTGGTTATATGAATCCGCACAGATTAGGCTGGGGATTTGCCTACAATTTTCCTTTTGCGTCACTAGCCGGTTTAATTACCTTAATTTCCTGTCTCTTCTCATGGAAGAAGCTTAAATTTTTCTGGTCACCCGTTATCGGTTGGTTAATTCTGTTTAATGTCTGGATGTTTATTTCAACTTTTGTGGCAATGTATCCGGAAGATGCCTGGGTGCAATGGGAAAAAGTATTTAAAATTCAGCTGATGACTTTTATTTCCCTTTGGGCTTTAACCGACAGGGAAAAAATACATATTTTTGTTTGGATAATTTTTATTTCAATTGGTTTTTTTGGGTTTAAAGGTGGAATTTTTACATTAATGACCGGGGGAGCTTACCATGTTTTGGGTCCTGGAGGATTCATTGGCGGGAATACCGAGATTGGCCTGGCACTTGTTATGGTCATGCCGCTGGCGTGGTACCTTTACTTACATTCTCACAACAAATGGGTTCGCTATGGCCTTTTACTATCAATGGCGCTAATTTCCATAGGTATTCTCGGAACGCAGTCGCGCGGTGCTTTTCTGGCAATCATAGCGGTATCATTTTTTTTATGGCTGAAGAGCAGGCGCAAGGGTATTATCTTTGTGGCTTTAATGCTGCTATCTCCGGTTTTTTACATGTTTATGCCGCAATCGTGGCATGATCGAATGGCAACTATCGGTACGTACAAAGAAGACGAATCAGCCATGGCGCGTCTAAAATCGTGGGAGTTCGGGTATAAGATGGCGCTGGACCGACCTTTGACCGGTGGAGGTTTTGAAAGTCATACTGTTGAAAATTACATACGCTACGTTCCTCATCAGGTTGAATCGGGTGAGGCTACATTTCATGATTATCACAGCATTTATTTTGAAGTATTGGCGGAACATGGGTTCGTTGGTCTGTTCATCTTTTTGATGCTTTTTTTACAATACTGGCGAACGGCTAATAAAGTAATCAAGATCACTAAAAATTCAGAGCAGAATAAATGGGCGCTTGATCTGGCGGCGATGTTGCAGGTTTCGTTTGTCGGATACACGGTAGGCGGGGCTTTTCTGGGGCTGGCTTATTTTGATCTTTTTTATCATTATCTTGTTATCCTGATTCTGGTTTTGAAACTTCTGGAAGAGCAAGCCGAGAAACAAGAAAAAGTATTCGCTTAGTATTTGCGCCATATTTTTCCTGTTTAATTGTTATTTATAAAATAAGGGAGTCTCTGAAAATTTAAGGTCTTAAACATTAAATGAGCAAAATGCGATGCGAGCAAAAAATATTGACGCAGTCTATAGAGATGCTCATAAACTTAATTCTCAGATAAATCAGCTATGGCTTTTTCTCGAATTTATTCAAAAATAATCGCTTTGGTTATTTTGTCAGTTTTTCCGGGGCTGTCTCAAGCTCACTCCGTCGCCTGTTTCATCAGCAACATGGGGCAATTTTGCATGGAGTTGTTTGAGCGGCAGGCGCCAGGAACGGTCGCCAATTTTATCCGTTATATCGATAGTGGCGCGTATGCGCAAAGCATTTTTCATCGCAGCATGCCTGGCTTTGTGATTCAGGGAGGGGGATTCAAAGTGACCGGCAGCGATACCGGCGCAAAAGTATCGGTGGTAGATGTGTTCGATCCAATCAAGAATGAATTTGGTATTTCCAATACGCGGGGCACGGTGGCGATGGCCAAGGTGGGGAGAGATCCAGATAGCGCAACCAGTCAGTGGTTTGTCAGTCTTGCAGATAATTCAGCAAATCTTGATAACCAGAATGGCGGTTTTACGGTGTTTGCGAAAATTCTCTATGATGGCATGGCAATATTCGATACCATTGCTGCGCTCCAAAGAGTTAATTTTGGTGGTGCGTTATCCACTACACCGACAATTAATTTTGATGTCACACAAACCCCTCAGGTTGATAATTTTGTCGTCATCAGTAGTGTTGATGTGCACGATGTGACCGGTGTTTTTGACGGCAGTGCGGTTGGTTTCACTGTTGATACCGGCAATAACAATTTTTTTGATGTCCGATTACAGCTTGTTGCGGCTGAATCCGGTATTGTGTTCGAGCTTGATCAGGACAGCATTACATTTTTATCCGCAGCACCTGAAAACAGGGCGACTTTTTCCGCCGGGGATGGCACGTTGATTATTCCGTCTGTCATGATTGATGCAACAACGATCGTGAAGAATGTCGTTCTGACGCTGATCGATCCGGTCAGCGTTCAATTTGCTCTGGTGAGTTTTGAATAAAGAGCGTTTGTGAAGCTGTCTCAGGTCAACCTGTTATTTGACGTTACCGTTCCACTGTGCTGTGCAACTGGATTATTTCCAGCAGATGTTCGCGATCAATCCAGCCCACGATATTTTTTTCATCGGCAACAGGGACTTGATTAATGTTGTGTTCGCGCATGATCTTCAATACCTCGAGAATGCTGTTTGATGGTTTTGCCGTATGAAGGCGATTAACCGGTGTCATTTTCATGCGTACTGGTGTTTCAGGCCATTGTTCGCGCGGGCATTTGATAACGTCATTGAGTGTGATCAGGCCAATCGGTTTATGATCTTCAATAACCAGCGCCGAGCGCTGGCCGGTAAACAACATTTGTTCGTCTATCCACTGTACGATGGGCGTATCGGCGGACACCATTGGCACCGTTTTCTTCATGACATCACCGACTTTAACATGCGCTGCAAGACGTTCAGTAAAATAAGCGCGCCGACTGCCTTCGGCTGCGGCAAACAGAAACCAGCCTATTGCAATAAGCCATAATCCGTTGATCAGCATGCCGGGCAGCAATCCGATCAGTGCGCCTGAAGACATCAAACCGAATGCAACAATTTTTCCGCCCAGCACGGCCCAGCGGGTTCCTTTGTCGGCATTGCCCGTTAACCGCCAGATCAGCGCACGAAAGACACGACCGCCATCAAGTGGATAACCCGGTACTAAATTGAATATCGCCAGAACAAGATTTATCGTAGCGAGCCAGTTGAAAGCTTCGGTAACTGTGTCGCTGTATGACGAAGATCCAATGGATAAAATATGAAACAACGCAGCCAGCGCAAAACTGACCAGCGGCCCGGCAATGGCAATATAAAACTCGGTTGCCGCCGTATCGGCATCCTTTTCCGCCTGCGCAATGCCGCCGAAGATAAACAGTGTGATTGCGTGAACCTGAACACCGCGGGCTATCGCGACCAAACTGTGTCCCAGTTCGTGCAGAACTATACTGATAAAATACATCAACGTAGTCAGCACGGCTGTCAATACAACAGCGCCTATCTGCCACTCGGCATGCGTTTCTCTGAAGAAAGTGGTCAGTGCGCTGCTGAGCAGGAAAAAAACGATAAACCATGAATAGTGAACGCCAATTCGGATACCCGCTATCGAGCCGATGCGCCATGATGATTCCAGCATTTAAAAAGCTCCCTTTGACAAAGGTGGTCATGGGAACAATGATACGCGGTATTTCGGCGCAGAAAAGGCTTCTGTTGGGTTTTTCGTCCGGATTTGAAAGAAGATTGTATTACAATGTGTTATGTGATTCGTTGATTTTAGCAGTGGTGTGCCTGCTTGCATCGAATCTTCTGCTTCTTTATTAGCGGGAGGGCGTGACTGCCGTCGACAAAATGAAATCTTCGCAGAGCACGGTATTCATATTAGGACAGGATACTGACGTTGAGTCGCTGGTTGGATTATTGTGTCGGCAATATCCTGTGCACAAAGTTTTTGACACACAGCTGAAGAGACATTACCTGGATTCTTTTGATTGGCGGTTATATCGGAATAATCGGGTGTGCGGGTGGGATATGCCGGATGGAGGCGAGCATAAGATAAGCGAGAGTATATTTTTTGTTCGCGACAAGAAAACCAGTGACAGTGTCTGCGAATTTGCGATCGACCGGATCCCCCGTTTCCCAAGAGATATTGCGCACCAGACATGCCGCAGGATTCTGGGTGACTTGCTTGATGCCAGAGCATTAATACCAGTAGTAATAGTTAATGTCAGGAGCAGGCAATTCAATATCCTGAATGAGGAAGGCAAAATGGTGGCGGCGGTTCGGGTGGAAAGCCATGCGCTGGTTGACGACAAGGGTAATGCATTTCATATCGGACGAGTGATTGTTTCACCTGTCAAGGGTTATCGAAAAGTATTCATGCAGCTCAAGCGCTATGTTTCCGGGCAGCTGCGGTTGCCTTACGAACAATTTGCACTACTCGACGAGATTCTTGCTGCGATTGGCAAAGTGCCTGATCCTTCTGTGTATGCGGGTGTCTGCAAGCTTGATGATTCACTTAATACATGGGAGGCGGTCCGATTACTATTACGGTATTTATTCCGGGTAATGCAAATCAACGAACCTGGCCTGCGCGATGCGGTTGATTCGGAATTTCTGCATGATTATCGGGTGGCGATCAGACGCATACGATCCCTATTGAGTCAGATTAAACATATTTTTCCTGCCGGGCAACTGGCGTATTTTAAGCGCGAGTTTTATTGGCTGGGCCAGATAACCGGTCCCATGCGTGATCTTGATGTTTATTTACTTACATTTGATGTGTACAGGCAAGCGTTACCTAGAGCAATGCAGGAAAATATTACGCCCTTTCATGTGTTTCTTGAACGTCACCGGAAAATTGAACATACCAGGCTTTGCCGCAAGCTTGAGTCAAAGCGATATCAACAGTTGATCAAGGCATGCCGTGCTATGCTGGATAACGAAAATATCCAGTCACATGCTACTGCGTCGCAGGAAACGATAAATGCCGCTAAGCCTGTCAGACAGGTTGTCGGCAAATGTATAGTAAGGTTATACAAGCAGATACTTCAGGAGGGAAGTTTGATTACACCGGAATCGCGGGATGAAGACTTACACGAGCTACGCAAAACCTGTAAGAAATTTCGCTATCTGGTCGAGTTCTTCCATGATTTTTATTCTAAAAGTGTCGTCATAGGCCTGCTGAAAATACTTAAACAGCTCCAGGATCACCTGGGTGAGTTTCAGGATTCATGCGTACAAACAACACAATTATGTGATTTTGCGGAGCAGATGCAACAGGAGGGACTGGCTGATGCCAGAACAATCATGGCGATGGGGGTTCTTGTGGAAAAACTGAATGCGCGCAAGGCAGTGATTCGAGCTGAGTTTGAACATTGCTTCGAAACGTTCGCGCAACCGGATAACCGAGTTGCATTTATGAATACATTTAGCTTGCACAATCAATCCCGAGGCAGAACAGTATGAAGGTAATCGCTTGCTACAATATCAAAGGAGGTGTCGGGAAAACAGCGGCGACCGTTAATCTGGCCTATTTCGCTGCGCTTGCCGGCGCCCGGACTTTGGTCTGGGATCTTGATCCGCAGGGCGCTGCGAGCTTTTATTTCCGGATTAAACCGAAGGTTAAGAAAGGCGGAAAAGGTTTGTTGACCAGCAAGAAAATGCCGAGTGATGTTATTAAGGGCACGGATTATCAATCTCTTGATCTCTTGCCTGCCGATTTTTCCTATCGTCATCTTGATTTGCAACTGGATGATTTCAAAAATCCGGATATGCAGTTGCGCAAGCTGCTTAAGCCGTTGAAGACTGAATATGATTATATTTTTCTGGATTGTCCGCCCGGTGTCTCCTTGATATCAGAGAATATACTGAACGCCGCAGACTGGATCATTGTACCGACAATACCGACAACGTTATCTTTGCGGACACTGGATCAGATAGGTGACTTCTGTGAAAAAATAGGCATTGTTTCTTCCAGAGTTCTGGCGTTTTTCTCCATGATCGATCTTCGCAAGAAGCTGCATAGACAGATTGTCGAAAACCCGCCGGTGAATACGCAGCTGTTGAAAACCTGTATACCTTATGCCAGTGATGTTGAGCTGATGGGCATTCATCGCCAGCCAGTAGCTGTGTTCGCGAAAAACAGCAAAGCAAGCCAGGCCTATCAGGTACTCTGGAACGAAATTATGAGTCTGTAACCGCTCCAAATACAGGAGAAAATACTTTGTTACATCAACTTTATTTATTGCGGCACGCCAAGTCGGACTGGAAACAGGCGGTCGTGAGTGACTTCGAACGTCCACTATCCAAGCGTGGTCAGGTTGACGCACCCAGAATGGCTACGTGGTTAACCAAACAGGATAATATCCCCACAGCGATAATCAGTTCACCTGCGTTGCGTGCTTATCAAACCGCGATGATATTTGCGGAAGCGTTGCATATTCCCGTCAAGAACATTCAAGTCGACAAACGGATTTATGAAGCCAGTCTCGAGACGCTGCTCGAAGTGATTACAACATTGCCGGAACAAGCGCAGTCCGTGCTACTGGTTGGTCATAATCCGGGATTCGATTGTCTATTGACGACATTGTGCCGGGAAGCAAAGCCAGGAATCGATGGTAAGCTTATGACAACCTGTGCAGTTGCAAGAATCACTGTTGACGGACGATGGCGAGATATCGCCACCGATCAGCGGTGCAAGCTGCACAGTCTGTCCCGGCCAAAGGAGATTGCTTGATCCGCGGTTATTATATTGAAAACAATGTGTTACTCCTGTGCATGCAGCTTCTCTGGTCTGCCGTGATGATGTATGCGTGGCATACGATTATTTCCAGAGATTTTTCAAAGAGCGCTTTCGAATCAAAAGTCGCGCATTCATCGTTTCTGTTGTGATCACCGCTTTGTATTGTTCTTGACAATAGCAAAACAGCCTCACAAAAGTCCCGTCTGTAAAACTTCGTCGTAAATCCACCCAAAATAGCGGGTGGAAATCTTGTTTTTTTCATCCATTCATTTTGGCTCTCCAGATTGATAATGCGCGCTGATCAGTTTGGAGTCATGATGGCAGAAGATAGTGATTTGGAACGAACGGAGCAGGCGACGCCTCAGCGCATACAGAAAGCACGCGAAGAAGGCCAGGTTGCCCGTTCACAGGAATTGACGACGTTTATTCTGCTGCTGTCTGCCGCTGCGGGTATGGTTTTCATGGGTAATCACTTGATGAATGACTTGCTGGCCATCATGCGTGAAGGTATGCGCATGGAGCGGGAACTCGCGTTCCAACCTGGGCTGATGTTCAATCGATTGAGTGAGTTAGCTTTTGAAGGGCTTTTGGCCTTGCTTCCCTTGCTGATTGTATTGATGATTACTGCATTTTTCGCACCCATGCTGCTCAGCGGCTGGCTTATCAGCAGCAAGGCGCTGATACCTGATTTTAAGCGAATTAATCCAATCACTGGATTCGGCAGAATTTTTTCAGCACATGGTTTGACGGAGTTGGTGAAAGCGATAGCTAAAACCATTGTGGTCGGCAGTGTGGCGGCGCTGGTTGTCTGGAGTAATACAGAGTCGATTCTCTCGTTGATCGCAATACCTGTTAACTCGGGAATTACACGCGCGGGCGAGTTAATGATTCTGAGTTTTTTGTTTATGGTTGCCGCAATGATTTTCATTGTGGTCATTGACGTGCCTTTTCAGCTGTGGAATCACGCCAAACAGTTGCGCATGACTAAAGAAGAGATTCGCAAGGAATTCAAAGAGAGTGAGGGTGATCCTCTGGTAAAAGGCCGTATTCGCAGCTTGCAACGTGAAGCTGCCCGCCGCCGCATGATGTCGGCGATACCTGATGCGGATGTTATCGTGACCAATCCCACGCATTACGCCGTCGCGCTGCGCTACAAGGGCGAAACAATGCGTGCGCCGATTGTCGTCGCTAAAGGCGTGCACTTGTTGGCGGCACGGATACGTGAGCTGGGCGAGGAGCATCGCATTCCCATCCTCGAAGCACCGCCACTTGCGCGCGCCCTTTATCATCATACCGATCTGGATCAGGAAATACCCGAAAAACTATATACCGCGGTCGCGGAAGTGCTGGCTTATGTATATCAACTCAAACGTTATCAGAATTATGGCGGAGATGTACCAGAGCCGATCGGTGCTATTGAGGTTCCCCAGGAATTGGAAGTCGCCGCGCCCGATTGACCGGGAATTTGAGAATAAAACAGGAATTCAGGCATTCATTCAATGATGAAAATTTTAAAAATACTGTAACTTGGTGCGTATGAATAACACAATGACATTATCCGGTTTTATGACTGGAAGCAACCTTAAAACGTTGGCGGGGCCGATACTGATCATCATGATTCTCGGCATGATGGTGCTGCCTTTGCCGCCGTTTATTCTGGATGTTTTATTTACATTCAATATCGCGCTGGCCATTATCGTTTTGATGGTCAGCCTTTACACCAAAAACCCGCTTGAATTTGCGGTGTTCCCGACAGTATTGCTTATTACGACACTGCTGCGGCTATCTTTAAATGTTGCTTCAACCCGGGTTGTTTTGCTGGAAGGACATACCGGGCCTGATGCGGCAGGAAAAGTGATTGAGGCATTTGGTCATTTTCTGGTTGGCGGGAATTATGCCGTGGGACTGGTGGTTTTCATTATATTGGTGGTTATCAATTTTGTTGTCATAACCAAAGGCGCGGGACGTATTGCCGAAGTGAGCGCGCGTTTTACCCTGGATGCCATGCCCGGAAAGCAAATGGCCATTGATGCGGATTTGAATGCCGGTTTGATCGGCGAAGAAGAAGCCAGAAATCGCCGTACTGCGATTTCCAGAGAAGCCGATTTTTTTGGATCTATGGATGGCGCCAGCAAGTTTGTGCGCGGAGATGCGATCGCCGGCGTGCTGGTCATGTTGATTACCATAATCGGTGGTCTGGTCGTGGGTATGTTGCAGCATGATCTCGATCTGGATACCGCCGCACGTAATTATACGTTATTGACGATTGGCGATGGTCTGGTTGCGCAGATTCCGGCACTGATTATTTCCACTGCTGCCGGTCTGGTCGTCAGTCGTGTGACAACAGAAGAAGATCTTGGTGAGCAGGTTCTTGGACAGTTGTTTAACCAGCCACAGGTGCTGGTGATAACGGCGGGTATTCTGGGTGTTATGGGATTGGTTCCGGGTATGCCGCATTTTGTATTTCTGCTGTTGGCCGGTGTGCTCGGAAGCGGTGCTTATTGGATGAAGAAAAATGCAGTAACCAGCACAGAAGAACAATCTGTGACAAATGCCGTGGTGCCTGTTGTGGAGCAGCAGGATGCCAGCTGGAACGACGTGCTTCCGATTGATACGCTGGGTTTGGAAGTTGGCTATCGTCTGATTCCGCTGGTCGACAAAACGCAACAGGGTGATTTGCTCAAGCGTATTAACGGTATACGACGGAAATTTGCCCAGGAAATTGGTTTTCTGCCACCGGTTGTACATATACGTGACAATCTGGAGCTGCGTCCTAACGCCTATCAAATTACGCTGAAGGGTTCTGTGATTGGTAAAGGCGAGTCGTATAACGGCATGTACCTTGCGATAAATCCGGGCAGGGTGACCATGACACTGCCCGGTACACCGACAAGTGATCCGGCGTTTGGTCTGCCAGCGGTGTGGATTGAAGCTTCGCTCAGAGAATCAGCGCAAAGCAACGGTTATACGGTAGTCGATGCGAGCACTGTGGTGACGACGCACATTAATCATCTTATTCATATATATACGGCTGAATTGCTGGGCCGGCAGGAATTACAGCTGTTGCTGGATCATCTTAATGCCAAATCACCTAAACTGATTGAAGATTTGGTTCCCAAGCTGTTGCCGCTGGCTGTGCTGCAAAAAATTCTGCAGAACCTGCTGAGTGAAAATGTTCATATCCGGGATATGCGTACCATTGTTGATGTACTGACAGAACATGCCAGTACGACACAGGATACCGCGCAACTGACTGCATTTGTGCGCATTGCTCTGGGGCGCGCCATTGTGGAACAGTATTTTCCGGCGGACAGTGAGCTTCAGATTATGGGACTGCATCACGAATTGGAAACTATCCTGACACAGGTCGTGCAAAGTGGCGGGCAGGAAAGCGGTGGTATAGAGCCCGGACTTGCAAATATGCTGTTGAAAGAAGCGGTTGCGGCTGCCAAGCATCAGGAAAGCCTCGGGTTGCCGGTTGTATTGCTGGTTCCTGGTCCAATCCGCAATCTACTGGCCCAGTTTTTACGCCGTGCAGTACCTCAGCTCAGAGTGCTTTCGCATGCTGAGATTCCTGAATCACGGAAAATCAAAATCACTTCCGTTATTGGAGGTAAACAGTGAAAGTAAGACGTTATGTCGCGGCTACATCGCGAGAGGCAATGCGCAAGGTTAAAAATGACCTGGGTACTGATGCTGTCATTTTATCCAATCGAAAAATCTCAGGTGGTGTGGAAATAATGGCCTTGGCTGATTCGGAGATGACAAATCTGGTTGATGCGCATCAACCGGATCACTCCACGGAAAAAAAAGAACATCCGCGGGAATCCTTGTCGTCTGAACCGGTTGCTCTGCAATCTCCTTCCGTTGAGCAATCATCTGCCGCATTTGCTTATGCCGCGCATTCTGTGCCGTCAGGCATGGGAAAGCAGCCGGACAGGCAGCCCGCTATCAATAATCCATTGCCGGAAAGCATTCCGGAGAATATTGTAACCGAGGATTTTGTGCGCAGTCTTATGAGCGAAATTCATACCATGAGAAGCACGCTTGAAGAACAGCTGGCGGCGGTGGCATGGGGTAACGCGACACAGCGCAGACCGGAAAAAATGAAAATGCTCGGCACGCTGTTGAACGCGGGATTTAGTCCGCTTTTGTCACGCCGGCTGGTTGATAAACTATCCGAAGGTTTGACTTACATGCAAAGTCTCAAGCAGGCTTTGTCTGCCCTGGAGTTCAATCTGCAAACTGCTGTCAGTGATGAGATGATTCAGAAGGGCGGTATTTATACTTTGCTTGGCGCAACTGGTGTTGGTAAAACAACAACGATTGCAAAAATTGCAGCGCGTAGTGTTATCAGGCATGGTGCGGATAAGGTGGCTTTGCTGACGACAGACAGCTACCGTATTGGAGGACATGAACAACTACGAATCTATGGCCGTTTGCTTGGATTGTCTGTCAGAAATATTCAGGATGCGGACGATCTGCAGCTGACTTTATCCGAATTGAAAAATAAGCATATTGTGCTGATCGATACGATGGGTATGAGTCATCGTGATCAGATGGTGGCCGAACAGATCGCGATGTTTGTTCGTGCAGATGCAAACATTAAAAAGGTATTGGTGATGAGCGCTACTTCAAGCGGCAGTACATTGGATGAAGTTATTTCAACTTACAGTAAATACGGTATTCACGGCTGCATTATCACTAAGCTTGATGAAACAGCGAGCATGGGTGCGGTGCTGGATGCGGTTATTCGTCGCAAGTTAATACTGCACTATGTCACCGATGGACAAAAAGTGCCCGAAGATATCCATCCGGCAAACGGACATAATTTATTGCGGGAAATTTTTAAAACCAGACCGTCGGAATCGGCTTTCACGTTACAGGATGCCGAGTATGCTTTGGTGATGGCGAAAAGCGCCAGAACCGGCGATATTGTGGATCAGGTTTATGTCGGAGCCGGCAATGACTAGATTGACATACGATCAGGCTGAAGGTTTGCGCGGATTGATGGCGCACAGAATCAATCCGGCAACCCGTGTCGTCACGATTGCCGGTGGCATGAAAAGCGTTGGCAGAACAACCATTGCAGTTAATCTGGCGGCGGTATGGGCGGAGAAAGGCAAGCGCGTTTTATTGATTGATGAAAACGCCTGTCCTGAAAATATCAGCGCCAGACTTGGATTAAAGACGCGTTTTGATCTGCTGCATGTTATTAATCAGGATAGAAGGCTGGACCAGGTTGTTTTGCATGGGACTGAAAATATCTTTGTTTTATCGGCATTCAGAGGCATTCATGCCTTGTCGGGCTTGAGTGCGCTGGAGCAAAGCCGGCTTGTCAAAAGCTTCAGTCAGTATGCCGAGTCGATTGATATCATTTTGATTGATACGGCAATGGCGGGGGATACGCATGTTCTGCCGCTGAGTCTTGCTGCGGAGCAGATGCTGATTGTTGTTTCCGGTTCCGCCGCTTCTTTGACCGGGGCCTACGCGCTGATAAAAATGATAAGCCAGAATTATGCGAAGCAGAGTTTTCTGATTTTTATTAATAAAACTGAATCATCACATACAGCTCATGCTGTTTTTGAGAATTTCTCCCGTGTTGTGCGTAAGTATCTTTCCGTCTCACTCGAGATGGTGGGATATGCGCAATCGGATAATAAAATAAGTCAGGCCAATCGTATGTGTCAGCCTGTGATTAATCTTTTTTCAACATCCCTGGCCGCTGACCGATTCAGGCAGCTCGCTGATAATGTGATGTTTTCTCCCTGTATGGAACATTTCCACGGAGAAACTAGCGAGTTCATGCAGCGCTTGATTCTCACAAGCCATCTGAGCATGGCTAACTTTACGATTTAGCAACGATATGTATACAGCTACTGGCGTTAAAAATAAAGAGGATTTTCTTGAAGAGTTTACACCGCTGGTAAAGCGTATTGCTTACCACATGATGGCTAAACTTCCGGCCAGTGTTCAGGTGGATGACTTGATTCAGGCTGGAATGATCGGCTTGCTTGATGCGATTACCCGTTACGAGGGATCTTATGGCAGACAGTTTGAAAGTTATGCGGCGCAACGTATCCGGGGCTCGATTCTGGATGAATTGCGCGACGCGGACTGGTTGCCGCGCAGTATCCGCAAAAAGATGCGTCAGATTGAGGTGGCGGTTAGCAAACTCGAGCAGTTGAACGGTTGCGCACCCAGCGAGCAGGAGCTTGCGGATGAGTTACAGATTTCGCTGGATGAATATCATTCGACGCTGCAAAGTGCACGCGGTGCGCAGCTGATTTACTACGAAGATTTTCAGCAGGACGACGAGGAGCCTTTTCTGGATCGTTTGTTGGTCGATGATGGCAGTAATCCGCTGGATAAGCTGGTTGATGAAAGTCTCAGAAAATCATTGGTGGATGCGATCGAGAATCTGCCGCCGCGTGAAAAGCTGGTTATGGGGATGCACTATGAGCAGGAAATGAATCTGCGTGAGATCGGGGAAGTGCTGGGTGTAAGCGAGTCCCGTGTTTGCCAGTTGCATACACAAGCCATAGCGCGTCTGCGCAGCCGTTTGAGAAATCCCTGACAAGCCATCTGATGATTTGAACGTTACGCCATTTTTAAGATAATACTGAGCGAAGTATTGTGATGATTGGAAAAACAAAAATCGATATTAGCAGTATCCTCGGGATTGCCGTGGCATTGGTAGCGATTATGGGCGGGCAAATGCTTGAAGGCGGCCATGTCGGTGCGTTAATGCAGTTTGCGGCCTTTGTGATTGTCGTGGGCGGTACGGTGGGCGCTGTTTTGCTGCAAAGCCCTGTCAGAACGCTAATCAGTGGGATAAAAATGTCAAAATGGGTTTTTTATCCGCCTGTGAAGCCCTATCAAATATTGATCAGGCAACTGGTCAGCTGGTCTTATCTTTCGAAACAAGAAGGTTTCCTGGTACTGGAAGCACATGCCGACACTGTGAGCGATCCATTGATCAGAAAAGGGCTTCAGCTGATCGCGGATGGCAGTAAGCCGGAGAAATTACGCGAGATACTTGAAATTGAAGTTGGAACTGAAGTTTCTTTTCAGCGCCAATCGGCAAAAATATGGGAGGCGGCGGGTGGTTACGCGCCGACTATCGGTATTCTTGGTGCAGTTCTCGGATTGATTCATGTCATGGAAAATTTGTCCGATCCAAGTTTATTGGGTCCGGGCATTGCCGTGGCATTCGTTGCGACCATTTACGGTGTTGGGCTGGCAAATTTATTGTTCTTGCCTGTTGCCAGCAAACTCAAAACGGTTATCAATGAGCAGCTGGTCATGCGGGAAGCGCTGGTCGACGGATTGGTCGCGATAGCCAATGGGGAGAATCCGAGAGAAATTGAGAGTCGGTTAATGAGCTATTTTGTTGATCATTGATCAGCCGGAAATTTTCGTCACGCGAAGACAGTAAAGGGTTACATCGGCTTATGACCAGAAGAAGATTATTTAACGACAATGAAACGCATGAAAATCATGAGCGCTGGCTGGTTTCTTATGCTGACTTCATTACGTTGCTGTTTGCCTTTTTTGTGGTGATGTATGCTACATCTTCCCTCAACGAGGGAAAATATAAAATTCTCAGCAATTCCCTGGTGAGCGCATTCAAAAGTACTTCGTCGCAGACGGGAACAGACGAAGCGCGTATTCCGGTATCACTCATCAAGACTGAACCCGATGGGGCGATGATCAAGATCATGGAGAAAGAGAACGGAGAAACCAGGCAAGCCGAGCGTATTGAGAGAAAGGAGACGATGCAGTCCATGGCAAAAGATATACTGCGCGCACTCAGTCCGTTGATTGAAGACGGCAGCGTGACCGTGACGCAAAGTGCGATTGGCATCACGGTCGAGATCAATGCCAGTGTTCTTTTTTCACCTGGTGAGGCGTTTCTGGCGGAAAATTCCATTGAGGCATTGCGCGCGGTAGCCACAGTCATTCAGGAACACAACCATGAAATTCATGTCGAGGGACATACGGATAATATACCCATTCAGACGGTTAACTTTCCATCGAACTGGGAATTGTCGACGGCGCGGGCCAGTAGCGTGATTCGGTTGTTCATTGAAAATGGCGTGGATGCTGCCAGATTGACTGCCATCGGTTATGGCGAAAACCGGCCGGTGGACAGTAACGAAACAAGCGAAGGCAGAAAGCGAAATCGCCGGGTTTCCATCATGATACTGGCGAATGATGCGGATCCTGGTGAAGAAATACCAATCATGTCAGATTAGATTGATTCGTTAATGACCGAGCACCGTGTGATCGTGACGTATTGCCGGGAATCGTCCACCTTGCCGCTTTATCGGGATTTTTGATCAAATCCCGGGACAACCTAATGTAGAACGCGTGGTGCTGTCAATATAAACTCAGGAATCGGAACGTCGAAATGAACACCGTCTTCGGCTGCCATTTGATAGCTGCCCTTCATGGAGCCGACTGATGCTGAAATGACTGTGCCACTGGTATATTCAAACGTATCCCCAGGTTTAAGTACAGGTTGTTCACCGACAACACCCAATCCGCGCACTTCATGCACTGAGCCATCACCATTGGTGATAATCCAGTGACGGCTGATCAGTTGCGAGGCGATCGTACCTTTATTGGCGATGGTAATGGTATAGGCAAATACGTGCTGATCATTTTCCACATCCGATTGGTCGGGTAAATAAACTGCTCGCACGCTGACATCAATTTCATATTTATTTTCTGACATGCGTCTTATTCCACACTATTTTGGGGATTGTATCAAGAACAAAATACGGTAATTTCCAAAACAATTTACTTCTCATTAACGTGTCAGTCCATTTGCGGGTAAAATAGCGCATTTGATAATTTGAGAGGTTTTGTATGTACCGTATAGCACCGAGTATTTTGTCGGCCAATTTCGCCAAGCTTGGAGAAGAAATCACTAACGTTATCGATTCAGGCGCTGACATCATACATTTTGACGTGATGGATAATCATTATGTTCCTAATCTGACGATAGGGCCGCTGGTATGCGAAGCAATACGCCCGTTGACGGATGCGGTGATCGATGTGCACCTGATGGTGGAGCCGGTGGATCGCATTGTTCCCGACTTTGCCAAAGCAGGCGCCAATATTATTTCTTTTCACCCCGAAGCATCCAGGCATATCGATCGTACCATTGGTCTCATCAAGGATCAGGGTTGTCTGGCCGGTCTGGTTTTTAATCCCGCTACGCCGCTGCATTATCTTGATCATGTATTGGACAAGCTGGACTTGATTCTCATTATGTCTGTGAATCCCGGGTTTGGCGGACAGGCATTTATTCCTGAAGCGTTGAACAAGCTCCGCGCTGTCCGCAAGCGTATTGATGAGAGTGGCAGATCGATCATGCTGGAAATTGATGGTGGCGTCAAAGTGGATAACATTGCAGAAATTGCACGCGCAGGCGCTGATACTTTTGTGGCGGGGTCGGCAATCTATGGCGCAGGAAAAGACAGCGATCCGCATCGTTATGACACGATTGTTTCAGCGCTGCGCGCAGAATTGAGCAAAGTATAAATTTCAAGAATAAATTTCAATAAACATGTCTGTAGAGCATGTCTTTTATAATATGAACCAACATATTTTTTCCTATGCCAGCAGTACTGTCGAGAAACCGGTTTTTCCTCTGGCAGTCAAGGTTGTCATGATTGATCTGGATGGCACTTTGCTGGATACTGCTGAAGATCTTGCGCTGGCGGCCAATCTGATGCTTCGCGAACTGGGCAGGCCGGAACGTTCGGTTGAAACGATCAAATCCTATATCGGAAAGGGTATCCAGAGACTCGTCAAGCGTGCCTTGACGGGTGATTTAAACGGAGAGCCTGAATCGGATTTACTGGAAAGGGCGCTGTCCATTTACAAGAAAAATTATGCCGAGAATGTCCACGTCAAAACCAGGCCTTTTCCAGGCGTCAAAGAGGGTGTTGAACGTTTAAGGCAGGCTGGTTTTCACCTGGCCTGCATTACGAATAAATCGGAAATTTTTACGCAGCCGCTGCTCAAATCAACCGGATTTCATGATTATTTTGAAATCATTCTATCCGGAGATAATCTGCCGAAATGCAAGCCTGATCCGATGCCACTGACGCACATTTGCAAGCATTTCAATGTACAACCGCACGAGGCGATCCTGTTCGGTGATTCGTTAAACGATGCCACAGCGGCGCGTGCGGCAGGCTGTCATATTTTTTGCGTGCCTTATGGCTACAACGAAGGCCGTGATGTGCATGAACTGGATTGCGATGCGATTGTGCCCTCTCTAGTCGAAGCTGCGCAATTAATTGTCAAAGCGCCTTGATTCAGTATGTTGCAGCTATTTGAGCCGGCGTGTTTGATAGCACAGCCTGAATTCGTGCTTCCGCCAATGCTGTTTCTGGAAGTGAATCAATGACCGAGAATGAATTTAATCAACTTGCAGAGAAAGGGTATAACCGGATTCCGGTTGTACTGGAAACTTTTGCGGATCTGGATACGCCACTTTCAATTTATCTGAAATTGGCCAATCAACCTTATACTTACCTGCTGGAATCGGTGCAGGACGGTTCGCACTTTGGTCGTTACTCATTTGTCGGATTGCCTGCAACCTCGCGTATCGAAGCGCGCGGCAATCAGGTCACAGTGGTGGATAAGGACTGTGTCGAGGAAAAGACGGTAGATAATACGCTGGATTACATCAGCAATTACCTGTCGAATTTCAACGCCGCGCCCGTCAAGGAATTGCCTTGTGGCGGTTTGGTCGGTTATTTTTCATATGACACTGTGCGGTATATCGAACATAAACTGGCGGGGCATGCCAAGCCGGATACACTTAAAACACCGGATGTACTGTTATTGCTTTCGGAGGAAGTTGCCGTGGTGGATAATCTGTCCGGAAAACTGTATCTGGTGGTTTATGTCGATCCGGGCATCGAAAATGCCTATCAGACAGCCAGAAAGCGGTTGCAGGCATTGCTGGCAAAATTACGTCAACCGATTGAAATTCCGGTTGAGCAGGCAGTCAATCAGGAACCTGCTGTCTCCGAGTTTCAGGAAAGCGAGTTTATTACCGCTGTCAAACGCGCCAAGCAATACATCTACGACGGCGATATCATGCAGGTCGTCTTGTCGCAACGCACCAGTAAACCCTATCATGCGTCAACGCTGGCGTTGTATCGTGCGCTCAGAAGTCTTAATCCATCACCGTACATGTTTTATTATCATTTTGATGATTTTTATGTTGTCGGCGCATCGCCCGAAATTCTGGTGCGTCTGAAAAATGATAACGTCACGGTCAGACCGATAGCCGGAACGCGTCCGCGCGGCAACAATCCGCAGCAGGATGCCGAGTTTGCCGCGGATTTGCTGGCGGATCCTAAAGAGCTGGCGGAGCATGTCATGCTGATGGACCTCGGACGTAACGATGTGGGTCGTGTTGCGCAAACCGGCAGTGTTAAAGTGACCGAACACATGAATATCGAGAACTATTCGCATGTGATGCATATTGTCTCCAACGTGGAAGGTAAGTTGAAAGATGGAATGAATGCCATGGATGTGCTGCGTGCCACGTTTCCCGCGGGTACGGTCAGCGGTGCGCCCAAGGTTCGCGCGATGGAAATTATTGATGAGCTCGAAGTGTCCAAGCGGGGGGTTTATGCCGGTGCAGTAGGCTATCTTGGATTCAACGGTGACATGGATCTGGCGATTGCGATTCGGACGGGTGTCGTCAAGGACGACAGGCTCTATGTTCAAGCGGGTGCGGGCATAGTCGCCGACTCGGTTCCGGAAAATGAGTGGATAGAGACGCAGAACAAGGCCAAAGCAATATTGCGTGCGGCTGAAATGGCTGAGAAGGGGCTGGATTATTCCTTCGATTAAGTTCACCCATCGTACTTGAAAAACCATCGGCATTGCCGCGACGGCAATGCCGATGGTTTTTCAGCATCCTGTAAATCCAAGCAATATTCTTTTCTGATTACTATTGCTGCTGTACCGGTTGTTCAGCAACATAAATTTCCACGCGGCGGTTCATCGCCCGGCCTGATGGTGTGTCATTGGATGCAACTGGTGAATGTGAACCGCGGCCGTCAATCTGAATGCGCTGATACGGCACGCCGCGCTGGACAAGATAGTCACGGGTGCTGGCGGCCCGGTTGACGGATAACGGGTTGTTGATTGCGTCAGTGCCGGAACTGTCGGTATGTCCAATGATGGAAACGAGCGTATTCGGGTTCTGCAGCAAGCTTGTCGCGAAACTATCCAATATCGGACGCATGCCCGATTTGATTTCCGCGCGCCCCGTGTCAAATGTAATGTCGCTCGGAATTTCGAGTTTCAGGCGATTGTCGGCAGTCTGTGAAACCTGTACGCCGGTACCCGCTGTCACCGTTTCCATCTGTCTTTTCTGCTCTTCCATATGTCTTGACCACGCATACCCTGCTAATGCGCCTGCCGCAGTACCTGCCGCCGCGCCAATTGCGGCGCCTTTGCCATCACCGGCGAGTCCGCCGATCAGAGCACCTGCGGCTGCGCCGGCAAAAGCGCCTTGTGCCGAACTACGCTGTGTTTCCGACATGTTTGCGCATCCGCTAAAAATAATTCCGGCTGTGACGGCAATAATGATTTTGCGCTGCATATCAACCTCCATTTGCTAGATGATAAAGAAATTACTCTCGGGTCAGGAGTCTTATGTCCGGCAGACTCCTGACCCTGAAAGCGCTAGCCTAGCAAATTATCGGGAGGTTTGCTTGATTTCGGTGATTGATCGGTATAGCCTTGCGATTTTGCGTTTAAAAGAGACTGATCATGGAAAAAGATGTTATTTCATGCGAATTGCATGATTTTGTCGAAGTGGCGTGTATGTACAAATATCAGCTCAAACTGACACTGAAAAACGGTGAAGTGATCGAAGGAAAAGCAATCGATATTCTGTCGGTAAATCAGCAGGAACGGCTTGTCGTCGATGACAGTGGCGAAAAAAAACAAGTCGACTTGATGGTGTTAGCTAAAATGCAGGTATTGACACCGAACGCAAAGTTTTCCGAAGTCGTTTTCTGATGATGCCCGTTTTACTCAAGGCAACCGATAATCGTAGTGAAACGTTTCATTATCTATGGATGGTTATTGCTGGCGTTGGCCTTATTGATGAGCGGCGTGGCGCTATACATCATCAACTATAAACCTGCATTACTGACGTCAGCGATTGAACAGTGGATTAAGTTGAACAGCCAGCGTTCGCTGAGCGTCAACGGGAATATACAACTCTCATTTTCTCCTCACGCCCATCTGTCTTTAAGCCAATTGTCACTTAGTGAATATCAACAGGATGATGTGTTTGCATCCATCGAGACGATGCGGCTGACTGTATCGCTTTTACCACTGCTTAAAGGGCGGTTTGTTGTGGATCATGCGCATATCTCAGGTTTTCAGGCCAGAATTGTCCGCTATCAGGATGGCACAGTGAATATTGCCGACTTGCTGCAAGAAAGTGGTAGCGGATTCTTCAGCGGGTTTGAGATCGGGCGTATAGCAGTGGAAAACAGCAAACTGAGTTTTCAGGATGATATGACCCGCCAGTCACTCGATCTGGAAGCGCTGCAATTGTCAGCAACACAAATTGCAACAGAGTCATTACAGCAGATTAAAATGCAAAGCGGATTGGTGTTTCGTCATTGGCAAAGCTCGGACAGAAGCGACTCGCATACTGCGCAATTGAAAGTCCGGCTTGAAGCCGAGGAAACCGTATTTGACCGGGAAAAGCTGGCCAGTGGTCCGGTTTTTTTGTCTGTGCAAACGCTGCCGGAGGATCGTGACACCGAAGGGATTGAGCATATTTCTACCCATTTAACGATCGCCAGTCTGCGGCAGATCGGAAATCTGCTGATCAGCCCGCATGTCCACATGGAATTAGGGGCGCAACATAACGGATATAGCGTGAACGCCGTGCTGGATACCGTAGTTGAAGTCAGAACTCAGGGACTGGCGGGCACTTTGACGGACCTGCGGTTGGTGGTTGATTTTTTTCATCCTGACTATTTGAGCAAATCGGTCAATGGCCACCTGAGAGGACATCTGGATTTTGACGGAATTACCGAGCTGCTGCGCATGGATTTGCAGGGACAAATCGATAACAGTGCCGTAAAGACGACAATTCAAGTGGAGGATTTTACTCAACAATCGCATGCATTCAGAGTTGAAATTGACCGGCTGGATCTCACGGCATTGCTGCCGGATGCACAATCGGAATCCAAAACTAAAGCATCGAAAAATCAACCGGGAGATGCAGCAATTCCTGATTTTTCAAAACTGGAACAGTTGGGACTGAATGGATCAATTCAGATCGGGCAGCTATCCATGGGTGATATTCGTCTGTCAGACATGCAACTGATGCTGCGGCCGGAGAACAATAATATTCTTATCGAGTCATCCAAATAAACGATTGCCGTTATGTCTGCATTGGCCGAATTAATAATTGCCTGGCAAAAAGAACATGGCCGCCACCATTTGCCGTGGCAGAACAACACGAATCCCTATACGATCTGGTTATCGGAGATTATGCTTCAGCAAACGCAGGTGAGCACGGTCATTCCTTATTATCAACGGTTTATTCGTCGATTCCCGGCAATAGACAGGCTGGCGCAAGCGCCGCTGGATGAAGTGCTGGCTTTGTGGAGCGGTCTGGGGTATTACACGCGCGCAAGGAATCTGCATCGGGCGGCGCTTCTGATCATGACAGCGCATCAGGGTGTTTTCCCGCAACCGCGTGAAGCAATGCAGCAATTGCCGGGCATCGGGCGCTCAACCGCGGCTGCGATTGCCGTATTCGCTTTCGGTCAGCGGGACGCCATTCTGGACGGTAACGTCAAGCGCGTATTTGCGCGCTACTTTGGCGTGGCGGATTACCCCGGTGAAGCTGAAACACTGAAAAAGCTTTGGCGACTGGCCGAGCAATCCCTGCCTGACGATGATGATCCCGCCAGTATCAGAGCCTATACACAGGGACTGATGGATCTTGGCGCACTATTGTGTGTCCGCCGGAATCCGGACTGCGGGCGCTGTCCATTGCAGCACAACTGCATAGCGTATCAGGAAAATCGTGTTGCGCTACTGCCTGTACCCAAGCCAAAAAGAAGTTTGCCGGAGAAACAGACTGTTTTCATGATTTATCGGGCACGACAGAAGCTTTTGCTGGAAAAACGACCCAGCCGGGGTATCTGGGGCGGTTTATGGTGTTTCCCGGAAAATACTGTGAACCAGAAAGATCGGCTGATGATCGCGAGTGGTACGCATCATCGTGTTGAATTGCCGCAGCTGAGGCACACCTTTACACATTTCAGGCTATGGATACATCCCCAATTGATTGAAGTGAACACGGAGATGAGCGACCCCGAAAAAATGACTGTCTGGATTGCGCCGGAAGAGGCATTGGATTTGGCGATTCCAGCACCGGTAAAAAAGCTGATTATGCAGCATTTTCTCAATGACCTGAATTGAACCTAAAAACCTCGGTTGACCGCTGTGCGATATGACTAATGATATGAATACATGAAACAATTCTATAAATTCTGGCTCACCTGGATGGTGAATCAAACTATGGTGTTTATAGCACGCCGCTTTTTAATTTTTGCTGCGTTGCAATGCGTTGTAATAACACGTTATTACGCCTCATTGCGCCTTGTAAAAAATAAAAATCAACGCACTTTAAACCCCACTCAACTGAGGTTTTTAGGTTGAACAGCCGCATGGAAAACTGGCAGGCATGGCGTAAACAGCAACGCGAACGATTAATCGCTGACCGAATGGCAGTATCCGCATTACAACACCAGCACTGGAGCAACACTATCTCTGATTTTCTGCAGCGGGAATTTCTCATTTTGCAGACAATGAAAATCGGTTTGTACTGGCCGTTTCGTGGTGAGTATGATCCCAGATCGGCGTCGCGTTATTTCTGGGAGTCCGGCGCGACGCTGGCATTGCCCGAGGTCGTTGACCGGCACAAGCCCCTTGCTTTCCGCGAATGGTGGCCTGATGCGCCGATGAAAACCGGTGCGTACAATATTCCGGTGCCACAGGGCACGCAATGTATTGAACCTGATGTTTTAATCATTCCCGTGGTTGGCTTCGATCAAAAAGGGTACCGGCTGGGTTACGGCAGCGGATATTACGACCGTACTCTGGCGGCGTATCCGGTTCCTCCATTAACAATCGGCGTGGCATTTGAAATGCAGCGGCTGGAGAATGTGCATCCGCAACAGCACGACATTGCCATGCAGTATGTCGTTACCGAAGCGGGTATGTTTAAGGGGTGTTTCTGAAAATCTGTGTTTCTTTCATTGAGGGCGACTAACCTCCGGGGCATTACTCCAGTGCCGTGTAGGAACCTCGTCCCGGTCAAAAGATAATATTCAGTTCCTTGCGTGCCCTTTCATGGGCGACATGGCACATGACGATAAAACAGGCAATCGTCGACATTTGTCGTTGACATGTCGATGGTATCGACATAAGCTGAAAACCTGTCGACAAAATAGAAGAATATAAACATGAGTACAGTGATCTGGCAACCTGACCAGCCTTACAATCATCTTCCGGTATTGCCGCCAGCAATTGAACTGGAAACAAAAACAGTCTTGAAACAGTGCGTTGAATCCCGGTCGGCGCTGGCTGAGCTGAAGCAGGCAGCTGAGTTGATTCCCAATCAGGGCATGCTCATCAATACGCTGCCATTACTTGAAGCCCGCGCCAGTTCGGAAATAGAAAATATTGTCACTACAACGGATAAACTGTTTCAGCATGCACGCGCGGAAGAACAGGCCGATCCCGCCACGAAAGAAGCCTTGCGCTATAGTTATTCACTGCTCAACGGATATGCAGCTCTGCGCGAACGCCCGCTGAATACGACCACAGCTGAAACCGTTTGCAGCCAGATCAAGGGTGTTGAAATGAGCGTGCGCAAAACATCGGGAACCCTGCTCATGAATGACGCAACGGGCAGCGTGATATATACGCCTCCAGTTGGTGAGCAATTGCTACGGTCGATGTTGGCCAACTGGGAGCGCTTTCTGCATGAACAAACCGAACTCGACCCACTGGTGCGCATGGCGGTGGCGCATTATCAGTTTGAAGCCATTCATCCGTTTACCGATGGTAATGGCCGTACAGGGCGGGTGCTCAACAGCCTGTTTCTGATCCAGGAGAATCTGCTGACGCTGCCGATTCTGTATCTCAGCCGGTATATCATCGCCAGCAAATCCGATTACTACCGCCTGCTGTTAAAAGTCACACAGGAACAGGCATGGGAAGAATGGATCATGTATATTCTCAAGGGCGTGGCTGAAACAGCGGCCTGGACGACCGCCAAGATCGCGGCCATTCGCGCATTATCGGATCACACGCGTGACTATGTGCGCGGCAGGATTCCCAAAATATACAGCCACGAACTGATTGATCTGATTTTTGAGCTGCCCTATTGCCGGATTCAGAACCTGGATGAAGCCGGTATCGCCAAACGCCAGACGGCCTCGAATTATCTGAAAGAACTGACCGCCATCGGCGTGCTGACAGAAAAACAAATGGGGCGGGAGAAGCTGTTCATTCATCCCAAACTGATGCACTTGTTGACACGCGAAGGCAATACCTTCACGCCTTATTCATCATAAAAAAATATGAGCAAATACGACGACCTCGTCAGGAAGCTGAAAGAAATCTTCCAGATCGACCGGCCTGAACTGGATTTCGGCATTTACCGCATATTGAACAACTTGCAACTCAAACGCGATGACGCGCAGCAGACCCTGTTCGATACCTTGCCGCAAGAGACCAAAGAGGATTATCTGCTGCGCTATATGCTCGAGATCGAAAGCCGGGGATCGCTGTTGTCGGTGACTCATTTCAATAAACCGTTCGATTGCAGACTCAAGGTCACGGTCGATTCGGCGGGGGCTTATGAGGAACGCACGATTGATCTGGTCGAGACGTTCAACTATCTGATCGGTTTGCGTGTGAAGCATATCGACATGCACTTGGATCAAGGCTTTGTCACCGTGGCCGGTTGGCTGCCGTCGGGTGAAAAAACACTGGTATTGTGGCGCGATGTCGAACGCGTCGATTACGATCAGCTCAACCGCCTGTGCGACAAGCTGGCGATCAATCTCGCCGACAGCAAATTCGAAGTGGTGTACATCAACGGCGACCACAATATTCCCGCAGTGTTTACCAGCAGCGAGGCGGAAGGCGGCATCACCAAAACGCTGAAAATCCGCCAGATTGAGGCGGAATTTCTGAATCGCATGTTTGCAACGGATGATGCGTAATGGTCGGCGAGATTGTTTTTTATCAAAGCGAGGATGGCACCGTCCGGTTGGACGCGACTGGAGAACGAAACGCTGTGGCTGACGATTAACCAAATAGCCGAATTGTTTAGCGTTGATAAGTCGGGTATCGACCGTCATTTGAAAAATATTTTTGCAACCGGTGAACTGAGACGGCAGGCAACTGTTGCAAATTTTGCAACAGTTCAGAATGAAGGCGGCAGAAGCGTTGAGCGTGACCTGGAGTACTATAATCTGGATGCCATTATTTCGGTGGGTTATCGGGTGAACAGTATACGCGGGACGCAGTTCCGTATCTGGGCAACCCAGCAACTGAAGGAATACATCATTAAGGGCTTCGTCATGGACGACGAACGCCTGAAAAATCCGCTGGTAGCCGGTTCCGCCGTGCCGGATTATTTTGATGAAATGCTGGCGCGTGTGCGCGAAATTTTTGCGCTGGCAGCGGATTATGCGCCATCAATGCTTGAAACAAATCAGTTTTTCAGCACGATTCAAAACAAGCTGCACTTTGCGGTTACCGGAATGACAGCTGCCGAGATCATTGCAGTCAGACAGATTGTTGCGACAAAGACGGAGAAAAAATCATGAGCCGCAGTTTTCATCAGGAACTGGTGCTCAATCATTACATGCTGCGTCTGTTCAATTGCAGCAACCTGAATGCGATAAAAGACCGTCTGGGTGAAGACCGGCATGAAGGTATTGTTGAGGACGGGCAGAGCGGTTTTTTCCATGCCTTGCAGCACAGCCTGTTTCAGACGGACAGCATCAACCCGCAGGATTTGCGCCGTTACGATCTGAACATCGTGCAGCACTGGAACGCGATTACCGGACAGCGCAACAAACAGGAAGGCACAGTGCTGAACATGAAGTATTTTCAGTATTTGTCTTTGCTGTTTACCGAAATTTATCTCGACCGGTATTTCAATCAACGCCAGAGACTGTTGGATGATTTGAATGAAGGCGTGCAAACCTATAATCGTGATCAGCCCGCCGATCAGCGACTGCAGCCGTATGGCGCGGAAGAACTGAACAAGCTCGCGTTCTGGAACGCCACCGGCAGCGGCAAGACTTTACTGCTGCATGTGAATATTCTTCAATATCTGCACTATTTCCAGAACGGCAACACGAATGCGTATCCCGATAAAATCATACTACTGACGCCGAATGAAGGGCTGTCGCGCCAGCATATCGATGAACTGATGCTGTCCGGCATCGGCCTGTGCCGCTTGTTTGATAAAAACACCGGGAATGTGCTCAAGGGCACGGTTGAAGTCATCGACATCAACAAGCTCGGCGATGACATGGGCGACAAGACCGTTGCGGTGGAAGCGTTTGAAGGCAATAACCTGGTGCTGGTCGACGAAGGGCACCGCGGCACCCGGGATGCCGGTGTCTGGATGGCGCGCCGCGAAAGACTGGTGCGCGGCGGTTTTGCGTTCGAGTATTCCGCCACGTTTGGTCAGGCGGTGGCAAAGAGTCTGACAGTTATCAAGGCGGAACAGGAGCTGATCAAGAAAAAAGCCAAAAAACTGTTTGAAACGACTAGTCTGAACAAACTGGACGATGCGCAACGTCAGCAACTGACACTGACCAGCGAAGAGAAACGCCTGGCGCGCACGATGGCGACGCGGGAGAGCTATGCCAAAAGCATTCTGTTCGATTACTCGTACAAGTTTTTTTATGAAGATGGCTATGGCAAGGAATCGCTGATTCTGAATCTGAAAGATCAGGATTATGAACAGGAAAACATTGCCCGCCAGTACTTCACCGCCTGCCTGCTGAGTTTTTATCAGCAGCAGTATCTCTGGCAAACGCATCAGCAGAAACTGGCGGAATTCAATATCGAAAAGCCGCTGTGGGTATTTGTCGGCAATACGGTGTCAGGTGAGGATTCCGATATTTTAAGCGTGTTGCGCTTTCTGGCCGGATTCTTGAACGACGATGTGCTAACCCGGCAGTGGCTGGCGGATTTACTGAACAATACCGCTCGCCTGCTGGATGCCAGGGGAAACAATATTTTTCATGACCGGTTCACGCCAATGATGCGGTTTAATGCGGATCAGGTTTACTCCGGTATTCTGAAATGGTTGTTCAATACCGATTCGCGGCAGCGATTGAAAGTCGTCAATCTGAAGCGCAGTAAAGGCGAACTGGTGTTGCGCGTCGGCGCGGCGGAACCGTTCGGGTTGATCAATATCGGCGATGACGCCGGATTCTTCAAGGCGGCGGGAAATCCTCAGTATCAGGCAGTGTTTGATACCGCCACGGATGATTTTGGCGAAACACTGTTTGATACGATCAACGACAAGGACAGCAAACTGCACATGCTGATTGGTTCGCGCAAGTTTACCGAAGGCTGGAGCAGCTGGCGCGTCTCCACCATGGGACTGCTCAATATGGGGCAGGGTGAAGGTTCGCAGATTATCCAGCTGTTCGGGCGCGGCGTGCGATTGAAAGGCCGGGATTATTCGCTCAAGCGCAGCATTCCGGGGCAGCGACCCAAGGGCTTGCATTTGGAGCGACTGGAAACGTTGAATATTTTCGGCGTCAATGCAGGTTATATGGCCGCTTTCAAGGATTATCTGAAAGAAGAAGGCATTACACCCACGGATGAAATCATCGAGTTGAATTTTAAAACCCGCATCAATCTACCCAAAGAAAGCCTCAAGACACTGGCTTTGCAAGACGGCTACAAGGATAACCAGATCAATGGATTTAAGCGGGTGCAATTTCCCTGGCTGTTCGAGATACCGGACGAATATGCTGGCAAGATCAACCTGCCGGAAATAGAGCTGGATTTGTATCCGAAAATTGAAGCACTGTCAGCCGGAAAGCAATCGGATAAGGCCAAACCCGTTAATCAGGTCAGGCAACAGGGCAAGATTTCCAGCCAAACAATGGCTTTGTTTGATTTTGACCGGATATATCTGGCGTTGCAGGAATACAAGCAGTTGCGCAGCTGGAGCAATTTGCGTTTAACCCGATCACGCTTGAAAGAGTTCTGCCTGAATTGCGATGACTGGTACACGCTGTATATTCCACCGGCAGAGTTGGCGATACGCGCGATTGCCGATATTCGCAAGCAGGAAGATATACTCATCCGCCTGTTGCAGGATTATACCGACCGCTTCTACAAAACATTGAAAATCGCCTATGAAGGCCAGTTTTATCAGGTTGTTACTGTCAATAAAGACGATGATGCGTTACTCAAAATGTATCATTTTGAAATTGATGGCACAGACGATGGGAATGTTTATGCAGAGCGAATCCAGACTTTGCAGGCTTTAGTTAAGGATGGTCAAATCGGTGAAGCCAGTGAGTGGAACGCAGGGCAGATGGTGGCGATTTGTTTTGACAGCCACTTGTATTATCCCTTGTTTGCCATTGAAGGCGATGTGCCGCTGAAACTGCGCCCGCTGGCATTCGATTCACCCAGCGAAGTACAATTTGTACGCGAACTCGAAGCATTTTATCGGTCTTTACCCGGGCAGCAGATCATCGGCAAACGCAGTCTCTATTTGCTGAGAAATGCGGATAACAAGGCAAAAGGACTGGGATTTGCGTTGGCGGGAAATTTTTATCCCGATTTTCTGCTCTGGCTGGTCGATAATGAAACCGACAACCAGTGGTTGAATTTTGTCGATCCCAAGGGATTGCGCCAGATGAGTTTGACTGATCCCAAATTGCAGTTGTATCGGGAGGTGAAAAAAATACAGGAAAAGCTTGCTGATCCGAAGTTGACGCTGAATGCCTTTATCGTTTCAGCGACCAGATTCGCCAATCTGCTGAACGTTGCATGTGACCAGAGCGAGCTCGAAGCGCGCAATGTTTTGTTCATGGATGATGGCGGGGCGGTTTATCTGAAAAAAATGTTTGATCGGATGGAACTTTGAAATGCGCCCGCAAGCGGCCTGACGCTCTGGAATCACGTATCGATTTGGCTGCGTGGGCATTCAGCCGAATCGCTGCAACCTGAGTCCATTAAGTATATAATACGCAGTTATTTTTGGCTGGTACGGTTAGGGATGTTGGTTTGGTCCCCGGCGGATTAACCGGCATCAAAAACCGAAAACCGATTCATCATTCTTTAGTTCAACGATACATCCAGCATGCGGCCAATTACGAAATCCAGCAAACTCGCCAATGTGTGTTACGACATTCGTGGTCCGGTGCTCGAGCGCGCGCGCCGCATGGAGGAGGAAGGGCATCACATTATCAAGCTCAATATCGGCAATCCGGCGACGTTCGGGTTTGATGTGCCGGAGGAAATACTGCAGGATGTGATTCACAATCTGTCCGAAGCGTCGGGGTATTGTGATTCGAAAGGATTGTTCGCAGCGCGCAAGGCGATCATGCATTACACGCAGGAAAAACAGATTGCCAATGTTCAGCTCGATGATATTTTCATTGGTAATGGTGTTTCCGAACTGGTTGTTTTGACGATGCAGGCTTTGCTCGACAATGGCGACGAGGTGCTCATTCCGATGCCGGATTATCCGCTTTGGACGGCGGCGGTTGTGCTGTCCGGCGGCATGGCAAGGCATTATATCTGTGACGAACAGTCGGACTGGCTGCCGGATTTGAACGATATTCGCGCCAAAATCAATCCCCGAACGCGCGCGATTGTTATTATTAATCCCAATAATCCCACCGGCGCGCTTTATCCGAAGGAATTGCTGCTTGAGCTGATCGAGATTGCGCGTGAGCATCAATTGATTGTTTACGCCGATGAGATTTACGACAAAATTCTCTACGACGATGCGCAGCATGTATCCATCGCATCGCTGGCGGATGATGTGTTGTTTGTAACTTTCAACGGTTTGTCGAAAAATTATCGCGCGGCCGGCTTTCGTTCCGGTTGGGCGGTCGTTTCGGGCGAGAAAAGTCACGCAACCGATTATATTGCCGGTTTGAATATGCTGGCATCAATGCGGTTGTGCGCCAATGTGCCTTCCCAGTTCGGCATACAAACCGCGTTGGGCGGTTATCAGAGTATTTATGATCTGACGCTGCCGACCGGACGTCTCAAGCGGCAGCGCGATGTTGCCTGGGAATTGTTGACCGCTATTCCGGGAGTAACCTGTTATAAGCCGCGCGCCGCCCTGTATCTTTTTCCCAGGCTGGATCCGAAAATTTATCCTGTCATCGATGATCAGCAGTTTGTGCTCGATTTGCTGCTGGAGGAGAAGGTGTTGCTGGTGCAGGGCAGTGGATTTAACTGGATGAATCCAGATCATTTTCGCGTGGTTTTTCTGCCTAATACGGACGATCTAACCGAGGCGGTGGGCCGTATAGCGCATTATCTGCAACGCTATCGCAAACGCCACTCAACCTGACTGCGCAGTTTTCTGAAAATTGTTTGCAAACCTTTTTATTTTTTGAATTCATTTGTCCAATAAAAACCTGAAACTAACTATGAAACCCATAAAAGTTGGCTTGCTTGGTATTGGCACTGTTGGCGGCGGTACGTACACGGTGCTTAAACGAAACCAGGATGAAATCATCCGCCGCTCCGGCCGGGGTATTGTCGTCACCATGATTGCCGATCGCGATCTGGCGAGGGCAAACAGTTTTGCCGACAACGGCGTGATTGTGACCGACAATGCGCAGGATGTTGTCATGCATCCAGAGATTGATGTCGTCGTCGAGCTGATCGGCGGGACAACAATTGCGAAAGAGCTGGTGTTGACAGCGATTGCCCAGGGCAAGCATGTCGTTACAGCCAATAAGGCTTTGCTGGCGAATCATGGCACTGAAATTTTTTCGGCGGCGCGCGCAAAAGGCGTTATGGTGGCTTTTGAGGCGGCCGTTGCCGGCGGAATTCCGATCATCAAGGCTTTGCGCGAAGGATTAACGGCCAACCGGATAGAGTGGGTCGCCGGTATTATCAATGGCACTGCCAATTTTATTCTGTCGGAAATGCGCGAAAAATCGCTGCCATTCGCACCGGTGCTGGAAGAGGCGCAGAAGCTGGGCTATGCCGAGGCAGATCCGACCTACGACATAGAAGGCATTGATGCCGCGCATAAAATAACAATTATGTCGGCGATTGCATTCGGCATTCCTGTTCAGTTTGACAAAGCCTATATCGAAGGCATCACCAGACTGACGCAGGAAGACATTAGTTATGCGGAGAAACTGGGTTATCGCATTAAACTGCTGGGCATTACCCGGCGAGTTGCGAAGGGTATCGAGCTGCGCGTGCATCCGGCATTGATACCGGAACGCCGTCTGCTGGCCAATGTGGAGGGTGTGATGAATGCGGTTGTGGTCAAGGGCGATGCGGTTGGCGCGACACTTTATTACGGTGCGGGTGCGGGTGCGGAACCGACAGCCAGCGCGGTCATCGCCGATCTGGTGGATGTGGCCCGCATGCAGGCCGCTGATCCGGCGCATCGCGTGCCGGTGCTTTCTTTTCAGCCCGATGCATTAGCGGAGATACCGGTATTGCCGATGGACGAGGTCGAGGCAGCCTGTTATTTGCGTTTGCAGGTGATTGATAAACCGGGTGTGCTGGCGGAGATCACCCGTGTGCTGGCCGATTTTAATATTTCGATCAGCGCGATGATACAGAAAGAAGCCGTCGATGAAGGTGATTCGGTCAGCATCATCATACTGACGCATAAAAACCTTGAAAAAAACATGAATGCCGCGATAGCCAGAATTGAGACACTCCCGGTTGTAACCGGACGGATAGCGCGAATCCGGATCGAAGAACTGAACGGTAACTGAGTGATAACTGAGCGCTAAGCGTGTTTATATCCTGAGAATTATTTATCCATTATGCGTTATATTTCAACCCGTGGCGGGATGACGCCAAAGACTTTTTCTGAAATCCTGTTAAGCGGTCTGTCGCCTGACGGTGGGCTGGCCATTCCGGAAGTTTATCCGCGGATCAGCAGAGAAACATTGGCGGCATGGCGCGGCATGAGCTATCGATCTCTGGCGTTTGAAATTCTCTCGTTGTTTATGGACGATATTCCCGCCGAGGATCTGCGTGCGATCATCAATCGCACGTATACCGCAGAGATTTTCGGCACTGAAGATATTACGCCGCTTAAAACACTCGAGCCTGGATGCCATATTCTGGCCTTGTCCAATGGCCCGACACTGGCTTTTAAGGATATCGCCATGCAGTTGCTTGGTAACCTGTTTGAATACACGCTGGCCAGAACCGGGGAAGAACTCAATATTCTCGGTGCGACATCGGGCGACACCGGTTCCAGCGCGGAATACGCCATGCGCGGCAAAAAAGGAATTCGCGTTTTTATGTTGTCACCGCATGGAAAAATGAGTCGTTTTCAGACCGCGCAGATGTTTTCGCTGCAGGATGAGAATATTTTCAATATCGCTATACGCGGTGTTTTTGATGACTGCCAGGATATCGTCAAGGCGGTCAGCAATGATCATGCATTCAAGCGGGCGCATCGCATCGGTACAGTCAATTCAATCAACTGGGCGCGCGTTGCCGCACAAATCGTTTATTATTTCAAAGGTTATTTCGCGGCGACTCGCTCCAATGATGAAGAAGTTGCTTTTGCTGTGCCGTCAGGCAATTTCGGTAATATTTGCGCCGGGCATGTTGCACGCATGATGGGTCTGCCAATTCGGCAACTTATTCTGGCGACGAACGAAAACGATGTGCTCGACGAATTTTTCAGAACAGGTGTTTATCGGCCGCGCGCAACCACTGAAACCAGGCATACCAGCAGTCCATCCATGGATATTTCCAAGGCTTCCAACTTTGAGCGCTTTATTTTCGATCTAACCGGCAGGGATGCTGAGAAAGTAGCCGGATTATGGTCCTTTGTAGACAAGGGACAGGCTTTTGATTTGTCTGGAACACCATTTTTTGAAAGCATCAAGGACTTCGGTTTTGTGTCCGGCAGCAGCAATCATGCCGCCCGTATCGCGACAATACGTGAGATTCATCAAAAATACCGCGTGCTGGTTGATACGCATACAGCTGATGGATTGAAAGTCGGATACGCATTACGCGAAAAAAATATTCCGCTTATCTGTATGGAAACCGCCCAACCCGCCAAATTTTCCGAGAGCATACAGGAAGCTATCGGCCAAGAGCCACCTCGACCTGCCGGTTATGAGCATCTGGAAGACTTGCCGCAGCGGTTTGTCGTCAAAGACGCCGACGTAGACGCGGTAAAGAATTATATCGCTGAGCAGGCGGGTTGATTTCACTGCTTTTCGGTACTTTTTCGGAAAGTGTCGGTACGCTTTTCCGGTGGTGTGATGCTGCTTTTCTTAAGCCAGTGTGTGAAAGAACCGTAAGGTCTATGAGTTATCATGCTGGGTAAAAAAAGAGAAAAGGATGAGAATGCCGGAACGGGGTGGTTATAATTCACGGCGCGGTACTACTGACAGAAGACAGGCGAAGCCAGAGGCTTGTAGTCAAAACACGGAAGCGGCGGTTCGAAATGTTTTGCGCTTGATAGCGTTGGTTCTGATTCTGGCAGTGATTCTGATTATACTGTCTCGCCACTACGTATTGTCGAATGTATTTCATAGTCCAGGTGAAGTGCAAACATCCGGCATTACCGGGGTGCAATCGGAAAAATGCCAGCTATTACCACCGCACGGCGTTGCGCATGTCATTGACTCATCTGTGATGAATCGCACCGATGTGTGGTATTCCGGCGTGCAGATCGATAATCAGCATGATCATCCATTGACCGCATTATTGACCGATGTATCAAATTCGGCGTATTTCGTTGCTATCTCGGTTGCGCCGGGTGATGCAGCGCACTTCAGTGCACCTGTAGGTCATTATGGCATGCAAGTCTTTGTGGGTTCAGTAGGGTGTGATCTGGGAAACGAATTTTCTGATGGTGCGAAGATTACTGTTGACGGCGGGATTACAGTGCAGGCGGGAAAAATAACAACGCTTGAATTTTACGGATCGGGGATTGATCCGGTTCAACTGGCGCTTGCTTACAGTGCTCACTATCCGGCTTACCAGAAGGAGAAACAACGACCACTGGAGATTGTCGGCGCGGGAGAAATTGAATTGCTGCAGGCAAATAATGGCCATTATTTCAGTGCGGGAACCATTAATGATATGCCCATTCTATTTTTGATTGATACCGGCGCGACATACGTTTCCATTTCATCGAAAATTGCGGAGCGCGCCGGCATCCGTGAATGCCTTCCTCATCATGTAATGACCGCAAACGGTGGCGTGGATGCCTGCATGGCAATCGCATCGGTAATTACATTCGGCGCATTTCAGCTCAATGATGTCGAAGTGGTCGTTTTGCCCGACATGTTTGAGGAGGCGCTGCTGGGAATGAACATACTGCATCATTTTCGTATTGAACAGGCAAATAAAATGATGCGGATTTCGTTGCAGTAAAAAGAATAGGTTACCGAGGTTTTTCCATTGGCGCAGTAGATTAGTCTTATGTCTGACAAATTCCTAGCGCCACGGCATTATGGGGATGGTAGAGATGCTGTTTTTGGGTGACCCTTCGATAATGCGATCACTGTAGGTTAGATAGATCAGCACGTTTCTCTTGGGGTCATAAAATCGAACGACCTGCAACGATTTGAAAAGCAGGGAAGTGCTTTTTTTGAAAACTTCTTCACCATCAGCTTTGCCGCTCTTGATTTCTTCGGGTAAAGTGATCGGTCCAATCTGTCGGCATGCAATCGATGCATCTGAAGTATCCTCGGCGATGCCGACTACACCGCTTACTCCGCCAGTTTTCGCACGACTGAGATAACAGGTGGCGCCTTTGATGTCTGGGTCATCAAAAGCTTCGATGACTATTTTGTCGTTTGCACCCAGCAGTTTAAATTTGGTGGATACGCTGCCAATGACTTCGGCATTCAGAGATGCCGGGAAAAATAGGAACAAAAGCAGCATCCCGATAGCGGTATGCGTGAAAAAATTATTTGTATTGGTGCTGTTAAGTAAAGCCATAATGTTCATGCTCCTTTCTTTGCCCGGTATATTTTCTCTTATCATCAGTAAATCTGGCAATTAAGTGGTTCAGCGTATTGCCATGTTTAGATGATTCTATATGTTTTGTAATTTTTTACCATTAACGGTTCGATTTATTATCTCTTTCCGGCGGAAAAAGATATTGATATTTAATATTTCTGAAGTAGGGTAAATACAATTTCAGGATTTACTATAACGTATAACGCCATCATTGTTCTATAAATTTCTCACTGAGCGAATGTGCCGCGAGTCATTTGCAAGTGCTGCAAAATTTCGATACATGTTTCTTATTTTTTAAATATTTGATAAAATTAGCGCTAATTTTGATGGGCTATTTCAGCCCATTTTTTATTTGTATCGAGGCTATGGTGCTGGAAAATTTGCTGGAATTGACTCTTAATGGAATGGGTTACGAGTTGGTTGATGTTGAGCAATTATCCCACGGCAAGTTGATCAGGGTGTATGTAGACAAGGAAGGTGGTATTACCATAGATGATTGTGTTGCAATCAGCAATCATTTAAATCGCCTGCTGGCTGTTGAGAATATCGACTATGATCGTCTCGAGGTTTCCTCTCCTGGACTGGACAGGCCGCTGAAAAAAGAGCGTGATTTTCTCCGGTTTATGGGGGAAGCTGTTAAATTGAAACTACGTGTTCCTATACGGGGGCAAAGGAATTTCATAGGCGTTTTGCGGGAAATAAATGATGGCATTTTAATACTTGAAGTCGAAGGAAAATTGTTTGACCTGGATATGCACAATATTGGAAAGGCTCGGCTGGTTCCAAAGTTGTAGGCAATTAAAAATTTGACTGGAGGGCTATGAGCCGCGAAATTTTATTGTTGGTTGATGCGCTGGCGCGTGAAAAGGCTGTGGAAAAAGAGATTGTCTTTACAGCATTGGAAATGGCATTGTCTTCCGCGACGAAAAAACGATTTAATGAAGATGTCGATGTGCGTGTTTCTATTGATAGAAAATCGGGTGATTATGAATCTTTTCGTCGCTGGCTTGTGGTTGCAGACGATGCGGTTGAAGAGCCTTCACGTCAAATTGCGCTCAGCGAAGCCATGCAATCCGATCCTGATATTCAATTAGGTGCATATAATGAGGCGCCGCTTGAGCCTATTGAATTTGGGCGCATAGGCGCTCAGGCCGCAAAGCAGGTAATTTTTCAGAAAATACGCGATGCGGAAAGAGAGCAGACATTAAATGATTTTCTCGAACGCGGTGAATATATGGTTACCGGTACTATCAAGCGTATCGAAAGAGGCAACGCTATTGTAGAATCGGGAAAAATTGAAGCTGAACTGCCGCGTGATCAAATGATTCCCAAGGAAAATTTGCGCGTAGGTGATCGTGTCCGTGCCTATTTGTATAAAGTGGATCGTGCGGCTAGGGGTGCGCAACTAAAATTATCGCGTATCTCCCCAGAATTTCTGATGAAACTGTTTGAACTTGAAGTGCCTGAAATTGAAGAAGGCATTCTAGAGATCAAAGCAGCAGCCCGGGATCCCGGTTCACGCGCAAAAATAGCTGTGAAGTCGAATGATCAGCGCGTCGATCCGATTGGCACCTGTGTGGGCATGCGCGGTTCAAGAGTACAGGCGGTTATCAGTGAGTTGGCGGGTGAGCGCGTCGATATTATTTTATGGTCTGATGATCCGGCCACTTTCATCATTAATGCTTTAGCTCCGGCAGAGATAAGCAGCATTATGGTTGATGAAGAAAATCATAGTATGGATATTGTGGTTGATGAAGATAATCTCGCGCAAGCCATAGGACGTGGCGGACAAAATGTGCGGTTGGCGTCAGAATTGACGGGTTGGACTCTCAATATTATGACTGAGGAAGAGTCGCAATCCAAGCATGAGGAAGAAGCTGAACTGATCCGGGCGCTGTTTATCGAAAAACTGGGCGTAGACGAAGAAATTGCTGATATTCTGACGCAGGAAGGTTTTGCTACGCTTGAAGAAGTGGCTTATGTTCCACTGGATGAAATGCTCGAAATTGAATCCTTGGATGAGGAAACTATCAACGAAATACGTGAGCGTGCACGTAATATATTATTGACAGATGCTATTGCTGATGAAGAGAAAGTTGAGAATGTTGCTGAGGATTTGCTTTCATTGGAAGGTATGGATCTTGATACGGTGCGAGTGTTAGCGGCTGAAGGTATCCATAGTCAGGCTGATTTGGCCGATTTGGCCGCTGATGATCTGGTCGAAATGACAGGTATGGATATTGAACGTGCGAACAAATTGATTATGAAGGCGCGTGAGCCGTGGTTTGTTTAACCGGTTTTTGTTTTATAGCGGATTGATGTGTTAACGTTGTTTATATTAATGGCGCATCAATGAATCTTTTCAATGAAGCAATCGCTTTATTTGGTGTTGTGTTGTCACAGGGGTGTAAGGATTGTCAATGGCGCAAATGAGTGTAGAACAATTTGCTCATGAACTGGGCATAATGCCGTCGGTACTGCTGGAGCAATTGCAGGCGGCAGGTGTTAAAAAAGTTTTTGCTGAGGATAGCCTGACTGAGCAGGATAAAGCGCAATTGCTTGATTATCTTCGCAAAACACATGGCGCTAAACAAACAAAGGAAAAAATTACGCTCACGCGACGGCAAACCTCTGAAATTCGAAAATCGGATAGCATGGGCAGGGCGCGTACGATTCAGGTAGTCAGAAAAAGACGTATTCTCACTAAATCACCATTTGAAAACGAAGTCAGCGAGCAATCAACTGAGGCTCAAAGCACAGAAAAGTCGCGCAAATTTGAACCCGTGGTCGATGCAGAAGAATTGGCATTGCGTGAAGCGGAGGCAAGAAAACAGGCTGAGTTGATAGCGCGTCAGGTGGCTGAAATTCAACGTAAAAAACTGAAAAAAGTTGAAACGGAGAAAATAGAAAAGGGTAAATCAGCCTCTTCCGCTGAAGCTGAAGAGGTAGAGATTCAAAAAGAAATAACGGGTGTTGATACCGCTATAATCCCGAGTGCAGTTGCCGGACAAACGGACGATCGGCAGATCAATGCAATAGCGCAGAAGGAAGGCGATAAAGCCTTGACTCAGGAAGCTGCTGCAGCCAAGCAACAAGAGCGGGTTAATACTGAAAATGAGCAGGAAGCCGAATCGAAGAGTAAAGGATTGCAAGCAGTCGATGCGAATAAGACTGTTGCAAAACCGGTTAAAAAAGTGGAAAAACCGGAGAAACTTGATAAAACGGATAAAGTCGATAAGAAAAAGAAACCTGTTAAGCAATTGGCCTGGTCTGATGAAGGGGCGCGCAAGCGTGCTGCGGCGAAAGTGCGTGAAGATCTCTCATCGGGACAAGGTTGGCGCGGGCGACGCGATAAGCAGCAGAAATTCGCCGAAATAGAAAAAAAGGAACACGGTTTTTCAGCGCCGACAGAACCAATTGTGCGCGATGTTATCGTGCCTGAAACTATTTCAGTTGGGGCGCTGGCGCAAAAAATGTCCATTAAAGCGGCGGATATTATTAAAGTGCTGATGAATATGGGCAGTATGGTAACAATCAACCAAATGCTGGATCAGGAAACCGCCATGATAGTTGTCGAGGAATTAGGACATGTGGCCAAGCCGGCGGCACTGGACAGCCCGGAAGCTTTTCTTGTAGACGCTGAGTCAGTGATTGCTGAAACCGAGATGGTGCACCGTGCACCTGTGGTTACAGTGATGGGGCATGTGGATCACGGCAAGACATCTCTGTTGGATTATATACGGCGCACTCGTGTGGCGGGCGGCGAGGCTGGCGGAATTACGCAGCATATTGGCGCATATCATGTCGAGACTGATCATGGCATGGTTACATTTCTGGACACGCCCGGGCATGAAGCATTTACGGCAATGCGTGCGCGTGGTACTAAGATTACAGATATTGTTATTCTGGTGGTGGCGGCGGATGACGGCGTTATGCCGCAAACCGTTGAAGCGGTTCATCATGCAAAAGCAGCTAAAATACCGATCATTGTTGCGGTCAATAAAATAGACAAACCTGATGCGAATGTAGAAAAAATCAAACAGGAGCTGGTTGTTCATGAAGTGGTTCCCGAAGATTGGGGTGGAGATACAATGTTTATAGAAGTTTCCGCCAAAACGGGGCAAGGAATTGATGCTTTGCTGGAGGCAATTTTGTTGCAGGCGGAAGTGCTGGAACTAAAGGCGCCTAAGGAGACTTCGGCAAAAGGCGTTGTGATCGAATCACGACTTGATAAAGGTCGTGGCCCAGTGGCGACAATTCTGATTCAATCCGGTACCTTAAAGCAGGGTGATGTGTTACTGGCAGGCGCGGTTTATGGAAAAGTACGTGCCATGAGTGACGAAAATGGACGCAAAATAAAGCGAGCGGGTACTTCTATTCCGGTTGAAATACAAGGATTAGCGGAAGTGCCGGAGGCGGGTGAGAATGTGATGGTATTGGATGATGAGCGAAAAGCGAGAGAAATTGCACTGTTTCGCCAAGGAAAGTACCGCGATGTTAAATTGGCCAAGCAGCATGCCGCGAAGCTGGAAAATATCTTTGATCAGCAGGCGGATGTCAAAGTGCTTTCTTTGATAATCAAAGCCGATGTGCAGGGTTCGTGCGAGGCGCTGGCCCATGCGTTGGAAAAGTTATCAACGGATGAGGTCAGGGTCAACATAATTCATAGCGCGGTGGGCGCGATTATCGAATCTGATATCAACTTGTCATTGGCATCCAATGCCGTGATTATTGGCTTTAATGTGCGCGCAGATGCAGGCGCGCGCAAATTGATTGCATCAAGCGGTGTTGATGTGCATTACTACAACATTATCTATGAAGCGGTTGACGAAGTTAAGGCTGCGCTATCAGGGTTGATGGCGCCTGAGAGAAAAGAAAATATTATCGGATTGATCGATATTCGAGAAATATATCGTATTCCAAAAGTGGGCGTAGTAGCCGGTTGTTATGTTCTGGAAGGTATTATTAGACGGAATTCTCTGGTACGGGTGTTGCGCGACGGAAAAGTGATACATAGCTGCGAATTGGATTCCCTGAAACGATTTAAAGATGATGCCAGGGAAGTCAGGGAAGGTTTCGAATGTGGTATCTCACTTAAGAATTACAATGACATACTGGTTGGCGATCAGTTGGAAGTTTATGAAATAGTCGAGACTGCAAGGTCACTCTAGTTTCAATGCCAAAAGATTTTTCTCGCTCGTTACGTGTTGCAGATCAGATTCAGCGTGAACTCGCGGATTTGCTGCATAATGAAATCAAGGATCCACGAATCAACCAAGTCACGATTATCGCGGTGGAGGTCAGTCGTGACTATGCCTATGCAAAAGTCTATTACACTACACTAGATGGCCAGGAAAATAATCGTGTGGTCGAGAAAGGTCTGGAGCATGCCGGTGGTTTTTTGCGTTCAAGCCTATCTAAAAGAATCAATCTGCGTCAGATTCCACAACTAGTATTTATCTATGACAAATCAATAGAACGCGGCGCGCATCTTTCAAAATTGATTGATGAAGCGATTGCCCAAGAAAAATAGATAACATCCGGCCTAAATTTAGAATCTGCATTTTCAGAGCTGATTGCTCATCAGTCGATAAATGTGCATTCTTTTTCTTCTTGAATTATGATCAAGCGCAATATTAGCGGTGTGCTGTTACTCGATAAGCCTTGTGGCATATCATCGAATAAGGCGCTTCAAATTATCAAGTATTTATACGCAGCGACTAAATCGGGGCATACGGGTACATTGGATCCGATGGCGACCGGAGTGCTGCCGATCTGTTTGGGTGAGGCGACCAAGTTTTCTTCGATACTGTTAAACGCCCGCAAGAATTATGAAGCTGTTCTCAAACTGGGTTATCAGAGTACAACGGGAGACGTCGAGGGTGAAATAAAAAAAATCTCAAATGCATCGCAGTCTGACAATCTGTCAATTCGTGATTGTGAATCGATTCTCAGGCAGTTCGTAGGAGAAATTTTACAGACTCCGCCCATGTATAGTGCGCTGAAGTATTGTGGCAAACCGTTGTACGCTTATGCAAGAAAGGGAGAAACAATAGAGCGAAAGGCGAGAGCCGTTTTTATCTATGACATCAAAGTTGATTCGCTGGCGGGAGATGAACTGAAGATAAGTGTTGAGTGTGGAACAGGTACGTATATTCGTACATTGGCTGAGGATATCGGAAAAGCATTGGGTTGTGGAAGTGCTTATTTGATTGGGTTGCGCCGTAGTGCGGTAGGTAATTTTGATCTTTCAAAATCTCAAATACTGAAAGTAATCGAAAATATGAATCGAGAAGATCGTGATGGTTGTCTTTTGCCTGTTGATAGCCTGCTGTCCGATATTCCGTTAATCCAGTTGGATAAAGAAGAAGCCCGGTATCTGCTTACTGGGCGCGCGCTTTCAGCAAAGCAGGACTCGATAAATTTCACATTACCGATAAAAGCTGAAGATAAGTCCCAGAATGTGCGACTATATTATCAGCAGCAATTTCTGGGGCTTGGGGAAATTACCATGGATTTAAACTTAAAGCCGAAGCGGTTGATGTCCACTTCTTATATGATAGAACCGTATCATTTCGCTGCGAATCAACCCTATCGGTAAGAAATGCAAGGCTACAAATTGTAGGGCGTTTCAGAAAATTCAAAGTTTTAAACAGAAAGTGAGTAAAAAGTGACGTCAACAAAAGCGCTGATGCAGCATATTATTGATATACAAGGAAACTTTTCTGAGCAACGCAGTGTCCGTGACAAAACCTGGCATTTTTAGAAATGCCCTATAGTCAATGCGGTATAATCTTCGGTTTAACATTTGCAAGAAATAATAATGTTGCAAGGAATCAATCTAGCTTGCGTGCGCGGTGATCGAAGACTTTTCAAGGCAGTGAATTTCACCTTGGAAGCGGGGGGATTGATGCAGGTACATGGGCCTAATGGCAGCGGTAAAACAAGCCTATTACGGATGCTGTGTGGCTTATCTAATCCAGTGTTGGGAGAAATTACTTGGCGTGGTGCTTCAATTCGTGATCTGAAGGGTGAATATTTTTCAGAACTGACCTATATCGGTCATTTAAGCGGCACAAAAGATGATTTGACCGTACTGGAGAATTTGCGCATATCGAGTGCATTGGCCGGTGAGCATATATCAGAGACGCAAGCCCGCGATGCGTTAGCTTATATGGGATTGAATGGCAGGGAGCTTCTGCCGGCTAAGGTTCTGTCGCAGGGACAGCGAAGACGCGTTGCACTGGCGAGATTATTGGTTTGTAAAACAAAGCTATGGATTCTGGATGAACCATTAGCTGCGCTTGATATTACGGCAGTTAAATTAATTCAGGAATTACTGGAGCGACATCTGGCTGAAAAGGGACTGGTTGTAATGACGACACATCAGGCAATTGATGTTGCTGCAATTTCAACAGTACATTTGAGATTGGTATAGTATGTTTTTCTGGATTATACAGCGCGATTTGCTGCTCGCCGTACGTCGAAGATCCGATGTTTTGACAACATTGTTCTTCTTTGTGATAGTGGTTAGTTTGTTCCCGCTAAGTGTTGGTCCGGAAATGAACTTATTGCGAACTATGGCGCCTGGCATAGTATGGGTTGCTGCATTGTTGGCATCAATGTTGTCGTTGGGACGATTGTTTTCGAGTGATTACTCGGACGGTACGTTGGAGCAAATGCTGTTGTCACCGCAGTCATTATCCATTCTTGTGCTTGGAAAAGCGCTGGCGCATTGGTTGGTCACGGGGATGCCATTAGTTGTAATGGCCCCGGTTTTAGGGATTCAGTATGATCTCCCGGCGGATGCTCTGTTTGTTCTGGTTGTGTCTTTGTTGCTTGGAACGCCTGTGTTGAGTCTGATTGGTGCGATAGGTGCGGCTTTAACGTTAGGCTTGCGGGGTGGAGGTGTCCTGGTTTCCTTATTGGTGTTGCCACTTTATATTCCGGTTCTGATTTTTGGAGCCGGAGCAGTCGAAGCTAATATGGCAGGCATCAGTTATGATGCGCACTTATCTTTACTGGGCGCCTTTCTGCTCGTTTCACTTGTTCTTGCACCGTGGGCAATTGCTGCGTCATTGCGTGTTTCCTTGGAATAAAATTCCTTTGCGGCTTAACTTTCCGAAATTGTCTGATTTTTATCAAAGTAATTTTTTAAATCAGTTTTTGGTATAAAATTACTTGCAGCAGATGGGAAGTAACAAACACAAGAAAAGATTATTAAAAAATAAAATACATATCCTAATTTATGGCGATTAATTGGTATAAATACGCATCTCCTGCCAGTTTTTATACTTTGGCAGGTAAGATGGTTCCCCTTTTTACAATTCTTGCGATCGGTCTACTGGTGATTGGTCTTTATATTGGTTTTTTTGTCGCACCAACTGATTTTCAGCAAGGCGAGGCATATCGTATTATTTTCATTCATGTTCCGGCCGCTTGGATGTCGATGTTTTTATATGTGGTTATGGCTTGCTGGGCAGGTATAGGACTAGCTTTTAATACACGTCTGTCATCCATGATGGCAACCGCAATTGCGCCAACGGGAGCGATGTTTACGTTTTTAGCTTTATGGACGGGCTCGCTGTGGGGAAAGCCAATGTGGGGAACTTGGTGGGTTTGGGATGCGAGATTGACATCGGAGCTGATTCTTCTGTTTCTTTATATTGGCTTTATGTCACTACAGGCAGCAATTGATGATCCCCGTAGAGCAGACAAAGCGGGTGCGATTATTGCTTTAGTCGGCGTGATCAATATACCGATTATTTATTTCTCTGTGCAATGGTGGAATACCCTTCATCAGGGCGCATCTGTTAGTGTAAATCAGGCACCGACCATGGCCTCTGTCATGTTGACAGGCATGATGGTAATGGTGCTAGCCAGTTGGATGTACTCGATAGCGGTCATACTGAAGCGTGTCCGAATTATTATTCTTGAGAGGGAATCCCATACGGCATGGGTGGCTGAGTTGAGGAAAAAAGGAGCGTTATAGTGAACTGGTCCAGTTGGTCTGAGTTTTTTGCCATGGGTGGATATGGTATTTATGTATGGGGATCATACCTTGTCACGCTTATATGTGTGATGAGTGAGGTATTATTAATTTCAAGACGTCACCGAACTTTGAGTAAAACATATGGTCTCATTCACGATTCATATGGTAAAGAAAATTCTGATAAAGAAGTGCTTATAAATACGGAAATAGACTCATTAAATAATGAGAAACAAAGTGTTAAAGCAGCCTCCAGTACTGAAGAGATAGAAAAATGAAGCCACGTCATAAAAAACTTGCGGTGATTACCGCAGGCGTAACCGCATTAGGTTTTGCTGCGGTATTAGTTCTTAACGCATTTCAGAGTAATCTCGTTTTCTTTTTCAGTCCCACGCAAGTCATCGCTAATGAGGCTCCTGTGGGCAAGAGTTTTAGAATTGGCGGATTAGTAGAAGAAGGGAGTGTTAGTCGCGAGCAGGATAGCACAACCGTAAGATTCTCTATAACCGATACGGCGGAAACAATACAGATTGTTTATACCGGCATACTCCCGGATTTGTTCAGAGAGGGCAAGGGTGTTGTCGCACAGGGAAAATTAGATTCCAGCGGTATTTTTAAAGCTGATGAAGTGCTGGCTAAACATGATGAAAATTATATGCCTCCAGAAGCTGCACTTGCCTTGGAAGAAGCCGCTAAAGCTCAGAGAAATTCCTTGACACAATAAATATAAATTGATCATTAACTTGATTCGGTTCGATTTACTTTTATTGTATTCATATATTCATTACAGATAAGATATCATGATTCCAGAAATTGGTAATTTTGCATTAATTCTTGCGTTGTTATTAGCGACTATCCAAGGTACGTTACCTTTAATTGGCGCTGCCCGAGGTATTTCATCTTGGATGGCATTGGCGAAGCCTGTGGTGCAGGGGCAATTTGTTTTTGTGTTGATTGCTTTTCTATGTCTTGGGTATTCATTTGTTACCAGCGATTTCTCAGTTATAAATGTCGCGAGGAATTCTAATACAGAGCTACCGCTGCAGTATCGTATTGCAGCTACGTGGGGCTCTCATGAAGGTTCATTGTTGCTGTGGGTGCTCATGCTGGCAGGCTGGTCTATCGCAGTGAGTGTCTTTAGTAAACAGTTGCCTGAAGATATGGTTGCGCGCGTATTAGGAGTGCTTGGTTTAGTAAGTATTGGTTTTCTGTTATTTATGTTGATGACTTCCAATCCATTTGATCGCTTGTTACCAGCGGCGATGGAGGGTAGCGATCTTAATCCGTTACTACAGGATCCTGGCATGGTTATACATCCACCGATGTTGTATATGGGATATGTCGGATTTTCAGTGGCTTTTGCTTTTGCAATAGCAGCTTTGTTGAGTGGAAGACTGGACGCAACATGGGCGCGATGGTCTCGTCCATGGACGACTGTAGCGTGGGTGTTTTTAACTTCTGGTATTATGTTAGGCAGCTGGTGGGCTTATTATGAACTTGGTTGGGGCGGTTGGTGGTTTTGGGATCCGGTCGAGAATGCATCATTTATGCCTTGGCTGGTAGGTACTGCATTAATGCATTCGCTTGCAGTAACTGAAAAACGTGGTAGTTTTAAAAGCTGGACTGTACTGTTGGCTATTTGTACCTTTGCTTTGTGTCTTCTAGGTACTTTTCTAGTAAGATCAGGCGTTTTAACTTCGGTGCATGCCTTTGCAACTGATCCAGAAAGAGGCGTCTTCATCCTTGGATTTCTTTTTGTTACAGTAACGTTATCATTACTATTGTTTGCATGGCGCGCGCCCAAAGTAGGTTTGGGCGGGAAATTCGATTTGTTATCTCGTGAATCCATGCTGTTAGCAAATAATCTACTGTTGTTGGTTGCCGCCGCCAGCGTCATGCTAGGAACTTTGTATCCGCTTATTGTAGATGCACTGAATCTCGGTAAAATTTCGGTGGGCCCCCCCTATTTTGAAGCAGTTTTTGTTCCAATTATGGTGCCAGCAATTTTTCTGATTGGTTTAGGCCCTATATCCCGTTGGAAGCAAATGAGCTTGCCGTCATTGGCTGTACGTATTCGTTGGGCAATAGCGGTAAGCTTTATCAGTGCATTGATTGCGCCTTACTATATGGGTGAATGGAAACCTTTGGTGAGTTTCGGTTTGTTAATGGCATTCTGGATTTTTGTAAGTATTCTTGTAAGCTTAAAGCACCGATTGGATAATAGCGGTGAGGGTAATGTATTTACAAAACTGGCTAAACAATCAAGAAGCTACTATGGTATGCATTGCGCACACCTTGGTGTGGCGGTATTCATTATTGGTGTTACACTTGTTAATGGTTATGAAACGGAAAAGGATGTTCGTATGGACATCGGCAGTCGTGTAACAATTGGAGATTATGCTTTCCAATTTAATGGTGTATCGGATGTGACGGGTCCAAATTATATGTCGGTCCGTGGTGAAATTGATGTGTTTAAAAATGGTGAGTTTGTACGTAAGCTTTTCCCTGAAAAGCGTACCTATAATGCATCGGGCATGGTTATGACCGAAGCCGCAATTGATACGGGTATTTTCCGCGATCTCTACGTGGCTCTCGGTGAGCCTCTTGCGAACGATGCATGGGTTGTAAGAGCCTATCATAAACCATTTGTTGACTGGATTTGGTTTGGTTGCTTGTTGATGGCTATAGGCGGGATTACAGCGGTCAGTGATAAGCGTTATCGCTTGAAAATTAAAAGTAGATCACCGATGAATAAGGGAGTTGTGCCTGAAGCGCGTCTTTCCGGAAAAGATAAATCTGCAGTAGCCGTTGATTCTGCTCTGGTAACGGAGACGCGAAAAGCATGATGCGCTATTTAGCACCACTGTTCGCTTTTTTGGTACTTGCTGTATTTTTATTTGTCGGCTTGTCATTGAATCCGCGTCAGGTTCCATCCCCCTTAATTGATAAACCTGCACCTGAGTTTGAGTTATATAACTTGCATGAACCCGATAAGCTGTTTTCTTCCAAGGATAATTTGGGTAAGGTATGGCTGCTGAATGTTTGGGCTTCATGGTGTGTTGCTTGTCGCGATGAGCATCCACTTTTGGTGCAACTTGCTAAATCTGGAATCGTTCCAGTCTATGGTTTGAATTATAAGGATGAAAATACCACAGCAAAACAGTGGCTGAGATTGTACGGCGACCCGTATGTTGCAAGTCTGGTTGATCCTGACGGCACTGTGGGTATTGATTATGGCGTTTACGGTGTTCCTGAAACTTATGTCATCGACAAGCAAGGAATCATCCGACATAAGCAAATTGGTCCTGTTACTGTCGATTCTCTTAGGAATAAAATAATTCCATTGATCATGGAATTACAGGAGCAGACATAAATGATGCCGCAGTATTTTTTATTTACTATTGATAATCGTGAAAAGATTGCCGGGGTCTTGGTATGTCTGGCCACTTTTCTATTATTCTCGGGGCTCGGGTGGGCGCAAGAAACATATAAAGAAGCGGTTCCTGTAGCGGAAGATCCTGAAGTTGAAAAAAGAATGCTGACATTGACTGAAGATCTCCGGTGTCTGGTGTGTCAGAACGAGTCCATCGCAGATTCGCGAGCCGAATTCTCCAATGACATTCGTCGCATCATTCGGGAACAAATCAAAGCAAATAAGACCGATGCGGAGATTATTGATTTTCTGGTCGACCGTTATGGAGACTTTGTACTTTACAATCCACCGATGAAAGCAACAACCGTATTGTTATGGTTTGGTCCTTTGATCATGTTTATAATCGGTCTGTGGGTTTTGATTCGATATTTGAAGATGAGGCGAGTTCAAATCGAGGAAGTCAGCTTGACCGAAGCTGATGAAAAGAAAATTGCCGCAATGCTCAATGAGAAAACAGAAAGTTTACAACTACAAAATTCAAGTGAAAATTTAATGAAACAAGAGAAAACTATGGACGGAAAGCATCAGAGAACGTCTGAAATTTCAACGAATGAAAATGAAGGTAATAAAATATGACGGGATTCTGGGTAATTTCAGGTATCCTGATAGTCGTAGCGCTGCTTTTTATTGTACCAACTCTTTTGAAAGGTCGAAACGAACAGGAAGAACGTGTTGAGCGCGATGCCGTTAATGTGACTGTTTATCGTGATCAGCTTGCAGAACTCGAGAAGGATCTGGAAAACGATATTCTTACGCAGGACCAATATAGTCAAAGTAAACAGGAATTACAACAACGTATGTTGCAGGATATTCCTGACCGGACGGAGGTTGGGACCAAGAATCCCGGCGGATTTGCAAATATTGCGATATCAACAGTAATTGTAATGGCATTACCGATTGCTGCTGTTTATTTGTATCTTGAAATTGGCGATACACGTGGGTTATTACCGCAAGCACAGCTGGCGAATGCTACGCAGATGCAACAGCACCCAAGCAATAATACTGAGACACCTGCTGGGCACGATAATTTTATGTCTGTGCTTGATAATTTAATCACCAGATTGAACAATAACCCGGAAGATATAGAAGGTTGGTTTATGTTGGCGCGCACATACGCGATTATGAAGCGGTATGATGAGGCTGCGAATACATATGCTCGATTGAATGAAATGATTCCTAAGAATCCTCAGATTCTCAGTGATTATGCTGATGTGCTGGCGATGACCAACAATGGCAGTCTCATTGGTAAGCCTTCTGAATTGATTATAGAAGCGCTGAATGTAGATCCGGAGTATCCAAAAGCATTGGCATTAGCGGGTACTGTGGAATATGAAAAAAAAGAGTTTAATCAGGCCGCAGTGTACTGGGAAAGATTATTGGCCGTTATTCCGGATGAATCACAACTCGCGCAATCAGTCAGAGAGAGTATCGCCGATGCACGAGAGCTAGCAGTAAAAGAATCTGGTGTTCAACCTGCACAGGTTGCTGAAGCCAGTGATTCAGTTGGTGCGGTTGACAAAAAATCAAACAGCAATGCCAGTGATATAAAATCTCAACAAGTGGAACTGGGCGCATCATCAACTTCGTCTGCAGAACCTTCATCGCTATCGATATCAGGAACTGTAGCTATAAGCGATACTGTCTCGTCCAGTGTTAATCCAAACGATACCCTGTTTATTTACGCGCGTGCTGAGACTGGTCCAAAAATGCCATTAGCTATTTTGCGATTAAAAGCATCCGATTTGCCAGCTGTATTTACATTGACGGATGAAATGGCTATGACTCCGGCAATGAAGTTATCGAGCTTTCCAAACGTGATTATAGAGGCACGGATTTCGAGATCAGGTCAGGCGGTACCTTCAAGTGGTGATTTGCAAGGATTAAGTAATCCCGTTAAAGTTGGTGCAAATAATGTTGCTATTATGATCGATTCGCGCATTCCATAGTCTTGTATTGCATTATGAAAATGAAAACCGTATGTTCATTCAGAACAATTTTATTATTGTATTAATATGCTAGAAATGAATAAACCGGTTACAGATTTTCAGTTGCCTGCAACGAGTGGGGGACTTTTTTCCTTGTCTCAAATGCGCGGTAAAAATGTGATTTTATATTTTTACCCAAAAGATAATACACCCGGATGTACAACTGAAGGAGAGGATTTCCGGGATAATTATGCTGCTTTCCAGAGCTTGAATTGTGACATCATAGGAATATCACGCGATAGCATAAAATCGCATGAAAACTTCAAAGCAAAAATGAATTTTCCTTTCGAACTTTTGAGTGATGAAGAGGAGATAGTTTGCCAGCAGTTTGATGTGATTAAGATGAAAAACATGTATGGCAAACAAGTTCGAGGCATAGAAAGAAGTACATTCCTGATTGATGCTAACGGCAACCTGAGAAACGAATGGCGTGGTGTTAAAGTTGCCGGTCATGTGATGGATGTGCTGGAGTCTGTTAAGGCTCTTTAAAGTGATTCTTTTTATCGGTGTTCAGGACATTTCCGGTAATCAGAAAACTAAATAAGGAGTTAAAATATAAACCCATCTATTTCAGCGCAGCTATCCATTTTGTATATAAGAGCTTAGCCACGGTATTGAGATTTGCTACTTTGTCGGTCAGATGTGTCTCAATTTCCTGCGGCGATTGAACTGTTGGAGAATTCAGTTGTATCAATTCTTCGTAGCCGACGTCACACCAGTCCTTTATCATGCGCTCGGTCATTTCGACATGGCATTGCATACCCAAATGTATTCCTATCGCGAAGGCCTGATTTTCGCAATATTGGTTGGAAAGAATACAGGTCGCTTTTTCCGGTAGACTGAAGGTCTCGCCATGCCAGTGGAAAGTTTCAAATTCTGTTAAATCTTTAAACCAGGCTCGAGCGATAGAATTTTTTCTGACAGTCACTTTGCCCCAACCCATTTCCTTGACTGGATTTTGTGTAACAGAACCACCGAGAGCTTTTGCTATCAATTGACCACCTAGGCAGTGTCCTAGTACCGGTATTTCCAGATCGATGGCCTGTCGAATGAGATTCAGGGACGACTCTATCCAAGGCAAATCGTCATTGACGCTCATGGGGCCACCCATAAATACCAGACCGCTGAATGGTTTTATGCTATCGGGAGGGTTTTCACCAGCATCAACCTTTATCAATTGCCATGGGATATGATTGTTGTCGAGAAATGTGGCAAAATAGCCTGGCCCTTCAATAGGCACGTGTCTGAAAATTGCAACCGGCTTCATGGAATTTCCTGTCGTTAATAGATTGCAAAGCAATTAACTAATAATTTCATCATATTTTTCTGAGTACCTAATGTCAATTATGTCCTCGTTTCCTTGCAATCGATTCTATCGCTATTTACCGAGTAGTGGTTTCTGATTTTATAAAAACAATTTTAATGACCGTAACAAAAAATTCATTTGCTGATCTTGTGCGTATTGAACAACTACGCAGAATTGAATCTGTTCATACCAAGAAGCTGTCATATACGAGTGTGGCTAATGTGGATAGGTATCCAGTAACCGATTTCAAATATGCTGACTTTACCCAGCGATTAACACGGCGCGCGGACTTGTTGATACGTGATAATGGTTTGGAAGCGCATATTGCAAAATCGCCACAACAGTTTAATCATGCGAGCAGGATTAGCTTGATTGTTGCAGTGATTTTCGGTGGCGTAGCTGCCGGTAATGCAGTAAGTGAATCAGATACATTAAATATTTATTGGCTACTTGCGGTATTGTTGGGATTTAATTTGGTGGCACTAATATTATGGGTTATCGGCATTTCATTGAGACTGCAAAGTCTGAGTAGTGGTGTAGCAGCGCAATTGGTCAGTTGGACGTCCTTTCGAAAAAAAGATACTGAAGAAACGATTGGATCACTGGCTTCACGTGCCTGGTGGGATAGCTGTTTGACAGGAACGGTCGGGAAATGGCGCATCAGTGTATTGACACATAAATTTTGGTTGGCATACCTTATTGCGGGATTGTTGTTGTTAATTTTGCTGATGATGGCTAAACAATACAATTTCATATGGGGAACGACATTATTATCTGAAGGCAGCCTGCCAAGGCTGACCGAATTTTTGAGTAGTCCATTGCAGTTTATTGGATTAGAAACCCCTGATAGCCACCAGATTTCAGCCAGCAGAATGGGAGAGGGCATACAGAATTCAGAAACACGTACAGCCTGGGCTCGATTCTTAATCGGTGCTTTGTTGATCTATGGATTACTGCCTCGCTTGATAGCGCTCACTTTTTCAGTGGCGATGTTGAGATGGGCTGAGCGAGGTTTTAAGCTGGATTTATATTTACCTTATTATGTTGAGTTACGGCAGCAGTTAATGACGCGTAGAACAACTTCGAAAGTTGTTGATGCAGACCCGCTGGCAGGCATAGAACCGACACAGATTGTTCAGCCTCGTCAGACATATCTTCTTCCAGCTGGGGCGCATGCATTGGGAATAGAGCTGGATGATCAAGCATGCTGGCCTGAAGCTCTTTCTTGTCAATACAATATTGTGGACATGCAGTCTTTGGCGGAAGCTGTCGAGTATGTGAAAAAGCTGGAAGGAGCACTTGTCATTGGTGTCGCGGCTAATCGCTTACCGGATCGAGGTATTCAACGCATGATTGCCGATTTGCTTGCTGTTACGCATTCTACGCCTTGGTTATTGTTGCTCAATAAAAATCCTGCTGTGCCTGTTGCTGAAGGTCGTGAAATGGCCTGGTTTCGTCTGGCGGAAAACTGCCGCATTCCGGCTGAGCACGTGATTACGACCTAGAAGGTTATGAACAAATCTTTCTCATTCTCCGATGCGCCGACTTTACTCAATATTGCTGTGGTGGGGCATACCAATACAGGAAAAACATCGCTGATTCGCACAATGCTGCGTAGCAGCGAATTCGGCGAGGTTGAAGATGCCGCAGGCACCACACGACATGTTGAGCAGGCAACTATCTCTGCAGGCGATATTCCGATACTTAATTTGCATGATACGCCAGGACTGGAAGATACGCTTGCATTGCACGCCTACTTGAAATACGCAAGCACTCAATCTCGATCAGTGTCACCTGTAAAAATTTTGGAGGATTTTGTTGCCAATATTTCGCTTCATGATCCATTGGAGCAGGAGGCTAAAGTCATTCGCCAGGTTTTGCGAAGCGACGTGTTGCTTTATATTATCGATGTAAGAGAGCCTTTACTGGAGAAATACCGTGTCGAACTTGAAATATTGACACGTTCGGCAAAGCCAATTATTCCGGTTTTTAATTTTGTTGCCGGACATGAACAGGAACTGTCACGCTGGCGCGAACGGCTGGCGACTTACAATATTCATGCGACACTGGAGTTCGATACTGTAGCCTTTACGTTCGAAGCAGAGAAACGGCTTTATCAGAAGATCCAGACATTGGTTGAAAAACATTATCATAACCTGCAATTGCTGATTGATTATCGTGGCAAAGTCTGGAAACAGCTTTGTTTGTCGGGCGCCAAGCGAATAGCGGAATTGATTGTCAGTGTGGCATGTTACCGTGAAAGCAAAAATTCGCATAATAGTCAGATAACTGAATCGTTAAATGAAAATCGCATACGCGATTATGTACGAAAAGCGGAACAAGAATGCCTTCATGATTTGCTGAAAATTTTTAATTTTTCAGAGAAAGATGTTGCGATTCAAAAAATCCCTGTTCACGACGGTCATTGGGAGTTGGATATTTTTGCTCCTGGTATTTTAAAAGCATATGGACTTGACGTTGGTAGTGCAGCGGCAAAAGGTGCGGCGGCAGGCGCTGGTATTGATCTTATGGTCGGCGGTTTGAGTCTGGGAGCAGCCAGTGCACTAGGAGCGCTGGCTGGTGCCGGATGGTCTACTTTCAGACGTTATGGTGATGAAATAAAGGCAAAATTACAGGGCGCCAAATGGCTTTGTGTAGATGAAAGCACACTGCAAATATTATATTTTCGTCAAAAACAGCTGTTGGAAAAACTGATGCACAGAGGTCATGCCGCTAACAATACCATGCAGATCGAAACACCTGAGAAACTACAATTACCCGCCGACTGGGTGAGTCTTATCAGTACGTTGCGACAGAATCCAGTCTGGCGCGATTCAACGCCTTCGCGCTATACGCATAAACAATATCAGGAAATTGAAAACAGACTGATAACTGCAATTCTTGGTGATCAGATGTCTGCTAGGCTATAAGCATCTAATTTAAAATAGCTAAGATTGTTTTTTCTTCTTTTCAGCTTGTTACAAATTTTTTCTTTTCTACCTCTGGATTGCTTGTACTAAGTTATCTGCTACAAGCTGCCGTTTGTGTAAGCAATTTATCAAAATCGTAAATAATCGATTTTATTCAATGCTATTGATATTTCCCCGTTTTTTAAGGAGTAATTATGGGAGCTGTTACGGCAAGTCCAGAGAAAAAAGGAAAAGAAGTCAAAGAGGTAAGCTTCTTGTGGGAAGGAAAAGATAAGAACGGCAAGCAGCTGAAAGGAGAAATGCGAGCAGCCGGAACGGTTGTTGTCACTTCATCGTTGCGTCGCCAGGGTATTCGTGTGACGAAAGTAAAGGAGGTCAGTCAATCTGGTGGAAAGGTGACCGATAAGGACATCACGTTATTTACCCGGCAACTTGCGACAATGATGAAGTCTGGAGTACCTTTATTGCAGGCTTTTGATATAGTCGGAAAGGGACATAGTAACAGAGCGTTAAGCAAATTATTGATGGATATTAAAACAGATGTGGAAACCGGCAGTAACCTGGCTGATGCATTCCGAAAATATCCACTTTATTTTGATAATCTTTTCTGTAATTTGGTGGGTGCTGGTGAAGCTGCGGGTATCCTGGACACATTACTTGATCGCCTTGCGACTTACAAGGAAAAAATCCAGGCTATCAAGGGGAAAATCAAGTCAGCTTTGTTTTACCCGCTATCTATCATCGTTGTCGCATTTGTCATTACTGCTGTAATGATGATCTTTGTTATCCCCTCATTTAAAGATTTATTCGACAATTTCGGTGCTGATTTACCTGCGCCTACCCTTTTCATCATGACGATTTCCGATTTTTTCGTTGATTATTGGTGGGCTATATTTGGTTGTCTAGGCGGTAGTATTTATGCCTTTCTATATACTTGGAAGCGCTCGGTAGCTTTGCAGCGTATTATGGATAGGATGATGCTGAAGCTACCTGTTTTCGGTGAAGTAATCAGAAAGGCGACTATTGCACGCTGGTCAAGAACACTTTCTACCATGTTTGCCGCAGGCGTTCCTCTCGTTGAATCATTGGATTCTGTCGCGGGAGCCTGCGGAAACTATATTTATTTTGAAGCCACTAAGAAAATTCAGGTTGATGTGAGTGTTGGGAATACTTTGACTTCATCAATGGTAAATACTGAGTTATTTCCAAATATGGTGATACAAATGGTCGCCATTGGTGAAGAAGCGGGATCTCTGGATGCCATGTTAAGCAAAATCGCAGATTTCTTTGAAGCGGAAGTTGATGATGCCGTCGAGGCACTTTCCAGTTTGATGGAACCCTTGATAATGGTTGTGCTCGGTACGCTCATTGGTGGTATGGTTGTTGCTATGTATCTGCCTATCTTTAAAATGGGGATGGCTGTCGGTTAGATTGCACTGGCAAAGTATTAATTGGATACTTTCTTTTATCTGCGAACCAAGGTTACAATTCCTCGTCTGCAGACCGTTTCAGGGAAACGGATCACATTTTTCTAATATTTAATCAGAAATATGTTCATACTTGATCAAATGCAGGATTCGATCGGTTATTTGATTGCTGTTGTTACTATCGTCGGTTTGATGGTTGGCAGTTTTCTAAATGTTGTTATATATCGCCTGCCTAAAATGATAGAGAGAAGCTGGCGTTTGCAATGTGCAGAATTGCGCGGAGAGCCAGTCGAGACAATTCCGGCTTTTAATATTGCTATACCACGTTCGGAATGCCCCAGCTGTCAGCATCGCATTACAATTTGGGAGAATATTCCGATTCTGAGTTATATTTTTCTCAGGGGACGTTGTTCGGAGTGTCAATTCCCGATTTCAATCCGCTATCCGTTTGTTGAAGCATTTACTGCAATATCGAGCGGTTTTGTCGCCTGGCATTTTGGGTTTGGGTGGTTACTGTTAGCTGCACTCATTTTTGTCTGGGCGCTTATTGCGCTTGCAGCGATAGATATTGAAACCCAATTATTACCGGATGATATAACGTTACCGTTAGTGTGGCTTGGGATTCTTGTCAACATGAATAACGGCTTTACTGATTTGCATTCGTCAGTGATCGGTGCGATTGTCGGTTACTTATCATTATGGGTGATTTACTGGATTTTTAAGTTAATTACTGGTAAGGAAGGTATGGGTTATGGAGACTTTAAACTATTAGCTGCTATTGGTGCATGGCTTGGATGGAGTGTTTTACCACTGGTAATATTGCTTTCATCACTTGTTGGTGGAATGGTGGGTGTGGGGCTCATTATTATTTCCAAACGCAATAAAAATACCATGATTCCTTTCGGACCTTATCTTGCAGGTGGTGCGGTGATCGCTTTGGTGTGGGGGCAAAGTATCACTCATGCTTATTTTGGTTTATTCTAATTTTCTGTGCGTGGCCGAATGACTTTGGTTGTTGGTTTAACAGGTGGAATCGGTTGTGGAAAGTCAAGTGCGTGTAAAATTTTTACCGAACTTGGTGTCGATGTAATAGATACTGATAAGATTTCGCATGAATTAACACAATATAATGGTGCAGCAATACCGGTGATTCGCAGTCAATTTGGTGAAGAATACATTACTGCTGATGGTATGCTTGACAGGACTAGAATGCGCAGACTGGTTTTTACAGACAGCAATTGTCGTGTCAAACTTGAAGCACTGCTTCATCCGCTCATACTGGAGATAGTCACAAAACGTATTTCGTGTTGCAAATCGCCGTATGTGATCATTGCGGTTCCATTGCTCCTTGAAACAAATGATTATGGCCATTTGATCAATCGTATTCTGGTGATAGATTGCGATGAACGGCTGCAGATTATGCGTGCAATGACGCGCAGTCATCTCAGTGTGGAGGAGGTCAAGGCGATTATGACTGTGCAGCTCAAGCGAGAGCAGCGTTTGGAAAAGGCTGATGATATTATTGTCAATAATGACGATATGCATTGTTTAAGAGAACAGGTAGTGCGTATGCATCGAAATTATATTGATTTGTCATCTTTGACTGGAAATAGTAAGTTAGAAAAATAACTTGATTCGATAGTAATATTTATAGTAAAAGAAAAAGAGGGTTTATACTTTTACATATTCAAAATAAATAATTTCCTGTATGACATTGAGACAGAGTCTTATGGTGAAAAAACCTTGTATGATCATGCGAAATTTTGTTCTATTATCGCAAAGCATGACGAAGCCAGATATGCCAGCTTCAGAAAAGGAGGGCAGAGCTTTAAAGCTTTTCATACTTGTTGTTTTTATTGCAATCTTTTTCACGGGGTGTTCCACGCCATTCAGGGCGCCTACACCAACCATAAAGCAAACCCCGGAGATCAGTGCGCATCCAAACGTTAATGCATCTTATAATAAGGCGTATACGGTTAAAGGCAAAACCTATTATCCAATGCGAACAGCAGTAGGTTATAGAGAAACGGGAATTGCTTCATGGTATGGATCGGAATCCGGTAATCGTACGGCGATGGGAACACGTTTTAATCCACAAGGCATAACTGCAGCGCATAAAACGCTTCCCTTGCCGACCAAGGTAAAAGTTACCAATCTACGGAATGGACGATCTGTTGTTGTAACAGTAAACGATCGTGGCCCCTTCACAAAGAATCGATTAATTGATCTCTCGCATGGTGCCGCAAAAAAAATTGGCTTGGACAAACAAGGGGTGACCAAAGTGAGAATAGAATATATTGAAGCAGTGGCCAGCAATCCCTGACTAATGGAGCCGGACAGTCTTCTAATTTATTGAAAGAGTTTCTTTACTGATTGGTCTGTTTGGTTCTTGTGACGTGATCAATTTGCGCCGCATTTGACAATGCCTGAATTGGCTAAGTTTTCATGTAAGTCAAGTCAGTATGCCGAGATTGCACTAATCAATAAATTGCCAGAGGCTACTTTGAAACATCAAGCATTCTATCCAGCGCGAGCTTTGCAAATGCTGCCTCATGTGCTGGCACCCGAATACGATTGACAACTGTACCACTGGCAAGATTTTCCATCGCCCAGGCTAGATGTTGTGGATCAATGCGAGCCATAGTTGAGCACATGCATACGAGGGGTGACATAAAATGTACAAATTTTCCTTGCGATTTGAATTCCTCTGCTATTCGGCTGACCAGATTAAGTTCCGTTCCAACCAGCCAGCGCGTGCCTTCATCAGCCTCTGCGATGGTTCGGATAATATACTCGGTTGAGCCTACGTAATCGGAATTACTGCAAACTTCAAAACTGCATTCAGGGTGTGATATGACAATGCCTTCGGGATATTTGTTGCGAAAGCGAATGATATGCTGTGGCTGAAACATCTGATGCACTGAGCAATGACCTTTCCACAACAGAATTTTGGCTTTTTTGATCTGTTCAGGTGTCAATCCACCCATCGGTTCGTCAAAATCCCAAATCACCATTTCTTCTAGTGGTATGCCACGTTGATAGCCGCTCCAACGTCCAAGATGCTGATCTGGGAGAAACAGGACTTTCTCACGTTGGCGAAATGACCATTCGAGAATTTTTCCTGCGTTACTCGACGTGCAAACAATGCCGCCATGCTCACCGCAAAATGCCTTGATATCCGCTGCAGAATTGATGTAAGTAACCGGCGTCACAACTTCGTCCGGTTGCAGTATTTCACTTAACTCGCGCCAGGCGCGCTCAACCTTGGCCAGACTGGCCATGTCGGCCATTGAGCAACCCGCCGCCATATCGGGCAGGATAACGGTCTGTTCGTTGCTGGATAAGATATCAGCCACTTCAGCCATAAAATGCACACCACAAAACACCAGATAATCCGCATTTGTTTGTGACGCCTGAAAAGCAAGCTTAAGTGAGTCACCAGTCAAGTCGGCATGACGATAGACATCCGCGCGCTGATAGTGATGTGCCAAAATAACAGCGCGATTTCCCAAAACGTGTTTTGCTGAATGTATGCGTTCTGCACAAGCTTCGTCTTGTATATGGCTGAAATTTTCAAAATCTATCGTTTCTACCCGCATTGCAATTATCTCTTTTTATTTAAAAATTTAATCAAAATGATGCGTAGCTGTTTTTCATATTGTGTGTTGGCAAAAAATACCGAGACTGTTAAGCCAATAAAATATCAGGGAGTGTTAGTAGTAAATTCTTCATATTAAACAGAGGCTACATTAGAAACAATATACTATGGACGTGCTATTGATGAAGTAAGTTCTGCTATAATTTAATATTGAAGCGATGTATTTTAAAATACATCAGATCATTGTACTAAGGTATCCGCTTTTCATTGGAATTGGAGCCGAGAGTCCTGCGATTGAACCATATCTTTTGCGCAAAATTGAGATGCCTATTTTAAGTTTAAGCATGAATGATGCGTACCTTACCTTAACAACAAGCCAACACGCGTAAAAAGTGCAAATAAGGATCTATATAATACCTGATGATTCACCGTTCATACTTCAGTTTTACGTTTATTTTGCTGGTCGGGCTTTTTGCGCTGACGGTTTGGCTGGATAAAGTAACTCAGCCTTTGTCCATGGCGCCTGAACTTGACTTCTATCAGCAGCCGGATTATGTCATTGAGCGTATCGCGGGATTACGGGTAGAGCATGAAAAAAATATTCGCCGCGTTTTCTACGCAAATAAAACATTTCATTATATCAATCAGGATCTCACACAATTGGAAAGTATACAGTTTATTAACTCCGAGACCGACAAGCCCCCATTTAGAGTGTTTGCCGATCATGCCGAACTACGTAATCATGGTGAAGATGTTTTTCTGAACGGAAATGTCACGGTAATACGAGGATTAGATGGAGACAAGGCTAAAATCACATTAAAGACGGATAAACTGCATCTCCTACCCAATGAAAATAAAGTAAAAACCGACAAATCGGTGATGATATCAAGACTTAACACGACCATACATGCTGTTGGACTGGAATTGAATAATCAAACCGGAATAGTAGAGCTTTTATCACGTGTACGCGCGGTAGATCAGAAACCATGAAGCATTCTTATTTTATTTTAGCCGCGCTCTTTGCTTTCATTACTGGTGATGCTATTGCCGAGCGTGCTGATCGCGACAAACCGGTTTATCTTGAAGCTGATCGTGCAACAGTCGAAGACGTTAAAAGAAAAGATTCAATGCGCGTCAGTATTTTTACCGGTAATGTTATTTTGACGCAAGGCACGTTGCGTATAACTGCAGACAAAGTGGTGTTAAAAGAGGATATTAATGGTTTTCGTTATGCTACCGCAACAGGTGATCTGGTAACGTTCCGCCAAAAACGCGATGGCGTTGATGAGTATATTGAAGGATGGAGTAAACGTGTCGAATACGATAACAAATCGGACAAAATTGAATTATTCCGGCAGGCGCGATTGAAGCGCGGTGAGGACGAAGTGAAGGGCGATTATATTTCTTATAACATGAACAGCGAATTCTTTCAGGTTATTGGCAGTAATGAGCGCGGCGTTGAGACAGGCGCCGACAATCGTGTCAGAATTATTTTTCAACCCAAAAACAAATCGAATAGCGCTGTATCAGATACATCTGACGCCGAATAATGCTTTTATGAGTATTTTAAAAGCCGAAAATTTAAAAAAGCGTTATAAATCACGAACGGTTATTCATGATGTTTCTTTTGCATTGAACAGCGGGGAAGTGATTGGACTGCTCGGTCCTAATGGAGCCGGTAAAACAACTTGTTTCTACATGGTTGTCGGTTTGGTTCCTGTGGATCAAGGCGGCATCTTTATGGATGATCGTGATTTAAGCCGGTTACCCATGCATCAAAGAGCGCAAATGGGCTTAAGTTACCTGCCGCAGGAAGCTTCGATTTTCAGGCGACTGTCCGTTGAAGATAACATACTCGCCATACTTGAGTTGCACTGTAAAGACACCAATCAACTACAACAGCAGCTGGACAACTTATTGCATGATCTGCAGATCAGTCACTTGCGTAGCAATCCTGCGATTAGCTTGTCCGGTGGAGAGCGTCGACGCGTTGAAATTGCACGCGCACTGGCCTCGCGGCCTCATTTTATATTGCTGGATGAACCTTTTGCGGGCGTTGATCCGATTGCAGTCATGGATATTCAGCGCGTGATTAAATTTCTGAAAGAAAGAAATATAGGTGTTTTGATTACCGATCATAATGTTCGTGAAACGCTAGGTATCTGCGATCGTGCCTATATTATCAGTGATGGTGTGGTATTAGCACAAGGCAAGCCTGATGAAATCATTTATAATGAGCACGTCAGGAAGGTTTATTTGGGGGAGCATTTTCAGTTGTAAAAAGTAGAATTGAGTTTTTTGCTTTAAACAACTATTTCGCTGTTTCTTGAGACGATGAAACCAACGCTCCAGTTAAAATTAGCGCAGCAACTTAATCTCACGCCGCAATTGCAGCAGTCGATTCGATTGTTGCAACTCTCGTCAATTGAACTCAATCAAGAAATAGAACGTATTATTCAGGAAAATCCATTGCTGGAGCTGGACGATCACTGGAATGTGAAAGCGCATGATATGCCAAGATCCGAAGAATCGATTAAGGATGAAACGGAACCGGATCTGGTAATGAGCGATGAAAGTGCGTTCCAGATTGATGCAAACAGTAATGTTGATTGGTATCAGGAAACCGGTTTTTCTTCTGCTTATGATGCACAGACACAGGACGAAGAGCACGAGATGCCGCAATTGGCTGTAGATCCCCCTAGTCTAAGAATACATCTCACTCAGCAAATCAGTCTGAGCCAGATAACCGAGAAAGAAAAAAAGATTATCAGCGTGCTTGTTGACAGTTTGAACGATGACGGCTATTTGACACAAGATCTCGAAGAATTGCTTGAGTTGCTGCCAGAGGAATTGGGCCTTACCAGCGAGGATCTGAGTCATGCACTCTCTATCCTGCAACAGCTTGATCCACCAGGCGTGGGCGCACGCGATCTGAAGGAGTGTCTTTTGTTGCAGTTAAAATCAATGTCATACGATACTCCGCATCGTGAGCTTGCGATAAAAGTTGTTACACGGCATCTCAATGTGCTGGCTTCTCACGATTATGTTGTTATCAAGCGGATTCTTAAATGCGATGATCACACCCTGCGCGCAGTACAAAAATTAATAGTAAACCTGAATCCGCGTCCGGGAGCGGATTTTTCTGCCTCAAGTACGCGTTATGTTATACCAGACGTCATTGTTAACAAAATAAATGGCGTCTGGACGGCGAATCTAAACAGAGATGCGATGCCGCGCCTTAATATCAACCGTTTCTACGCGAACATACTTGGTCAGAAAGGTGAGGAGACATCACATGAATTATCCAATCAACTCAACGAAGCCAAGTGGTTGATTAAAAATCTTCAACAACGCGCCAGCACCATACTTAATGTATCTAACGCTATCGTTGAGCGGCAGCAGCAATTTTTTGAACATGGTGAGATTGCCATGCGGCCTCTGGTGTTACGTGAAATAGCCGAGTCTGTTGGTTTGCATGAATCGACTATTTCACGTGTGACTACACAGAAATTCATGCATACGCCGCGTGGTATTTTCGAGCTTAAATATTTTTTTGGCAGCCATGTCACCACGGATGCAGGCGGGGCTTGCTCGGCAACGGCTATCCGTGCGTTAATCAAGCAGCTTGTTCAAAAAGAAAATCCCAGAAAGCCGCTAAGTGACAATAAGATTGCCAGCCTCATGGAAGAACAGGGTATTGTCGTTGCACGCAGGACAATCGCCAAATATCGCGAATCGTTACAAATACCTCCGGCAAATCTACGCAAATCTTTATAACCAAAACAAAGGAATGAATATGAATCTAAAACTTACAGGTAATCATGTCGAAGTAACACCAGCAATGCGTGATTATGTCACTTCAAAAATCAGCAAAATTACGCGTCACTTTGACCATGTTATTGATGTAAATGTGATTCTGTCCGTTGAAAAACATAAACAAAAAGCGGAAGCGAATTTGCATGTGCGTGGAAAGGATATTTTCGTTGAAGCAGATGGCACCGATATGTACGCATCAATCGACAGTCTGGTTGATAAACTGGATCGTCAGGTTCTCAAACATAAGGAAAAAAATCTTGAGAAAAGAAATCACGGTTCTTTAAAGGATCAGGAACCTGAATAATTCCGCCAAAGGCTTTTCCCGATCGGGTTTTACAATTTCAAAGTTTCATTATGAACCACATTTCACAACTATTGCCGCCGTCGAATGTCATCATTGATCTTGACGTCGCAAGCAAAAAACGTGTATTTGAACAGGCCGGGTTATTATTTGAGAATACATTTCAAATTGCCCGAAACCAGGTCTTTGACAGTTTGTTTGCACGGGAAAAATTGGGATCAACCGGTTTGGGGCAAGGCGTTGCGATTCCTCACGGACGCATAAAAGGGCTGCGTGAAGCTGTCGCAGCTCTGGTCAGAATGAAAGAGGCTATTCCTTTTGATGCGCCTGATGGGCAGCCGGTCAATATAGCTTGTATATTGCTGGTTCCAGAAAAAGCGACTGATCAGCATTTGCAGATTCTGAGCGAGCTGGCGCAGATGTTCAGCGATAAAAAGTTTCGGGAAAGTATTCTGAATAGCAAAGATGCCAAAGAGATTCACAAGTTGATTACAGACTGGGTACCCAATGTCTCAAATTAGTATTACAGAACTTTTTGATTACAAAAAGGAGAAACTCAAACTTACCTGGGTTGCCGGTCATGATAATCAAAATAAGATGCTGAGTAATGATCGCATCGCGCAGTCCAATCAGGGCATGATCGGTCATCTTAACTTTATTCATCCGAACTGGATACAGGTACTCAGCAGTAATGAAGTCAATTACCTTAACAATCTAGACAAAGAAGTTCTCGAGAAAAATCTTGATTCGCTCAAACAAAGTAATCTTGCATGTCTTATCGTGGCTGATGACGCTAAAGCACCTGACGCGCTTTGCGTCATGGCGGATGAAACGCACACGCCGCTGCTGTGTTCGCCCTTTACCAGCGTTGAGGTTATCTGGTTATTACGGTCTCATCTCGGACGTGTTCTGGCGCCGTCCTGTTCTCTGCACGGTGTGCTTCTCGATGTTCTAGGTATGGGTGTGATGATTACCGGAGAAAGTGGTGTTGGCAAAAGTGAGCTTGCATTGGAGCTCATCAGCAGAGGACATGGACTGGTTGCCGATGATGTCGTTGAATTACGTCGTATCGCACCTGAAACCCTTGAAGGAAGGTGTCCGCCAATTCTTCGCGATTATCTTGAAGTACGTGGTTTGGGCATGCTGAATATTCGGACTATTTTTGGCGAAACCGCCGTGCGTCGCTATAAAAATATGAAATTGATTGTTCATTTGCAGAACACAACGCCAGCAGAAACCAGACAACTGGAGCGGCTTCCGATCAGTAATCTGACTGAAACGATCATGAATGTCGACATACCTAAAGTTATTATTCCAGTTGCTGCTGGCCGCAATCTGGCCGTGCTGGTTGAAGCTGCGGTGCGAAATTACGTCCTTCAGCTGCGCGGTATCGACAGTACGAAAGAGTTTATCGAGCGGCACGAACAGGTCATGGGAAGTCAGGCCATGGATTTTTCTGGAAAAGAGTCGTGATTCAATGCAAAAGCAAGTCGATGCATCATATTACCAGGCCAGCGTACCGGCCTAATGAATAAGCCAAAGACAATCACGCTGGCACTTACTGGCGCATCCGGCATGCCTTATGGTATACGGTTGCTGGAAATGCTGTTGCGTGCTAATCAGCATGTCTATTTGCTTTATTCCAAAGCAGCCCGAATCGTGGCGCAGCAGGAACTCAATCTATCGTTGCCCTCCCGGTCGAGAGATGCGGAATCATTCTTCAATCAATTTTTCGAGATTCCTGCGGGACAATTACAGGTTTTCGGGCGTGAGGCCTGGTTTTCACCTGTTGCTTCCGGTACAAATCGCGCCGATGCCATGGTTGTATGCCCATGTACCATGAATACGCTCGCTGCAATCGCATCCGGTATGAGTCAGAATCTAATCGAAAGAGCTGCCGATGTCATGTTGAAAGAGCAACGGCAACTTATTCTGGTTCCGCGTGAAACACCTTTTTCAACGATTCATCTGGAAAATATGCTCAAATTGTCCAGAATTGGTGTTGTCATTATGCCGGCCAATCCAGGTTTTTACCATCATCCGGAAACGCTGCAGCAGGTCATTGATTTTATTGTAGCAAGAGTTCTTGACCATCTCCAGATTGAGCATCAGCTGGTGTCACGCTGGGGCGAGGGAAACGCAACATTAACCGGCTATAGTCATTGCGATTAGTATCCGGAGATGAAAACTACTGCGCTTGCTGTGCTGCGCGGATCGCCTCAAGATTGGCAATGGCTTCTTCATTACCTTGCGCAGCTGCTTTCTCAAACCATTCAATAGCCTTCTGCTCATCCCGGTCAACACCTTCGCCGGTAAAATAGAGAGCGCCCAGATTGTTCTGTGCATCGACGTGTCCTTGCTCAGCCGCCTTCTTGAATAACACCACGGCTTCGGCCATATCCTGAGGAACACCTTCCCCGTTGGCATATAGTAATCCGAGATTAAACTGCGCGTCAGCATAGCCTTGTTCGGCCGCACGATAAAACCAGCCAGCGGCCAATTCGGGATCATTGTCGAGTACATGTCCTGTCACTGTCTTGGATACGGCTTCACCGGTATAGTACATTACGCCCAGATTTGTTTGAGCTTCAGGATCACCATCTTTTGCTTTTGCAAGTAACGCCTGAAATTTTTCTCCTGGTGTCGGGCCCTCATCGGTGTTTCCAGGTAGTATCTGCTCTCTGAGCTCAGCTACTTCTTCCGCTGTCATTCCTTCACTCAAGAAAGCGGGTAGTTCATCGATGCGTGTGACTTCATTTATTGTCTGTGACGACGAATCTGTTACTGTATTATTACTCGATGTATCTTCGCCGCACCCTGACGCTACTATGAGTGATGCAGCGAGCAATAAGGCAGTTCGTACTTTCATTTGTGATCTATTCCTTTGAATTGAGTGGATGAATTATAAGGCGGATTTGTATAGCTTTAATATAAACTTTTTTCAAGATCTTGAGCAGATTCCAGGGAAGCTTTTCTTATTTTCGGTTAACGTGCACCCGCTTTTTTCAGCATTTCCACCACTTCGCCATGACGGTATGCATTGGCAAGTGTTAGCGCCGTGGCGCCGTTGCTGGCTTTGATATTCAGATCCGCATTGGCCGCCAGCAATACGTAAACAACGCTTAAATGACCGTGTTGTGCGGCAAGCATCAGCGGTGTCGCGCCATGTTCGAGCTGAGCATTGACGGCAGCACCTGCTTCGATTAATTTGTGTGCAGCCATTTGATGACCGCCGCGCGCCGCAAGCATTAATGCGGTCATTCCGTCAGCTCTTCTGGCTTCCAAGTCAGCATGCGCTGATATCAGTAAATCCATGACTTCTCTCCGGTTTCGCTTGGCTGCAAGAATAAGCGCTGTTTCGTTTGTTTCACTGGCTGTAGCATTAACTTCCGCGCCCAGCGAGAGCAATAGCTCGACCAGATTCGCGCGACCGTCACGGGCTGCCTGGATCATTACGGTGTAGCCGTTATCGCCACGAAAATTTGCATCGCCGCCTCTATCCAACAGCAATTGTACTATTGGTTTGCTGCCTTTCTTGATGCCTGCAAACAATGCGGCATTGATGGTTGCGGGGGGTAATGCATGTTCTGTTTCGAGTATTCTTCTAACCATTGGTAAATTGCCCTTTTCTGCGGCAATTATCAATTGATCATCTATTTTTTCAAGATCTTCCGCTTGAACAACGGTCCCCCAGAAAAGCAAAACAAGCAAATATCCAAGGTAGCTTGCTGCTTTGAAGTAATTTATTTTTATTCGAAAATTAGACATTTTCAGTGCTCTCCCAATAAATTTTAAAACCGATCATCTGTAGTTTGCCCTAAGACAGCGTTTTTGATACGTTTAACTATCTAACGAAGAAAGAAATATTTCGGAATATTCAATGTGTTTTCCGTTTCAGGAAGATGTGGAAATGGGGCAATTTCATGTGTTTTCATGTGGACAAGACATCTGAATCTGATGTGATTAAGGTTGCTCTGCAATCGATAAAATCCGACTACGTTATAATCACATTCGTACCTGCATGATGCGTTTAATTCGATATACTCAGTCTGCTGCAGTTTGTTTCGGGATATACTGCACAGACATCAGCATCTAACAGAGAATTCCGATTCTATCAAAGAAAATTAATGAGTGATAAGAATTACGATATTGCAATTATAGGGGGCGGACCCGTCGGTATGGCGCTGGCGTTGGCGCTTCGACTGAGCGGCTTATCCATTCTACTCCTGGAAGCGCGTGGTCTACCGGAAAAAGTGGATGATATCAGGCCTTTGGCTTTGTCGCACGGTAGTTACCTGATTCTTAATCGATTGGGAGCCTGGCGGAAGCTACCAAGGTCGACGCTGATCGATACCATTCATATTTCAAACAAAGGTTACCTTGGACGCACAGTACTTACGACACAGGATGCGGATGTTAGCGCGCTGGGTCATGTGGTTAACTACTTTGATTTATTCCATGCATTGTTTGAAACCACTTTGGAAACGCAGATAGACTATCAGACAGGCGCTATCGTCAATACATTCTCAACTGATGAACAGCTTGGATACTTGAGTTACACGCAAAGTGATGGTGTCGAAAAAAAAATCTCGGCTAAACTGTTAATTCTGGCAGATGGTGGCCGCCTGGGTAATTTGATCGAAGACATCAGTTATCAGACTGTTGAATATGATCAGTGGGCAATCACTGCTAATATTCAGGCCGAAACGCGGCAAACCGGTATTGCATATGAACGTTTTACATCGGATGGTCCTATAGCTTTGTTACCATCCGGGGATGATTTCTCCCTGGTGTGGACGGCATCCTCGGAAGCGGCAAAAGAAATTTTGATGTTACCTGATGAGCAGTTTCTCGGACGTTTGCATGATCATTTTGGCGACCGGTTGGGAAAATTCATCCACACGGGTAAACGCTCCGGTTTCCCATTGGTGCTTAAATACGCGACATCAAACATTTCACAGCGTATTGCTTTAGTGGGTAATGCGGCGCAGACCCTTCATCCTGTTGCCGGGCAAGGTTTTAATCTAGGGCTTCGGGATGCCTATGAGCTGGCGCAAATCATTCAGGACACTTTGTCTGAGCACAAAGAAATCGGCACCCCGGGCATGTTGAAACAATTCCGGGAAAAACGCCGTCTCGATAGCAGTGGAGGACGTGTTTTTACGGATACACTCGTAAAATTATTTTCCAACGACATTCCGCTGATCAGGCACTTATGCGGTGCTGGCCTTATCGTACTGGATAATTTGCCGTTCGTTAAGCGTTTTGTGGCGCGCCGCATGATATTCGGTGCGCGAGGTTAACTACGTCTTTCATTCATTTTTTTGCGCACAGAAATTTTATCTTTATATAATATCGGAAATTGAATGACAGAAGACTACTCCTGAATATCACGCTTTTACGATCTGTAGCAGCAAACGCAGAAGTTGCGGAATTCATATATAACACTACGGATTGCACCTCAAAACCCGCATCATTGTTTTTTCGCAGTGGAAGAAAGGTTGATCAAGGGTTGTAACTATCGGATTTGAGGTGCGATAGACATAAAATTTTTTTGATTGTAAAAATCTCCATATTGCATGCAAATCGGTAATCACATACTTAAAAACAAACTGATTGTTGCGCCGATGGCAGGTGTTACCGATCGGCCCTTCAGGCAGTTATGCAAAAAAATGGGCGCAGGTATGGCTGTATCCGAAATGGTGTCCAGCAATTCATTATTATGGGGTTCCGAGAAAACACAACGCCGCGCCAACCACGATGGGGAAGTATCGCCGGTATCTGTTCAAATTGCGGGCGCAGATCCGGATATGTTGGCGGCCGCGGCAAAATACAACGTTGCTCAGGGTGCTCAAATTATCGATATCAATATGGGATGTCCCGCCAAAAAAATATGTAATGTCATGGCTGGTTCGGCATTACTGAAAGATGAAAAACTGGTTGAGAAGATTTTGTACGCAGTTGTCAGGTCTGTTGATATTCCGGTAACGCTCAAGATCAGAACTGGCTGGGATCAGCACAACAAAAATGCTTTGGCTGTAGCCAGAATAGCCGAAGATTCAGGCATACAGGCACTGGCGATTCATGGACGCACGCGTGCTTGCGCGTACCGTGGAGATGCGGAATACAATACGATCGCCAGTGTCAAGGCAGCGGTAAAAATTCCTGTTATTGCCAATGGCGATATCACAACACCTGAAAAAGCCAAACAGGTACTAGAGTACACCAATGCCGATGCGATCATGATTGGCCGCGCGGCTCAGGGAAGACCCTGGATTTTCAGGGAAATCGATCATTTTTTGAATACCGGGAGACACCTGCCCCCACCGGAAGTTCGAGAAATACATACTGTTCTGATAAATCATCTGCATGATTTATATGCATTCTACGGTGAATATGCCGGTGTGCGTATTGCGCGCAAGCACATCTCCTGGTACACCAAGGGGCTAGTCGGTTCTGCGGGTTTCCGGCATAAGATGAATCAATTGCAGACGTGCGATGAACAACTTGCCGAGACGATTGCATTCTTTGCGCAACTGGCTGATTGCAATACGCACTTACACTATATTCAGGAAGAGAAGGCCGCTACTGTATGAATACAATCAATGAAAATGAAATTGCATGCTGTGTACGTAACTCCATTAATAAATATTTAAGCGATCTGGACGGCGAAAAGCCTGTTTGCATTCATGATATGGTGATTCTCAGCGTAGAAAAACCGCTTATTGAAGTTGTTCTGCAACATACGCAGGGTAATCAGACACTGGCAGCCGAACTGCTCGGCATCAACCGCAACACGTTGCGACAGAAAATTAAACGTTATCAAATCAATAAGGTATAGTATGGCGATTAAACAGGCACTGATCAGTGTGTCGGATAAAACAGGTTTGGTTCATTTGGCGCGCACGCTCAGTCAATCGGGAATACGCATCATATCGACAGGCGGTACAGCCAGACTGCTGCAGCAGGAAGATATTCCGGTGGTGGAAATCAGTGATTACACTGGATTTCCTGAGATATTGGATGGACGTGTTAAAACACTGCATCCGAAGGTACATGCCGGCATTCTGGCCAGAAATGATATGCCAGAACATGCCGTCACGATGGAAAAAGCCGGTATGGCTGATATCGAACTTGTCATTGTGAATCTTTATCCGTTTAGCCGCACAATCGCTCAGCCGAATTGCAGTCTTGAGGAAGCTATTGAGAATATCGATATCGGTGGCCCGGCGATGGTACGCGCCGCTGCTAAAAACTATGGGAAAGTAACCGTCATTACTGATCCGGCAGACTATCCGCTGTTATTGAATGAAATCGCAGCCAATCAAGGCGAAGTCAGTCCATCCAGCCGCTTCAGATTCGCCTGTAAGGCTTTCTCGCATACTGCGGCATATGACAGTGCAATCAGTAATTATCTGACTGCAATCAGTGACGACGGAGGTAGAAATGCATTTCCGTCTGTGCTGAATCTTAATTTCACGCTCTTGCAGAATTTACGTTACGGGGAGAATCCCCATCAGAAAGCGGCATTTTACCGGGATCCAGAGACTGTTTCCGGTGGGCTTGCCGGTTATCAGCAGGTTCAGGGAAAGGAGATCTCCTATAACAATATCGCCGACACCGATGCGGCCTGGGAATGCGTAAAATCCTTCGAAGATCCGGCCTGCGTTATCATCAAGCACGCGAATCCCTGCGGTGTTGCCGTTGCGGACACTATGCTCAATGCTTATCTGCGCGCATTTGCTACCGATCCAACATCCGCTTTCGGCGGTATCATTGCATTTAACCGTCCGCTGGATGCCGATACTGCCGCTGCGATATTGAAGCAATTTGTTGAAGTGATTATCGCCCCTGGAATTTCCGATGAGGCAAAATCATTGCTGGCGCAGAAAAACAATATCCGTGTTCTGATTGTGGCACTGGAGCATGGCAGCAACGCATATGATCTCAAGCGGATCGGCGGTGGCGTGCTGGTGCAGACACCTGACAATCATCGTCTTGTGCGCAATGATCTCAAAGTGGTTACACAAAAGAAACCCACTGAACAGCAAATGGATGATCTGCTCTTTGCCTGGCGCGTAGCGAAGTACGTCAAGTCCAATACGATTGTGTTTTGTCGCAACATGCAGACGCTCGGTATCGGCGCGGGTCAGATGAGTCGGGTTGACAGTGCAAAAATCGCGACAATAAAAGCACGGGAAGCAGGGTTTGATTTAACCGGTTCCGTCGTTGCATCCGATGCATTTTTTCCGTTCCGGGACGGTCTCGATGTAGTCGTTCAGGCTGGTGCGCAGGCTGTCATTCAACCCGGTGGCAGCATTCGTGATGATGAGGTTATTGCCGCAGCCGATGAGCAGCATGTGACTATGGTCTTTACCGGTGTGCGACATTTCAGACACTGATACATAAAAATCAATAATGAAATTACTGGTCATAGGCAATGGCGGACGGGAGCATGCGTTGGCATGGAAACTCGCACAATCGCCACGCGTTTGGAAAGTTTATGTGGCGCCTGGAAACGCCGGTACTGTGCGAGAGCATAAACTTGAAAATATTGCTATCACGGCAATTCCCGATTTAATCCGGTTTTCAAGAAATGAAAACATCGCATTTACAGTCGTAGGACCCGAAGCGCCGCTGGCTGAAGGCATCGTTGATGCTTACCAGGCAGCGGGGTTAAAAATTTTCGGTCCCACACAAAAAGCCGCGCAACTGGAAATATCGAAACGTTTCGCCAAGGATTTCATGCAGCGGCATAACATTCCAACAGCAGCCTATGCCACATTTACCCAGGCCGAAGCAGCGCATCAGTATGTAGATCAGCAAGGTACTCCGATTGTCATTAAAGCGAGCGGCCTGGCAGCAGGTAAGGGTGTTATTGTCGCTACCACGCTTGAAACAGCGCATGCTGCGATCAATGACATTCTGGTGGAACAGCGTTTTGGCAATGCCGGCACTGAAGTGATCATTGAAGAATTTCTGCAGGGCACCGAAGTGAGCTTCATCGTTATGTCCGATGGGCAACACGTTCTGCCATTGGCGACCAGTCAGGATCATAAACGTTTACTTGACGGTGATAGTGGTCCAAATACCGGGGGAATGGGCGCCTATTCGCCCACACCGTTTGTTTCTCCGAGTCTGCATGCGCAAATCATGAGTAAAGTCATTTATCCGGTCATTCAGGGCATGGCGCATGAAGGTGCGCTCTATACCGGATTTCTTTATGCCGGGCTGATGATTACACCGGATAAACAGATCAAAGTTCTGGAATTTAATTGCCGCATGGGTGATCCGGAAACTCAACCCATCATGCTGCGGCTTAAAAGTGATTTGTCGATGCTGATGGAGCGCGCATTTGATGGTGCGTTGGATCAGACGGAAACCGAATGGGACCGGCGCGTAGCGCTGGGTGTTGTTATGGTAGCCGGAGGTTATCCTGAAAATCCCGCCAAAGGGGATGTCATCAGAGGGCTGGCCGAGTTGGTGCGTGAACAAGATGTGGCTGGTGATTTTCATATTTTTCACTCAGGAACGACTCTGGACCAGAACAAGGAGGAACAACTGATTACTGCGGGAGGACGCGTTCTTTGTGTCACCGCTTTAGGAGACAACCTTAAGATGGCTCAGCAGCGTGCGTATGAACTAGCTGCCCGGATCGAATTCAAAGGCGCGTATATGCGTCATGATATCGGATATCAAGGAATCAGTTATTTGCACAAATTGGTATAAAAGCTGACAGATTGTATCTGTCGTGTGCTTTTTTTCACTATTATAAGAATTCAGGCCTGGACGGCATGGCGCGTTTTATTTCAGCATCATGCATTTCTGGCTAAAAGATTGATTGTTAACCGTTAGTACTAACCACAATAGCGCATTATGTGTCAAAGCGCTGCGTTGAGGATCTTTTATCGAAAAATCTGAATGTTCTTTTTCGTCATTTCCGCATCAGCAGCCACAATAAAATGGATAAAACTATTGAAATTAATATACCTGTTGTCAGAGGAAAATAGAATGTGAAGTTTTCCCGCTCAATATAGATATCACCGGGTAAACGACCGAATGGCAATTTGGAAAGCAAAGGCCAGGCTATGCCTAAAATTAGCAGAAAGACGCCTAGTATTATCAGCAGTTGCTGCATCAGTGTTCCGTTGAAAACAAATAAAACACATGTTAACAAACGGTTCTTATAATCTCAAACGATGAAGAAACTGCTCATCTTCGGTTATGGTAATCCAGGGCGAGGGGATGACGCAATCGGGCCACTGTTTGTCGAGCATATCTCACGATGGAATCGCGAAGATATCAGTTATCTTAGCGATATGCAGTTACTGGTTGAGCATGTAACAGACCTGCATGCGCATAATGAAGTTATCGTTGTTGATGCAGACATGGCTTGTGTCGAACCATTTGAGTTTTTACCCATTGTTGCATTCAAAGATGAGGGCTGCACCAGTCATACGCTTACGCCCGCTGGGTTGCTGTATGTTTATCAGCAGGTTTATCAGTGCGATTCACCGACAACTTTTTTATTGCGCATCCGTGGTTATAACTTTAGTTTGGGTGATGTGCTCAGCGAAAAAGCGGCGTGCAATTTGAACGCAGCTGTCCAGTTTATAACTCAGAGGTATCTGTAACTATGCGAGTTTTTCTCGGTACTATGCAAAACGTGGTGGTGATAGTGACCGTATTTTTTCAACGGCTGCGCAGGCGCATACGGAGGGCGGCCCGCATGACGGCTGGCAGTACAGGTTGAGTGTGATTGCGATATGCATGAGATGACGCTCGCTGAGCAAATGCTACAAATTATTGAAGAGGCGGCTATCGCGCAAAATTTTACACAAGTCAAAACGGTATGGATGGAAGTAGGGCGGCTGTCATGCGTGGAAAAGGAGGCACTGCGCTTTTGTTTCTCGGCTGTTGTTGAGGAGACTGTTGCCCGGCGGGCAAAGCTTGAATTCATCGACATTAAAGGCCGGGGACTATGTGCGCAGTGTGAATGCGAGATGGATATCAATACACTATATGATGCCTGCCCAGCGTGCGGCAGTTATGCAATACAAATCATCGCGGGTAACGAAATGCGAATTCGCGAATTGGAAGTGGAGTAGGAGGCAATAATGTGTACAACTTGTGGTTGCGGAACGAAACATATCCACATGGATGGTGACATCCTCTATCATCATGAATATGCTGAAACAGTTGGCGGCCATACACATCACATGCATGCGTCAGTCATAAACGAATCACGCAGAGTCAGGATTGAACAGGCGATTCTGGCCAAGAACAATCATTTTGCGCAACATAACCGCCATTATCTGGCTCAGCAGGGTATTTTTATGGTGAATCTGGTATCCAGTCCCGGTTCCGGGAAAACCACGATCCTGATCGAGACTATCAAAGCTTTGCAAAATGAAATACCCATTGCAGTGATTGAGGGCGACCAGCAGACCGATCAGGATGCCGTGCGTATCCGTGCAACGGGTGTCCCCGCCGTGCAAATCAATACGGGTAAGGGATGTCACCTTGATGCGCACATGGTCGGCCATGCCATGGAAAAACTTGACTTGCAGAGTAACAGTCTGCTGTTTGTTGAGAATGTTGGAAATCTGGTGTGTCCCGCAGCTTTTGATTTGGGTGAGGCGCATAAAGTAGTCATTTTGTCTGTTACCGAGGGTGAGGATAAGCCACTGAAATATCCTGACATGTTTCATGCGGCAGATGTGATGTTACTGAATAAATGTGATCTCTTGCCTTATTTATCATTCGATGTATCTTGCGCGATCGACTTTGCGCGTCGAATTAATCCTGCATTACAGGTAATACAAATATCTGCTATCCAGGGTAGCGGGTTACAGCAATGGATAGACTGGATAAAATCAGGTCATCAGCAGGCTGCTCAGGTCGTGATGACTGAAAAGGCAATTCTCTGATTTTCATAAAACTCGCCGCGATTGATTGACAGCGACTCTTACACTTTTACCGAAATCAAATTGCCGGCCACAGGCCCTTCGGTATTGGCCTGTGGCGCCTGGTTGAAAAATACTGTTTGTATAACGCAAGGAGATACTGCCTATCTTTCGCCGGTCAATGGGGATTTGTCGACCGCAGAAGCACGCGACAAGCTTGGTGATGCCGTAACTCGAATGTGCAGTTTTCTGTCAGTCAAACCCGAGGTCGTCGCACATGATTTGCATCCGGACTTCTACAGTACCGAATTTGGTTGTAATTACGCTGCGCAACATCATATTCCGGCAATCGCCGTACAACATCATCATGCGCATATTGCAGCAATCTGTGTTGAACATCAAATCACCGGACCTGTGCTGGGACTTGCGCTTGATGGTGCCGGGCTCGGGATAGACCAGACTCCGTGGGGGGGGGAATTACTCTATGTTGATGGTCAATTTTTCCGACGGTTGGGTCATTTGTCTACTCTTGCGCTTCCGGGGGGTGATCGGGCAGCGCGGGAGCCTTGGCGCATGGCCGCAGCAGCACTGGCGAAACTGGAACGTATCGATGAAATCGATCGACGTTTCCCGGAGCAATCTGCTGTGCAGGCAGTTATTCATATGCTGAGGCATAACATCAATTGTCCGCAGACTTCGAGCATGGGAAGGTTGTTTGATGCAGCGGCCGGTTTGCTCGGTGTTCATCCAATTCAATCACACGAAGCACAAGCGGCAATCAGTTTGCAGCAACTTGCTGAAAAGGGGGAACAAAAAGAAGCTTTGAAAAATGGTTACCGGATCACGGCTGATAATCAACTGGATTTCTTGTCATTGCTGTCCGAATTGGCGGATTATCCTGGGGTTGCTGAGAATGCTGCATCCGCAGCTGCAATATTTCACGCTACACTGAGCAGCGGTTTAGCGGAGTGGGTACGGCAGGAATCGTGTCGTTCTTCAGGTATTACGCGCCTTGTCCTTGGAGGTGGTTGTTTTCACAATAAGTTATTAATACAGGGGGTTATGGACAGTTTGAGTGATAACTCTATATGTCTCTACAAACCTCAAAAAATATCACCGGATGATAGCGCCATCGCATTGGGGCAGGCCTGGATCGCATTGCAAGTTTATAAAAACGACGATTAACAAAAAATAAACTTAGTAGGCGTTGAAAAATTATCTGTGTTGCCACCGTGGCGTTGAAAACAGGCTAAAAATGCTCATTTATCACACATAAACTCCACATTTTCACCTGTTTCTGCCTTGCATCGACTGACCCGGCCCAGCGATATTGTGTACTTACGAACACGGGAAGGCTGATTGTATCTGACGTTTGTCATCGATTGGTTTTATAGAAAGGTGGTGGACAGAAGTGAGGAGGGGAGTATGAATCTGATGGCAAAAACGATAGAATATGTTTGATTGGAGTGCGCAATTTTATCTGACCAGATAGTAGCATGGTTATTTATCAATAGTATTGAGAGTTAAAGATTTGAGAAGGCAACCAAAATTAATATATAATTCGGGTTTTGTAATTTTCGGAGTGCATCAGCATGGCACGCGTATGTGAAGTAACTGGAAAGAAACCGATGGTGGGTAACAATGTTTCTCACGCTAATAACAAAACCAAACGGCGCTTTTTGCCCAATTTACAAAGACGGCGTTTTTGGCTTGAAAATGAGAATCGCTGGATCAATCTGCGTTTGTCCAACGCAGCATTGCGTACGATTGATAAAAAAGGAATTGATATTGTAGTTGCTGAAATGCGTCTGCAAGGAAAAGACATTTAATCATCTTGATTGTTTTGTTAAAAATAAGGATATTATCCAATGCGTGATAAAATCAAACTGGAATCGTCAGCAGGAACTGGACATTTCTATACAACAACTAAAAATAAACGTGCAAATCCAGAAAAACTGGAAATTAAAAAATATGATCCGATTGTACGCAAACATGTCAATTACAAAGAAACAAAATTAAAGTGATTCCGGACTGCTTTTTATGTGCATGAATTTTTTTGCACTTCATTACAATAAAAAACCCGCTTGATGCGGGTTTTTTATTGACTGCTATATGTTATAGAATGTGAATATTCTATCTCTATGCATAATAGCGCAATCTTTGCGAGAACGTTCTCAGCACTTCTATGCCGCTCTCTTCTGCGCGTCTACACCAATCTTCCAGCTGCTTTACAAGTTCATCTTTCGATGCTGTTGAGCGTTGCCAGATTGCCACCAACTCTTCGCGCATCGTGTAAATAGTATCAAGTGTTTTAGTATTGCGGAGTACTTGTGTCAATTTCTCACGTTCATGGTCTTCAAGTGTTTTCGAATCAGCAAGAAGCCAGCGCTTAAAAGTCGAGTTGTCGATTTCATAGTGTGCGATCGTTTCTTTTAGCTGCTCCAGCTCCGTAGCAAATGCTGACTTTAAGGACATGGAATATTTTGCAAGTACTTCATAGCGATGAGAAATAACCGCCTGAAGCGTATCAAGATCACATTGCGTTTTATTTTTGTTGAGTCGCAACTTGGGTGCCACTTTTTTGACTTTGGCCAGCCCCAGCATTTCCAGGATACGTATATACATCCAGCCGATATCAAACTCATACCATTTGTTGGATAATCGCGCGGATGTTGCATATGCATGATGATTATTGTGCAGTTCTTCGCCGCCGATCAAAATACCCCAAGGAACGATATTACGGCTTGCATCTTCAGCCTGAAAATTGCGATATCCCCAGTAATGTCCTATACCATTAATTACGCCTGCGGCGAAAATAGGCGTCCAGAGCATTTGAATCGCCCAGATGGTCAGGCCGATGGGGCCAAACAAAATGACATTAATGATCAACATCAACGCGATACCTTTTGCGCTGTGTTTGGTGTAGATATTACGCTCGACCCAATCGTCAGGAGTACCATAACCATAGCGCTCCATTGTTTCTTTATTTTTGGATTCTATACGATAAAGCTCGGCGCCCTCTGCTAAGACTTTCTTGATACCATAGATCATCGGACTATGTGGATCATCAACCGTCTCACATTTGGCATGATGCTTACGATGAACGGCTGTCCACTCTTTTGTTACCATTCCCGTTGTCAACCACAGCCAGAAACGAAAAAAATGACTTGGAATCGGATGCAATTCAAGAGCTCTATGCGCAGAGTGGCGGTGCAAGTATATGGTGATACTGGCAATCGATATATGCGTGAGAACGAGTGTCACAACGACATATCCCCACCATGGCATATCAATTACACCTGAAATTAAACTAAGAAAATCTGAAAACATATGACTATTTTCCTTCTAAAAGCCTGTGATTTCTATAGGCAAATATGTTAAAACAAAATACCAGCATGCGCTAAACTCGGCGCTTATGCTATCAGGACCAACTTACATTTGAAACAAAACTAGAATTTCCCAGAAAAGCCAATTTCTTCATAAATTTATATAGCGAAATGAATGCTGCTGAGACAATAATTATGACTCGTTTATCCGATAATTCAATAATTTTATATCTTAGCATTATACAAACTATAACTGTAAATATTTGTCACCCCATTTTAGTCCAACTGAAAAATAGAAACCCATGTTTCAGTTACTTAAGATGTATCGTAATTATTCAGCCTTATTTGACAAGGCGTTTGATTATTCTGTCGTTTCGAGCGGTAGCGAGAAATCTTGAGCGTTTATTAATGCGCCCAAAACCCAAGATTCCTCGCGCTGCCCGGAATGACAAAGTGCGCTGAATAGTTACGATGTATCATTATAAAATATCCAATATCCGCCAATCACCTGGCGCAAGATTTTTTATGGTGTAATGACCAACCGCGAAGCGTATTAAGCGTAATGTCGGATAACCTACGGCAGCAGTCATGCGACGTACCTGGCGGTTTTTTCCTTCTTTAAGAATCAGTTCTAACCATGTCGTTGGTATATATTTTCTTACACGAACGGGGGGCATTCTCGGCCAAAGATTTTCCGGTTGTTCTATCACAGTGACGCTTGCAGGTTGTGTAGCCTGATGATTTCGTATCAAGACACCAACGCGCAACTGCTGCAGCGCATCAGGCGTTGGAATTCCTTCAACCTGCACCCAATAGAGTTTGGGAAGTTTGAACTTTGGATTGCTGATTCTGTGCTGCAAACGCCCGTCATTGGTGAGCAAAACCAGACCTTCACTGTCAGTATCCAATCGACCGGCAGGATAGAAACCGGATAGAGGAATGTATTGCTTGAGTGATGCGTGCCCGGATAACGGGGTAAACTGACAGATCACCCCATAGGGTTTATTGAACAGAATCAATTGTGACATGCGATTCTCAGAAATTGATTGCAGTAATTTGCCGGATATTGGCGTCCGAATATCAAATACACGAAACCTGAAGTGTTAACCTTGAAATAAGGTATCTGGAGCATGTCTGGCCTGTAGTATCGCTACAACCTTGTGTCTTGATTTTGCACCCTGTTTGAGCAGGACCTGATTACTTGGCACCTCAAAACAGTCTGCGAGATAATTTAATAACGCTGTATTAGCTTTACCTGCGAGCGGTGCGGCAGCAATTTTTATTTTCAGAGCATCGCCATGCAAACCGACTACTTCAGTGCGTTTTGCGCCCGGCTGAACATATACTGTCAGAATGAAAACACCATCACCTTCACTACGAAACCAATTCATCAGACGTAAAGGAACTGTTAATTCAGCATTGACCTGAACTCCATATTGACGCCAGTGATTACCATCAGCAACAACTGGATAACTATAAGCGCAAACAACGGAGAAAGATCGACGTTGGCGATAGGTGGAATACGTCTGCGAAAGACAGCAAGAAAAGGTTGTGTAAACGCATTCAGCAATGGTGCAATCGGACTATAGGGATTGATCCAGGAAACCACAGCTTGTGCAATAATCATGAACAACACGATATACAGTGTAGTTCTGATAATTTCAATGATACTCATCAAGCCGATGACACCCGCAGCAGTAACCATGTTGTTACTGAAATCGTGCCCCTGGCTAGAATACACTGCTACAAGAATAATGCACTCAACCAGCCAGGCCAGAATCAAGGTCGACAAATCCAGACCTTTCCATCCAGGAATAAAGCGGCGCGCTGGACGAACGATAAAATCAGTTACTGCGATCAGAAACTGTGAAATGTTGTTGTAGTAGGGTACGCGTAGTAATTGGAAATAAAAGCGTAATAGTAGCGCCAAGGAAAAAAGACCCAGTAGCGTGTCAACTAGAAAAATCAATATGTCGCCTGTCACTTGTCGTTCCCTTCAAAACTGTTATAAATGGGCATTTTCTGAATTCAAGAATACCAATGACTGTATGCTTTTGTTATTTAAGTTTTTACATTTTACTGTATTCATCGCTCATTTCTTTTGAGCGCGCGTAAGATGCTTCAATTGCAGTAACGATGGAATTTTTGACATTGCCATCTTCCATTGATTGAATGGCTTTCTGCGTTGTTCCACCTTTTGACGTTACCTTCTCCCGTAACACCGATACATCTTCCTGATTTTCACTGGCCAATTTGATTGCTCCAAGGAAAGTCTGCAAGCTCAATTGCCTGGACTGCTCCAACGTCAATCCTAATTTTATCCCTGCTTGCTGCATGGATTCAATAAAATAAAATACATAAGCGGGTCCGCTGCCGGATATGGCCGTTACCGTGTGCAGCATCTCCTCGTCATCCACCCAGAAAACTGTTCCGACTGCGCTCAAGATAGACTCGGCAGAACGACGGTCCAGTTCGCTGGTTACCGGCGTGGCATAAAGTCCTGTTACGCCCGCACGGACAAAAGAGGGCGTATTGGGCATTGCACGAATGACACGTGGATAGCCATCCAGCCAACGCATGATGTCAATGACGCGTATACCCGCCGCAATAGAAATAATCAGATGGTGTTTCAGCAGACCAGCAATATGCTGCGCTATTGTTTGTATTTGCTGTGGTTTAACGGCCAACACAATAACATTCAGTTCATTTTCCTTGCCAAACTGTGATATTCCATCGGTCAAATCAGACATTACGCTTATGCCAAACGTTTCTTTAATGCGATTTCGGCGTTCAGGATCAATTTCTACGACATTAATCTGTCCGGCGCTGTAGCCCTGTTGTAGCAATCCGCTGATCAAAGCGGAAGCCATATTGCCTCCGCCGATAAATGTGATTTTAATTTTTTCCACGTTCTTTCCGTTCGTATTTTATACCTGTTTTTAATGCTGGCAATCAGGGCAATAAAAGCTGGACCGCTGGTTTTGTCTGATTTGCCTGATTGCTGTATGACAAGTCCGGCAAGGCAGTCCTGCACGTCCATACACCCAGTAGTGCTGCTGAAAATAACCTGGATTGCCATTGGCATGCGCAAAATCACGCAAACTGCTTCCGCCAGCATGAATGGCTTTTTGCAGTACTGTTTGCACTTCCCGTACAAGCTTACCGTAACGGCGAAGCCCTATTCTGCCAATAGCAACGGATGGATGAATGCCGGCTTGAAACAGTGCTTCATTAGCATAAATATTTCCCACACCGACAACAACATGACTATTCATCAGCATTGTCTTAATGCTTGATTTCCTGCCGCGCGACTGTTTGTACAATCTTTCCGCGTTAAAGTCTTCGGATATTGGCTCAGGTCCCAAATCACGCAATAGCGGGTGTTGCAGAACGTCGCCCTGGTGCCATAAAACAGCGCCAAAACGACGTGGATCCCGCATTCGCATTACAACTCGATTTTCAGTAATCAAATCAAAATGATCATGCATACCCGGAGCGTTCACAGCCGGATTGTCACGCGTTAAAATTCGAAGACTGCCGGACATGCCCAAATGAATAATTAATGTCCCGGTATCGACAATAAATAATAGATATTTTCCCCGCCGCATAATCGTTTGAATTTGTTGACCACGCAGCACAGCATCAAGACATTCCGGAACTGGCCAGCGTAATTTTCTGTTTCGTACAATAATGGCTGTAATATGATGTTGTTCCAGATACGGCGCGATGCCGTTCCGGGTCACCTCAACCTCTGGCAATTCTGGCATAAAACAGTCTTCAGAATGTTGAAATTTTATTCTAAACCGTAGAGATCCAGCAGCTGTCGGTTTATTGGGTGAGGAAAGAAATAACCAACCTGTTCATCGTTACGAAAAATTATCGCGCCATTATCGTCTTCCAGTGCACTGAACTGAATTATTCCGCCGTTCTGAAGTGTTAATCTCGCGACCGGATAGGCTGCCGATCGCTTATGCTGGTCCATAATCAATTCCGACGCCTGACTGGAATGCCATAGTTGCACCCAGCGATTCAACAATTCCGCCGTCAGATGCTCACCCATACGCCCATTAACCCGCCACCCATCGACCTGAGCGCCCTCATGTTTCAGCAAAAAATCACGAAACTCAAACGCAACTGGTATTTCCTTCTCATTCAGTAATTGCATGCTAACGATATCGAGCGGTTTAACCGGTATCCATATGGCATATTGCGGTGACACCAGATAAACATGCTGATTGATGGTCAGATACTGTTCATTTATCGTAGGCGCTAATCTGCCAAAGGCAAAATAATCATCATCCAGGTATACTTCAATAAGCGGATTATCCAGATTAAACTCTTCACTGTTGGTCAGGGGGTAACGCTGCCGGCTGTTGGCTGACAGGATATTCAATATTTTTCCAACTAATACTTCATCAGCACGAGCATGATAAGGCGATGATAAATACCAGCTACCTCCAAGGCGTTGCAAAATGATTTCTTCATCATGGCGAATAATGCGAACGTTTTGTACCGTATCGGGGTCACGCAAGGAAATCTGAAATGCCGCATCGGATTCAGGCTGAAATTGAGGCGTCAAATAAAGAAATATTGCCAGACCAATAATGGTCGCCAGCATGATCAGATTGAGCTGTGAATGATACGTCATATTTTTATTTGCTCCTTTTCCGGCGCCACCAGATCACAACACCGCAAATCAGAAACACGCCCGGTAAAATAAATAAAAAAACGATAACCATGCCGCTAAGCGCGGTTTCGCTGAAAGCAAGCTGGTTGTCCATTGTGGCGCGAGGTTGGATACTTACCAGATCTTCGTCACCCGTCAGCCAGTTAATCATATTGATACCGAAATCCAGATTGTTGCCATTACCCAAGTAACTATTCGCCAGAAAATGTCCGCTACCGACAACAACAATCCGCTGTTCCCTGTGATCAACTTGACGCGTCAGTGCAACCGCGATGGTGACGGGGCCGGCAATATCTTCGCTTTCATCAAAGGTTATCGCATCATCGAGTGAGCCGCTTTCCACCCAGCCGTTCGGAGCCACATCAACCAGTGGAATGGTTTTCCATTCGTCATTTTCATTAAAGGCGATCTGGCGCGCAAAAGGAAATATGGTGATATAGTCAAAGTGTTGCGTTATCGCATGTTGCCCGTAAATGGCGCCCAATGCAAAGGTAGCGGGTGCTTTCAGTTGTTCGGCCTGCGGATCGACAACAACGCCGGGTGTCAGCACAAGGCGCAGCTTCTCCGTCAATGCAAGCAGGCCACGCAAGGATTCTTGATCAACCAGCCATAATAAGTTCCCGCCACGGTCGACATAGTGTAGTAGCTTGTCCACTTCTCCGGGCATCAAGTCGACTTGTGGCGAAGCGATAAGCAGCACATCCGTATTCGCCGGGATATCCGGTGTTAACGCCAGATTAAGCGGTTGACTGACAAAACCGTTCACAGTCAGCTGTCTGCCAAAATCACCCAAATCAAAATTGGCATTACCGTCCAGACTACGTTCGCCATGGCCGCTCAACGCCATAATCAATCTTTCTTCCGGTCGCGCAAGGCGCATCAATAACTGCGTGAAAGCCTGCTCGTTAATTGTTGTCAAATGGGCTCGTCTCTGTTGATAATAAATAACCATTTCGCCATTCACTTTTACCCCGGCGTCTTTGGTCAGACGTGGTTGTTCAACAGGGTCGATAAATGTCAGCGAAAGATCAGGTTTAATTCGCTGGTACAGTTGCATAAAATTATGAATAATGTCACGCACATCGCCATACTGCGCATGCTTTTCGGTTGCATAAGCAGTAACTTGAATCGGGCTTTTCATTTTTTGCAATATATCAATGCTGGTTTGACTGAGCGTATTGCGGCCGTTCTGGCTGATGTCCCATTGCTGTTGTGTTTCAAGCGCAAGATAACCCAGCAACACAAACAAAAACAGTAACAGGGCAACGAAAGTACCGTGCTGTATTTTCTGTTGAAGACGAAATTTTTTGCTGGAAATTGTCATGAATGCTACCGGTGCAACCGATCTCCATCCAGGTGGCGAATGGTTAATACAATGAAGAATAGCGTGAATAAAACGAGATAAGCTATGCTGAAGGAATCCAGCAATCCGCTATTAAACTGTTTGAAATGTTTCAGCAAGGAAAAATAGTGAATCCAGCTTCCTTGATCACTTTCCAGCATATCCAGTACCCAAAAGCACAATAAGATTCCCAGGGTTCCCAATGCAGCGATAGCAGGTTGCGTGGTCAGACTAGAAATATAAAGCCCTAAAGCAACAAAGCAGCATGTCACCAAAAATAATCCTGATACATTACTGATCAACAGTCCGGAATCCAGCGTGCCCCCCATTGACAGGGTAGTAGATAAAATCACGATAAAAATTATCACACCAGCAATAAAAAGCATATGACTGAGAAATTTGCCGATGACAATCTCACTGATAGAAATCGGCGCTGACATCAGTAAAATCAGTGTGCGATTTTTACGTTCTTCCGCCAGCAGACGCATTGTCAGTAATGGAACGATCATTAACAGAATTAACGCTGCCATTGCAAAAACAGGTGTCACAATGATTTCCGTAAAACCGGGGGGATTGGCAATTTGCTGCAATTGCGGCTGCACGTGCAGATAAGCATCCAGGCGACCGAGAAAAACCCAAGTCAATGCAACTTGCATCAATGCCAGCAGAAACCAGGCCAGCGGTGATACGAACAGAGCTCTTAGTTCTTTGCCGACTATGACGCGGATCATCAAACATGCTCCCTTCTAACAGGACGTTGAGAAATTATCTGCGTTGCCGCTGCGGCGTTAAAAATAGACTCAGAATGCTCATTTATCATGCATAAACTCCGCTTTTTACTCGGCGCAAGCACTTCGCTCCGCGGGTCAGTCTCCTTATGGCTGTTTGCTGCGTTTCGCTTGCATCGTCTGTTTTTGCCAGGCAATCGGCCACCTTGATCATATTCTTCAACAACCTGCTAATGAAATTTCTTTTCATATTTGCGTCAGTTCAGTGAATACAGTTTCCAGATTCGTACCTTTCTTCTGTAATTGTGCAAGCGTCTGGTCGAAGACGATATGTCCTTTATTCATGATCAATACGCGGTCGCACAAACTTTCCACTTCCGAAAGAATATGCGTGGACAGAATGATACTGCTCGACAGACCCAGTGTGCGTATCAATTGACGCATTTCACGTATTTGATTCGGATCCAGACCTACTGTAGGTTCGTCCAGAATAATGACATCAGGCTCATGAATAACTGCCTGAGCTATGCCGACTCGCTGCTGCAAACCTTTTGACAATGTGCCGATCAGTTGATTGCCTCGTTCAGTCAGTCCGCATTTTTTTTTACAGCGTTCAACCGCCTGCACGATAATTTTTTTATCAATCCGATGCAACTGCGCCACGAAAACCAGAAATTCATCTACAGTCATATCCATGTAAAGCGGCGGTATCTCAGGTAAATAACCCAGATGCGCCTTTGCGGATTCTGGATTATCCAGTAAATCTATCCCGCAGATTTCAATTTTTCCCGAATTGGGCGCGAGATTGCCTGTGAGCATGTGCATGGTTGTCGATTTGCCCGCGCTATTCGGCCCCAGCAAACCGAGTACTTCGCCTTGCTTGAGTTGTAGCGTAACGTCATGTACAGCAAAAGTCCCGCTATATGCACGACTCAAATGCTGTGCTGATAAAGTAAATGATGATGCACTATGATCTGTCACGCCAGAATCCTTACATTTTTACTACAATTTTAAGACTGATTAGCTTCAGGAGCAGCCTTTAATCAGTATTTTATAGCACATTGCATTTACGACAGCACACTATTTGGGTGATAGGTATCAGCGCTATGGAATCGCATTCCAGGTAATTTTAGTTGAAATTAGATAATATGCGCACCATTAAACTTCTTAGTAGAATTTTTTATAAAATATGAAAATTATACATACACAATAAAGTGTATGATTATTACGACACAAAATGCCTAATCAAAGCTTCACTCTCTTTCTTAAGTTGCTCAAGTCATATTTAAAGCTTATATTTATTTCAACATGTTAATGAATCATGTTGTAGATAAGATACACCTCAATTTGACAAAAATCAGCATATAAACTCATAATCGCGTCAGCACATCATACGTGGAAAGAATTTTAAATGGTGGGACGGCTTTTTACTGTTTGATATTATATTAAACAGTAAATAATCTAAATCTGAAGTTCACTTAAAAGGATAACAGCATGAATAAATTATCAGCCAAGAAAAAACTGATTGGAATGATCCTACTGCCTGCGTTCTTCTCCGGCGCAGTTACAGCGCATGTAGCAGTCGCCGCTCAAGGTCAAGGTGACAGTATTAACCAACCCGAAGGGTACACATCTGAAGGCAATGCTGGTCAGGTATGGCGCAGTACATATGATCTTGGCAATCACTGCTGGCGCACAGGATATTGGAACGAATCGTTGGTCGTTGTCGAGGGTTGCGATGGCTATGAAAAAGTAGCAGAAGCTGCGCCAGAATCAGCTCCTGCGGCGGCTGCGGCGCCTGTATCACCGCCAGAGAAATTAACATTTTCTGCGGACGCGCTTTTTGATTTCGACAGTGCTGTATTGAAACCAAATGGCAAAATCGCACTGGATGAATTTGTTCGAGGCTTGGATGGTATCAATTTTGATGTCATTGTCGCTGTTGGTCATGCGGACAGAATTGGTAATCCAGAATATAACCAGAGATTATCAGTACGCCGCGCCGAATCTGTTAAGGCTTATCTGATGTCGAGAGGAATTCCCGACAGTAGCATCTTTACAGATGGAAAAGGTGAAACCCAGCCTGTAACCGGTACTGCCTGTGATGGGAAATCAGGTCAGGCGCTGCGCGCGTGTCTAGAACCCGATCGTCGTGTAGAAGTTGAAGTTTCAGGTGCACGTAGACGCTAATCCGTAGACATTGTCAAATTTTATTGACAATTAAAAAGCCCTGCTCTGGCGGGGCTTTTTTCTATGTAATACATTCTCCCTCCTGCTTATGCATCACTTGCCGGCTCCGATTGACACATTAATTGAAGCGCGCTGGATTATCCCGGTCGATGCAAAAAACTCCATATTCAGTAATCATGCTTTAGCCATTGATCAGGGAAAAATAATCACTATTCTTCCTGCCAACGAAGCGGACGTCCGATACAATCCAAAACATACGGTATCCCTTAAAAACCATGTTCTGATACCCGGTCTGATAAATCTGCATACCCACGCTGCGATGACATTGATGCGCGGACTTGCCGACGATCTTCCACTAATGGATTGGTTAAATAAATACATTTGGCCAGCAGAGCAGCGTCATGTCAACGAAGCCTATGTTTACGACGGTACACGGCTGGCCTGCGCGGAAATGCTCCGGGGGGGCACCACTTGTTTCAATGATATGTATTTTTACCCCGAAGCTGGTGCACGGGCAGCACTCGCAGCTGGAATGCGTGCTGTAATAGGCATGATCGCAATTGATTTCCCAACAGCGTACGCCAGCGATGCAGACGACTATCTGGCCAAGGGACTGCTTCTCAGAGACAAGCTGCAATGTGAGTCGTTGTTACAATTCAGTTTTGCACCACACGCACCTTATACCGTTAGTGATAAAACCTTCGCCACTATATTGACTTATGCTGAACAGCTGGATGTTCCAATACATCTGCATTTGCATGAAACTGCTGATGAAATTCACATCGGCATGGAATCGCACGGCATGCGTCCAATCGAGCGACTCCTGCAACTCGGATTATTAACACCCAATCTGATTGCAGTGCATATGGTGCAAGCAAGGGAATCAGATCTGAAGTTGCTGCAACGAAACGGCTGCCATGTTGCACATTGTCCTTCTTCCAATCTGAAGCTTGCCAGTGGATTTGCTCCAATCGCATCACTACTGAATGCAGGCATTAATATCGGGCTGGGCACAGATAGCGCCGCCAGTAATAACCGGCTGGATATGTTTGAAGAAATGCGGTTGGCTGCTTTACTGGCAAAAGCTGTCAGTGGCCAGGCAAACGTGTTGCCCGCCTATCAAGCTTTGCAAATGGCAACCATTAATGGTGCTAGAGCGCTTGGTATTGAGGAAATCACCGGATCACTCATGTCAGGCAAAGCGGCTGACATCGTCGCCGTTGATTTTTCAGATTTGAATCTTATACCTTGCTACGATCCAATATCACATCTTGTGTATTCAGCCAGCCGGGAACATGTGAGTCACGTCTGGGTAAATGGTAAAATGCTTCTTGAAAATAAGAGATTGACAACGTTGAATACCTCTGAGCTGGAGAACAGGGCTGTATACTGGCAGGAACGCTTGGTAAACTGACTACTCATATTCAAGAGCGGTTAAAAAAGGAAAAGGAAAACGAATGAAAGACGATGGCATAAACGCGGACCCCCTGGAACTGGAGAAATTCAGTCAACTTGCGCACCGCTGGTGGGATCCCAACAGCGAATTCAAACCACTTCATGAGATCAATCCATTGCGCATGGGATACATCGAAAGTCTGGCAGGACTGCAAGATAAAGTTGTTCTGGATGTCGGCTGCGGCGGCGGCATACTATCGGAAGGAATGGCATCACGCGGTGCTAAAGTCACCGGCATTGATCTAAGTGACAAAGCGCTCAAAGTAGCTAAACTGCACTTACTGGAAAGCGGTCAGCAGGTAGAGTATCGAAAAATCACAACCGAATCCCTTGCCAAAGAACAGCCGCAACATTATGACATTGTAACGTGTATGGAAATGCTCGAACATGTACCCGACCCAATGAGCGTAGTTCGTGCTTGTGCAAAACTCGTTAAACCAGGTGGCTGGGTATTCTTCTCTACCATCAATCGCAACCTTAAATCCTATCTGTTCGCCATTATCGGTGCGGAATATATCCTGAAGTTGTTGCCGCGTGGAACCCATGAATATGCCAATTTCATTAAACCATCCGAGCTAGCCCGCATGGCGCGCAATGCTGGCCTTCATGATGAAGAACTGATCGGCATGACGTACAATCCTTTCACTAAAGTCTATGCATTGGGAAATGACGCCGATGTCAATTACATCATGGTCTATCGTGTCTGAGACGCAGTAACATGGTACGCGCTGTTTTTTTCGATTTTGACGGCACACTCGCCGATACCGCACCAGATCTGGGGCATGCGCTGAATCGTCAACGTATTGCCCGGAATCTCAAGCCACTGCCTCTTGATATTATCCGCACCCAGGCGTCCGCCGGTGCGCGCGGATTGTTGAAAATTGGATTCGATATCGGGCCGGAAGATCAAGATTACATCGAGATGCGCGATGAGTTCCTGGCTTTTTATACGCAGCGGCTTTGTCACGATACCCAGCTTTTTCCTGGCATAGCAGAGTTACTCGACCAGCTCGATGCACAAAACATGCCTTGGGGTATCGTCACCAATAAACCAGCACGATTTACGCATCCGCTTATTGCACAATTGGGTTTACAACAGCGCGTCGCAAGTATCGTTTGTGGCGATGAAACAAACCACACTAAGCCTCATCCTGAGCCGCTCCTGGCCGCCTGTAGAAAAATCGATGTTCTGCCCACCGATTGTCTATATTTAGGTGATGACCAGCGTGATGTCAAAGCGAGTCTGGCTGCTGGTATGGAACCCTTTATTGCACTTTATGGTTACCTTGGTAACGATCAGCCGCCCGAAACATGGGGTGCGCGATACATGATTAGCCACCCGCAAGACTTAATCGCATACCTGCCTGTAAAATGGTAAAATCGTTACACTTCTTTTCATAGTTGAACTTTTTCCATAAGATAAAATCTTAGGTACACCAGAACAGAATACCGGGGACGATCTGGCTTCGACGTGGGTTGCAAAGCAGAGTAGGGCATACCGAGGATCAGATTACCTCGTAAATCCATCTGAAAACAATAGTCGCAAACGACGAAAACTACGCTTTAGCCGCTTAATTGGCTAGCCTCTGCACCGGTGGGCCTTAACGCCGGGTCTGGCAACAGACGGCAGAGTCACTAACGAGGATCGCGCGCTGCAGGGTTACTTTGCAGGGTGTTAAATAAAAGGTAACTCGCTTGTCAACAGCCCGCCGGTTGGCGGTTGCCAAGTTAAATTAAAGAACATGGCTAAGTATGTAGAACTGCCTGTAGAGGGCTTGCGGACGCGGGTTCGATTCCCGCCGTCTCCACCAATAATACCCCCAGTAACATCCAACGCCGTCCTAGAGACGGCGTTTTCATTTGCATTATCCTGTAATTACAATCCATGAAGATTCAAAAAAATCTTATTACATCCAGCCTAAAAGGGGGTATGATTGGGGGTATCTAATGAAATCGAACTGGAGAAAATATCATGGCTGGGGGTATTTATAATCGCTTGTCAGATAAGGCTTGCAAGGCATTCGCCGCTCAAAAGGCGCATGGAAAGAAGCTTTCAGACGGTGGAGGCTTGTATCTCCTTATTACGCCTAGCGGTTCAGCCAGTTGGCGAATCAAATACCGGGTAGAAGGCAAGGAAAAAACCTATTCCATCGGCAATTATCCCGATGTATCCCTGGCAGCGGCGCGGGTCGAGTTGGGTGAGGTCAAAGCCTTGCTCCGGGAACACAAAGACCCGGTAACGGAACGCCGGATAAATCGGGCGGCCAGTGCCGCCTGCGCCGACAGCACCTTTCGCATAGTCGCTCTGGATTGGTTGACCATGAAGCAAAAGGAATGGAGCGCAGGCCACTACACCAAGTCGGCAAGAGCATTCGAGCGTGACATTTATCCCGCGCTTGGAAACCTGCCGATTTCCAGCATTACCCCGGCCATCGTAGCAAAAGCCGTTGAAGACATCCATAAACGTGACGTGCTCGAAACCGCCACCCGCATTCTTCAGCACCTGAACGGCGTTTTCCGTTATGCGCAAGCCAAAGGGCTTTGCCGCGATAACCCCGCGCTTCCCGCTCGCGAATTGCTTCCCCGCAAGAAAGACACCGGGCGGATGCCCGCTTTGCTGGATTTCCCTTCATTGGGCGACATATTGCGCCGCGCGGAAGCTGCCCGGATTTCGCCTTCGGTGCGCATGGCGCAACGGTTGTGCGCCTTCACTGCAATGCGCATCGGCAACATAGTGGATGCGGAATGGCGCGAATTTCACCTGGACGATGAGCAACCCGTCTGGATCATCCCGCGCAAGAAAATGAAAGTCAACACGCGCGATACAGACCACCGCGTCCCGCTATCGCCGGAAATCGCCGACGAATTGCGCCGCTGGCGTGAAATGTTCGGCGGAAAAGGCTTTGTGTTTCCCTCACCGCAAGGCGGCAAACACATCGGGCGCGAATCCATCGAAAAGGTGTACCGCGTCACCTTAGGACTGAATGGCAAGCACAGCCCGCACGGCTGGCGCAGCGCATTCTCTACCTTGGCGCGCGATAATGGCTTTGCACGCGACGTGGTGGAGCTTGCCCTGGATCATACTCACGATAATGAAGTTGCTCGTGCCTACGATCGGGGGGAGCGCTTCGATGACCGGATCAAACTGTTTGATTGGTGGGGCAAACAGCTTGCTGCTGCGCAGCATGGAGCAATAGTTATCCCGCTAAAAAGCAATGCGTCTTGATACCAGAGCAGGGTCGGTGTTGCAAGAATCGCGCTCATGAATTTGCCTTTATATAGTTGATGCCCGCGTTTTCATCCTGCTCAATGGCGATTTCCACCGCGCGCTTGGCAACATTCAGCAAGCGTTCGCTCTCCGCCTTGAGTAAGAAGCTTTCTTGCACCATCACGGTAATTTTTTCCTGAATGGATTTATCCACCAAAGGCACTACTACATTTTCAATTTCACCCACGCGCCAGTGCAGAAAGAAGTGGCCCCCATTTTTTGGACAGTTGTCTTAGGAGTTATTTCCCGACATATCAACCTGCTTTTTGCAGCCTGACCGACTCATAATAAACCTGATCCGGCGTAGCCATCAAGGTTTGGTGTTTCCGGTTTTCATTGTAAAAGTGAAAATACTTTGCCAACGATTGTTTAGCCTCGGACGCTGACTCATAGGCATTGAGATAAACTTCCTCATATTTGACACTGCGCCACAGGCGTTCAACAAATACATTATCTTTCCAGGCACCCTTGCCATCCATGCTGATATCAATGCCGTGGTTTTTCAATACGTTGGTGAAGGCTTCGCTGGTGTACTGTGATCCCTGGTCTGTGTTGAATATATCCGGTGTTCCATAACGGTAAACCGCTTCCTCAAGTGCGTCGATACAGAAGCTGGCATCCAGGCTGTTAGATACACGCCAACTCAGCACCTTGCGGCTATACCAATCCATGACGACTGTCAGATAAAGAAAACCGGATGCCATCGGCAGATAGGTCACATCGCTGCACCACACCTGATTGGCCCGGTTGATCTCCAGATTTCGCAACAAGTATGGATATACCTTGTGCTGCGGATGTGGCTTCGAGGTCTTCGGACCAGGATGAATCGCCTGTATACCCATGAGCCGCATTAAACGCCGCACATGTTTTCTATCTGCTTTATGGCCTTGTTCTACCAGCGCATCCACGATTCGCCGCGAACCAAGAAAAGGTTTGTCCATGTGAATCCGGTCAATCAATTGCATCAGCAACAAATCTTCTTTAGCTACCGGTTGCGGTTGATAATAACTGCTCGATCTTGGTATATCCAACAATTCGCAACGCCGCGCCCTGGGTAGCTGATGTGCCGTCTGAACCATATCTTTTCTCCGCGCCCGATCTAGCGATCAAGCGCTTTGGACAAAAAATCATTCTCCATGGTCAATTGACCAATCTTGGCTTGCAGTGACTGAATTTCTGACTCCCGATCCGGCGCCAGCCCCTTACCCGACGCAAATACTTCAGTGCTGTTCTCAATCAGCTGTTTCTTCCACTTCACAATCAGATTGCTGTTGATGCCATACTGCTGGGCTAACTCGGTTAGCGTCTTGTCGCCCTTGATTGCCGCCAGTGCAACTTTTGATTTAAACTCCGGTGAATGATTTCTGCGTTTCTTGCTCATTTTCTGTACTCCTCTTATTTATAAAAATAATCATACAGAAAATAACTCCTTAACTTTGACCCCCTAGTGTCCAACTAACTGGATCCACTTCTAACCGCCGATTAAACTTTCTCTCTTTGCCCATCAAAACCGTATCCACAATTGTCTTGGGATTGTCGTAAACCATCTGCAGCGGCACGCCACCAAAGAACGCAAATGCACGATTATGCGCATCCATCAGCATCTCCTGCGCTTCCCTGAAATAAGCGACGACAAACATTTTGCGGCTGTAACACAAACGAAAATGCGCCACCTTGACGACTTGTTCCCGCCCACCCAGATCAACAACTTCCTGACTCCAGTCAAATTGACAGACTTCACCGGGTTTAAACGCTAAAGGAACAAACGTTTGCCTGGGTGCCGGGGTATCCTTGTTCTCTGCTTTCCACTGCTTTACAAAACGCCGAACGCTGTCATAAGCGCCTGTATAACCTTCAATAACCAAACCTTCATATAATCGCATTGCTGTTCGACGCTGCTTTTGCGGTAGCAATGCCTCTGTTTCCAGCCAACTGGTCAATAACGCTTTAAATTCTCCTAGCTTCGGCGCACATTGCGTTTGACGCCGATATTCCGGTTCAGCTTCCGTCTTTAAATGTTTCCTGACTGTAGGACGGGACAGCTCCAATGAGCGGGCAATTGAACTGATTTTTTCTTTACTGACAAAATGTCGCCTTCTGATTTCGGCAATTATATCCATCTCTATCACTCCAAAGTTCTCCAGCAAAATGCCGGTAATTTATCATCTCAGAGTGGAAACTTTTCAACGCCGATTTTCCGAAAATTCTGGTAAGTTTTACATGCCGATTGACAGTCTTTATTAACGACCGAATTCTATTTATCGCGGTCGTACGATACGACCACGATCATTGATGTAATCCGATTACACTTCTTCAGGAAGCGAATCCAGGTATGCTTCGCTATCAAACTCAAGGCCAGCGTTTGCCTTCCTTAATAAGTCTTTGTCTCGATGCTTGTCTAAAGTGTTGCCATAGATGACACTGGCGACATAGAACAGTTTCTCAAGTTCATAGAAGAATCCCACTATCTGGCCTTGCAATGAGTCATGTTCCTGAGGCGATCTGCTATCGCGGCGGTTAAGCATGTCTAAAACAATATGGTGAAGCCTTCCACCAACTTCGTCTGGATCGTTTTCTTTTGTGTGTTTCAAGTAGATGAGTGCAAGAGCGTTCCCGGTCTTGCAGCCTCCGATATATCCGCCGGTTTTTGGCACGTCCCAATAGTTAATACCCATTTCCGCCCCTAAAGAGACGAATGGAAGTCTATGTGTCGGTTGCTTTTTGCGGTTTTTAAATCTTAGTTTTTTGTTGATAGGTAAATTGATTTTTGCGCCGTCAGTGTTGATCTTTTTCATGATTAACGTGCCTCCAAGATAACAGCCGCGTTAAGGCTGCGTGCTGCCTGCTGCGCTTCGAGGCGTGAATAATGGTCTGAATGGTGAACCGGTAGCGCCAGACCTGTGGCAGTGAATAATTGATAGTTTCCGTTAGCGATCCGGCGAATATAAGCGGATAGTGGCTTTGTCCTTGATGCGTTCGTTTTCATGTGCATTACTCCGTTTAGAAATTGATTAAAAAAGTCTACACGGAGGCTACACAGCCACTTTAAAACAAAAAAGCACTTAACACGATATTGTGTAAGTGCTTGATTTTATTGGTGGCCAAGGGCGGAATCGAACCACCGACACAAGGATTTTCAGTCCTCTGCTCTACCGACTGAGCTACTTGGCCTGCCTTTATAACCTAACTCATAACCCGAAAACTGGCGCGCCCGGCAGGATTCGAACCCACGACCCCTTGGTTCGTAGCCAAGTACTCTATCCAACTGAGCTACGGGCGCTTGAAACAATCTACTGTTACCAGACTGTTGTTACGAGCCGTGAGATTATAGCAGATTGATGCAGATAGCGGGCTGCGAACTTTTATTTATTTTTATCCGTTGCCAAAAAACAAATCGACTGGTGCGACGCTAAACCAACCTGGCTGTTTTGCTACTGATCCGTTTCAATTTCATTTGCGGGGGCGATGATGGTTTATTTGAGCGATCTTGTCAAGAACAAATGCAGAGTTATCCAGAGTCAATTATAAATTCGAGTGATGCATTTATCCTTCCTCGGGTTCGGGATCTTCCTGGTGCGGTGGGTCTACATCATGTTTTGACGTGGTGGAATTCGCGCCAGTTATAGTGCCGCTGATTTTCGGCGTGTGGCAGACAACGTCTCCATTTTGCGCTCTGTGTCTTAAGGCATGATCAATGAGCACTAAAGCGAGCATGGCTTCAACAATAGGTGTTGCGCGAATACCGACACAGGGGTCATGACGGCCGTGTGTTTCAACAATGACTGGTTCTCCGTTTTTGTCGATCGAACGTCGACCCAGGCGTATGCTCGAGGTTGGTTTGATCGCGACATTGACAGTAATGGGCTGTCCGCTCGAAATACCACCGAGTATGCCGCCGGCATTATTGCTAAGAAATCCCTCTGGAGTCATTTCGTCAGAATGTTCGGTGCCTTTTTGCGAAACACTGGCAAAACCGGCGCCAATTTCCACCCCCTTGACTGCATTGATATTCATCATCGCATAGGCAATATCTGCATCCAGGCGATCATAAACCGGTTCTCCCCATCCTACCGGTACGCCTTCAGCAGTCACGCTTATTTTTGCACCGACTGAGTCACCCGATTTACGCAGCTGATCCATGAAAGTTTCCAGTTGCGCTGCATGGTCGTTGTCGGCAACAAAAAAAGGATTTTGATTAACATCCCGCCAGCATTTGAATGGTATTTCAATCGGCCCAAGTTGCGCCATATAACCGCGAATGACGATACCGAATTTCTCATGCAACCACTTTTTTGCGATTGCGCCAGCGGCTACGCGTACTGCGGTTTCACGCGCGGATGACCGGCCTCCGCCGCGATAATCCCGGATACCGTATTTCTGCCAGTAGGTATAATCCGCGTGGCCGGGGCGAAATACATCCATGATTTTGCTGTAGTCTTTGCTGCGTTGGTCTTCGTTACGGATCAGTAAGCCGATTGATGTTCCGGTGGTTTTGCCTTCAAAAACACCGGAGAGAATCTCGACGGTATCGGATTCGCGCCGCTGCGTGACATGGCGGGAAGTGCCCGGTTTGCGTCTGTCCAGTTCGCGTTGAATATCTTCCTGGCCGATTTCCAGGCCCGGCGGGCAGCCGTCAATCACGCAACCAATTGCAGGACCATGTGATTCACCAAAAGATGTGACACAAAACAGTTTTCCAAATGAGTTACCAGACATGTCGAAAAATTCCTGTTAATTACTTTTTATTGCGGTGGAGGGTTCAGTTTTTTGCACTACAGTCCGCGCACCACGTTTTTGCGCTTTTGAGGAAAATCAAACTGAAAAGGCTTCAATCGTGCTATATACAACGGGTAAAATGCAGCAGGCTGAGTAAGTGGACATTATAAACGGTAAAGGCTGATGTTTATCGAAAGATGCGAAAAGCTCAGACGCTGTATTAAATATATCCGGAAAAAACAGGAGATGGAATGAGCACAACAGAAGTCAAAGCATTTTTGACGCATTTACAGGATAGCATTGTCGCAGGATTGCAAGCGGTTGATGGTAAAACGTTCCGGCGCGATCAATGGGATCGTCCAGGGGGAGGCGGCGGAACCAGCGCGGTCATCGAAGAAGGCAACGTGCTGGAGCGTGGCGGTGTTAACTTTTCACATGTGCATGGCAGTGGACTGCCTGCCTCGGCGACAGCCGCCCGCCCGGAATTATCCGGTCGCTCCTTTGAAGCCATGGGCGTTTCGCTGGTGCTGCATCCGCGCAATCCTTATGCGCCGACTGTACATATGAATGTTCGTTACTTTGAAGCGCGCAAGGAGGGTGCTGAACCAGTCTGGTGGTTTGGCGGCGGCATGGATCTGACACCGTATTATGGGTTTGAGGAAGACGCCGTGCATTTTCATCAGGTATGCAAGGATGCGCTACAACCGTTCGGCGATGACTGTTATCCGCGTCTGAAGAAATGGTGCGATGAATATTTTTTCTTGAAACATCGTAATGAGCCGCGAGGTATCGGCGGCGTATTTTTTGACGATTGGAATCAACCCGACTTCCACACTTGTTTTAATCTGATGCAAAGTGTCGGCGAACATTTTCTGGCAGCTTATCGGCCTATTCTGGAAAGGCGCAAGGATACGCCATACGGTGATCGTGAACGTGATTTTCAGGCTTATCGCCGGGGGCGTTACGTTGAATTTAACCTGGTCTGGGACCGTGGTACATTATTTGGCCTGCAGACAGGGGGACGTACTGAATCTATCCTGATGTCGCTGCCGCCGATTGTCAAATGGCGCTATGATTGGAAACCCGCTGAGAATACGCCGGAAAAGAAATTGTACACCGACTTTCTGATCGGAAAAGACTGGGTTTGACACCAGCGGATCAGTTCTCTATTACTGGATGCGGCAATATGCCGCATTGTTTTTGCTTATGCCGGACTCGATAATTGCAGTGGTTTTATCAACCAGCGGCAATTTTCTCCCCTGATTGTCCCAAGCCGTTAAATGAATTTTTGATTTTATTTCAAATCCAGGGTTGTTTTCCGGTTGTTGCGGCACTACCGTGTCTACGTGTTAACCCGTATTCTTCTGATGCGTGTTTTCTGCTAGATTGTCATCAACGGGTTGCAGGATTCCGGAATGTCACAATATTGCAATTTGAACCCCTGTACAATGAAAATGGGGTTCTTGGGGGTTTTTCTAAGTTAAGTTTATGGAGCATTTTATGAAACTGATTTTATTATTACTGACGTTCTTTCTAAGTTCGCTGGCCTGCGCCCAGGAAAATGCGCAGAAACCAAATGCCGCGGGACAACAGGCGCAGCATAAACATGAAAACGGCAAAGGAAGCGCCGATCATGGCCATGGGCATGAACATGCCGATAAAGGCCACAGCGGTCACGGACACGGCGATAAAGCGCATGATGATCATGGACACGATCATGGGCATGGCGGGGGCCACCATGGACATGGCCATAAACTCGATGAAACTCAGCTAAAACAGTTTTTTGAGCCGCTGCCCGAGTCCATCATTGATGCGCAGAAAAACGCCGCGTTGATTGCGCTGGGTAAAAAGTTGTACCTGGATCCGAGATTATCCGTCAATGACAAAATTTCCTGCAATTCCTGTCATAGTCTCAGTAATTATGGCGTAGACAGTGAACCCACCTCTCCGGGGCATGAAGGCAAACGTGGTGGCAGAAATTCGCCAACCACATTCAATGCCGCGCTGCATGTCGCGCAATTCTGGGATGGACGCGCGAGCACTGTGGAGGAGCAGGCTTTAGGCCCGATTCTGAATCCGATTGAAATGGGTATGCCAAGTGAAGATGCTGTTGTCAAGAAACTCAAGGCAATCGATGAATACAAAAAATTATTCGCAGAAGCCTTCAGTGATCAAAAAGATCCACTGATTTATAAAAATATTGGTGTGGCTATTGGTGCTTTTGAGCGTACGTTGCTGACGCCATCGCGGTTCGATGATTTCCTCAAGGGCGATCAGGATGCATTGAATGAAAGCGAAAAAAGGGGACTGAAAAAGTTTGTTAACATGGGTTGCGTCAATTGCCACAATGGCGTTGCCATTGGCGGTAACTCCTTCAGAAAAATCGGATTGGTGGTGCCTTACGAAACATCGGATATGGGACGTTTCGAAGTGACGGGTATTGAAAGCGACAAAAAAGCGTTTAAAGTGCCGAGTCTTAGAAATATTGCTCAAACGGGACCTTATTTTCATGATGGTTCCGTTGAAACATTGGACGAAGCTATCCGGCTGATGGCGAAACATCAATTGGGCCGCGATCATGTCGGCCATGGCATGATCAGGGATATCAAGGCTTTTCTCGGCGCCTTAACGGCCAAGGAAGCAAAATAATCGCGTAATAACCGGGGACAAGCGCCGCGCAAAGAAATTTACGCGGCGTCTCTTTCCACATTCTGGTGCGTATAGACGAACATCATTCGTCATTCTCGTTCTGCAAGGGAGTTAACCCATATGAATTTCTTCGCAGCTTTTCTGTTTTTGATGTTGCCAGTTTCGATGTCTGTTCATGCTGTGGAGCCCGCCGATGAGAAAAGGCTGGATGAAGTCGCGGAGCGCGGGACGCATGTCATGCCTTTTGATCTGGAAAAAACAATCCATGTTTTTTCCAAAACACCGGAAGGCGGAATTCAGCAGGTTATTGCCAAGGACAAATCGGATAGCGAACAGATTCAACTGATTCGCGCGCATCTGTCGGAAATTTCAGCAGAATTCAGTCAGGGAGATTATTCCAAGCCGATGCATATTCACGGTCAGGATATGCCGGGATTGGACGTATTGAAAACAGCCAGCCCCGGGCAGGTTAAGATTGAATACCGCGAACTGCCGGATGGCGCGCAGATTCACTATATCTCTCAGTCGCCACAACTTATCGATGCAATACACCAGTGGTTCGATGCGCAGTTGAGTGATCATGCCCGGCACGCTGTTCCAGGCCATCCGCACGAACATGGACAACATCGGCATGGTCACGATAGTCACAATAGACACCACGAATAAATTGGGTGTATAACTTGTCGGTTTGCGGAAATGCACTGAATTCTGAAATCCGATAACCCGCTGTTCATCGCACTCCGCATGCTGAAGTACGATGAATGGTTTTCTGAATATCAGGGAAATGCCGGTATTCTCGGTTCGGTTTGTTCAACTTCGACTTCGGGAATATGTTTTCTGATCAATGCTTCAATCTCGTTGACCCGTTCGGGAGAAACATCGGCTAATACCAGAAACTCTCCGGCTTCGATGGCTTCTTCAAATTCCTTAGTGCGGCGATTGCCGATGCTCATGCCGACCATACCGCTCAACCAGGCGCCTATACCAGCGCCGGCAAGTCCGCTGCCGAGCAAAATACCACCGGCGACTACAGTTGATGCAGGTGGAAGCGCAATCGCGACCAGTCCGGCAAGTAAGCCAGTAGCGCCACCCAGAGCGAGACCCTGTTCAACAGCCGGAATAAAATCTGATTTCTGTAAAAGATTGGCCTCGGGAAGATTTTCAAGCGGCGTACCACGCTTTGCAAGAACATGGATATGTTTTTCCTCGATCTTGGCCAGCAGCAATTCATCGACAATTTTATGGGTGACGGCTATGTTGGGTACAAGAAAATAAATTCTACGCATGATGCTCTCCTTGAATAAGGGTTAAGATCAGTTGCCCAAAAAACCGGAGCAACGAGTGTGGATTCAAGTGACTGGAATATCCGATAATTATTTTTGTTTTCGATCAGAAAACCAACAATTTTTCCAATGATTCTATCAAAGTGATCATCATTGAAAAATAAGGGCAACTACGTATTGCATTGAACAATGAACAAACTATTTGTGCATTCAATTCAACTGTAAATGTATGCCGCTAACTTGCATTGTCGCCAGACCGTGGATAAAGACGCGAAACGATGATCATCAGAGCGACTGCGATGACGAGCGCGAGTAGCAAACCCGTAAAAAACACACGCCAGTCATTCGGCTTGAGTACGCCAAGTGTGACGATTAAAAATAATATAGGCAGATCGAGAAAATGAGTAAATGCAGGACCTTGTTCGCTGCGCGCTTTAATTAAATCAGGTGTAAACGTGCCGGCAGCCAGGGATTCTTCAGATAAGCGGCGTAGTCGCATGAAATAAAAACGTGTGACGGTGTTGCCTTCGATAAATTCAAACGTGAACAGGGCAACCATGCCCGCCAGCCAGGGTATTGAAATAAAACTCCAGCCGTCGTAAAACACGGCAATCATCCAGGTCCCCGAGACAAGCAGAATGATTGTGCCAGGAACCACCACGCCGTCATAAAAGACCGCAATATTTCTTACCGATTCCGAGAAACGCACCAGATCTAAAGTCTGGCGGGATTGCAGGTCATTGATCCAGACGCCAATCAATCCTGCGCCGATCAGAACGGTGCCGATGACGTGAGCAAGTTTGAGAAGATCATAGGTCATGGTGTTTTGTGGTATTTCGCACTTTCACATGACTGTGAAAGTGCGAAATAGGCTCCGGTGTTGTTTTCTCTCCCGATCAGTTGCATTGACCAAGATTCGAGGCGGGTTCGCGTAGTTCAAAAACGAGATTGCCGTTAGTCGATAAAGCCGGCGCATAGTGCAGATTCGCCCAATAGTCAACGACAACGCCATCCTGGGTGACGACGCTCAGGCGGGGAATATGCAGACGTGCATCCGTACCAAACGTCGGATGTGATTGGATACAGTTTTCCTGTGCAGCGTTCAGTCCCGTCAGCCGTGCGCATTGATCTTCCTTGTTTCCAGCCACGCGATTCGCGCCGCCGGTTGGCGCTGGAGCATTTTCCTTACATTGCAGGTTGCCATCAATCGTATTGTATTGAATTTCGACACTGCCGCTGTTCTGAAAAACCTGCACGCTGCCGCCGATGTCGTTGCGCAGCGCCTTGAATGGCTGACCATTGCTTTCAAACTGAATATCGCTTTCGATAATGCTGTTACTGATGATTGCGCCGCCACCCTGTTTGATTTGCACCGAACCACCGATGCGTGAGTTGTCCAGTATGTTGACCTGGCGTGCATTTTCGGCCTGTACGTTGCCGATCACGACAATCCGACGTGCAGTCAGAACCGCATTGGCGGTCACCTGGATAGTGCCCATGATGCGGGTATTTTGCAGTACGCATTCACTGTTGCTCGGGATGAGCAAATTGTCCACAACGGTATTGCCTAAGGAACCCGAGCACAGGGTTTCTTCAGCCGCAGTTTGCAGCGGCAGTAGAAATAGGGTACTGAGAATAATGATTTTTTTGCAAATGGTTGTCGGTTTCATTGGAAATCTCCTCATAAACTGCCGTGCTGGTGTGGCATGATGCCGGTTGATTTTGTAGCTTGGCAGATCGGTGATGAACGCAATATGGATAGATCAGCTTCTAAGCGCAGGTAATGGTTCTTCCAGCGGGATAAACCTTAAAGCGTAACCGTTGTTGCACCAGCGTTCTCCGCGCGGCAGTGGTCCATCCTTGAAGACATGGCCCTGATGACCGCCGCAGCGCACGCAATGGTATTCCGTGCGCGGCCAGATCATCTTGAAGTCGATCCGGGTGGCGATATGTCCGGGAATGGGCTGGGTGAAGCTGGGCCAGCCGGTCCAGCTTTCGTATTTATGGGCGCTTTCAAACAACGGCAGATAACAGGCCGCGCACAGATAAGTGCCTTCTCGTTCTTCGTAGACCAGATTGCTGGATTCGGGACGTTCGGTCGCTTCTTCGAACAGTATCTGGTAGGCTTTGGGCGAGAGCAAATCGCGCCATTCCGTATGTGGTTTGTTTAGCGGGGTAATCGTTGCGGCGGCTTCGCCAACGACTTTTGAGCAGGCCGGAACAAGCGGCAGCACGGTCAGCGCGGCAAAGCTTTGTAACACGGTGCGTCGTTTCATGAAGCGGTTCTCCTGATGAATAAAATAAAAGCCGGAAAATTGATCGGCGCGATTGGCCAGTGACTGTCATTATGCAACAGCTGCAAGGCGTTATCATAACAACTATTGATTCAGACTTTCAGCATCAACGCAGTAGAATGAGCTGTGGAATCGCATCGGCAGTGTTCCAGATGATTGCATTCTGCTCCAGTTGACGAGCCAAAACGCGAGCAGCTTCAAGGCCGATGCCGAATACCAGGAAGCCGGGCTCGCCTGGCCAGTTGTCCGTCGGATGTTTACCAATGCCTTGAAAAAACACAAATCCGCGCTGTGTCAATAATTGCTCGAGTTCGGTGTGGCGTGCAACATTATCCGTCTCACTCAGAATGGTGCTGAAAGGATTGCAGGCCGTTATAAATGCGCTTTCCGTGACTGCATGGGTTTTGTGCAGTTCTGCCAGAATCGGACAAGCCATGCCAACCTTAAGCGTGAAGGGTGTTGCGCTATAAATCCGGTATTCTGTTTCCAGGTAGGCTTTAATGGTGACAGCATCAATTACAGAGTCAATTGCGGAATCCGGAAATTTATTCATCGCGTACCAAAATTCAAGACCAAAAAATGCTTTTTATTGCGCGGCAGGTATGTTCCCGGATCATCCCGGTGCTATCGATTGATCAGTGACTGGACGATAACAGCAGGATTATGTGGAATTATTACTGTTATTCCCCGGTTTGCCAGCGCCATTTTAATCCATAATAAAACCGCGATTAATACCCATTGGGAGACGGTTATGGAAAACCAATTACTTGATCTATCTGTACACGCACTGGCAAAAGCAGGCACTAGAAGAGATACGAGAGCGAATGGCCAGAAGTTTACAGATTCAGGACATACCCGGAATGCAGAAAGAAAACCGTTTGCTGCAACCGAGACAGATGAAGCGATAAACCTTAATGCCAGCAATGCGCCGCAGACACTGGTTTTGCAATCAGCGCTGGAGGGCATTAATAAAGCGCTGCAAGATATTCCGGGCGATAACGTGATTCAAAAGGCATATGATTCAAAAATTGATGTCGGCCCCGAGATGACCGCTGATCGTATTGTTTCGTCAAGTCTACAGATTTTTCCAGCATTCCGGGAACAGCACCCCGAATTAACGCAGGAAGAGGCGCTAAATGTTTTTATCGATATTATTCACGGCGGGATGCGTGCGGGATTTCTCGAAGCAAAAGAAATTCTAAGAAATCTGAATGCATTGGATGATGGCGATAACGAAGATATTATCGATCAAACATTCCTGCTGGCGCAGGAGAAAATGCAATTGTTCGCTGATAGGTATGATTATGCAAAAACAAAGCGGGCATGATTTCTTCCCATGATATCCTAGGCCTCATTCAACCGAGGTTCTTGGGTTAAGCAAAAGTTAAGTAAAACAGGTGCAATAGTCATTTGATCTATTGCACCTTGTCGATTGCAAAAAATAGACAAACTCAACGGCTCATCGCTTGACCCTGTGTGATATGAATCATTTGCCGATCAAAAGACCTGAAAGTGAATGAAACGGGTCGTTCCGCATACTCTTCGGTACGTTTGCGCAGAATTTCGATGGCAATCTGTTCTCCTAGACGCAAACTGCGGGTGTTGTCGGTGCGCCAGTGCACTCCGCCCATGCTGCGCCCCATTGCCACATTGCTAGCAAGTTTATTCAGCTCGCCACCCACGGTCATGTTTTTCGCATCGCCCCCATTATAAGCACTTGGTGGTTCAAAAAGCTCTCCGCTGTTGTGTGATCCAGGTTGCAGCAAACCTTGAAGTAAAGGCCCGGGTTCCTTGGTGCGATCGTTGGCTTGCGCAATATCAATGAGTTCCATCAACTTGGCATCTTCGTCAAACCAGGCTTTTAATACCGTGACACAAGCTCCAGCGACTGTTGCATGCCCTGCGCCATAGGCTGGATGATTGGGCGAGCCAGCGGAAAACGCCATCGGCAAAAACAATGTCTCCGTTCCGCCATTCTGGTCTGCATTATGCGCACGGATGCGTTGAGCCGCTTCCGTTTCAGCTACCCAGGCGGGTAATCCGTATTGGCGCTGCTGACAGTCATGGCCGATACATTGCATTTGTAAGAGGCCGCCGTAAACTTCCGGACGGGCGCGGCGATGCACCAGCCATTTTTGCCGCCAAACAACCTTGAGCGCGCGGCTGGCAACTTCTGACACCAGGGTCAACAAATCGGGTCCCCCCAGTGTCGCGAAACCGCCTTCTCGCGAATACAGATTTCCGCGGTATGGATTACCGCTATCTGTTGGTGCGCCGATGGCGTCCAGAAACAGCGTCGCGTTAAAATAGGCCTGATGCAAAGCATCCCTGTTTACAAAACGCGCGAGATCGCGCAGGGTCGAAATATATCGGGAAATACCCGCATAATAGGTTTCCCTGTTTGCCAGTTCATCGCCGAAATAGTTACAGGTACCGTAATCTCGGCCAAACTTGTCTTTTCCGGTATTCTGCGCGCGAAGCCAGTCGCTGTGATTGGTCAGGAAATCTTTTCCACGGATATAAGGCACCTGTTGTTGATCAATCAATTGTACGCCGTAAGGAATCTGCCGAAGAAAAAACTGACTGACCAGCGGGCCATGCTCCTCATCATGCAAACCACTGCGAAACAAGGTTTGCGGGTTCAACTCCAGTGATCCGGTTTTTTCCGGCAGATCCAATCCAAGTTGCAAGCGTCCAGGGGTTGAATCGGATCCCAGCGCTTTATTGAACGCGGTTTTCAGATCACTTATTGCCGTTGCAACGGTTGCGTTTCCGGCAAAAGAAGCCAGTGGTTCGTCACGCAGTAATGCCATCCAATATAATTCAGTCATTTCAGCTGCCGTGCTATCGGACAAAATTTCCGGCGCAGGAGGCATTTCAAGATCCTTTGGATCCGGTCCATGCGTTTCCGTTGCCGCGCCAGCAAGCGGGCTGGTAAATTTCGCCGTGGATTGGGTATGTTGCATATCACTGTTGGGACTGAACGGAGGAAGCAATGGACCAGCGGACACATCTTCAAAATTTTCTGGCGCACCGGCTTCTATTTCAAGGCAAGTGCCTTTGAATTTACGATACGCCGCCGGATCGACTTCACCAAACTGATTATGCGGTAAGGTTTTATGAAAATTGCCAATGAAGGGATGTTCACCAGTCGTCAAAGACTCGTCAATGTTGGGTGTTGGGAATGTCATGAGCTTTCTCCTAGTAAGTATTTCAGAAAATTTGATAATCAGCGAGATTGACGCTCATCCACGGCCTGGATCAGCTTTGCAGTTTATTTAAATGAGCAAGGCCGAAAGACAGCTTCTTTACCGAAGCGTTACATGAATCCCGGTGAACCGCTTGAATCCAGAAACCCGGCTGTACCTTGTACAACCGCCACACCAGTACAAAATATTGTTTTCTATTTAAAAAACTATCCTCTTATCGTGTGTTGAAAAATTCTACATCCAGCCGTTCTGTTGTCTTGTGGTAATTCCCACACTAGAGGAGGTGAATTGATCGCTACGAAAGTAATCGAGCAGAATCCGGCTTCCGATCAAATGAGGCTAATGCTTATCATGAGCCTGCCGCCAGGCAATCGCCCGATAATCAAAGCCTTTGCGGATGGTCGGCTTGATGATATCGAAGAAAGGGGAAATATCAAAATCCTTGGGCGTAATCAGGCTGTGGTGACGGATGTGGTAAATTTCGGCATAACAATCGGCGCATTGCGGATCGTTCAGCCATTCACGTTTGATTTCCGGCAGGATAGGGTAGGGTACAGACTGAAAAGCCTGTGCAATGAGTGTCGAGCAGATAGCGCGTGTCGGATCACCGCTGCCCAGCGTCAGCAGGCGGCGGCGGAAACGGGTCGGCACCGGCGCCAGCGGGAAAAGGTAACGTGCCAGATCAAGAATGTTTTTCAGGTCGTAATGATAGCCAATCCGGTTGACGACAAAATCAACCACACGCTGACGATCCGCTTCATCCAGACCAACGGGACGGCAAATGCGTGTATTCAGGTGCGCGTAATGCGCCAGCGTAATCGCGCGCACACCTTCTTTGAGATCGGCTTCGACCAGCACCAGCGGCATCTGCCAGGATTCCTGTGCGGGTAATGCCGCGTCTCCGACATAGATGGCGGCATGTGACCAGGTCGATTGCGTCAGGTATTTGATCGGGACGCTCAAGCGCGTGTCGCCATCCACCAGCAGGACATCGGCGGGCTGTAGCGTCGCGCGCAGCATTTCCTGACTGATTGTTGCATATTGGGCGCTTTTTTTGAGCGGCGAAGTCAGGTATTTCGCCAGCAGGTTTCCGGTAAGTTGCGAAATCCAGTTCATTCAGGAAGACTATGAATGGGTGGCGGGTATTGTAATGTAACGTTCTTCTGCGTAGAGCCGGAGAATATGTTTTCCGGCAACGGTCTGGCGCATTGCGCTGATAATTTCTTGTAACGCCTTGGGAAATTCGTCAAAGGTCGGAATGGCGCCCTGTTCAAATTGGTCGCCGCCGTAGTTGGCGGGTAATACCAGTGGCGCGCCGCTGACGGCAAAAGCCAGGTCGGCCAGTGTCAGTGTGTCGCCGTAGAGATACCTGCGTCCATCGGACAATATCTGATCGACTTCCTGAAAAATATCCCGGATCAGGCGCAGTGCCTTATCCGCTGCGGGCATGCCCAGATTTTGCGACTTCCAGATCATTTTTTTCGGAATCGTATAGCCGTATTTGACAAAGCAGCGCTCAAACCAGGGGCTGCTCAACGTGAGCGGGCGAATCATGATGGCCTTGTGCGGCAGCAGATTGGTGTAAGCCCATTCGACAACGGCGTGACCCAGCTCAGAGTTGTAGCGGTGCCAGCTGTAGTCCATTTCGCGAGACAACGAATCCGGAATCAGTTTCTTTTCCGCAGCCGCCTGCGCGTCATAATGATGGATAACATCGCGCACACTGGTCAGTTTGATGTCGCCATCGCGACACAGTACCAGGCTCTTACCGCCAGCCAGCTTGTTCAGCAGGAAATAAAAGGGCAACGTATGCCGGTGTTCCTTGAACGGAATGCCGTAATAAAACAGCACCCAGCGATTCAGTTCGGCATCGGCGCTGGGTGAGAAGGAAAGTACGTGAACAGGTTTTTTGTCGGTGCTCATTTTTCTCCAGTAGTGTGATCCAGATGTGCATCAATGCAACAGACTGGCGCGGTGAACAAATTAATGGTCGTATTCGATTTCCAGACTGACCGGGAAGGGATCCTCAACTTTCATATCGGCAACGCGGCGCAGATTGGGCTGTTTCAGTACGGCTTTAACGATACTTGGAATCTGGGTCAGGTTGATATACTGGCCGAAACAGGTATGCAGGCCAAAGCCGAAATGCATATAGTTGTAGGCAGGGCGGTCGAGCTCGAATTTACGGGGGTTTTTGATTTTGCGTCCGTCCATCATGGCTGATTGCGTTGCCGCGAGTACCCGGGCGCCTTTTGGAATTTTTGTCGAGCGCAACGTACCTTTCGCGATCACATAATCTTCCGCGCATACGCGCTGAATGCCCGCTGCAAAAGGATTTAAGCGCAGACTTTCCTGGACAAACTGAATCAGTTTGTCGTCTTCATCGGCGCGCGCGGCCTGTTGCGCCACAACCATCAGTTCCGGATTGTTGAACAGATGATTGAGTGTGACGGCAGCGCATTTCGATGTGGTCGGAATGGCGCCGATAATCAGTCCGATCAGATTGTTACGTATATCCACATCGGTCATTCCGGGCATGCCAGCTGACTGAAGCTTCAGACAGCGGTTCAGAACATCGTCTTTGTCGACCGGCGTCATTTTCCGCTCAGCGATAGCCTGATCGAGATAGTTGCGTGTCTGTTCGGCGGCGCGAAGCGCTTTTGCTTCAACCGCCGGATCATCCGGATAAAACAGATACTGAAACATGATCGTGGCGGCATCGGCAAATTCGGTTTCATTCCAGCCCGGCGTGCCGAAGTACTCTCCAATGAGACGTGTCGGAACCACGCGCGTCAGTTGCTGAACGGCATCCATCCGGCCGCCGGCGGATTTGACAATGGCTTCACTGTTCTGGTCGACAAAAGGCTTGATGATGTCGGTGATATCTTCACGGCGCGCCGCAATGCGCATGTTGGAAACATCGCGCGTATACTGATCGGTATTTTCCATGCCCAGGAAGAAGTTGCTGCCGCCGGTGACTTTGTGCATTTTTTCGGCATAAGGCACCCGGAAAACCCAATCATGATTCAATACTTCTACGACATCCTCAAATCGGGTAACCACTGCGTTGCCCTTGAAGACGACAGTGGGCTTGACGACGCGCAGTATGGCAAAAATGCTGTCCAGATGCACGAGCGCCCACTGCGTCAGTTTTTCCTGTAATGATTTTGTCTCTTTAGCCATGATTCCAACTCCCGTGATGTAATGAACAAAGAGTGTATTGATTCGGTATAGGCATCCGCAGCCACAATCGTTTCAACAGCCTGTTAAACGCTAGGTCGGATCAACCATGCCTGCCGCGATCAGTTTCAACGCGGTTATGCTTGGTATGAAAAAGTAATCCCCGCCGCGAGTTTCAACCAGGCGTGGAATGTTGTTGATGAAATGCGGCGGCTTGCCGGAACCGGGTTCGACCTGTAGAACAACCTTGCCGGGATGGCTGGCATCGTGATTACCCAGTAAAACTTCCTTGTCATTGCCTTCCTTGAAGTCATTGGCATAGTTGATCCATTGCTGCTGGACAAATTCGAATTGCCGCTGAATGTCCGCGTTGAGCGCCATGAAGATGATGCCGTGATTGCCGTCATCCCGGGAGGTGTCTTTGACGCTGCCGTAAGGCAATCCGCGCCGCAAAATCCTGCGCCGGTTGACGAGAGCGCCTGGTGTCTCGTAGGCGCCGGTTACGCCGTATTCCAGCGAACCGCGCGGATTAATGCGCCGCAGGTGCGCGCTGTAAGGACATTTAGCACCATGAATATCGTCGTTGTAGGTAAAGTCGGTCAGCATGCGTTTTTGTCCGGCAAAATCAGCGGCTTCAAACGCTTTGTCCCACTCTGTCTTGCTGGCGTCATCAGGCGCTTTGACAATGGGCGCGCCATTGTCGCGCCAGCGTCCGGCAAATTTTGCAGCCAGCATTTCCTTGCTGCCAGGAAAGCTTTTACTCTGTTCGTCGAGAAAGCGATTGAAGGTGCCAACGTTTTCATGCAGTTTGCGATAAACCATGTAGGTGCCGTTACGCGCCAGCAGCATCGGCGAGGGTGATGTTTTGGGATATTCCATGGCTTCGTCAACATGACCGAGTAGAAACTCGCCGGTTGCCAAAGGCGCCCAGCTGCCGTCGCGCATCAATTTGCCGCGCCCTAGGACACGCGCGGATAGATTGGTTTGTCCTTCAAAAACCGGATCACCGATACCATCGGTATAACCGAAGTGTTCCTTGGGCGTGGGGTTACCGGCTTCATCGTACAACACGCTGGCCTCCTGGTAAGGCAAATCATCTTCTCCCGCATCACCCCGGTGGCCGGTCAGCAGTGTTACGCCGTCACCGGAAGCTTCGACCTGCTGCACAACCCAGTTATAACGTTCGATTAATGCTTCTGTATTCTGCGCGTTGATCGACATCCAGATGTGAACCCGCTCTTTCCAGATAGGATCCCATTTTTCCGGGTCACTAGGGCCATCGTCGCCGAGAATATCCTTGCGCTTTGCCATACCCATCATGAAATCTTCCGGAAAACCTCTGAGCGATGCGGTGGGCAGTTCTAATGCTTTCAGCCCGACATAGGTGAAGGCGATATTCGTGGTGGCTATCGGTTTTTCGACAGCAGGACCAGCACCGGATTTGTCCCAGGAGATAGCTGTGGTGACTTTTGTCGTAATGGCGGCAACAAATTTGCGACCTTTGTCACCATCGTTGATCCGCAAAAACAGGTAGCGTGCTTTCTGATAATTATATGCACCGTAGGCCTTGATAATGTTTCCCTGAATGTCAGTTAAATCGAGATCTTTTGTCATGGTGAACCGTTCCTGTGAGGGTTTGATTTTGTAGCGGGTTATCAGTGACGGGAATCATGTGAAAGCACCCGTCAAGGCGTTGATTTCGCCGGTGGCCATGTCGGCGCAGTCAAGTTGTCGGGTTGTACACGCGCTATAAATGCTTTGAAATCCTGCTGGATTTCAGCCGCGCTTTTTCCTTGATGCGCCATGGCGAATTGAGTGAATTCCTGCTTCAGATAAAGCGCTTTCAGTTGTTCCTGCAGTGAATCATCCGTCGATCCATTAAAGAACAGACTGGCCTCAAGCTGACATTTTTTAATATAAGCAATAAAACCGGCGCAATCGGTGATTTTGTCGAATGCCACGCAATGTTCCCAGATATGGCGCACATCACGCTGCGTTCCTTGATGGTCAGTGTAAGACCACTTTTCCCACATGCCGGTGAGATAAGCGTCCAGGTCGCCGTGAAAATTGCTCGAGAAAACCAGATATTTCGATTTCAGATGATCTTTGCGCGGCAGCGCTTTTTTACGCGCGGAATCGGAAAAAATGGATGTGATATCTGAAAAATTGAAGATTGAATCATTGGCGGGCAGCGATTCGTAAAATACGTCATCCAGAATAAACAGCCGTGCCAGGTAAGTGTTAGGCACTTTAGCCAACGGGCTTTGCTCATGGATTGGCAAACGCATGCAGCGTTCGCGCGTGATGTCGGCAAAGGAAGTTTCGCCGACAGCGCCGTTTTTGATGGGCGACAAGACAGTCAATGCGGTTGCGTTACCACTTTTTGTAGCCATATTGAGCTTCCTTTTTGAGGTTGGCGTGATTGACAGGATCAGAATCGAGTCTGTTCGTAGCGTTTTTTGACTTCGTAAGACGACAGGCTGACGATCGGCGTGGGTTTCATGTCGCCGAAATGATGTTGCAGATCGTTGAGCAGCCGGTAGTAGTCCTGCAGAAAATCCTCGGGTGATTTGTCGCTGGATTCGGCGTTGAAGCGGGTCAGCGCTTTTTTGATTTTTTGCGCCGATTTGACATCGTTGGATGCCGCCATGGGGTAGGCGTTGTAATAATGCGCTGTATCGATCTGGTTATGCCGGATATAGTTGTGAAAGGGTGTCAGTGGAACGGATTTGGGATAACGAATATTCCATTTCCAGAACAGGTCGAGTCCAGAAGGTATGGCAAATGTGAATGAATCGACATACTGATCCCAGCTGCCATTGAAGTTACTGAAAAAAAGCATGTAGGCATAGTGCAGATCTTCTTTGGGTTGACTTGAATCAAGATGGGGAAAACCATCTCTGGGAATAATGACCCATCGGGCATAGTGAATGAGAGACAAGGTCTGCAATCCTTTCAGCGTACTGGGCAGCACAGTTGCAGCTTTAAAGAACAGCTTGTTTGTCCAGGTTGTGTACCAGCGTATCGGGGTGATCACGTTCATGGCATAGGCTTTACCAGCTATGTTCGACATAACAGCTCCTTGATGGGTTGATGATTAGTCTGCTTTTTTATTTTGCTCGATGTGCTTCTTCTCTTTTCTGGCTTTTGGTGGAAGAAATGTAACAAATGTAACTTTTACAACATGCATCTGCTGTCAGCTGTTCAACCGTCAGAGTGCAGCCTTAAAGAACATGCTTGCGGCAATGGATTGCGTTTGATCTTATGCTTTTCCTGCTTCAAAGCATCTTAATATGTAAAAGCAGTTCGCGCAACAACTATGGATTGACATATGCAACCTGTCGATCTGTATATCGTGCGGAAGTTGCCTCAATTGTTTTTTGTGACAAGCATTGATTCTCAATGACTGCGTAGACTGCCAACAGCTCAAAATTACTAGAAAGCATAGCGCAGGCTGATACCGCCGCCCCAGTCCGGGCTTCGTTCAGAAGCGCCGCGAAGACCATAGGCATTTAGTCTGAAGTTTTTGTTCAAGCGATAGGACATATATAGGGTAAAGTCTCTCGAATCTTGCCGCCGAACAGGTGATTGTCCGATATTGAAGCTTGCGCCAATTGTCGTGTCCGGTGTAAAACGAAACGCAATACCGGTTGCGCCATATAATACGTTATGAAGATCAATTCCCTGTGGATTTCCAAGCATACGATACCCAAAACTGGCGCTCAGCATAAAACGCGATATTGTTTTGACTAAATCACCCTGAACCGCAAAATCAAATTTTCCAGTGCCCAAGTTTCTTGCAGTACTGGCTGTCGGGATTTTCATGCGGCCGGTGATGTCGAAAATGATTCCGGTCGATTCATGTGTGATTACATTGTAAGTTAATGTCGTTACGATATCGCCTAGTCCGGAATGAGAGAAATGCGATGGACCGGTATTTTGTACTATTCCGGTTTGATTGAGTGCACTGGTCAGAATATGTATGTCATTTTCATTAAACGTCAGAACATTAATTTCATCGCTATCATCTGCAGCATCATCGTCCGACCCTGAGCCGCTGTTGTCATCCGGAACAAAATCGTCATCGTTCGATCCCGAGCCGCTGTTGTCATCCGGAACAAAATCATCATCGTCCGATCCCGAGCCACTGTTGTCATCCGGATCGGAATCGTCATCGTCCGATCCCGAGCCACTGTTGTCATCCGGATCGGAGTCATCATCGTCCGACCCTGAGCCACTGTTGTCATCCGGATCGGAATCGTCATCGTCCGATCCCGAGCCACTGTTGTCATCCGGATCGGGGTCATCATCGTCCGACCCTGAGCCACTGTTGTCATTAGGATCGGAATCATCATCGTCCGACCCTGAGTTATTGTCGTCATCCAGATCAGAATCATCATCGGTTGGAGCGCAATCGCCATTATTTTCATCACAAATAAAAATACCACCACCACCGAGGCTGCCACCAATTATTCCTGGAATTATGCCGCCGTCACCGATATTGATTCCGCCGATACCTGGACCCAGAATATTTCCCGGGCCTGTTAAGTCGAGATAAGGCACAGTTATTCTAAAAGACAGATCTTTGTAGTCATAACGGCCTGTGAAAGGAACATACCAAATGTCCGTTGTAGACGATCCGCCATATTTGCCACTGGTAAAGTCGAATCCTGCGCTTACACTGAAACTGTTTGCATAAATTGGATTGCAATTTCCAATAATGGATAAAATTGCTATCGTTCTGATGTGTCGACGAAAAAAGTAATGCCTGTGATTTTTTTCTATTGTCATGTTGACGGTTAATCTCGAATTCTGTCCGGCATGACATCTCTGTCGGGAATGCTGTCTCTTATGCTGTCTGGCATGACATCTCTGTCGGGAATACTGTCTCTTATGCTGTCCAGATGATCGCCCGGACGCTCAGGTAAGTTGTCACTATCTCTTGGTCGTTCATGGTGTTCATGTCGCTCAAATGATTCCCGATGGGCGGAATCCTGGAGGCGTTCCATGTGTGTCTGCTCAAGTGTGTCACGTGAGTCAAGATGATCCGGTTTCTGCTCAAATGACCTCTCCGAATGATCGCCAGAACGTTCAAGTGAATCGTGCCTGTCTGTTAACCGCACGGAAGACTCATGCCGATCAGATGATTCCCGTTGGTCGGTATCCTGAACATGCTTTATGTGCATTTGTTCAGATGCGTCGGATGAGTCAGAGTGGTTTTCGCGCGTTTTCGGTTGGTCGAGTTTCTGTCTGGATAAGTCGGATGACTTATCTTGGCTTATTTCGCGCTCGTTTTTCTCTGTTCGATGAGGGGATTCAGTCTCACGTGATCCTTTTACTTTATCCTCGAAAACCCGGTCAGAGGAGTTGGCGGAATCCTTTTGCCGATAAGTGTCGTCCTGTGATTGATTGGGACGTTGATGTTTTGAGTCGTCGGTTTGACGACTGTCGCCGCTATCCTTATTTAAAGGTCGAATCTGATGGTTTGCATCGATTTTTTTGTCTGAATTAACATTCGCCCCCTTATCGGATACCGATTTTTGATTTTCGTTATTGCGATTAGTATTGATGCTATCGATTTTGTCGTGTGCGGGTAATGATAATTCGGGTTTTATTTCAATTTGATCTGCGGTGATACGTTGATCAGGGCCCATCCGTCCATTGATCTGTACGCGCTGATTGAGTTTCAAGCTGTCCTTGTGATCGTCTTTGATCAGGCCAGTTGTGATGAAATTAACAGTCTGGTTGCCCAGGTTTATTGCATTGCCTTGTAGTGCCTGGATATATCCTTCTATGATCAGATGTTCGACTCGACCGATTGCGTGACGAGTCGGTTCGGTTTGGAAATGACGAGCCTGAAGGTTGTTGCCATTCCAATTACCAGTCACTGTAATTTCCATACCCTCGGCAATTTGAGCTGGCATCGATTTGAAGTCATGTCGAATCCGGGTTCCATAAACATCGTATCCATCAGTATCGATATTCGTTACATAGCCATTGATTATTGCTTCCGAAGCAGGGGGGATAACTTCAATGTGTGATGCAACTATGGTTCCATTAGCGAGGCGGTGTCCACTTACTTGTGTCCAGTCTCCAATCTTGAGATTTGAAAATTCCTGGAGTGCATTAGCGCGCACCACTTGTCCGAGAACATGCACTTCGCCCGTTTGATGGTCGATATGACTGATCGGGCCGGCCACGGCATGATTAATGGAGATATGATGCGCAATGACTTCAGAAGCCATCTCGGGTGCGCGTACGATGACGATCTGACCAACAGCTAATTCACGAATCGTAGCCTGACGGCCATCAACAAAAACTGGTGTATTGCTGTCGTAATGGACTTCGACACCATTAACACAAATACTCGCAAAGCCTGTAATGGTACCAATGATGCCGGTTCCGCCGATACCACCTTCGTTGACTACTTTTGTGCCTGTGCCGCCTATGTCTGAGCGGCTTATTTCTGAACCGGTGCCGCCAATATCCATTGCCGGATTCGACAGGCTGACATTTGTTTCGCAGTTATTTTTTGCTGCAACTTCCATCGGTGTCAGCACTAACTGTGTGAGCAGGCCAATAATGCAGAATAAAATGCTCCGGATGGTTTTCATGGCAGTATGACCTTTTTTAGAACGAGTTCAGCCAGGAGATGATTGCTTCTCATCACATTTGTCCGCTGGAGCATTGTCTATCAATTGTTCCTGGGATTCGCTATAAAAATAAATACCAAAGCGCATTCGATAATTAGGTTTGCTTTGCTGGTCATCGGCTGATTCCAGTTCCATTGCCAGTTTATTAATCGCCAATAGGGTGCCCATGCCGAGCATTTCGGATTGCACGGCAAGCTGTTCTATCGATTGGGCGCTGAGTGCATTGTAATAAACGCTGCGTTCCAGAAATGGTTTATTGCTCCCGAGTAGGTTGCTTGTTGCCGCCGCCGCGTGATCATGCAAGCTCTGGCCGAAATAGTATGCTTTTTCATCGAATCCCTGGGTCGGAATGAATGCTGTTGTATTCAGGCAGACGCAATTTTGCTCGTCAAAATGAACAATACCGATTCGTAACCATTCATCGAGCACAACACGTGAACGTATATCTTTGCTAACGCCGATAACGAGTCCTTCAAATGAAATCTCGCCGCCTTCCTTTACAAAGCGTGGTAAAGGTTTGGGGTGTTTGCTTTCGTCCAGAAAACGGGGGTCACTCGTCCAAATACTCACCAATCGAGCACCTAGAGAAATGATTTGCGGGGTTGTTTCATTATTTGCGTGTGAATCGTTTCGTAAACGTTTGACATCTTTTCGATGAATTCCTGTTAGCAGGCTCAAATGGCTGTCGGATAGCAGTTTGTTGTTAATCCTGAAATCTTTGTCGGCAACTTCAACAAAGATTTCTTTTAATACTTCTGTCAGGTAAGTAAATGTCAGTCCCTTTGCTAACATGAGTTTGACTAAAGGCCGTAGTACTTGCCGCAATGCGGATATCAGTGCAGGTGAAATGGGTGACATTGTTTGTTTGGGGTTTCGGATCTCTGACCGGTATCTTGGCTGATACGGGTATTAATAGTTTGTCTTTGCAAAAGCAGATTCACGAATCATCCTATCATAATGTGGGAAATTTTTACACTAAATTTCATGGTGTATTCTCGAGAACAGGGAACAGCTGTCAGTGTTAATCAGCACAAATTTTTAAGAATTCCTTTTAAAACCGGAAGCATTTCTGAAAAATTTATCAAAGAAATGAAAATTTGAATATAAAAAGCGTTACCAATCAATTTTACGTATGCGATAAAAAAAACAAAAAACACAATTGACGTGTAATAATTTCCCACATATACTGCGCTTGTGCGAGTGAAAATTTTCCACGCACGTGATAAGTGATGTTGATAACGATTCAATGTATTGATTAATTACTATTAGGATTAGGAGAAAAACATGAGTTCACGTGATGATAATAGTAGAGGGCGCGGTAGCGATGATGGAGTTTTTCACGATATCAACGATGATCATGGCGGTCGCTGGAGTAGCGATTCAAGCAATGATGATCGTTCCAGAGGAGATGATAGCAGCTCGGGAAATCATAAAAGCTTTAAGTTTGAAATTGTGGATGGACAGGTAACGGCGGTTTATGAACTGAAGGATGGGGAATTGAAATCCAAATCGCTGACTGATAATGGAAGAAAAAGTTATACCGTCGATGGTAACGATGTCATTCGGAGCGAAATAAAACCATTCGGGTCCGAAATTACCCGCTATTCAGATGCCGATGGCGATGGAATCTATGTCCGTGTTTCGGAGCAATGGCAGGTGTCTTCCAATACGAATGGGGTTGCGCCGAAGCTGACTGACATTATTCATTTTTCTCATACGAATGATGATGATCTTATCGCGGTGAGGAGTGGCGATGATAGTCGTGGTGGAGGAGGTGCTGACCGTTTCATCGTGCGCGAAGCTGCGCATTTGCGCATAGAAGACTTCAGTTCGCACGATGGAGATATGCTCGTTTTTGATACTGGGTTTGGATTGTCATCAAAAGATGATCTGGCCAGTCATGTTACCAATACGCATCATGATGGTAATAATTTCATCGTCAATTTTGGTTCTGATGTCTCCATTACCCTGATAGGCGTGCAAGTCGATCAAATTGGCTGGGGTGATGTGGATGTTTTAAGTTAATTTCATCAAGAAAAAATGTGAGAAGACAATGCGTTACTTCGAAAAACTTACCAGTCGATCCCACTGCTGCGTTGAGCGGTACGCAATCTCGTCTGCCCACCAGATAAGCCTCGATCACAGCAATTCAGTCGCGTTGCACCCGGATCGCTCGCAACGGTTTTTCGAAGTTCCAGCAATCTTCTCACAGATAGAATAGAGCACAAGTTCCAGAATTACCGCCAAATTCATGCCTCAACAAGTGTGGTAACTGGATAAAGATAAATTTTCTTAGGTACAACCATGCTTGGCTTGCACATTTCTAGCAGGAAACCGAGTTTTACGCCTAAATCTGTGTGTTTCAATCAGGCCGGAGACGGACGTGAGGAAAAACTGCGCCTGACTACGTCCGACGGAAAATTCACAGCTCGGGTGTTCATACCCAATTTTGTTGACCGGTACTTGCCGCCAGTGATTGCGTTGCATGGCATTTCACGCAATGCCGACGCCATTTATACAGCTTTTGCCGCATCGGCAATCGATTCCGGACGGATTCTGATTGTGCCACGTTTCTCACGTAAGCATTGGCCGGTTTTTCAGCGACCTGGCAATGTTAGGCCGGATCAGGCAATTCTGGCGCTAATCGAGATGTTGCGTAATAGCGGAACCATCCAGACGGAATCTTTTGAATTATTTGGATTCTCAGGGGGGGCGCAGTTAGCGCACCGGTTTGCCATGCTTTATCCTTATCTGGTGTCACGTCTTCATTTGGCGTCTGCTGGCTGGTATTGCCTGCCGGATGTCAGTCTTTCTTACCCGGCGGGTCTGGGTCAGCCAATCAGACCGTTGCGGGAAAATGAAAATAACCTGCTCGAGAAAATGCGAGCACAGCTGGCGGATTATTTGCGGTTACCGTTGCGCGTTTATGTTGGTACTGCCGACACAAGTCAGGATAAGGCATTACGCAGCAAACCACGGCTTGATGCAGTGCAAGGGCCGCATCGTCTGGCGCGCGCCAGAAGCTATGTTGCCCATTTTTCCAAGGCTGCCAAGATGCACGGTATTACGCCAGATGTGCGGCTATTCTCTCTTGATAATTGCGGTCATGATTTCTCGCAGTGCGCGGTGTCAGGTGGTCTCATTCGTCATGTTTTTTCCAATACCAATACTTTGTCGTTTAATAAATAAGAATGGAGGCATTATGATGCTTACACAATTTCAAGCTATGTTCAGAAGCGCGAAGTGGTCATTTTCCACGCGACGCGTAGACCATTCGCAAGCCTATGCACTGGACACTGACTTTGTTTCAACACGTCCTGGTGACCTGATTCTTGGCAACGTGCTGTCAATTGGACAGCACCAACGGATTCAACTGCCGAGCGGCAGACCGTCGACACTATATCCTAGCGATCTTGTGGTGTTGCCGTGTGGGGCGCGCTATGCAGCTGATCAATTCGAGGGAGTTGCCGAGATCGATCCTGAGGGTTGCGACATGCTGGCGGGTGGCGGATGCCTCGGAAAAATGTTGGCGCGCAACGCGCGCATTAAAGATCCAACCCGGATAAAACCACTGGGCAGAATCACAAATTCGCGCGGTCAGGTGTTAAATGTTGCTGATTTTGCCTTGCCACGCGCGTCGTATAGGCCTGTGCTACCAGTTATTGCTGTGTTGGGTGCAGCCATGAATTCCGGTAAAACCACGGCGACAGTTGCCTTGTCGCACGGATTAACGCGGGCAGGTTACCAGGTGGCTGCAATCAAGGCAACCGGGACAGGCGCTTTTGGAGACTATAACGACTATATTGATACAGGCGCCCATGTTGTGGCTGATTTTACAGATGCCGGCATGGTGACGACCTACATGGAATCGTTGGAGCGTATCAAACGCGGCATTGACGATTTGTTGTGGCACGCACAACAGCGTGGATCGGAAATCGTGGTGATGGAAGTAGCCGACGGGCTTTTTCAGAAAGAAACCGCTGCCTTGCTTGCTGACAGGTGGTTCCGCGAACGGATTTCCGGGGTAGTGTTTGCCTGTGGCGATGCATTGGCTGCGGCAGGAGGTGTTGCGGAGCTGTTGCGACACAATTTGAAGCCTGTTGCGCTGACAGGAATGCTGAGTTGCTCGCCCATGGCAAGTGTCGAGGCGAAAACTGTAACCGGTATAGAAGTACTTGCTCGGCAGCAGCTTCTTGATCCGGTCAAGGCAGGTCAACTGGCCGCAATGCTTGGCGTATCATGCGAAAAATTGGCGGTATGATTCCTCCCCGTATCGTTACACGGGATCGCGGTTATCTGATCGCGATCCTGATTGTTCTGGCGCTGATCCAGGCGCTGTCAATTGCTGCCGCTGCATTTTCTACTCGCTGGTTATTCATGGCGCTGCATGATGCATGGCGAACGGGTGTCATGGAAAATCATCATAAATTATGGCATCTTCTCCCGCCGGCGGCGCTTCTGGTGCTTGGTGGATCAGGGTTGGTGATTGCCGTGGCGAGGGTCTTATTCCGGCGGTTTGGCGAAATCCTCGGCCAAAGCTATGCCAGAGACGTGCGTATCGCGCTGTTTGATCATGCCAGCCGCATGTGGCCGCGCGATCTTGCCGCGCGCCGCGCAGGCTATCTCTCATTGCGATTTGTAGGCGACCTGACGGCTCTCAAGGATTGGCCAGGACGTGGGCTTCCATTGCTGGTTGAAGGCGTTGTAATGTTGCCTGCAGCAGTGGTTATTCTTTTTATGATCGACTGGGGATTTGGCGTGATTGGTCTTTGTCTCGCCTGTCTGGCGTTGCTCGCGTTGGCGGTAATGGCGCGAGGACTGCTGCAGGCGCATCAGCGGTTACGGACGCGGCGAGCCCTGTTGGCGGCTGATCTGACCGAGCGCCTGCCGATCGCGCCTGAGCTGGCCGCGCTGGGTCGGCGTACCACCGAAAAAAACCTGATTATCAAACGTTCCGCAGCGCTGATGGAGGCGGCCGTTAGGCGAATCACCCGTAGCGAAACGCTGCATGCCGTCCCTGATGCATTGACTGGCATTGCTGCTGCGTTGCTGATCTGGTGGGGAGCCGGCACTGAACAGTCAACCGCAAATATTGCCGCCGGTTTGGCCGTGCTGGGTCTTACTGCCCGTCCGCTGCGTGAATTGATGGGGGTGACGGATCGCGCCAGCGCTTTTCGTGCCGCGTATGACAAATTGTGTACAGCATTGGCTCGCCCGATGGCACCGGTTCGCAAGCAGAATGCAGCCAAATTGTCTGCCGGACCGGTTGCGCTTGATTTGATACAAGCATGTGTGGGAAAAGCAGCTCCGCTGACGTTATCGGTGGTTCCCGGGGCGTGCGGCGTGTTACCGCCTGACGCGGATGTCGAAGCGGTCTTTCGTGCGATTACCGGACTTGAGCCTGTTGTGTCAGGAAAAATCCGCTTGAATCACCATTCAGTCGAATGTCTGACATTGGGCAATTTGCGCCGTAGCGTTATGTTGATTTCAGATACGCCGTGCATTCTCAAGGGAACGATGAGCAGAGTGCTGACATTGGGTCTGCCAAAACGGTTAACTGACGCAGTTATTCTTTCCCGGCTGGAGGAAGCAGGTTTGTCCGGATTGTTGTCAAAATTGGGCGGACTCGATCAACGCTTGTCTGAAGGCGGTCGCACGCTGTCGCGCGCTGACCGGATGACATTGTCACTCCTGCGAGCGGCGCTTGGAAATCCCGGATTACTGCTGATCAGAGCTGGTCTGCGTGATTTGGGCGAAACAGGCGTGCAATGGGTCAATAGTCATCGGGCGACAAAACTTTTTGCCTCATGATACTGCGGAGAATTAACCCTGTTGTTTATCAAGTGAAAAAAATCGTGATTTGTTGCCTTGCTATCGTTGTCTGTACCGGATTCGAAAAAAAGGCATTTGCCGTTGATTTTAGCGAGGGGCAGTTTCGCGCCCGAATGGGGAAGGGACTGGCTTACAGAACACAGGACAAGGATTTTAAAGTCAGTTTGACCGGTGTGCTGCAAGCGGATGGTGTCTGGCTTAACACCAATGAAACACTGGTTCCGGCTAATTCCGGTATCCGCCGTGGGCGACTGATGTTTGGCATGCAACTCTATCGTGACTGGGATATGCGCGCAACCTATGATTTTACGGCAGACCCGCTGGATGAGCGTGGCTTCCAGAATCTTTATCTAAGGTATTCCGGTATTCATCGCACGCGGGTTTATCTGGGCAATATGCAAGAACCGATCGGCCTTGATTGGCTGACCAGCTCCAGAACTACCCTGTTCATGGAACGTGCGCAAATGACCGCGTTGATTCCGCCACTGCATCTGGGTATGGCTGCCAGTACACATGGTCGCAATTGGGCGGCATTTGCCGGACTTTTCGGTGAGCAGCTGCGTGATGGCATTGATGTGAAAAATGGCTGGGGTGTCAGCGGGCGCGTGGTGTATACCCCTATTCAGACCAGGCAAAATATTCTGCATGTGGGCCTATCGGGATCGCATCGTGAACCAGCCGAGAATGCGAGGTCATTTGTCAGTTCCAGTAGGACATTTAATGTAGAAAATGCTCGATTTAGTTCGCTAGGCCCGGTGCGTAATTTTAGCGAGATTCTTTCGGCAGAACTGGCGGCGATGCGCGGTCCCATGTCAATGCAGTTCGAATACCTGCGGACATTTACCGGCAAACAGCAAGCGTTAGAACCACCGGAGTTTGATTCATGGTATATCCAGGCGGGGTGGGTGGTGACTGGGGAAAAACGCTCCTACAGCAGAACCACCCGTACCTTTGATGGCGTCAAACCAAACAGCAGATTGGGTTTAAACGGTGGAACAGGCGCTTGGGAGGTGGGTGTGCGTTACAGCGAACTCAGCCCGGTTGGTCAGAAGCAGTTTGGCAACAAGGAAACTAATCTGACGCTCGGTATCAACTGGTATCCAACCGACTACATGCGCGTCATGGCGAATTACATCCGGGTGCGATCTGATCTGGATTTCTCGCGAAATTCCTCACCGCAAAACGAGCATGCAAATATTTTCGCCATGCGTCTACAGGTTCAATTTTAGAGATTTTTTTCAGTAAATTTCCTTGTTACTTTTTTAATAATGGAGGTATACCATGCTGTATTTCAAGTTAATCAAAAATTACGTCGATACAACCGCCATCCGTCAGGAATTGATAACGCATGACGATGCTTGGTTGAAAGAAACCGGCAGACAAGAACGGGCGCCTGCTCAAAAAGATACCAATGTCATTCCATTGCGAGGTCTAAAACGATCAGCGATCTGTGGACGGCGTCGCAGGGATGTTCACGAAAGCCGCTATACCAGTATATCTACCCGTTTTCCAGAAACGATTCGATTAATTGAGTCTTTGGCCACTGAGTTTGACGGCGAACTGGGAAGAGCAAAATTAGCGCGAGTCCCGCCAGGAAAGAAGGTTCTTCCACACGTTGATCGGGGTGAGTATTATCGGTCGCGGGATCGTTATCATTTAGTAATCAGGAGCGAGAAAGGCAGTCCGCTTCAGGCCGGTGGCGAGGAAATACGCATGCAGGAGGGAGATCTCTGGTGGTTCAATAACAGTGTGCTTCATGCCGCACACAATGATTCTGGCGATAATCGGGTACATCTGATTTTCGATGTGCTGCCCAAAGGCTGTGCAATTGATCTTGCTGCTGAAGATCAGCAAGATCGGGTGGTCTATTCGGAAATCGAAGAATTACTGCGACTAGCTTGGTCTGAAAAGCAAAATGGAGAACTTGAGTTCGTGGCTGCCGCAGTAAAAGTTTACCTTGCCGCACGAATGCAACCCAAACGCTGGATAGCGTTGCTAACGGAACATCGCCTGTTGGAAAATTCTGAGAATCACCCATTAGCAACAGTTGTAGCACTATGCGGCCCGGCAATCAAGGGTAAAGTCCGGCAGCATTATGAGTCTGCTCTTGCCTGGTGCCTTGCCCAGATAGATCTGGATCGGGTAAGGCTCGATGATCTTGTGCCTGCGCTAGCTGCTGCTGGCGGTCTCGAAACAATCCATGTTCAATGGAAAGCTAACCGAGACCAATTGTTGTACGAAAAATACTGATCTGGTAATCAATGGTTGCAGGCGGATTTGTATAATAAGTGCAAATTTCAGAGTTGAGCGGTCAATTGATATATTTGATCTTTTAACTGAGCTATAGTCAAATCGGGTGTGGGATTTTGCAAAGGTCTCACGAAGTGAAGTACTCATTCATCGCTCGAAAGAAAAAGACCCGGTCGGCCTGCAGTGGAATATCAACTTGAAACTGGGTTTTATTAAATCCCATAAAATCATATCGATTGACGGGAATATTCGCGAGGTGCTCAGGAATCGGATTTGGAAAGATCGCCCAGAAAGCGATCGATAATCTGTTTACTGACGTGCGGCATGACGACGACGTGGGCGTATGATGTGGCATCTCCGGTATTTTCGCTTTCTCCGGCGGCAGTCATGGTTGCCAGTGTGTAGCGTTCAACGATACTGTCAGCAGGCTTCCTGAAATAAATGATGACCGAGCGCGGATTGCTGCGCATCGGTGTCAGGTGACTGAAATGGGTTTGCATTTCATGTAGCAAGTAGTCGGTCGCTTCCAGCATATTCCGTGCGTCTCGGGCCTGACGGGAAAATGCCTGCGCCGAGCTGTAAAAGTGAAACTCGGCCGGTTTGACTGCATCACGCGAACAGGTGATGGTGCCGGGGATCTGCAATAGGTATTCGGGATTATGCATTTTGCCGAATTGCGTCTCGAATTCATCAAAAATAGCTCGCGTGGTGATAAACAATCCGGCGGGCGCGGGAAAGCCAAAGAATTTGTGGCAGGATACGGCGATTGAGTGGTAGCGTGTCTGGCCGCTTGACCCGGTATGCAGCAACTCATCGGCAAATGCGGTATGCGGCAGATAACCACCGAACAGCGCCGCATCGAGGTGAAGATAGGATACGCGGTTGCCGAGCTTGTTCTGAATGTCGTCGATGGAATCCACTGCGCCCTTGAAGGTGGTTCCAATGGTTGCAACGACAAGCGCGGGATGATTCGGGTTGGCTTTCAGTCTGGCTTCGAAATCGGCGATGTTCATGCTGCCGTCAGCCAGGGTGTCGACTTCGATCCGCTCGAGATTGAGCAGGTGTGCAAGGATTTGAATGGAATAGTGCGCCTCGCGCGTGTAATAAATTTTGGGCATGACGCCGGTGCGGCTTTGCAGCAGGGTGCGTCCGATGAAGATGCCATGCATGTTGCTGTCGGTTCCGCTGTGGGATAAGAATCCCCAAATATTGTTGTGACTGAAGCCGTAAAGCCGGCCGAATCGTTCAATGAGTTCCCGTTCAAAATCATGGGTATTGAAACCGAAATGACTGTGCTTGAACGGATCGCCGACATTATTGAAATGAAATTGATTCAATCCGGCTTCATGCAGCTTTTGTCGCCATGCGAAAAATGCCGCCTGCGGTATATTCATGTTAACCGGATAACCCAACATGCGTGTTCTTTGTTGGGCCAGTGACTGCAAACCTTTAAGATCGGAAGGAACGAATGTATCCGGCAGGGCGGTCAACAGCGGCTGGGCCGCGAAAGCGGCGGGTGCGCATGCGGCGAAAGCGGTTGCGCCACTTAATCCAAGGAAGTTACGGCGGGAGATAGGCATCAGGGTAACCCTTTTATCAAAAGAATTAGTAAACCTCAAAATTTCGCATCATGCCCATGTCTTCGTGCTCAAGATTATGGCAATGATACAGGAACAGTCCGGTAAAGTGCTGGAAGGGCTTGATAATTTCGATTTCCTCGCCAGGCATGACAAGCACGGTGTCTTTCCAGCCACTGTGGATAAAGCCTTCCTTGACAGTGTCATAGGTGCTGCTTGACTTGTTCTGTTTGCGCGACACAATCTGAAACTGCTGGCCATGCAAGTGAATGGGGTGTGGCATTGAATGCATCATACCCATCATTCCCATGCCGCGGCCACCTCCCATGCCTCCGCCACCCATACCTATCCCACCCGTGTCGCTGTCATGAAAGATGCGGATTTTCTGTATGGAATCGACCGGTATGCGTTCGCTGTCCAGATGATCATACATACTGAACGTGCGGCCGTTAAGCTGGAATGTCATATGGCGCATGCCGATGGCAATCGGCACGGCTTTGTCGGGGTGGGTCAAATCCTTGGTGCTGAGACGTTTCATGGTGACAAGCTTGTCCGGTAGCGCCGGAGAATCACCTGTTTTTTCGGCAATGCTGAATTTGACAATCGGAAAGGCCTTGCCTTGCGCGAGCCCGCCGCCCATCATGCCGCCGCGGCCTCTGCCGCGCATGCCACCCATGCCGCCCATTTGCGGTCCGCCGCCTTTATACTCCAGGCTTTGCAAGGCGAGATCCGAACCGATGTCGCGGCCGGTAAAATCCATCCACAACTCAAGCCGCTCCGCCGGTGCAAGCATGACGTAGGGCATGGTTTCCGGTTTTTCGAGCAAACCGCCGTCAGTGCCGATAACGGTCAGCGGGGTGCCGTCGCTCCAGCCCAGCTTGTAGATGCGGGAATTGGAACCATTTAGCAAGCGCAGGCGGTAAGCACGTGTTTTTACCGGAATCATGCTGTTGGCTTGGCCATTCACCAGAATCGTGTCGCCCAGGAATCCGATCATGCGCCGGTGCATGCCGTGCAGATATTGAAATTGATTGCCGGCGGTGAATTGCCGGTCTTGGATAATCAGCGGGATTTCATAATCGTCGGTGGGCAGCGCCAGCTTTTGTTCCTCGGCGTCACGCACGGTGATCATGCCCGCCAGTCCCTGATAAACCTGAGTGGCGGTCATATCATGCGTATGCGAGTGATACCAGTAAGTGCTGGCTGGGTTGTCGATTTCAAATTCATACACATAACGTTCCCCGTTATAAATTTCGTACATCGGGTGTCCGTCCATTTTTTGCGGTACATGCAATCCGTGCCAGTGGGTGATAACGGGTTCGTTAATGTGGTTATAAAAGAAAATGCGGACTTTCTGGCCGCGTTCGAAATTCAAAATGGGACCCAAATAGCCGGGCAGCGTTTTGATGGTTTGCGCTGGTCCATTCAGCAGCTTTCCTGTGTATTGAAAAACATGGGTTTTTGCACCCGGCAGAATCGGGACTTCTGCCGTTCGGGCATGTAACTCCAGTTCCACGTCCGGTTTGAAGTTACGGTCAGGATCTTTGTTGATCAAGCGTTCTTCACCCCAGCTCGAGCCTGGTAATGCCGATGCAATGGCGCCGAAAGCCGTGTATTGCAGAAATTTACGCCGTGAAAGTTCTGTGTGTGGCATTGTATATTCCTCCCTTCCTTGATTGCCGCTTTTTCTCTGGGATAGCTCGTATTTAAAGCTGAGCTACAGTTTTTATACTATCACCGATCAGATTGTTGCGAACCGACTTGGATCAAATTATTCGACTTATCGCCGAATGGGTATTTTAAAGTAGGATACGCCGTTGTCTTCCGGTGGCGGCATTTCACCTGCGCGGATATTGGTCTGAATGGATGGCAGCAGTAATACTGGTGCATCGAGTGTGGCATCACGTTGTGTCCGCAGTGCGACAAAAGCATTTTCGTCGATTCCGTCGTGGGCATGAATATTGTGCGCCCGTTCGGCTGCAACAGTGGTTTCCCAGGCGGGTTCGCGATCGGCTGGCGGGTAATCATGGCACATGAATAAACGGGTTTCAGTCGGAAAGGCAAGCAATCTTCGGATTGAACGGTAGAGGGCATGCGCATCACCGCCTGGAAAATCGGCGCGCGCGCTGCCGACATCCGGCATGAACAGCGTGTCGCCGATGAAAATCGCATCTTCAAATTGATACGCCAGATCTGCGGGTGTGTGACCGGGGGTTGAAAGTGCTATTCCAGTTAATTGCCCAACCTGAAATGTTTCATTGTCGGCGAACAGATGATCAAAATGATGGCCGTCCGGTATAAATTCATCGCCAAGGTTAAACAATTTTTTGAATGTTTGTTGTACGGCGGGAATGTTTTTGCCAATGGCAATTTTTCCACCCAATTTACTTTTCAGGTAATGCGCGGAGGATAAGTGATCCGCATGCGCGTGCGTTTCAAGTATCCAGTCAACCGCCAGATGTTGTTGCTGAATAAATGCCATAATCCGGTCAGCAGAAGCTGTACTGATGCGCCCTGATTTGGGATTGTAATCCAGCACCGGATCGATAATGGCGCATTTGCCATGGGATTGGTCATAAACGACATAACTGACTGTCCAGGTGTTGGGATCAAAAAAAACTTCAATATTCAGTGACATGATTAACTCCTTGGTGTGTATGAAAAAATAAAACATTCAACTTGACTTCAATATATCAAATTATATATCATGTATCAATATTATATTTATAGCTAATTCGTAACACAGATGAAATTTTGTTCCATTGACGATTGCATTTTGGAGGCATAGTGCGAAATGAATATAGAACAGACGATTACAGAAATTGACATACCTTGGTTGGCACTGGCTGGTGGAATGCTCATTGGACTGGCGACAACACTGTTTTTGCTTGCCAATGGGCGCATAGCCGGTATCTCAGGAATTGTTGGCGGTATTGTCAGCGGCCTGCTGCATCTAAGCTGGCGCGATCTGGACTGGCGTCTGGCATTTGTCGCGGGTCTGATTGTGTCAACTTTGGTATGGCGGCAGTTTTTCAGTCTTCCGGATGTACAGATTCAGGCCAGCGACATGATGCTGGTTGTTGCTGGTGTGCTGGTTGGTTTTGGGACGCGATTAGGCTCGGGTTGCACCAGCGGGCACGGGGTTTGTGGCATGGCAAGGCTTTCGCCGCGATCCATTGTGGCCACGTTGATGTTTATGTCGACTGGTTTTGCAGCAGTCTATTTGCTGCGACATGTCATTGTGTGATGGTTTGTTAAAGTGAGGCTTGTCATGCGTAAATTGATTGTGTTGCTCACCGCATTGATTTCAGGACTGGTTTTTGGTTTTGGATTAATTCTTTCCGGCATGGTTAATCCAGCTATTGTTCTGGCGTTTCTCGATATAGCCGGTCAATGGAATCCGTCGCTATTATGGGTGATGGGTGGTGCGGTTGCAGTCTCCGCTGTTGCGTTTTTTATTGCTCGGCGGCGGTCAACGAGTTTTCTGGGTTTGCCGGTTAATGTGCCCACTTCCCGCGTGATCGATAAGCGCTTGCTGCTGGGCAGTTTCCTTTTCGGTGCGGGATGGGGCACTGCCGGATTCTGTCCGGGGCCGGCTCTGGTCATGGCTGGCGCGGGCAGCGAAAAAGCGATTTTATTTGTTATCGCAATGCTGGCAGGTATGCTGCTGTTTGAAATTGCCGGACATGCACGGAATGGTGGTGCGGCATCGTGAGGTTTCTGGTTGTGTTGAAAAAAAACAATGATTTGGATTGTGACTTGAATGGTAATGAATAACAACTTGCTACCGGATATTACCGCAGTACGCGCTTCGGCTACGCAAGCGTGCACGCTACTAAAAATACTGGCCAATGAAGATCGTTTGCTGATTCTGTGCCAATTAAGCCAAGGCGCTAGAAATGTAGGCGAGCTGGAAACACTGCTGGACATCCGTCAGCCGACGTTGTCGCAGCAACTGACCGTATTACGGGAAGAAGGGCTTGTGGCAACCGAGCGCAAGGGTAAATATATATATTACAGTTTGTCCAGCACGGAAGCCATGCATGTCATACAGACATTGTATGCACTTTATTGTGGTAATTATAAGGAAAACATCGATTGACAGTGCCGCGGATAAACGGCGGAATATGGTCAATATATGGGTCAGCTTTTTGCAGTGCGTTGTAAGCGCGCAACGCGACTGGCCTTTAACAGGTTATTGAAAAAACAGGATCGAGCGATTGATGCGAAGCAAAGCGACAACGCAGATTATTTTTCAATAACCCGCTAAAACAAGGAGATAACTATGAGCATCAAAATTACCGAGCTGGACGAGAAATTGTCAGTAACGGGCCAGATCAGCCTTGATGATCTGGAAGAAATCGCGGCTTCGGGGTATAAATCAATTATCTGCAATCGGCCTGATTTCGAAGGCGGCGAACACCAGCCAACCAGTGAGCTGCTTGAACAGGAAGCCAAGGCGCAAGGTCTGGCATTCGCCTATTTGCCGGTGCAATTAGGTACGATACCCGCAGAGCGCGGCGAGGCATTCCGGAAATTAATAGCTGAATTGCCGGGGCCGGTACTGGCGTTTTGCGGTTCAGGCAGGCGGGCCACCGCGCTGCATAGTATGACGAAACAGGAAGAGGCTGTTAATGAAATTCATCATACAACGGTCGATGCCTGCAATTGGGGCAATGCGTTTGATGTTGTTGTTGTCGGCGGCGGCGCTGCCGGTATCGGCGTAACGGCGAGTCTGCTGAAACGCCGGCCAGCGCTGCGTATTGCGATCATTGAACCGAATGACAGGCACTACTATCAGCCGGCCTGGACCTTGGTGGGTGGCGGCGCGTACGACATCGATAAAACCGAGCGCAGGATGTCAGAGGTGATTCCCGAGGGTGCGGAATGGATTCATGCGACAGCATCGGGTTTCGATCCAGACAACAATCGGGTCAGGCTGGCGGACGGGCGATCAATCGGTTACCGTCAGCTTATTGTCTGCCCAGGTTTACGCCTTGCCTGGGAAAAGATCGAAGGCCTGGAAGAAACGCTGGGCAAAAATGGCGTGACTTCGAATTACCGGTTTGATCTGGCGCCTTATACCTGGTCTCTTGCACAGAAGCTTAAACAGGGGCGAGCGCTGTTTACCCAACCGCCGATGCCGATCAAATGCGCGGGCGCGCCGCAGAAAGCCATGTATTTGTCCTGCGATCACTGGTTGAAAAGTGGTTATCTTGACGAAATCGATGTTGAGTTTTTTACCGCCGGTGCGGTGCTGTTCGGTGTCGCGGACTATGTGCCTGCATTAATGCGTTATGTCGAGCGTTATAATGCGAGACTCAATTTCAATGCCAATCTGGTTAAAGTGGATGGCGATGCCAGAACGGCGTATTTTGAAATCAAGGATGCGAATGGGAATGTGCGGTTAGAGGAGCGGAAGTTCGATATGCTGCATGTTACGCCGCCGCAAATGGCGCCGGATTTTCTGAGGAATAGCGCTTTAGCGGACGCCAGTGGTTTCTGCAAGGTCAATGAGAAGACATTGCAACATCCGGATTATCCGAATATCTTTGCATTGGGCGACGCTTGTTCGTCGCCAAACGCGAAAACGGCCGCTGCGGTCAGAAAGCAGATTGTCGTCGTTGCAGAGAATCTGTTGGCTGACAAGGAGGATGAGACACTGCCGCTCGCGTACGACGGTTACGGCGCCTGCCCGTTGACAGTGGAAAACGGCAAAGTTGTTCTGGCCGAATTTGGATTTGGTGGCCGGTTAATGCCGACATTTCCGTTGAAGCCCTCGGTGCCGAGAAAACTCTACTGGTTTTTCAAACAAACACTTTTCCCTTGGCTCTATTGGGAGGGTATGCTGAAAGGCAGGGAATGGCTTGCACGTCCGCGCAAAAAACATTAAACACCCGTAGAGCGAAGATCGTATGGAATCACTATTATTAAGCTGTCTGCTTGGATCGGTTACCGGAATTGTGCTCGGACTGACAGGCGCGGGCGGTGCGATTATTGCCGTGCCGTTGCTGATTTTCGGATTGCATTTAAATATGGCAGAGGCTGTTCCGGTTGCCTTGCTGGCGGTCTGCATGTCAGCGACGGTTGGCGCGCTGATTGGATTGAAGCAGGGAAAGGTGCGCTATCGCGCCGCTGGCCTGATTGCTTTGGCCGGTTCGCTGGCTTCCCCAGCCGGGCTCTGGTCTGCGCAGCGATTGCCGCATGAACCGTTGGTATTGCTGTTTGCTGCGGTGCTGGCTTATGTCGCGGTGAACATGCTGATCAAGAGTAAACAAGATGGTCATGATATTCAGACTGATGTTATGCATCATCACCCTTCGCCTGAGATGCCCTGCATGACGGGTAATGCGGATGGTCGTCTGATCTGGACCTGGCCATGTGCGCGCGCACTGACTCTGTCTGGATCACTGGCCGGATTTCTGTCCGGCCTGCTGGGGGTGGGCGGCGGTTTTGTTGTGGTTCCGGCGCTCAAAAAATACACTTTTCTGGATATGCAGTCCATTCTGGCGACATCACTGGCGGTCATCGCCCTCATCTCGGCCGTCGGAGCGGCTTCGTCGGTATTCATGGGCGCCATGCACTGGGCGGTAGCAACACCTTTTGCTGGCGGGGCTTTGGTGGGAATGCTCGCGGGTTATAAGCTGGCGAGCCGCTTTTCCGGCGCAAGAATACAGATAGGGTTTGCCTGGTTGGCGTTTTTTGTAGCGGTGGGGATGGTCGTCAAGTTGTTTGTTTTAAGCGTTTAGTTAACGCCGACTACGGAATGGTTTTGCTATTCCTTGGCAAATCAACTATTTGTCTCGTCCATAGATATCTTCAAAACGGACAATATCGTCCTCACCCAGGTAGGAACCGGATTGCACTTCGATCATTTCGAGTGGCACGCGGCCAGGATTCTCGAGGCGGTGCCGGGTGCCGATGGGGATGTAGGTGGATTCATTTTCGGTGACCAGATAGCTTTCGTCATTCCGCGTGACACGGGCGGTGCCGCGCACGACAATCCAGTGTTCCGCGCGGTGATGATGCATTTGCAGCGATAAGGATGCGCCGGGTTTGACGACGATACGCTTGACTTGAAAACGGTCTCCGGAGTCAATGCTGTCGTACCAACCCCAGGGACGGAAAACCTTGCGGTGCAGATGACTCTCGGAACGTCCTGTTTCCTTCAAACTATCGACGATTTTTTTGACATCTTGCGTTTTGTCTTTGTGTGAAACCAGAATAGCGTCGGGTGTTTCCACGACGATCATATCCCGAATGCCGATACAGGTAACCAGACGACTCTCGGAAATCGCCAGTGTGTTGCGGCATTCATGTAATAGTACATCGCCTTGTGCGACATTGCCGGCCTGATCCTTAGGCAGGACATGCCATAACGAGTCCCATGCGCCGACATCGGACCAACCGGCGGCAAGCGGTACTACCGCACCTTGTGGCAGCTGCGAATTTTTACCCTGAGCAATGTGTTCCATCACCGCATAATCAATCGAAATGCTGGTGCATTGCTCAAAACTGTTCTTTTCCAGGCGGGTGAAATCGCCGTCGATTGAGCTGTCGCTCCATGCTGCGCGGCAGGCAACGAGAATTTCCGGATGACACAGTTCTATTGCCTGTAGCCAGATTGACGCATGCATCAGGAAAAGGCCGCTATTCCACAGAAACGATCCGGCGTTAAGATAGTCCTGAGCAGTTTCCTGATCCGGTTTTTCGACAAAGCGAGCGATACGGTAGGCATTCTGATCCATTTTGTCGCCGGTCTCGATATAGCCGTAGCCTGTTTCCGGTTTGTCGGGTGTGATGCCGAAAGTAACAATGTGGTTCTGCATGGCAAGTTGTATGCCGTGTAGAACAGCTGTTTTGAACACTTCGAGATCGATGATGACGTGATCGGATGGCATAACCAGCAGGATCGGATCTTCATTCTGCCGCAACGCAGCCAGAGCGGCGACAGTCAATGCAGGTGCGGTATTGCGGCCACAGGGCTCGAGCAGAATGAGACCGCTGCGTGACATGATGCGCAGTTGTTCGGCGATAACGAAGCGGTATTCTTCGTTACAGACGACAATTGGATCTTTGACGTTGATATCGCCAAGACCATCCATGCGGCGCACCGTCGCTTGCAGTAGAGAATCGTCACTGACCAGTGACAATAATTGCTTGGGATGCTTTTCACGTGAGAGCGGCCAGAGCCGCGTGCCTGAACCACCGGATAGAATAATCGGAATTAACGTTTGCATGGACTATTGTTTTTTAAGTTGTCGGTTGAAGAGTCTGTATTGTGGTATCTGACTTATATTTTGAATGTAATTTTATGTCGCCTCGAGCATTGTCGCCAGAATACAAACTATGCGTTCAGCAGCCTTGCCATCCCATAACTCCGGACGACGGGATGATTTGACCGGATTGTGCAGGATTTTTTGAACTGCTGTAATGATCCGATCCGGATCGGTGCCGGCCAGCACGTTTGTGCCTTCTTCAAGGGTAACCGGACGTTCGGTATTTTCGCGTAGCGTAACGCAGGGAACGCCCAGTGCGGTGGTTTCTTCCTGTAAACCGCCGCTGTCGGTCAGTACAACTGCGGCGTCTTTCCATAAGTGCAGAAATGCCATGTAAGCCTGCGGACCGATCAGTGTGACATTGGGTCCCAGGTCGATGGCAAATTTTTCAAGATTTCCGCGGGTACGTGGATGCACCGGAAAAATGAGCGGCAGTTCCTGTGCGATTGTTTTGAGCGCGCAGCTGATGCGAGTGAATGTTTCAGCGTCGTCAACATTGCTCGGACGGTGCAACGTAACGACGCCGTAGCGCTTCCCGGCGGCATGTTGCGCGATTTTAAACGCTGTGGTGGCAAAGGTGCTGGTATCGATATGCGTGAGCTTTTCCACTTGATAGAGCAGATTGTCGATCATGACATGGCCGACATGAAAAATCGCATGATCCGGTTTTCCTTCGTGTTTCAGATGCTGTAACCCACTTGGTTCGGTGACAAAAAACCAGTCGGAAATACTGTCGGTGACCAGGCGGTTGATTTCTTCAGGCATGCGCATATCGCCGCTGCGCAGACCGGCTTCGACATGCGCGACCGGAATATGCAGTTTTTTTGCGACGATTGAGCATGCCAGTGTGGAATTGACGTCACCAACAACGAGCACCGCGTCAGGTCTGTCGTTCAGGCAGTATTCCTCGAATGCAATCATGATTTTTGCAGTCTGTTGCGCATGGGTGCCGCCACCGACACCCATGAATATATCGGGTTGTGGAATGCCGAGTTCTTCAAAAAAAACATCGTTCATTTCCGGATCATAATGCTGCCCGGTGTGAATAATTCGATAGGTCATTGTTTTGCTTGCATTCAATGCACGGACAATCGGTGCGATTTTCATAAAATTCGGACGGGCGCCCGCGACCAGGTAAATTGTTTTCATGAGTTTTTCAAGTTGTCCGGATGGTTAGGTTGGCGATGGATGGGTTTATTGTATAGTGTAATTTAATCCGTTAAGCCGGAATTATCGCCTGATTACAGAGTCTTTTTCTGCGATGTTAGTGCTATTCGGTTTTTCATGATGAATTCACTTGCAATATTTCAAAATTCCAATATAATTACGAATCGTTCTCATTAGCGGTTATTGTTGGCTTAGCTTTCATTTGATTTTTGTTTTTAACTTGGGCGTGGCAGGTATCAGTAAATTTTGAGTAGTGCATGCAAAATGCACTTGAAACTTAGGATTAAGGCAGTCATTATGTATGTATGTATTTGCAAGGGAGTAACAGACGGTGCGATTCGTGAAGCGGTGTATAATGGTGCTGAACGAATGCGCGACTTGAAAAGCTGTCTTGGCGTGACTGAGCAATGCGGTTTATGCGCTTGTAACACCAAAGCAGTGCTGGATCAGGCGCGTATGCAAAAAGCCACAGCGCATGCTCCTGAGCAGAATACAGTATGCTTGTCGGGTTGCTGAACTGCATTGACGTCGTGCTTTGCTATTGAATAGAACCGACTCAAGGTATCAGTGTCTTACCTCAGCGCTATGGAAACTGACGCGTGAAGGCTTTTCAGCAAGCAGTTATTTCACTATTGCCTAAGGAGACGAATGATGAAAGGGAACGCAGAAATTATTCAGTGGCTGAATCGTCAGTTGCAGCATGAATTGACCGCGATCAATCAGTATTTTTTACATGCCCGGATGTTTAAAAACTGGGGTTTGGAAAGCTTGGGCAAGCATGAATACGATGAATCGATCGAAGAAATGAAACATGCTGATATGTTGATTGAGCGCATTCTGTTGCTGGAAGGTTTGCCGAACCTGCAGGATCTAGGGAGCTTGATGATCGGTGAAAAAGCCGATGAGTGCATTGCCTGTGATCTGAAACTGGAGCGTACGTCTCACGAAACACTGGTGGCTGCGATTGCCGCCTGTGAAGCTGCGAAAGATTACGTTTCCCGTGAGGTTTTTGAACGTATTCTGGAGGATACCGAGGAACATATCGATTGGGCTGAAACCCAGCTCGATCTGATTCAGAAAGTTGGATTGCAAAACTGGCTGCAGAGTCAGATGTAACAATTTTCTTCAGCAGGAATTACCATACCGCCATTTCGCGCACTGAGAATCACTTGGAGCACCATTATCCGATAATGGCTTCAAGTTTTTCTCGGTGATCGGAATGGCATTTATTCAGTATATCTTTCCCTTATCCACCAAAATTCATCACTGCTTACCAGCAGGCACCAGTTTCAGAATCTTGCCATCAGGTTCGTCAGTCAGCAGGTAAATGGCGCCATCGGGTCCTTGTTCCACATCACGGAAACGCAGTGTATTCTGCAGCAGCTGTTCCTCACTCAATACTTTGTCATGGCTGGTTGACAGCCTGATCAAGTGCTGACCCGCCAACGTGCCGACAAACAGATTGCCCCGCCAGCCCGGAAACAATCCACCAGTATAAAACAGCATGCCGGAAGGCGCGACGGAAGGCGTCCAGTAATAAACCGGCTCTTCATAACCTTGTTCGGCATGTTCATCCTTGATGGGCAGCATGGAGTAATGTACGCCGTAACTCGCGTTGGGCCAGCCGTAGTTTTTACCGGGTTTGGGAATGTTGATTTCATCGCCACCACGCGGGCCGTGTTCATGAATCCATAATTCTCCGGTTTCCGGGTGAATCGCCGCGCCTTGCACGCTGCGGTGCCCGTATGACCAGATTTCCGGTTTAGCCTTCGAATTTTTGACAAACGGATTGTCGTCAGGAATCGAGCCGTCCGGGCGGATGCGGATGATTGCGCCAATGTGATTGGCGGTATTCTGCGCTTCTTCCATCTGATTGCCGCGATCGCCCAGTGTGATGAATAAATTGCCGTCTGGTGCGAAGGCCAGTCGCGAGCCGAAATGTTGCGCGCCGACGGTTTTGGGCTCCTGACGGAAAATCACCTTGAGACCCTTTAACGTATCGCCGGCAAGCTCCGCCCGGGCGACGGCAGTACTCGCGGCTGCTCCGGCGGGTTCGGCATACGACAGGTAAATCAGCCGGTTGGTTGCAAAATTCGGATCAAGCGCCACATCGAGCAGGCCGCCCTGTTGTTCGGCGAACACGGCAGGCACGCCCTTGACGGGATCCGAGATCTGACCGTCGGGGTTGACGATGCGCAAACGGCCAACACGTTCGGTTACCAGCATTCTACCGTCCGGCAGAAAAGCCATTCCCCATGGATGGAACAAGCCGCGCGCGACCAGTTTGACATCAATCGCGGTTTGTATGCGTTGTGCGTACACACTGGAAGTCAATGCTATACCGCCTAGCGTAGCCAGCAGCATGACGATCAGGGTGGTTTTCAGTCGAGCTGTAGATGAATAACGCATGTTAATACCTCGAATTCTTTATTAAAATTGATCAGAATGTAACACTGTTGGATGACCGTCTCAAGATTTGGTCGTGTAATTTGGCCGACAATGCAGGTTGCAGTGGCTCACAATGGTATGACGCGAATCCGCAGACCGCCATAAACATTGAATGGCGCACCGGGTTCAAAGTAGCGGCCAAAGGCGGCATTGATACGGGTGTTGGCATTGTAGCGCTCGTCGAACAGATTATTGATGCCGAAAAAAACCGACCCATCCAGCCAGCGGTAGCGTTTACCCCAGCCGAATAGCAATTGCCCCAGGTTATACGCATTATTCGCGTCAGTATTACTGTCATTGACATAAAAAGCGCCGACACGCTGGACATGAAGCTGGCCGAAGAAGCCGAGCGGATGCGCATAGCGCAACAAGCCTTCCCAGCGGTGCCTGGGAACGCCCGGAAAGGCATTGCCGCTCAGACTGGCATCATTAATTCTATATTTTTCAAACTCAAAATCAGAAAATGTGTAACTGACTTCGCCCCGTAATCCCTTCCATTCCGGCGTTGCCAGTCGGGTTTCCACGCCGAGACGACTGGATTGACCGCTGTTGCGAAAAAAAGTGCGGCCGGGAAATTCGGGCCGCTCAAATGGCAGAATTTCATTCCAGGTGTAAATGTAAAACAGCGTGGTTTCGTACTGAAAATCATACGCTGCGCCGCGCATGCCTAATTCCTGGCTCAATGAAGTTTGCGGACTCAGATTGGGGTTAAAACCACCTTTGCCCGAAGGATTGTTGATCAATTCGGTGGTGGTGGGTGTTTCAAAAATCGATGCGACATTGGCGTAAATCTGATGACGGTTGTTCAGGTGATAGACCACACCCGCTGTACCGCTGGCTTGTGACAGCGTTTTGCGTCCGGATTGATTGCCGTCGTCGCGGTAATGATCTTTCACTTCAAAAAGAAACCAGTCCCAGCGTCCGCCAAGCACGAGGTCAAGTTTATCCCGCGCGCGCCATTCGTTGCGAAAAAATGGTCCGACATTCTGTACGCGCTCGGCCTGATTCAACACCAAAGCGCTGCGTCTGCCCGAATCGTTGTTAAACCGCTGCCGATCGTCGTTCTGGATGCCGTAATCGACGCCGGTAATCAACCGGTTGGGGCGGTTGAACAGTCGGTGATCGTTGGTGTACTGTAGCGAGACACCGCCGACATGCCGGTCAAACTGTACTTGTCCGCCGTCGAATAACGGCAGCCTGTTCCTGAGAAAATCAACGATGCAGCATATGTTGCGGTGAAAAGACAATTCCTGACCGGCGGACGGTTTGTGTGCGAAAACGTATCCCCGCCTGCTCCTGATCGATTTCTCCTCCGGCATTAATTGCCGGTTACGCGTCGCCGCCTGATTTGGATCGGTGCGGATTTCCGCCCAGCGTGAGTGCGCTGGGATCTCTGCCCGGGAGAATAAAACTTCAGGAACAGCAGCATCAGATCGGAATCAACGTTCACCTTGAAGTTCAGTTTGGCCCGGTAAAATAATTTCGACAGCGCCATGATCGCGCCAGCCATTTTGCCGCAAGTGCGAGCCGAACACGGTGTAATCAGCGCCTCATGCCGTCCGCCGGCGAACAGCTCCGACTTGAATAAACCATATTGACCGAACACCTGCCGCGGCGACACGGCAAACTGTTCGCGCGGGCTTCCAGCGTCGTCATGCCGATCATGCCGCCGGAAGCATTGCCCATAAAGAGGCCAGCGGGCCGCGCACGATTTCATATGTTCGATCATGCCCTGACTGGATGGGAACTGCTTGAGTCTGGCTGTCGGCAGCGTTTGCGAATGCGCGTCGACGGATCTGGATGCTGCGTAGCGCCGAATGCGAGCGGTCGCCCTCCGAAGCCGCGGGATGGCGATGCGCAAATGCGTCCTGGAGTAGCGGAAGTTAGCCTGATTCTGAAAAAAGCACCGTGGATCAGGCGGCCATCGCTGCGTTTGCCGGTTTTGGTTTGCTTTTATTCTGGGTCGCACAGCGCCTGAACCGGCTGAGTAACTGGCTGGCCGGTTATCCGCTACTCGTCTGGCTCAAACCGCTGTTGCACCGGCTCAAGGTCATGCTGATTGGTCCGGAATCGACGCAAGACAGCCAGAACTTTGTTGACGCACTGCGCATCTGGCATCCATTGATCGCACTGAAAAGCCCGACGCCGCGCACGGTCAAAGCTTTCGTCAATAGGCTGCGCTACATGGCCAGCCGAGGCGATTTTGCAGCCGAAGCGCATCATGAAGCGCAGATGGTGGCGCTGGTGACGATAGATTACTGTTATGAAAACAACGTGGATGAAGTGCTAGCCTTGATGGCGCAATACCTTGCCGAAGAATCCGGTTCACCGAAGACACAGTTTGAAGCGCGCTGGCCTGATCTGGCATCGACATTAAGTCTGCATGTCCAGGCTTTCGGTGCGTATCCCTCGGCGCAGGATATTGCGTTTTATCAAGTCATGAATGCCGATATCTGCATTCATAGGCAGGAATAGAGCGGTATGATTTCATTAGAGAATTGATTTTATGAATATAAATGCTGAACTTTGATGCAAATCTGTGTTTGCGGTAACTTCCTGCTGTTTTGCAGTAGTGTAAAATATTGGACTTGTAACACGAGTATGCTTGTCACGGGGTTGACAATCCTTTTGAACAGAAATTGTAAAAAATATTTTAACCGACCAGTGTGCTGAGACAGCTTTATAGTGTGATGCAAAAAATCAAAAAAATTATTGTTATATGATTAAGATTCACAGCCGATATGTGTTGCAAACATCTAACGCGCTATGTAAATAAATGGTTTTTGTCGGCTTTTTCAAGTCTATCAAAATAAGTTCCTGTATTAATATCTGATAATATGTCGATATAAAAGAGCTGATTTGATTTTGCCTGACTGAAATGTTGAAAAGGGAGTTTTTGTGAAAACATTTTTGATGAATATAACGCTTATGAAACAGTATACTTTTATAAGCATCGCCATTCTGTTATTGAGTGGATGCACCAGTTATCCGCTTTTGACTGATGATGAAAAGAAAGTTGCCTCGTGGGATTATTTAATTGGGCCGGGAGATAATATCAATATTATCGTTTGGCGTAATCCCGAAATTTCTATGTCTGTTCCGGTCAGACCTGATGGAAAGATAACAACGCCTTTGGTAGAAGACCTGCCCGCCAGTGGAAAAACAGCCACACAGCTTGCGCGTGATATTGAAGAGACATTATCCAAATATATTCAAGAGCCTGTAGTTACCGTTGTTGTTACCGAGTTCGTCGGCCCCTATAGTGAACAAATTCGAGTAGTTGGAGAAGCTGCCCGACCCCAGGCGCTACCGTATCGGGAAAATATGACGTTGATGGATGTGTTGATTGCTGTTGGCGGTATAACTGATTTTGCATCGGGTAATCGCGCCAGTATTATTCGCACCATTGGTGGTGAGCAGAGGCAATTTCGCGTTCGTCTGAATGATTTGATCAGAGATGGTGACATTTCGGCTAATGTACCGATGAAGCAAGGCGACATATTAGTGATACCGGAAAGTTTCTTCTGATTTTCTATTTAAGACAGTGCGGTTCTATTTGACGCCTGATATGTTTTGTAATCAAAAAAGCAGTGATGATCCTATTGCTAAATAAATCATCTTTTTCTAAAAAAATATTTCCATGATACGAGACTCACATTTGAATTTGCTAGCGAGAATGCCATGGATGAGTTAATTGCTCAGTTGTACGTGTACCTCAAGGGAACATGGAAATATCGACTGGTAGCCGTTATTGTGGCATGGCTGGTTGCAATTGCTGGATGGTTGTTCGTGCTTAAATTGCCGGATAATTACGAAGCTTCAGCTAGAATTTACGTTGATACGCAGAATATCATAAGGCCGCTTATGGCGGGAATGACCGTTTCACCTGATGTGCAGCAACAGGTTTCGATCATGGGGCGCACGTTGATCAGTCGCCCTAATGTGGAAAGGGTTGTGCGCATGGTGGATCTGGATATACAGGTCGTCGACGAAAGAGAGCGAGATTTGCTGATCACGGAGTTGATGAAGCATATCAAATTGGGCGCCACTGTCGGGGATAATATTTTTACAATTTCTTACAATAATGATGATCCGGTTCTGGCAAGGGATGTTGTTCAGTCACTATTAACTATTTTTGTTGAAGAAGGTCTCGACAGTAAAAGAGGTGACTCATCGTCTGCGCTGCGATTCATTGATCAGCAGGTAGCTGCCTATGAGCAAAAGTTGATTGCAGCTGAAAATGCTTTGACAGAATTCAAGAGAAAGAATCTGGGATTGTTGCCAGGACAAAGTGGTGATTACTACACGCAGTTGCTTGAGGCGGAAGAGCATATGAGAAAAGCCCAGTTGGCACTGAAAGAGGCAGAAAAAGGTCGTGATGCGATTAAAAAACAGATTAGTGGCGATGAGCCTGTCTTTGTGTTATCACCTTTTTCTGTCGAAGAAGAGTCAATTGCTAATCCGGAGATTGATGCGAGAATACGCAATTTGAATGAAAGTCTGGATGCTTTGCGTATGAATTACACTGAAATGCATCCTGATGTTATCGCTACGAAACGATTGATTACTCAACTTGAGGAGCAAAAAAAAGCGGAAGCCAAACGCAACTTTTCCTCAAGTACCAGAGATCCAGGAAAAAATTACAGTCCAATGTTGCAGCAACTCAATGTTGCTCTGGCGGATGCTGAAGCTGTTGTCGCTTCAATGGCTGCGCGTGTTGAGGAGTATGTTGCTCGTTATGAACGCTTAAAATCTCAGAGCGAAGCGATACCGCGGGTTGAAGCAGAATTTACGCAACTCAATCGAGACTACAGTGTCAATAAGGCGAATTACGAACAGTTGCTGGAGCGCCGAGTTTCTGCGCGTATGTCTGGAGAGCTGACTTCCGCATCAGGGTTAATGTCTTTCAGAATTATTGATCCGCCCCAGGTTCCGGAAGTACCCGTGGGACCCAATCATGGCTTGCTGTTTACGGTTGTATTTATAGCTGCACTGGGAGCCGGAATAGGCGTTGCCTTCATATTCAGTCAAATCAGACCGGCATTTTACAGTCAGGGTAATCTTCGCGAAGCCACAGGGCTTCCCGTTCTCGGGGCTGTTCCCATGGTTTGGACCGATCAACAAAGAAAGCAGCGTATGCAAAGGCTTTTTATATTTGGCACGTCTATATTGTGTCTTGGGGTAATGTATGTGGGTTTGTTGCTATATTTCAGGAAGTTAAGCGTGATAGTTGATGCGCTGCCATTTTGAGGACGGGAATTGTTATATGAATTCAATGATTGATTCTAATCTTTAAGGATTGACATGAGTATTATTGAAAAAGCAATTTCCAAGCTTGAAAGAGCGGCAGGCAATAAAAGAACAGATCGCGTTAGGAGCCAAAAGATTCAGCGTATGACTGTTGATGCAGGGAATACTCTATCTAAAGAAAACGACGTTACGCCAAATAAGCAGAGCAGCTTTATTGACAGTGTCCCAGAAAGTGTCAATGTTGAGCCGAGGAATTATGTTGTAATTGATCTGAAAAGACTTAATCAATTGGGTATTGTAACGCCTGATCAAGGTAAAACGCAGATAGCGGAGCAATTCAGAATTATTAAAAGACCGTTATTGACCAAGGCATTTTCTAAGAAAAATAATAATTTGATAATGATCACGAGTGCGTTGGCGGGGGAAGGTAAAAGTTTCTGTGCGGTTAATTTAGCCATGAGCATTGCGTCTGAGATGGATCACCGCGTGTTACTGATTGACGCGGATGTCGGTAGACCAACGATTCCAAATATTCTGGGTTTTGAGAATAAAATAGGCTTGATGGATATTTTAATAGAAGACTCGGTCGATGTTGCTGATGTGCTTATAAAAACCAGTATTGAAAAATTGAGCCTGATTTCGGTAGGTGCTGTGCACCCCCATGCAACGGAGCTGTTGGCGAGTCAGGCGATGCTGATGCTGCTTGATGAATTGGCGCAGCGCTATAACGATAGAATTGTGATTTTTGACTCCCCCCCTGTTTTATTGACCAGTGAAGCGCGCGTCCTGGCTGAGCGTATGGGGCAAATTGTATTGGTTGTCGAAGCAGAGCGAACGGCTCAGCAAACACTTAAGCATGTAATAAACCAATTTGGCGCAAGTTCTGATATCAGCCTGATCTATAACAAGGACAGAACTTTCTCGGATAATAAATATTACGGTTATTATTATTCATGAGATGTCTTGCGCAGCAAAGTAATCTTTTCTACGCGCGCCGTTTCTTTTGTGCCACATCGACCTTTCTTTTAATACTGTTCTTCACTTCTAATGGTGTAGCGGAAATCAAAATTAGCCCCTCATTAAATGTCAGCGAGACTTTTACGGATAATGTCAGATTGGGTTTGATCGGCGGGGGAGCGGGAGGTGGTGGATTTGGCTTGGGCGGTGGATTTGGCGGGAGTATAGGCGCTAACAAGACTGATCTTATTACGCAGATTAATCCAGGTGTTGCCGTTAATGGGAAGGGACAACGTTATACGCTCAACGCGCAGTATGTAATGAATAATTTGATTTTTGCCAGAAATAATAATCTGACAACGATCAGGCATATGCTGAATGCTGATGGTAATGCCGAGATTATAAGAGATCTGTTGTTTGTTGAGGGTAGTGCGTTGATTAATCAGCGGAATATTGGTTTGCTGGGTGCGCAGACCGATAGTAATATTTTTGCGACAGGTAATCGCGCCACCATCCAGGTCTATTCTGTAAGCCCATATCTTCGTTATCAATTTCAGGATTTTGCTACGTCAGAAATTCGCTATACCCGGAGCATTGTAAAAGGCGGGGTATTTGGTTTTCGCGACAGTCAGAGAGATAGTTTCCAATTTGGTCTAAATAGCGGCAGTTCATTTACCAAACTTGCCTGGGGCTTGAACTACAGCAATCAGATGATTCATTTGAATCAAACTGGTCGCGATATTGAACTTGAACGCTCTATTGTGAATGTGCGTTACCTTCTGAGCAATCGATTTAGTCTTACATCCTCGGGAGGGTACGAAAGAAACAGTTTTTTATCGATACGCGGTAAGACAAGTTCTCCAACATGGACGGCTGGTTTTATATGGTCCCCCAATCGCCGTACAAATGTGCAGTTTAGTGCTGGGGAAAGATTTTTTGGCGACACTTATTTTGGTGAAATCAGTTATAACAAAAGATTGCTGAATCTGCGTGTTTTGTATGCCGAAGATATTACGACATTTAATCAGCAGGCCGGTGCTTTTAGTGCATTCGGTGCGCTTAATCTGAATTCATTGGGCGGATTGGGATTGCAGGATTTGTTGGGTTTGAATAATTTTCTGACAAATCGCGTTTTTTTACAGAAGCGCTTTAATGCCACTGTCGCCCTGAATGGTTCAAGAAATGACATATCATTGAATTTGTTCACTCTCTCGAGAACCCCCTATAGTTCTGGAGATATTGATGCTGATTTGATCGGCCTGAATAATCTTATTCTCTTTAACAATACCAAGCAGATGGGCGGTAATGTGGCTTGGAATTATAAGTTTTCGCCGCGCACTAATTTGATTACAACATTCAGTTATATAAGATTTGATTTCTCTAGTTCAAATCGTAGTAATGATAATTTACTTTTTTCGACTGCTCTGAACAGGAATTTTGACGACGATTTACGCGGATCATTGGAATACCGGCGTATTGACCGGCTTTCGGGCATACAGACCGGTGGCGGAAATATCAGCCAATCCGCTAATGTTGTAACTGTTTCTGTAACCAAGAATTTTTAATGGATTGAATGCATGTACGAATCATTTTATGGTTTTAGCGCCAAACCATTTCAACTCAGGCCTGATCCCACGTTTTATTATGGTAGTAAAGGTCACAGAAGGGCCATGGCCTATTTGGAATATGGGCTTGCTCAGGGCGAAGGATTCATTGTGCTTACAGGTGAAGTGGGTGCCGGGAAAACAACATTGGCTAGGAATCTGTTTCGCAGTTTCGAATCGAAGAAAATTGTTGCAGCCCAGATTGTGAGTACACATGTCGATTCAAATGATATTTTAAAATTGGTGGCAGCTGCCTTTGGCCTACCTTATGCTGAACTGTCCAAGGCTGCACTTCTGCTGGATCTTGAGCGATTTTTGCGAAGTTGTTATCAGCAGGATAAGCGCGTCTTGTTGTTAGTAGATGAAGCACAGAACTTGTCTCAATCGACATTGGAAGAGCTGAGAATGCTGTCTAATTTTCAGACAAATGATGCGCCGTTACTGCAGACATTTCTTCTGGGCCAGCCCGAATTCAGGAAAATTCTGTTGGATCAGAATATGCAGCAACTTAGACAAAGAGTGATTGCTACCTATCACCTGGGGCCGATGGATGAACTGGAAACCAAGGCATATATTGAGCATAGACTGAAAACTGTAGGCTGGACGGACAATCCGAGTATCGATGATGAAGCTTATAAATTAATTCATCAATATTCGGGAGGAGTGCCGCGAAAAATTAATTTATTTTGTGACAGGATGTTTATGATGGGGTGCCTAGAAGAGCTGCATTATTTCGGTGAAAAAGAAGTCAACGATGTCATTAATGACTTTCATCAAGAATTCAATGCATCCAGGCTTGCAGCTGATGAAACGATAAACGCAGCAACGGATTTGATGAAGGCTCAATTCGAGAAAGCTGATTTGGAGAAAATGGAAAGCCGTTTAAGCAGAATGGAGAGATCTGTTCTGTTTGTGCTTGATTTATTGAAACAGAATTTGTCCTTTGGCGGTGTAAAGGATGATCTTAATAAAAGATAATTATTTATTGTGCTAATGGATAAAAACGCAAACACTGTTACTAACGCAATGACAATCGACGTTGAAGATTATTTTCAGGTTTCCGCTTTTGAGCCGTATATCTCAAGAGCTTCATGGGACAGCATTCCTTGTCGAATAGAATTTAGCATGAACAGGATTCTTGATTTGCTTGATCAGAAGCAAATAAAAGCAACTTTCTTTACCTTGGGATGGATTGCAGAGCGATATCCATTGATGATTAAACGGATGGTTGATAATGGCCACGAACTTGCCAGTCATGGTTGGGGGCACAGGCGGGTTACCGATCTTAGTCCAGCAGAATTCAGGGAAGATATCGTTCGCAGCAAAGCCCTGCTCGAAGATATTGGTGGTCATCAGGTTATAGGCTACCGCGCTCCGAGCTTTTCAATCAACAGTAGCAATTTATGGGCTTTGGATAGTTTGGCAGAGGCAGGGTATCGTTATAGCTCCAGTATCTATCCTGTGCAGCATGACCATTATGGGATGCCGGATTCACCACGTTTTGCATATTACCCAAGAGGCGACAGTGGTGTATTAGAGATTCCGGCAACCACAGTAAGGTTATGGGGCCGGAACATTCCAGCGGCGGGCGGAGGCTTTTTCCGCTTTTGGCCCTATTCTCTATCAAAATGGTTCATCAGCCAGATTAATCGTTGTGAATCACAAGCGGTCATTTTTTATTTCCACCCTTGGGAGATTGATGCCGAGCAACCCCGCCAAAGGGGTGTCAGCTTTAAAACCCGTTTTCGCCATTACCTTAATTTACATCGCATGGAAGAAAGGTTGACTGCATTGACAAGTGATTTTAAGTGGAACAGGGTTGATAGGATTTTTCTTCCGAACCAGACTTAATTGATAAGCGAAGATAACTAACCAATTTCCAATTCTGAAGTGAGTGTGGCAATGTCTGTGACTATTCATGAAATGCATCCGGAAGATTCAGTCCGCTGGGATCAGTTCGTAATGAATCATCCCGATGCTACATTTTTTCATCGATCCGGATGGAAAACGGTTATTGAGAAAGCTTTTGGACACAAAACCTGGTTCTTGTATGCGGAAAAAAATGGAGAGCTGCAAGGGATATTGCCACTCGCGGAAGTTAGAAGCTTGCTTTTCGGACATTCACTCAGCGCATTGCCATTTTGTGTTTATGGTGGCGTAGTTGCAAAAAACGATCCTGCTCGTGAACAACTTGAACTGGCGGCGCAAGAACTTGCTGAACAGCTGAAAGTTGATTATCTCGAATTTCGTAATTTTCATAGCGTACACGCTGATTGGCCACGCAAGGATCTTTATGTGACTTTTCGTAAAGAAATTGATCCGGATGTCGAAAGAAATATGCTGGCCATACCCCGCAAGCAACGCGCGATGGTTCGAAAAGGAATTAAGTACGGTCTTGTCAGTGAGGTTGATCAAAGTATAGATCGTTTTTTTTATGCCTATTCAAATAGCGTTCACCGTCTGGGCACACCGGTTTTTGCAAAAAAATATTTTCGTTTGCTTAAGGATGTATTTGGTGAAGACTGCGAACTTTTGACGATTGTAAAAGACGGTAAGACGATCAGCAGCGTGATGAGTTTCTATTTCCGGGACGAGGTATTGCCTTATTATGGTGGCGGTACAGAAGAAGCCAGACAATTTGCCGCTAATGATTTTATGTACTGGGAGCTCATGCGAAGCTGTTGCGAGAAAGGTTATAAGATTTTTGATTTTGGTCGTAGCAAGCGGAATTCGGGCTCGTACAGTTTCAAGATAAACTGGGGATTCGAACCGCAACCACTGCATTATGAATACCGATTGATTAATTCATTGACGATACCCGATCATAATCCATCGAATCCGAAATATCAGTTTTTTATCAAAGTCTGGCAGAAAATGCCTTTGACTGTTGCCAATTTAATCGGCCCACACATTGTTAAAAATTTAGGTTAGAGAGCGCGCTGTATGGAGGATCTCCTGTATTTGACGCATAGAATACCTTATCCGCCGAATAAGGGGGATAAGATTCGTTCGTATCATCTGCTCAAGTATCTCAGTCAGCACTTTCATGTCCACTTGGGTACATTTGTAGATATCGAGGAAGACTGGCAATACGCCGAAAATATCAAAGAGTGGTGCGATGAAGTCTGCCTGATTAAGCTTGATCCTAGAATTGCACGTCTGCGTTGTCTTTCTGGATTTGCAACAGGAAGTCCACTGACATTGCCATTTTACCGGGACAGGCAACTTAAGCAGTGGGTTGATGGCCTGTTCAAGATAAAACCTATAACAAAAATTGTTACGTTCTCGGCTGCGATGACGCAATACGTCAGGCATCTGCATTCTGCACAACGCGTTATAGATTTTGTTGATGTCGATTCTGATAAATGGAGGCAGTATGCCGAGACAAAGCCATGGCCGTTAAGCTGGATTTATCAACGTGAGTCGACGCTATTGCAAAATTATGAGAGAGATGTGGCGCAGGAATTTGACAAATCAACATTTGTTTCTTTGAAAGAAGCCGCACTCTTTAAAATGATGATGCCGGAAGTTGCTGATAAAGTGGATTACTTCAATAACGGTGTGGACACCGATTATTTTTCACCGATACATCAATTTCCAAATCCATATCCAACGGATAACCGCATTCTTGTTTTTACTGGCGCTATGGATTACTGGGCCAATGTAGATGCTGTTGAGTGGTTTGTACAAAAGGTTTTTCCGATTGTGCGTTCGCAGATCGCTGATATTAAATTCTATATTGTCGGCAGCAATCCGTCCGCTCGAGTACTTGCGTTGACAAAAATACCGGGAGTAATTGTCACTGGTAAAGTTGAGGACATAAGACCGTATTTGAAATATGCATCTATTGCGATTGCGCCGTTGCGGATTGCACGTGGCATACAAAATAAGGTACTTGAAGCAATGGCCATGGGAAAAAGGGTTGTTTTGTCTCCTCAAGCAATGGAGGGGATACAGGCCGTAGATGGTGAAGAATTATATGTGGCCACAGATGAAATAACATTCGCCAGTAAAGTCATAAACTTGATCTCTGAAGAGAGTGACGTGGAAATGAACGCAGCTAGATCACGCATTTTATCTGACTATACCTGGTCAGCTAGTTTTGCGCGTTTTGATCAATTGTTCATGTCTACATAACAAGGTGATAAAAGCATGAATAGCTCGATTTCTTCAGAAGACCTTGGCAAAATCTCTGTCAGTATAGCGATTCTTTTAACGGTATTGGCGATAACCGCAATTTTGCTGATTTACTACCAGACAACGTGGTCAATGATCGCGACTTGGCATAGATCGGAGACCTATGCCCACGGTTTTCTTATTTTACCTTTTGTGGTGTATATGATATGGGTCAAGCGTCATAGTATTGGTATGGTGAAGCGACAACCCAATCCTACAGCACTGATAGGTTTGTGTGTACTTGGTTTTTTATGGTTAGTGGCTGAACTGGCGAGCGTGCAGGTTGTTACACAATATGCACTAGTAGCTATGCTGCCATTAATTGTTGCAGTTATTCTGGGATACAAGGTCATGTTCGCCATGGCATTTCCGCTGACATATTTGTTTTTTGCTGTTCCATTTGGCGATATATTGATTCCACCGTTGATAAATTTTACAGCTGATTTTACTGTTTGGGCATTGCAATTAAGTGGTATCCCTGTTTACCGTGAAGGTAACTATTTTTCACTTCCCACGGGTAACTGGTCTGTAGTTGAGGCTTGTAGCGGTTTGCGCTATCTGATTGCTTCTGTTACGTTGGGGACGTTATATGCATATCTGACTTACCGAAGCTTGAATAGGCGGATAATATTCATTGCCCTTTCCATCATCATACCTATTATTGCAAATGCTGTCCGCGCATATTTGATTGTAATGACCGGACATCTCAGTGATATGACGATTGCGGTTGGTGTAGACCATCTTATCTATGGTTGGATTTTTTTTGGCCTTGTTATGCTGGTGTTGTTTTGGATAGGTGCTTTCTGGCGTGAAGACGTCGAGGGTAAGACTGATATTTATCCAGAACAGATGAAGCCAAATATGGCCGAGAATGGAACTGCCACAATTAGAGCCACAATTTATGCTTCTAGTGCCGTCATAGCGATAGGTTTGATTTGGCCGACATATGCAGCCTATCTTAATAGTGATTTAGAGAAGCGTGGACATGTTTCATTTGACTTGGTTTTGCCGAAGAACAATTGGCAGGTTAGTGGGGAACATGTTTCCAATTGGGAGCCGGTTTATGTGGGAAATCCAGAAAAATTTATTCAGCATTATGTCAATCAAGAAAATAACCATGTAAGTTTATTCATTGCATATTATTCAATTCAAAGACAAGGTGATGAGCTTATCAGCTCTGGGAATATATTAGTTCCTGAGTTGGATCAGACTTGGCGAATAATCAATGAAACAAAAGTATCTGTCAACACAGGTCTCAGAAATATTGAGGTACGCCAAACCCAACTAAAATCACCTGTGACTAATTTACTGGTTTGGCGTTGGTATATGTTGAGTGAAAACGAAGAAACGACGAGTCCGTATATTGCCAAAATGATTCTAGCTAAAAATAAATTATTAACAGCCGAAGAAGGCGGGGCTGAGATAATAATTGCCGCACCCTACAACGTAGATCCCGATGAGGCAAGACCTGTATTGGAGCAATTTCTTACGGATATATTCCCCGGCATTTCGAGTGGTTTTAAGAAATTGAGCAACAGCGATACATGATCTGCTAGAGGTTTAGTCATTCAGACTAACGTTTCCAACAACAATAAAGGTGCGAGTTTTTCTGCTCGGGTACTACTATGATGAAATCGCCATTAATTGTACACGTTATTCATCGTCTGGGTGTAGGAGGACTGGAAAATGGATTGGTAAATCTGATTAATGGTATGCCCGATGGGCGATATAGGCATGCTATTGTTTGTTTGGAGGATTTTACAGATTTTCGTGGAAGAATTAAAAAAAATGATGTCGATGTTTTCGCTTTGCATAAGCGCGAAGGATATGATTTCCAACTTTATTTGAGACTTTATAGATTGCTTCGGCAATTGAAACCAGACATCGTTCATACGCGTAATCTTGCGGCGCTGGAGGCGCAGCTCGTAGCTGCCGCAGCAGGAATTAAGAGACGTGTTCATGGAGAACATGGTCGGGATATGTCTGATCTGGAAGGGGAAAATTTGAAATATAATATGCTGCGTAGAGCGATTTATCCTTTTGTTGATCGATTTATAACGGTAAGCAAAGACTTGCAAACGTGGCTGATAAATCGACTGAAGGTCTCACCAGCGCGAATTACTCAGATTTATAACGGAGTCGATAGTAAGCGATTCTCGGCGACATTATCACAGACAATTGAATACAGTCCAGAAGGTTTTTTTTCTGAGAATGTTTTTGTGATTGGCAGTGTGGGAAGAATGGAAGCAGTCAAGGATTATCCAACTTTGATACGTGCATTTATCCGTCTGCTTGAGGCTATACCGGATGCTGAGAAATATATGCGGCTCATCATCGTTGGTGATGGGAGTTCGCGCTCAAAATGTCTGGAAATGGTTTATCAATCTGGCCTCGAGAAACTTATCTGGATGCCTGGAGAGCGCTCAGATATTCCTGATCTTATGCGGAAAATGGATTTGTTTGTACTTCCTTCGCTGGGAGAAGGAATTTCAAATACCATTCTGGAAGCCATGTCTTGTGGTTTGCCGGTTGTGGCCACACGAGTGGGTGGAAATGTTGAGCTGATTGATGAATCGCAATCAGGGGCTTTGGTCGAACCAGGTGATGAGGCTGCCTTGGAGAAAGCGATTCTAAAGTATTATATCCAGCCTGAATTATTGGAAAAACACGGTAAATTTGCTCGGATTAAAATCGAAACTTGTTTTTCCATGTCGGAAATGATTGAAAGTTATATGAGTATCTATGATCGTTTAGTGGAGAGTGCTAATAATTAGTCGTTCGTGTTATCTGCAAGCACATAATACTAAAATAAATAAACGATTTGGACTGTTCAATTAAACCAGAAATGTAAAAATAAGCCATATTCTCTGGTTGAAATAGCGATGCAGATGCAGCTGATTGCAGTCGGTAATCCTTCCATCAACCTAGTTTGTTTAAAGCAGGCTAGTGAGTAATCCTCTCGAAAAATCAAGGGTAGAAAAAATCAAGGGTAGAAAGTACTTATAATTAACGATAGGTAAACCTCCGGCTCTGCCTGACCAGATCAAGTCAGATGGGGCGGTTTGACTCAAATTATTAAATCTCTGGGGAAACCAAACCGATTCAATTTTCCGAGTTGTTGCATAACTATAGATAGCTTCCGAGGAGGGGAAAAATTGTTTTTAGGGTATGTTCATAATTTTAGGGCTCTTGCTATAGCTTTTATAGTTTTTGGGCATTGTATAGATGCTTTCGTATGGGAAGGGAATGCAACTGCGGAGCGTATGCTAAAAATTTTTATTTCTAATGGTAGTACCTTGTTTGTATTCATTGCCGGATACTTATTTCAGCATTTATCAATTAAATACAATCCAAAAAAATATTTGGAAACAAAATTCAAAAATGTGATCGTGCCTTACTTGTTGATATCGATTCCGGCTATAGTGGTTTTTACTGCTTTTCTGGATAGAGAAGTTGTAGGGCTAGGGTTTTACGACAACCCTGTCTGGGTTCAAATAATGTTGTTCTATATGACAGGACAGCATCTTGCGCCCCTTTGGTTCATTCCCATGATAACTTTATTCTACTTGATTGCTCCTTTACTAGTCAGGGCTGATAGCGACGGAAAAATCTATCATTTCTTGCCTTTATTTATTGTTATTTCATGTTTTGTTGAACGAGGTCTTCCCTTTCAATCTTTTGTACATTTCTTCTCGGTGTATTTATTGGGTATGGCGTGCAGTAAATACAAGGATACGTTAAACACAATTTTTAGTGATTATAAATTTATTACTTTTTCTGGTGCTCTCATTGTTATTTTCGCGAGTTGGGAGTATTACTTGGACAGTGGAACTATGACTTGGTTAAATTATTTGCAAAAAACAGTAATGTCTCTTTTTTTTCTAGGATTGTTTTATAAGTTTAATAATCAACTAAAATCAAAATTTCTGAATTATGTTGCAGAAGTAAGTTTTGGAGTGTTTTTTCTTCATTCATATTTTATTTCTGGAATTAAATTGTTATATAACGCCGTATTTTATGAACTTCCAGTTGCTAGCGTATTTTCATACCTTTTATTCTCCATTGCTACTTTTATGTCTTGTTTGCTTTTAATTTTTCTGATCAAGAAAATTACACGAAAATACAGTAAGTTTATGATAGGCTGCTAATCCTCTCATCATTAACCGAAGTTAAAAGTCGAGGTTAATGTGCTATTGAACTAAATTTTTGCAAAATCCTTCTTTTTTATTAAATTAGAAATAATAAAAACAATGAATTATGAACAAAGTTGAAGGTTTTTACAAAAATCTCTGAGTGTATAAATGTTTGATTGACAAGGCGATGGGCGCCTAATTGGGATGTTGGGGTGGCTGATGGGACTCGAACCCACGACAACCGGAATCACAATCCGGGACTCTACCAGCTGAGCTACAGCCACCATTTAACATTAAGCTATCGATTTATAAACAATCTGTTCTGCATTTACAGAGTTTAAAGTTCCAATTAGGAAATCAACCAATACAATATAAACAGATTTAACTTGATGGCGTGCCCGACAGGAATCGAACCTGTAACCCCCAGCTTAGAAGGCTGGTGCTCTATCCGATTGAGCTACGGGCACTATGTCGAGCATGCCCTAAATATTTAGAGCTGTATAATTGGTCGGGGTGGAGAGATTCGAACTCCCGACATCCTGGTCCCAAACCAGGCGCGCTACCAGACTACGCTACACCCCGAAAAAGCCGACACTATACTCTTTCACACGACTGACGTCAATTTTAAAAAACTAAAATTCTATATTCTCCGCATGGAGTCAAAAAAGTCGGAATTATTTTTAGTTGCTTTAATTTTATCCAGAAGAAAAGCCATTGCATCCATATCATCCATGGGGTGAAGTAATTTGCGGAGCACCCATATTTTTTGCAACACATCGGAATCAATCAGTAACTCTTCTCTGCGTGTTCCAGATCGGTTGACATTGATCGCGGGGTAAATCCTTTTCTCGGCCATGCGCCGATCCAGATGGATTTCCATGTTTCCAGTCCCTTTAAACTCCTCATAGATAACGTCATCCATCCGTGAGCCGGTATCAATAAGTGCCGTGGCTATAATAGTTAGTGATCCACCTTCCTCAATGTTGCGAGCAGCTCCAAAAAAACGTTTTGGACGCTGCAAAGCATTTGCGTCAACGCCACCAGTCAGTACTTTACCGGAAGCAGGTGCTACAGTGTTGTAGGCGCGTGCCAGACGCGTAATGGAATCCAGTAGAATGACAACGTCTTTTTTATGTTCTACCAGACGCTTGGCCTTTTCTATGACCATATCCGCTACCTGAACATGTCTCATAGCCGCTTCATCAAATGTTGATGAAATAACTTCTCCTCTGACTGACCTAATCATGTCGGTAACTTCTTCAGGCCGTTCATCAATAAGTAAAACCATCAGAATTACTTCGGGATAGTTAGCTGCGATGGAGTGTGCGATATGTTGCAGCATGACGGTTTTTCCTGATTTCGGACTGGCTACAAGCAAACCGCGCTGTCCTTTGCCGATGGGTGCAATCAAATCAATAACACGTCCGGTGACATTTTCTTCGGCTTTAATATCACGCTCAAGTTTTAGCGGTTCCGTGGGAAACAGTGGTGTTAGGTTCTCGAAGAGAATCTTATTTTTGGAGATTTCTGGTGATTCGTTATTGACCTTGTCAACTTTTACCAGTGCAAAATAGCGTTCTCCATCTTTTGGGGGGCGGATTTCACCATCGATTGAGTCGCCTGTGTGCAGGTTGAAACGTCTGATTTGACTTGGCGAAATATAAATGTCATCAGGGCCAGCCAGATAAGATGTGTCGGGCGAACGTAAAAAACCGAAACCATCCTGTAAGACTTCGAGTGTGCCGTGGCCATATATACTTTCTCCCTTTTTTGCCTGATTTTTCAGTAATGCAAAAATCAAATCCTGTTTTCGCATTCGGTTGGCGCCGTCTATTTCATTGGCGGTTGCCATTTTGACAAGTTCAGTTACATGAAGATGTTTAAGATCAGATAAACGCATGAAATAGTTCTTTGAAAAACGTAGAAGTTAACGCAAAAGATAAACGCCGGAAGGAAAGCAACAGCTGGCGGGATCGTATATTAGATATAAAAGAATGGTTGAAAGAAAGAGATCAGGCAGGTAATTTAAGTTTTAATCACATTTCCGGGTTGACCGGCCTGTTATCTGGACTTTCAAGAAGCTTAGCGGCTTTAGATGTGACTGTCAACAAATGCGGTGAGCTGCGATTTTTGTAGCGCGCCGACTTTTGTGGCCTCAATATTTCCATCCTTGAATAACATTAGTGTGGGAATGCCGCGAATGCCATATTTTGCGGGTGTAATTTCGTTGTCGTCAATATTAAGTTTGGCGACTTTAAGTTTGCCTTCATATTCACTGGCAATTTCGTCCAGAATAGGGGCGATCGCCCGGCACGGGCCACACCACTCAGCCCAGTAATCAACCAAAACTGGCAGCGAGGATTGCAATACCTCCGCTTCAAAGTTCTCATCGGTAACATAATGAATATGTTGGCTCATATCTTCCTCGTTGAAAATCAAAAAAATAAGTTAGGTGTTAGTTATGGTTATGCTTGGGTAGCAAAAACAGTGAGATTGATGAAAAAAATCGGATAGCAACGCTAATCTCAATACGCATTGAATAAAACAAATAATATATTTTACTAATTGCGCTATGCTATATAAAAATTAACCAAAAGGGAAGTGTCAGCTAGTCACTCAACTGGATTATAGTCTAGCCGGGTAATGCGGACGGAGTTCGTCAGGGGGGTAAATATTAGTTGTAACATCGAAGGATATCTGTTGCGCAATGATAAAAACACACTGACATAAGAAATCGGTTTTTCGGTGATTAATGTACTATTTCTTGACAGATGACGCCTGTTTATTGGCAGATTGCTACACATGAATTGGCCGTGAATGACCCTGTGATGGGGGAGCTAATTCGGCAGTATGATGATGCTGTGCTTAAGTCGCACGGTAATGCCTTTACAACACTGGTGCGCTCGATAATCGGGCAGCAGATTTCAGTAAAGGCTGCCGAGTGTGTTTGGCAAAAAATGGCCTGCACCATACCCGATATTGCTCCTCAGGTAATTTATGGCGCTGATGAAGATCTGCTGCGACAATGTGGATTGTCATACAGAAAAATCGGTTATCTTCAGGATTTGTCGCTTCATTTTATGACGAACAAACTGAATGTGTCTGAATGGGACGTGATGGACGACGAAGCGCTAATCGATCAATTGGTTCAGATCAAAGGTATAGGTCGGTGGACGGCTGAAATGTTTCTGATTTTTCATATGCTGCGCCCTGATATTTTTCCTGTGGCTGATATTGGCTTGCAGCGCGCTATCAGTATGCATTACTTTGATAGTCAGGCGGTAAATAAGAAAAGCATGTTTGAACTGGCGCAGCGATGGAAGCCGTGGCGTTCTGTTGCCACTTGGTATTTGTGGCGCAGTCTGGATCCTTTGCCGGTGGAGTATTGAAAGAGCGGACGGTAAGTTCGATGAAACGAAGGAGATGTTCTTGCTCTTTTTTTTTGTGGCGTAAAGTTGAATGATCGGGGCGGTTTTAAGTTTTCTGCACTATCTTTTGGCTATTCTTCATATTAAAAAAATAAAGTGTGTCGGATCTGAATCAATAATTTCGCGTTACCGAAAAATCGGCAAGCTGTATCAAGCATTTCTTGTATTCGGAGTCGGGTAGGCAAGCGATGGCGGACAGCGCAATTTCGATTTCACCTAGTGCACACTTTTTGGTGTAATCCAGTGCGCCGGTGGTGTGAATGATTTCAAGCACAGGTTTGAGATCGTCGATTCCACCGTTCTTTATGGCTTCCCGAATTAAGTTTGCCTGTTCGGCGTTTCCCGTCCGGATGGCGTGGATCAGTGGTAGCGTTGGTTTGCCTTCCGCCAAGTCATCGCCCAGATTCTTGCCGGTGTCCTGATGATCGCCTGAATAATCTAATACATCATCAATGAGTTGAAATGCGGTGCCCAGATGCATACCATAAATGGTCATGGCTTTTTCGTGTGCGGGAGAGGCATTGCCAAGAATAGCGCCCAGCCGACTGGCGGCTTCGAAGAGTTTTGCTGTTTTGAAACGTATTACCCGCAAGTAGTTTTCTTCGTTCACATCAGGATCGCGGCAGTTGAGTAGTTGCAGTACTTCGCCTTCAGCGATGGTATTTGTGGCATCAGCTAAAACCTGCATCACGCGCATGTTGTCAACTTCCACCATCATTTGAAAAGCACGCGAGTATAGAAAATCACCAACCAGTACGCTTGCTGCGTTACCAAACAGTGCATTGGCGGTTTCTCTGTTGCGGCGCATTTCGGATTCGTCGACGACATCGTCATGCAGCAGTGTCGCGGTGTGAATAAATTCAACGACAGCTGCGAGATTGAAATGGTGCTGCCCGGTATAGCCAAAAGACCCTGCGGACAGAACAACAAGTGCGGGGCGCAATCGTTTGCCGCCACTGTTAATAATGTATTCACTGACTTGTCGGATAAGCGCTACATGAGAATGCAGCTTTTGTCTGATGACTTCATCCACGACGCCCATGTCCTGGGCAATAAAGCGCCTGATATGTTCTATTGACACGATGTAACCTTGAAGAAAACGCTATGTTAGAAACGACATACTTTTGTGTCAAGCACAAATAAAATCAAAATAATTTCGCTCCACAAAAGGTGCGTGCTTATGTATAATGCACGGTTCTGTGTTAAAGAGAAATTGTGTGGGGATAATTATGTATGCGGTTATAAAAACCGGTGGCAAGCAGTATCGTATCAAAGTGGGTGAAAAACTGAAAGTTGAGCAACTTGATGCGGAGAATGGGAGCGAGCTTGTCATCGATCAGGTATTAATGGTTGCGGATGGCGACAAAATTGCAATGGGTACGCCGCTAGTCGAGGGCGCTAAAGTGAGTGCTACGATACTGGGTCAGGGTCGGCATGACAAGATACGTATCTTCAAGATGCGTCGTCGCAAGCACTATCAGAAACATCAAGGACATCGTCAAAATTACACTGAAATCGAGATTACTGGCATTTCAGCTTGAGTTAAGTACGAGTAAGTAGATAAAACGACGAATATGGTTTTAGGAGTTTAATCATGGCACATAAGAAAGCGGGTGGTAGTTCCAGAAATGGCCGCGATTCGGAATCGAAACGACTGGGCGTGAAGCGTTACGGCGGTGAACTGATTTCAGCCGGTTCGATTATCGTTCGACAGCGCGGCACCAAGTTCCACCCGGGTATTAATGTAGGTATTGGCAAAGATCATACGCTATTTGCCAAGATTACCGGTGTAGTGAAGTTCGGTGTCAGAGGTGAATTGAAACGTAAGATAGTGGATGTTACACCGACGTAATTATTGCAGTATAAGTTTTTGCTGATAATTTTATTATCGTTTGGCGTATATCCGCATAAATCTTAAAGCCCTGTCTTAGTTGATAGGGCTTTTTTATTTTTGATTCAATGAATAATTCCGCACCTGACTGAGTGTGTCCCAGTTCAAGTTGATAGTATGAAATTTATAGACGAAGCAACGATACAGGTATTTGCCGGTAAAGGCGGGGATGGTGTTGCCAGCTTTCGTCGCGAGAAATTTATTCCCAAAGGTGGGCCTGACGGTGGTGACGGAGGCAATGGTGGCAGTATCTACGCAGTTGCGGATCGCAATATTAATACTTTAATAGATTATCGCTATGCACGTATTTTTCGTGCAAAAAATGGGCAAAACGGGCGTGGCTCGGATTGCTATGGTAAAGGCGCTGATGATGTCGTGTTGCGTATGCCAGTGGGTACCGTGATTACGAATACTGCTACACACGAAGTCGTTGCTGATCTGTTGCAACATCAGCAGAAAGTCTTATTGGCTAAAGGTGGTTCAGGCGGTTTTGGCAATCTGCATTTTAAATCGAGTACTAATCGTACTCCGCGACAGTTTACTCATGGGGAAGTGGGACAGGAATTTGAGTTGAAACTGGAGCTTAAAGTGCTGGCTGACGTGGGTCTGCTTGGTATGCCCAATGCGGGTAAATCGACATTGATTCGGGCCGTCTCTGCGGCGCGACCCAAAGTAGCCGATTATCCATTCACAACATTAAAGCCCAATCTGGGCGTCATTCGGATTGATTATGACCGCAGTTTCGTTATGGCGGATATCCCCGGATTGATTGAAGGCGCGGCAGAAGGCGCCGGCTTGGGACATCAGTTCTTAAGACATTTGTCGCGCACTCGTTTGTTATTGCACTTGATTGATATGGCGCCTTACGATGAATGCGCGGACCCGCTTCAGGCAGCACAGGCAGTGATTACAGAATTGCGTAAATACGATGAGGCTTTGTATTTGAAACCGCGCTGGCTAGTGTTAAACAAGGTAGACATGCTGCCGGAGGAGCAAAAGGATCAAATCTGCGAGGCATTAATCCGGAAACTGAATTGGACGGATAAATATTTCATGATTTCCGCGCTAACCGGCGAAGGTTGCCGACAGCTCACCTATGAAATCATGGATTATCTGGAGCAACACTTGGCGTCAACCGGTGAAAATGACTAATACGGGCGTACGTGTCTCATGTTGAAAGATGCACATCGCATTGTAGTCAAGGTGGGCAGCAGTCTGGTTACTAACCAAGGAAAAGGACTGGACCATTCAGCATTGATTGATTGGGCGGAGCAGATTGCCAGACTCCGGCATATGGGCAAGGAAATCGTGTTGGTTTCTTCCGGCGCTATTGCTGAAGGCATGCAACGTCTGGGCTGGAGCACTCGCCCTCATGCTCTGTATGAACTGCAGGCTGCGGCGGCTATCGGGCAAATGGGGCTGGCGCAGGCATATGCCTCCTGTTTCAGTCATCATGAGTTACAGACAGCGCAAGTATTGCTGACCCATGAAGACCTTTCCAGCCGCAAACGCTATCTGAACGCGCGTTCGACGCTCATGACGCTGATGAAACTGGAAGCAATACCGGTCATCAACGAAAACGATACCGTTGCGATGGATGAGATCCGGTTCGGAGACAATGATACGCTGGCCGCGCTGGTAACCAATCTGGTTGAAGCGGACGCGCTGGTAATATTGACTGATCAGGCCGGCCTTTTTACCAGTGATCCGCGCAAAAACAGCGATGCGCAGTTGCTTTCCGAAATCAGTGCGGCTGATCCCGAGTTAATACGCATGGCCGGCGGCGTTGGCAGCAGTATTGGCAGCGGCGGCATGCTGACAAAAGTGATTGCGGCAAAGCGTGCCGCACGCAGTGGCGCACACACTATTATTGCATCCGGTCAGCAACCGCAGGTATTGGTGCGCATGGCGCATGGCGAATCCATCGGGACGCGACTGTTGGCGACAATACCGATATTGGCGGCGCGAAAGCAATGGTTGGCGGATTATTTACAAGTACGCGGCAGGGTCACTCTTGATCAAGGGGCCGCAAACGCATTGATTATGGATGGGAAAAGCCTGTTGCCGATTGGCGTGACACATGTTAGCGGTGACTTTGACCGGGGTGAGGCGGTTGCCTGCTTCACATCCGAAGGGCGGGAGATTGCACGCGGCTTAATCAATTATAATAGCGAGGAAACGCGTAAAATCATGGGTAAACCGAGTAGCAGCATCGAAATATTATTGGGTTATGTCGACGAAGCTGAATTGATTCATCGCAATAACCTCGCCCTGCTTTAATAATTGCAAAAATTTCTTGTTTTTGGGAATCTGTAAATAATACATTACAGCCAGATGAATGATCCTGTGGATAAAAGTCTTCAACGCATTGCCGCCATAGACTGGATGCGCGGTATTGTCATGATGCTTATGGCGCTGGATCATGCATCGGGGTTCTTCAATCAGGGTCGCATTTTTGCGGATTCCATTCTGCTCTATGAAAGCGGTAGCCAGTTCGCCAGTGACCAGTTTTTGACGCGCTGGATCACGCATATCTGTGCACCGACATTTATTTTTCTGACCGGTGCGTCAATTGCAGTCAGCAACGCGCAACGTTTGCAGCAGGGAATGCCGCAGCAGATTATAGACCGCGAATTATGGTTGCGCGGTATTTTTATTGCAATGCTGGATATCGTGTTGCTCTCGCTGGCTTCCGGCAAGCTCGTTCTGCAGGTTCTGTATGCGATTGGCGTCAGCATGATCATGATGGTATGGGTGCGTCGCTTGCACAAAGGCGTGATATGGGTGACGGCAATTGTGATCATGACCGGGAGCGAATTGCTGCTGAAATGGATTTGGGTGCCTGGCGATGAAGTACCGCTCTGGCTTGCGCTCACTTTCGCACCAGTTTTTTCGACGGCATTTTCTGTGTTTTATCCGGTGATACCATGGCTGGCTGTTATGATGCTGGGGTGGATTTTTGGCGAATGGATACAGTCAAAACGTCCCGATCCGCGATGTATTCAGCGTCTGCTGCTTGTCAGCGGCGGATGCGCAGTACTGTTATTCATTCTGATCCGTAGCATGGCCGATTATGGCAACATGTTTATGCTGCTGGAAGGGTATTCGGTTGTGCAGTGGCTGCATGTCAGCAAATATCCCCCCAGTCTTGCCTATGTTTTGCTGGAGCTTGGATTGATGGCTGTCATACTGGCAATATTGATGTGGCTAGAGCCGATTATCGGAGTGCGTCGTAACGGTGTAGCCCTAGTATTCGGCCAGACAGCGCTGTTTTTTTATCTGGCGCACTTCGGTGTGTTGATGTTGTTGCAGTTATTTTTTGAACGTGGCGGCCTGGGCTCGGCGTATTTCATGGCGCTGCTGACATTGCTGATATTGTACCCTGCGTGCCGGGTTTACCGCACCATTAAGTGGCGTAATCCCTCAAGCCTTTTACGTTATATGTGAATCCGGATTAGCAGGTTGCATTTAATTTAAATAAATATTGAAAATATCGTCAGATGGCCATTAAAAAGATTCTGATCGTTGATGATTCGCCGACCGAGCGGCATATTCTGTCCAGAATTCTGGTCAGAAAAGGGTACCAGACCATTTTGGCCGAGAACGGTGCGCGGGCGATCGCAATTGCAAAGGAAACCTGTCCCGATCTTGTTCTGATGGATATCGTCATGCCGGATGTTAATGGTTTTCAGGCGATACGAATGTTTCTCCGAGATCAGGCGCTGCGTGTTATTCCCATTATCATCTGTAGCACAAAAGGGCAGGAGATCGATAAAATCTGGGGAATGCGCCAGGGTGCGAAAGACTATGTCGTTAAGCCCATTGTGGCGGAAGAGTTGTTGCAGAAAATAGCCCGGCTCGACACACCGGATTAAGACATACAACATGCAGAGGGCGATACTATGGAAAATATTCACGAGAAGCCAGAAGCGACTGAAATATCTGAAATGCCAAATGCTGAGAAACCGATTGCTGATATAGCCGTGTTGGGCATGATGATCGGCGATGTGCGTTATCTGGCGCGAATGAGCGAAATCAGCGAAGTGATTCCGGTTGCCGAAATTGTTTCTGTACCGTTAACGCACCCCTGGTTTCTGGGCATTATCAATGTGCACGGAAACCTGTACGGCATAACCGATTTGGGCGCCTACCTGGGGGGGGCGGCTGTGCCGTTCGATTCCCGCTCCCGCATTTTGCTGGTTTCAGCAGATTACAAAATAAACAGCGGATTTATCGTCCACAATTTGATGGGTATACGCAGTTTGTCCGAGTTTGTGGTCTGCCCGGACTGTAATGAGCAGTTGCGCGCCGGTGTGTCGCATATCTATCAGGATAAGGAAGGTCGCACCTGGTACGAACTGGATTTGCGCACATTTGTCCGCGAAAAGCGTTTTCTTCAAATTGCCAGTTAACCAATCCATGTTTACATTTTTTTATACCTAACCATGACCATTTCGCAATCCACCGCCCGCGACAAAGCAAAAATCCTTGCCGAAGCACTGCCCTATATTCAGCGTTTTCATGGTAAAACCATCGTCATTAAATACGGCGGCAACGCCATGACCCAGGAAAATCTTAAATACGGTTTTGCGCGCGATGTCGTGCTGCTCAAGCTGGTTGGCATGAATCCGGTGGTTATTCATGGCGGTGGACCGCAAATTGACCAAATGCTCAAACGTGTTGGCAAGCAAGGCGAATTTATTCAGGGCATGCGCGTGACCGATGCAGAAACCATGGATGTCGTGGAAATGGTACTCGGTGGTTCCGTCAATAAGGATATCGTCAATCTGATCAATCGCCAGGGCGGTAAGGCCGTCGGGTTGACCGGCAAGGACGGTGCATTCATACGCGCCAGAAAAATGCTTGTCAAAGACCGTGAAAAAGCGGGCGAGTGGATCAGCATCGGCCAGGTCGGTGAAATCGAATCAATTGACCCATCGCTTATTGCATTGCTCGATAGTCAGGACTTCATTCCAGTCATTGCGCCTATCGGCGTAGGTGAGAATGGCGAATCGTACAACATCAATGCCGATCTTGTTGCCGGAAAACTGGCCGAGATATTATGCGCCGAGAAGCTGATTTTGCTCACCAACACGCCGGGCGTGCTCGACAAGGATGGCAATTTATTGACCGGCTTATCCGCGCAGAAGATCGACGAATTATTTGCTGACGGTACCATATCCGGCGGCATGCTGCCGAAAATTGGTTCCGCACTTGACGCAGTGAAGAATGGCGTCAATTCCTGTCATATCATTGATGGGCGCGTCGAGCATGCGCTGCTGCTTGAAATTCTGACTGACCAGGGTGTCGGTACGCTGATCAGCAATCAGTGATTTAGTAGGAGTTAAAAGATTATCTACGTTGCCGCTGTGGCGTTAAAAGATTTCAGTGTCAATTCGTAGGTAATGTCATTTTTTAACTTTGCAATAACCACAATTGTCTTGGGATTTTCTGGACTGTTAATGTCATTTGATCAACCAATGTCAGTTTCAGTCGAAGAAAATAGCTGGAGATTATTGATAATTATTATTGTTTGCTTTATTATTTTTGGTTTGATTGAATTGTGATCAATGCTTTTTTTCTCAAAAGAACCGGACGGTTGTTTTCATTCGGGTTATCTTTTGCCTGTTTTACAGTTTCAGGTTGTGCATTGAAGAAAGTTCCGGGTGATGATTAATTCATAATGCAATCTCTTTCACAGAAAAATATCGATTATTTAGGATCGAAACAAAGTCTTGTTTCCTTGCCTGGCATTCTGCTGGTATTGATTGTGCATGGCGCCCTGTTTTACGTGCTATGGAATCAGCGCGTTTTGCCGCAACCTGAACAGGTGGTCAGGCTGTTTGCCGAAGTGATTTCACTACCGGAACCGCAGGTGCAACCTGAGGTTAAACCGGAACCCGTACCGGTGAAACTGCAACCGATCCAAAAACCTGAACCCAAGCCAAAAGTCAAGCAACTGGTGACAAAAGCCCCGGAAGCGCCACGACCTCAACCGGTTGTAGCGCCGGATCCGGATCCTGAGCTGGAACCAGCTGAAGAGAAAAATTTGCCTGTACCGATCGCTGAAGCACCGACAAAACCGCAGATGCCGGCTGGGCCTGTGACACTTTCATCAGAGTTGTCCGTTTCCTGTCCTTCGCTGACTGCGCCAACTTATCCTGCAATTTCACGGCGCATGGGCGAAGAGGGCAAGCTGGTGTTGCGGGTTGAATTGGATGAGGCTGGTCGCATCGATGATGCACGCGTGATTGACAGCAGTGGTTATGATCGCTTGGATAAAGCAGCGCTTGAAGCAGTAAGAAGCTGGCGATGCCGGCCGTCGATGCGGGATGGTCAGCCCGTGCGTGCGATCGCGCTGCAACCTTTTAATTTTGTATTGCAAGGAAATAATTAATGGAACAAGGTCTTGGTTTTTCTCATTTTCTCGCTCAAATTGATGGTGTCGGGATTGGTGTGCTGGTTTTGCTTATCTCGCTCTCAATTGCAAGCTGGTATTTGATAATTACCAAAAGTATCGCTAACTTTATTGCCAAAAGACGTGCTACTGCATTTCTAAAGCATTTCTGGAACGTCGAATCGTTAGATGAAGTGAAAACAACGCTCAACAGCACCGCGCCGAATAACGCCTTTGCCGAGCTGGCCAAGCTTGGATTGGAGGCGGCGGCTGATTCCAAAGCGCAGGATTTACAGAAACTGGCTGCCGCGGGTGGAACCAGTGAATTTCTGACGCGTGCGCTACGTAACGGTATCGATCAAGAGGCCGCACGTGTGGAAAACGGATTGACACTGATTGCATCGGCTGGATCTGCTGCGCCTTATATTGGTTTGTTTGGTACTGTATGGGGCATTTATCATGCATTGATACAAATCGGTTTATCAGGGCAAGGAACACTGGACAAAGTTGCCGGCCCTGTCGGCGAGGCACTGATCATGACAGCATTGGGTCTTGCTGTAGCGATTCCGGCGGTTCTGGCCTATAACGCCTTTGTGCGGCGCAATCGCATATGGCTTGCACGTCTTGATGCATTTGCGCATGACTTGTTTGTGTTGATCACCATTGGGAACGGCAGTGACAGCTATAAAAAGCAATCGGTACCGCAGACAATTGCACCGGCGACAACATATTCGAATCTTGAAGGAAGGGGGCAGTAATGGCGTTTGGCAGCATGAATAGCAGTGGACAGCAGGCGCCGATGTCGGAAATTAATGTTGTGCCGTTAGTTGATGTGATGCTCGTTTTGCTGATTATATTCATCATCACAGCACCGCTGTTGACGCATTCAGTCAAGATCGATCTGCCGAAAGCAGAAAGTACGCCCAATATCACCCAGCCTGAACACGTTGAGTTAGCCATACAAGACGATGGCAGTTTGTTCTGGAATGGTGAGCCGGTTCTTCTGGATGCGTTGTCGGCCCGGTTTTCCGCGGCTGTTGCGCAGGATCCCAAAACGGAATTACATATTCGTGCAGACAAGCTCGCACATTATGAGCATGTCGCCAAAGTCATGAGCAAAGCGGCCAATGCAGGTATGGCGAGAATCGGTTTTATTACCGATCCCTCATTGCGGGAATAAATCATATTTGCCGCCCTGGCATGACATCGTGCGGCAGACGGACGGATTTTTCCACGCCGGCATTCGGGTCGTTGAATATTGAAACGGACAGGCTGTTTTCGCTTTTTGCAACGATCAGCGTAACAACCGCATCGCCGGTTACATTGACGGCGGTGCGCAGCATGTCCAGCAAGCGGTCTACACCCATAATCAAGGCGATACCCTCAACAGGAAGACCAACCTGATTGAACACCATGGCCAGCATGATCAGACCGACGCCCGGCACGCCTGCGGTGCCAATCGAGGCCAGCACGGCCATGCCGATAACGGTCAGATAATCGAGCAGGTCAAGTTCTATGCCATATACATTGGCGATAAAGACGGTGGCGACACCCTGCATGATCGCCGTGCCATCCATATTAATCGTCGCGCCAAGCGGTACTACAAACGATGCTGTTGAATTATCGACGCCCATGCGCTTTTCCAGTGTTTTCAAAGTGACAGGAATGGTCGCATTGGAGCTGGATGTACTGAATGCGAAAAGCTGAGCAGTGCGTACTTTTTTCAGGAATTGAATGGGGCTGACTTTTCCCAGCAACTTTAATAAAACCATCAGTGTACCCGCTACATGCATGATCAATACCGCAATGACCACACAAAAATAACCGATCATCGGCAGAATCAATCCAATGCCTTGCAGCGCAAATGTTTGCGCCATAATTGCAAAGATGCCATAGGGTGCCAGTGACATGACAATGCCGACCATTTGCATCATGACTTCATTCAGTTTCTCAACGCTTTCGATCAATGCGCGACCGCGCTCGCCAATCATCAGCAGGCAAATGGAAAACAGAATTGTAAAAAAAATGATCTGCAACATGTTGCCGTCGATAAAGGCGGCAAGCGGATTACCTGGAACAAGATCAATAATGACTTGTGTCAAAGGTGGTGCTTCAGGTGCCTCGAATGTGTTTTCCATGTTTTGTGTGGATTGGAAACCTTTGCCGGGGCCTATATTCTCGGCGACAAGAATCGCCAAAGCGATAGCCAATCCGGTAGACAGCAGAAACAGCGCCAGTGATTTGATACCAATACGTCCCAGTTTACTGACATCGCCAATACCGCAAACACCGCAGATCAGTGAAAAAGTCACCAGCGGCACGACAAGCATTTTCAGCAGATTGAGGAAAATAGCGCCGACGGCATGAAATAAACCGTTGACCAGAAAGTTTTGAATAAATGTAACGTCAGGCGTAAATGCATTGATCAGGCTGCCCAGCGTAAGCCCGGCAAGCATCCAGATCAGTATTTTTTGCGTCAATGTCATAACAGTTGCGATTAAATTACCCGGATTGCCAATGAAGCAGTCGTCTGGGAGGAGTCTGGACGGCTATTGATGAGTATCATGCTATTGTATATTCAAATTAAGCACCTTAAGCACCGAATCAATGATATGGAGAATAATGAACAAAGAACGTCTGGCCAGGCTTGAGGAACTGACCCACGAAGAGCAGGATATTTTACTCGTCTTGTCAGTGATTTATATTCCGATCCGGCAAGGTTACTTTCAGGAGCTGTTAAAGAGTTCAGGATGTGTTTCTGTCAGTGCGGCGAACAGCATCGGCAAGTCAATGCGTGACAAACTGTATGATCTGGGCTTTGTATCGTTGACCAGGCTTGGCTGGTGGTACTGCCCTGACGATATTGCGGATACCTTGTTGCTCAAAGCGTCAGAACGACCCGGATGGCTGAAGTGCCTGGAACGTATCGTCAAAAGTCATACACCCTACATGCCGGACGAATTCGGTTATCAAAAAACCATACGTTTACTGCGGCTATACGTTTATTACAAAAAAGAACAGGAATTTCTGCTGGAATATGAGCGAATCCGGCGAACCGATCCATCTTATTGCATGCAATTTATTCAGCAATTTTTTGACCATGACTTTAATCAACCGTGGTTTGAAACATTGCCGGAAACATTTAAACTGCAACTGCTGCTCGATTACTTCGCCTTTCGGCTGTTATTGATTGAAAATGACAGGGTTTTATATCAGCTATTGAAAAAAACCTTTTTTGCCTGTAAACAGCCAAATAAAGATGCTGTTAATCTTTTTGTCAAAATCTGTCTGCTGCGCGGCGATCTGGAAGGCATTGGGAAGTTGCTGAATGATCAAAGCAACGCACTGGCTGAGGCGCTACTGGGCGTGCTATATTTTCTAGAGGATCAGAATGACGCCGCGATTGAACGTTTTCAATCAGCACTGACACGCTTCAAAAAAGAGACGGGCAGACGCAATATCAGCATTGACGGGTATTTAGGTTATTTTTTTCAACTGGCTTTATTTCGCAGTCAGACAAGAGAACATCTGGATTTGCTGCGCAGGCAGTTGCAGTTGGCGATAAAGCATCAAGGTGAAGCATCCGGTTTTGCCAAGCTGGCAATCAGACTACTTTATGTGCTTGATATTTATCAGGGTAAAAAACAATTTGATTTGCCGGATAAGAACTTTCTCTTTGCTATGGATGGGGATAGTCCTTATTTTCTCCTGCTTCAAATGCTGATGCTTTACTGGCTGGATAAAACCGCCAGTCTGGAAAGTCAGTATGCAAAAGCCATCGACAGTCTCAAAACGTATTGTCGGCTGGCGGAGCAGAACGATTATTTCTGGTATGCGGCGGTGGGTTCAAATCTGCTTGACCGGCTCCATGCCGCTGACCCTGAAACAGTCATGATCGCGCAAAAATATAAAAATTCAACATTCAACGCGATGATTGATCTGATTCCACGCGTCGAAGACTGGAAGCGTGCATTGAATGCTTTGACGTTACTTGGTGAACAGAAAACGTTTGGCAACGACGCCGTATCCGCGTCACACAAACAAACGCGCATGATCTGGATGATCGATCTCGATGATGATGGTCATGCAAATCTGTATCCGAGAATGCAGCGTCTGAATAGTACTGGTGGGTGGAGTAGGGGGCGTCCGGTGGCCGTCAAGCGGTTACGTCAGGAAATCGAGAATTTTGATTATCTGACCGAACAGGACAGGCGTATCTGCAATCACATCGAAGTTGAATACGAAGATGATTACTACAGTTATTATCGCCGCGAAATCTTTGTACTGAGAGAACGCGCCGTGGTCGAGGCTGCCGGACATCCCAATGTGTACTGGAATTCGGAGGGCAGGGTTGACAGGCCGGTGCGCATAGCGATAGCGGAATTACAGCTTGCCGTGATTGAACAAAACGATAATCTGCTCATTCAACTTGTTCCTTATCCACAGCCGAACTGCCAGTATGTATTTGAAAGAACAGCAGCGGATGACTTGCTGGTGTACAAGACCGATCCACAGCACCGTGAAGTAGCATCCGTTCTCGGGCAGAATGGGCTCAAGGTGCCCAAACAGGCCAGACAACAGGTTATCGATGCAATATCTGGCATTGCATCGATGCTGACAATACAATCCGAGATTGGCGCGCATTCAGCGCAGGCCGATACAGTCGAAGCCGATGGTCGCTTGCAGATTCATTTGCAACCGCTGGGAAGCGGTCTTCAAGTTGAGATCTTCGTGCAGCCATTTGCCGGCGGCGGCCCGGTTTATAAACCGGGCAAAGGCGGAGCGACCGTGCTGGCGGAAATTGATGGCGTGCGTTTTCAAACCATTCGCAATCTTGATCAGGAACAGGCATTTTTTGATCAGGTTATCGATAGTTGTCCCGGCCTGTATGATACGGCAACTGCGAAATGGCTGCTGGATGATGCGGAAACGGCGCTGGAAGTTTTACTGCAGTTGCAGCAACTGGGTGATTTTGCCGTGTTGAAGTGGCCGCAAGGTCAATCGATCAGAATCAGCCGCGAAACCGGCTTGTCGCACGCGCATTTTTCAGTGCGCAAAAACAATGACTGGTTCACGCTTTCGGGTGATGTTCGGGTTGACGAGGAACATGTCATTGAGCTTCAAAACCTGATGACATTACTATCCGCGTCCAGTGGACGGTTTATCAAACTTGACGACGGACAGTTCATTGTTTTGACCAATGAACTGCGTCAACGGCTGGATGATCTGGCTGGATTGGGCAGCAGGAAAGGTAATGATTTGGCGTTTCATCCGCTGGCCTCATGGACGCTGCACGATCTTACCGAAGGTATGAATATCCATGCCACCAGGCAGTGGCGCGAGCAGCTTAAAAAACTGGTCGAAACGGATGATCTGCACCCACAGTTGCCATCGACCTTCCAGGGAGAATTGCGCGACTATCAATTAGAAGGTTATCAGTGGTTATCCCGGCTGGCGTATCTGGGCGCCGGCGCATGCCTGGCCGACGACATGGGACTGGGTAAAACAATCCAGTCGCTGGCATTGATTCTGTCGCGTGCTGCCGATGGACCGACACTTATTTTAGCGCCGACCTCGGTCTGTAATAATTGGCTCGAAGAGGCGCAGCGATTCGCACCGACCTTGAATGTCTGTTATTTTGGCAGCGGCGACCGGCAAAAAATGCTGGATGATGCAGGGTCTTTTGACCTCATCATTTGCAGTTACGGGTTGCTGCAAACCGAAGCCGAGCGGTTGAACCAGAAGTATTGGCATACCATTGTGGCCGATGAAGCGCAAGCGATTAAAAACCCGGCGACACAACGGTCAAAAGCAGCGATGGCGTTGAAAGGCGACTTTAAGATGATCACTACCGGTACGCCGATTGAAAATCATCTGGGAGAATTGTGGAATGTGTTTCATTTCATTAATCCCGGATTATTGGGCTCTCTCAATGAATTCAATGCACGCTATGCGTTGGACATCGAGAACAAACGCGATCCCGGCGTACAGCGTCGTCTGAAAAAATTATTGCAGCCCTTTATTCTCCGTCGATTGAAACGAGATGTGCTCACAGAGCTTCCCGCGCGCACCGAAGTCACTTTGCATATCGAATTGAGTGAAAAAGAACGTCACTTTTATGAAGCACTGCGCCGGAATGCGTTGCAATCCATTGAAGCGTTGCAAAAACAGATTCACTCGGGCGGTCAACAGCACTTGCAGGTGCTGGCGGAAATCACCCGGTTGCGCCGCGCATGCTGCAATCCACGACTGATATCCCCGGAAATAGAGATCAGCAGCGCAAAGTTGCAGGCTTTTGAAGAGCTTGTTGATGAGCTGATTGATAATCATCATAAAGCGCTGGTATTTAGTCAGTTTGTCGCACATCTGGCTATTGTCAGGGAGTTACTGGACAACAAAGGTATCGCATATCAGTACCTGGACGGCGCGACCAGTCTGCCGAAGCGCAGGAAAGCCGTGAATGCATTTCAATCCGGACAGGGGGATTTGTTTTTGATTAGTTTGAAAGCGGGAGGCGCTGGTTTGAATCTTACCGCAGCGGATTATGTGGTGCATATGGATCCTTGGTGGAATCCAGCAGTCGAAAACCAGGCATCCGATCGCGCACATCGCATGGGACAGAAGCGGCCGGTCACTATTTATCGCTTGATCGCCAAAGATACCATTGAAGACAAGATCGTCGCACTGCACAAACATAAACGTGATCTGGCTGACAGTCTTCTGGCTGACGGCGACATCAGCGGCAGAATGTCAATCAGGGATATGCTGGAATTACTTGGAAAGCATGAAGCGTAGTTTGAAATCAATTAAAGAAAATCGTTTATTCAGTGCGCAAGGCCTCGACCGGATTGAGCCGGGCTGCGCGCATCGCGGGTAATACGCCCGCCGCCAGTCCAATGACCATGGATAATGTCAGCGCGCCAAGAACATAGTTCCAAGGGATATATACTGGAAGATTGGCGATAAAAATTTTCAGCAGCCATGCAATGCCGGTGCCAATTGTCAAGCCGGTCAGGCCGCCCAGCGTTGACAGGACGGTGGATTCGATCAGAAATAAAGTGCGAATGCGCCCCCGTGTCGCGCCCAGCGCAGTGAGCAGGCCGATTTCAGCGATACGTTCCGCGACTGCAATATGCATCAGCGTTACCATGCCGACCGCGCCGACCAGTAATGAAATGCCACCCAATGCAGCCACGGCGAATTTCAATACATTGAGTACCGTCGATAGCGTACTGAGCAATTGCTGTTGCGGCTTGACGGTAAAATCTTCGCGGCCGTGACGCGCGATCAGAATATTCTTGATATCTTCAACGACGGCATCGACCGGTGCTTCGGGTCTGTAAGAAACATTGATCTCCATGACCCCTTCGCGGTTGAAAACTTCCAAGGCGCGAGTTGTCGGAATGAAAACGGTATCATCCAGATCAAAACCCAGAACATGCCCTTTCGATGCCATGACGCCAATAACGCGGAAACGTGAACCGCCGACCTGTATGATTTCCCCCAGCGGATTCCTGCCGCCAAAGAGTTCGTTGTGCACTTTTGCGCCCAGAACAGCATAAGCGCGCGGATTGCGTGGATCGTCAGCCGGCAGGAAGTGGCCAATTTCCACTTGCATATTAAATGCGCGCGAGAAATCGGGGCCTTGTCCGTACACTGTGACACGTCTGCTCAATCCCCGGGCGCGTATTTCTGCGTTGCCGATCACGCTGGCATTGGTGAATTGCGTATAACGCGAGTGTTGCATGGCAAGCGCATCATCAATGGTCAGAATCCGCGCGCTGCCAATCGCACCCAGCGATCCGCCGTGTGTCGTTATTTTACCCGGTGTTATGGTAATGATATTCGTGCCGAATTGCGTAAATTCGGACAGTACGAAGCGTTGTATACCGTCTCCAATGGCGGTCAACAGAATAACGGCGGCAATACCGACTGCGATGCCTGATGCGGATAAAACCGTACGCAGCCGATGCGCATTCAGGGAACGAAAAGCAAAATAGAATGTATCAACGGTTTTCATTTTCTGCTTAATGCTAATACGGCATCCAGGCGTGCAGCCCGGTTTGCGGGAATTACGCATGCCAGTATGCCCGTTGCCAGAGCAACCAGAATGCTGGCCAGTATTGCCCATGCGGGCGCCCATGCCGGCAGCTGCGGGAAAGTCAGGCGCAACATGAGACTGCCGGTCTGACCAAGAAAAAAACCGGTTACCGCGCCGGCAAATGACAGGCACAGCGCTTCAGTGAAAAACATGAGGCGAATGTCCTCCGCGCGTGCGCCAATTGCTTTTAACAGTCCGATCTCGCTCGTGCGCTGGGTCACGGCAACCAGCATGACATTCATGATCAGAATGCCCGCGACAATCAGACTGATTGCGGCGATACCTGCGACTGCCAGCGTCAGTGCGTGCAGAATACGATCAAACGTCGAAAGTATCGCGTCCTGCGTGATGACAGTAACATCTTCTTCGCCATCATGACTTTGCTTCAACATTTCCAGAATGGCCAGCTTTGCCGGTTCAATCTCATTGTGGCTGGCGGCTTCGATCAGAATACGAAACAATGATGTTGTGTTGAATAGCGATTGCGCCTGTTCCACAGGAATGATCACGATCTCATCAGAGTTGAATCCCATGGATTCACCCTGTGGCGCCAGTACGCCGGTGACTCGGAACCGGTTCCCGCCCAGACGGACGCGTTGACCGATGGCTTGTTGCTGTGGAAAGAATTCCTGCGCCAGTTTTGCGCCAAGCACAATCTGCGCACTGCTTCCCGAGCCGTGGGACAGAAAGCTGCCCTGCGCCAGTTCCATATGACGGATCGGTATCAGGTTGGCATTGCTGCCCAGTACGGTAACTTCGCGGAGCCGATTCGCGGCGGACAATTCCGCTTCGCCGACATTGAGCGGCGCATAGCGTTTGACCTGCGGCAATCGTCCCAGCAATTCGGCGTCCTTCAGTGTCAAATCACGTGGTGTCTGTCCCAGGACGGCACCTGGAAAAGCGCCCGATGTTTCCGCGCGACCCGGAAGAACTACCAGCAGGTTAGTGCCGATTGATGAAAACTGATTGACGATGTAATTGCGTGCGCCATCACCGAGTGCGGTGAGCACGATAACTGCGGCAACGCCCAAAGCCATGGCAAGAATGATCAGTGCTGAGCGTAGTCGATAACTGAAAATGGTTTTGATGGATAACTGGAGCGTATCAACCAGCGTCATTTGTGGTCTTTGTCAATGACTGAAATGCGAGATAGGGATTCATAAAATACGCTCAAATCCGCATGGATAAACAATCATGATTCTTAAAAATCAAAAGTTACCCGTAAAGTTACCCACATTTCAGCAATGTACCCATACTTTAGGAGGTAGCAAAATGACACAACCTAGAAAAAAAAACATTATCAGTTTATATCAAAAAAATAGCCAGCGGAAATTATCAATTATTCACTGCCACAGGTCTGGCGCTACCGGTTCACCATTCAGACCATCATTCACGCATCGAAGCGCAGCAGGAAGCACGCCGCCTTAATGCTTCAGTCGTTATGGAGGTGCGTTAACATGGATACCGATAACACCACCATTCACGATCTGCTATTTACGCTGTATGAACGCACCAGCCAAACATTCACCAAAGAGGAATTAGAATGGTTTGCCGGTGCAATCGAACAGGCTGAAGTTGTGGCTACATCATTGCAAAGTAGTTTGTCCAATAACGCGTTTTTGCTGGAACAGCAGAAAATGGCATCAGTAAATCATGATATGCCTGATCTGCTATGGTCGACAATGCACCAGTTAGACGCGATTCGCGACCTGCTGCACGTTGGCTCATCGGCTGCATACCGGCTGCGCCATCCGGAACTATTTGATAAAAAGGAATCGAAGCCTACCGCAGATATTGAGCAATTGCGGAAACAAGTGTAATCCGATTACACCAATGATCGTGGTCGTATCGTACGACCGCGACAGATAGAATTCGGTCGTTAATGAAGACCGATCTTTTTATGGGTGCAACATTGCGCCCATGATTATCTGGTTTGTCACTGTCATCGGATGACAGATACGCGTCACTTCGTTTTCTCGAAGTGAGGAATAAGTCACTTCAAGAACTTGAAGTGAGGATTCCTTGAAATGGGTGTATCGGGTACGTGACTTGTAACTCCAATTACGCAACGTTGCGTAATTGTCAAAGCTGGCAGGTATGTCTAGCCGGAAACCTCACTCGGATTCAGACGATAACCGCCGATACGTTAATATGATAGGCGGCTCAGCACCATGCAGCCGCTTATATCGCGCTCTGGCGGCTTCAAGGCTTTCTTTGCTTGATCTATGTACCAATACCGGCTTAAATCGCTGTACGCGCTCTTCTAGTGCGTTTAAACGTGTTTCAAGATTTTTAGACATATGATTTACCAGTTAAAATCAACCACTTCACGATTCCCGCCTTCTTTCGATGCGTCAACAGTCACAAGCTCAATTGCTGGCGTGTTATCGGTGAATGGTATGTTATGCTGCGCTTCATATCGTTTCTTGGCCTCTTCAAGCGTTTCTTTTCCACGCCAATAAACCAACCCTGGCACAATGTCATTTGCTTGTATGCTTTGCTCTATGGCTTCAATTCGCTTTTCTAACGTGTTCATTTCTGTACCCCTAATTTGGAAGATAGTCCGATAATTGCTTGAGCGCGTTATTAACGTCATGCTGTTTTTCCGGTGCTGGCAGGTTTTGGCTTGCCGCGAATCTAACGGTCAGTTCATGAAAAAAGCCTGTCAGTGGATCGTGTGCAATCGCTTCAAGCCGCTCTATTCTCGTTTCAAGATTTCTTGACATGCTGTTGCTCCAATTTCTTAATACGTTCTTCAAGGTCACTATCCCGAATCATACCGGCTAAGGCTTGCAGCATAAATACCAAGCGGCTTCCGTCCTGTGTGCTTATGCGTCCATCCTTTGACATCTCATAAACCTTTTGAAGCTTACGCCTCACTTCCCTGATACTACCAAGACGCAACCGGGTAGAACGGACTGGGTTCGCCGGTATCAGTTCGCCCTCAACTGCTTTCGTCATATTTTCGTTACCTGAATCAGCCATTTTGTATTGAATTTGAACTGCTGCAATTTGGAAACCCTATACACAGGATAGGGTTTGTTCTTTTTTCGCCTTGAAACCCTATAGGGTTTGTCGCTCTACCCTTACCTTCGAAGTCATAATTTCCACGAATGATTTTCTTTTACCGTTGTTGCCGGGGCGCTGATTAATGCCTAATAATTGCGCGTATGGCAAAGGGTCTCTGTGGATCGCATCACGTACAACTGGCCAGATTGCCGATTTCATCACTGAATCAGTTGCTAGCCAGCTTAAAACCAGTTGTTCAATGCTTTCCTTTTGTTTGCCTGCAAGGTATTTGCTCTGATTCTTGCTTAAACCATGATTAACAGCAACATCATCATAAAATCGGTTAATCAGCTGCATTAGATTACCTCTGCCGCCCATGATTTCACTACCCCGCATTCTGCCATTAACCAAAGGCAGAATTAGCGCGTGTGCATGTGGCGCGCTTTCATCAAGATGAACGTCAAACGATAACAATACACCTGGAATATTCTGCTTTGTCCAATTCATACAATCATGAAAGAATGGCCGGGTGTCTTGTTGATGCCGGCTAATAGGCAGGCTGAATATGATTTCCAACGCCATGACTTGATTTTTGCGTGTTTTATCAATACCAGCCTGCACCATCAACACTTTGGCGGTACGGTCGATTTCTTCAGTCGTTGCCGTGGTGGTCAGTGAATAGTTTAACCGTGTTCTGAACGCGTCAATATTCGCGCCCGCGCCACGTTCGGCCTGCGTTTCACGTTTATTGTGTTTTGCGGCTTTCAGAATACCAGTTTTGTTGTTCACCGTACCCAAACGGAGAAGGTAACTTGTTGCCATTGTTTAGCCATCCATCAAGCGGGACAGATAAACATATAGTGACCACAATTCGAACAAACTGAGTGAGGCAAGATCGGCACTGATCCCTAAGTGAGAAAAACGAACAATCAAAAATTCAAGGCGCTCCAGCCATACGTCATTCGCGCCCTTTTCCATGGGGGTGTTTT